>JBGSIS010000018.1:0-111161 GCA_041742395.1 Saccharimonadales bacterium (SeqCode)
ATTTACAGTGATTACGCCCATACACCAGAAAAAATAAAGGGTGCGCTCCAAACTGCTTTTGAATCAGCCGGCGAAAATGTAGTAGTAGTTTATGAAGGATTACATAATACCCGCCAGCATTTTATAAAAAAAGAATTGGAACATCTTTTCGATAAGGTAAAAGAACTTTACATTGTACCTAGTTATCTTGCGCGTGAAGATGAATCTCTGGAGATGCTTACACCAGAAAAACTTGTAAACATAGTGTCTAAACCAGAGAATGCCACTGCAATGCAAAAGGATGATAGTTTAAAAAAAGCTATTCAAAAACACGCCGATAACGGAGATTTAGTATTATGTTTGACGGCTGGCGGTGGAAACAGCTTAGATGAATGGCTAAGAAAGGAATTTAAATGAAACTTATGCAACTTAATGCGTGGGGTGGCCGAGTTGATCACTCTTTAAAAGACCTATTAATGGATGAAAGACCTGACTTTTTTTGTGGACAAGAAATAATTAGTTATCCAAAAGGGGATAGTTTATTATTTTTCACCGCCGAAGAAATAGAACAAGCCATCGATGCAAAATATTCTGCTTTTGGAGCCACTGCTTCAATTCCTTACATGAAAGGTCAAGCTGAATTTGGAAACATAATAATAAGTAAACAGCCGATTATTAAATCCGAGGTAGTTTTTACTAATCTAGATTTTGTAGAAGACTTCAGTTTCGAAGAATACGATTATAACATTAGAAATTTCGTACACGCGGTCGTTGAAACAAACGGTAAAAAACTGAACCTAATAACCCATCATGGTCATCACGTTAGAGATCATAAAAAAGGCAATGAAGATACCGATAGACAAATGAAAATTATTCATGACTACATAAAAGAGCTCGAAGGCCCAGTAATACTGACCGGAGACTTTAATCTTGAGCCGACCAGCAAATCATTAGAAGAATTAAACTCTTTACTAGTTAACTTATCTACAAAAAATAATCTTCAAACAACTCGAAACGAATTAACTACCAAAACTGAAGTTTGTGACTACATATTTATTAGTAAAGACATTAAAGTAAAGAAATTCTATGTACACCAAAAGCTTGTTTCTGATCACCAAGCCCTAATATTAGAGTTTTCTGTTTAAAAAACTTCTAGTTCTAACTTGTAATTCTTCCAGATTGGTCTATTTTTAGTTGACCTTCTCGTAATACTTCAACGGCGTCGTCTACAATTCTTATGATTGTTGAAGGTCTATTATTACTATTAATATCTTGGTCAACGTAAAAATCTACATTATCTCCAAAATATTTAATTGCCTCCTGAACGTTTCTTGATTCAGGTTGTCCGGGTAAGTTAGCGCTGGAAGTTAATAGTGGTCCAGTTTGGTCTAATAATTTAACTAGGTTTTTATTACTAGTGATTCTTACAGCTATTGATCCGACTCCAAGATGTATATATTTAAGCTCATTTCCACAGGGGATTACTATACTTATTGGATTTGGCCAGTAGTGCTCTACTGCTTTTAAATACCTCTGTTTAAATCCAATTTTTACAAGTTGATCAATGCTACTTGCAATGACAGTTCCCGGTTTTTGCTCACGAGATTTAAAATCATAAAGTTTATTTATTGAGTCAGGGTCAGACGCCAGACAAACTAAACCAAGTATTGTATCTGTTGGTATAACGCCAATGGATCCGTTTTTTATATTTTTTACTATTTCTTGGTCATCTAATTTATCAAAAATTCTCATGCTTATTTTAAAGTCCTTGATTCTTATATATAATAACAGTAATGATTGAAGAACTTTCCCAGGTTATTGCAAATAATATAGTAAATATTAGTGATCTAGTTACTGTATGGATGAAAGCACATCTTATTAATATTCTTCTAATTATTGCTCTGGCTTTTGTTGCAAAAAAAGTACTGACAATCGTAATTGTAAAACTTTTGTCTAAAACAATCCGTCCAGACATGTATCCAACTGAAACAGACCGAAAAAAACGCTTAGCTACACTGGACTCGCTAATGACTGCTGTAGTTAAAATTGGCGTGTGGATTGTTGCGACAATAATGATCATCTCGGAGATAGGTATCAATACTGCGCCTCTACTTGCTAGTGCTGGAATAATTGGTATTGCTCTGGGATTTGGAGCACAGAGCCTTGTTAAGGATTTTGTCAGTGGATTTTTTATAATTTTAGAAAACCAATATCGGGTTGGAGACGTTGTTGAGTTAGCTGGTGCTACAGGTACTGTTGAAGACGTAGGGCTGAGAACTACTGTGCTACGTGATATTAATGGATATGTTCATCATGTACCCCATGGATTTATTGACGTAACCACTAATCAAACTATTGGCTATAACAGGATCAATGAAGATATTGTTGTAGGCTTTGAAAGTAATATGGATAAGGTTGAACAGATTATTGATAAAGTAGGTCTAGAAATTGCAAATGACCCTCTTTTCGAAAAAGACATAAAAGAACCATTTAAGTTTACAAGTGTGAAAGGTTACGCCGTAAACGGCCTTGTTGTAGGAATAATGGGTAAGACTAAGCCTGGCAAACAATGGGGAATCCGAACAGAAATGTATAAACGCCTTAAGAAGGAATTTGATAAAGCTAGAATTGAAGTTAGCAATATTCCAGTTATACCTACAACTGGAAAACCAAAAAAGAAACCATAATTATCTAAACTAGATTTATATCTAATTTAGCAAATAGTTTGATTTGATCTTTACACCACCATGAATAAATATCTTTCTTGTCGGCCATTGCTTCGTCTACAAATTCTTGCCATTTAACCCATTTATAGTCCTCAACTTCATCTTTATTCGGATTCGGCTCACTTGTAGAGATAGCTTTGTATACTGGACAGAACTCATTGTCTATAATTCCATTGAATGGTGGAGTAGTATACCTATAATCAGGAACAATAATCTCAAAATCACTAGCTGTCATTCCTAGCTCGAACTCTAACCTTCTAGATATAGCATCTTCCATTTCTTCACCAGGAGATGGATGCCCACAGACAGAGTTAGTCCAAACTCCAGGCCAAACCTTTTTACTTAATGCTCTTTGAGTCATTAGAAATTCTTGATTTTCATTAAATACATAGCATGAAAAAGCTAAGTGCAGTGGCGTGTTTGCATGATGAGATTCTAATTTATCTGCCTCACCGATTACCTGATAATTATCGTCGAGTAGTACTATTTTTTCGGCCATCTTGAAATATTATAAGTTTAGCGACTTATCGTCAAGCTGGGTGGCCGGAAAGTCTTCTTCTATATTTAAACCAGAAATGTCTTGGTTAATTGAGCTGTTGGTTTGTTCTACGTTAATCGACTCGGCAGGACTAAGTGTTGTGTCTTCGCTAGACTGTGTCTGAGCTTGCTGATCCTGTTTAGAAGACTTATTGTCGCTCTTAGGCGCTAGCATTACTGCTGCAAGCGTAAGTAGGCCTAAAACTGCTATGACTGCAATAAAGATTACTATTAATTTCGATTTTTTCTTGGGTTTTTGGTTATTAAATGATGTTGGAGCCTGGTTCGTATTAACATCGCCATTAGGCTGAGTGTTATTCTGTTGTGGATATGAGGGTTGTGGTTGTGAAGAAGCTTGAGGCTGATAATTATTGTTTGGCTGAATGTTTTGGTTTGGCTGATATGGCGGCATAACTGAGTCGACTACACGTGGACCTTGCTGCTGATTATTATTTGACGGGTAGTTTTGTTGATTATTACTAGGTTTGAATTGTTGGTTATCTGGGTTCACTCTATTGCTCCGTTGACGGTTTAGGTTGTAGTTCGCTAGCAAAAGTTTGTAAAGATGCCTTTACGTCATTTACTACGTAGCTTTTAATCTCTTCAGTTTGCTTTCTAATTGACTCGTGATAAAGTCGTGCGGTTGCTACTAATGACATATATCCTTTTATGTCCGATTGACAGTTAATAACTACCATGTCATCAATAACTTGCTTGTATTGATTCATGGTACTACTAAGTAATGTCACCTTTTTTGCATATTCGCCCCGTTGAGACTCAAGTTTAAATGTATCTTTATCGGCTAATTTGAGTTTACCAATAATAACCCAAAGTTTAGCGTCTATAGCTTCGTAGGTGTTTAGTCTCTTATCTGATACCGATCCCAACTTACTCTGGATCTCTCTGACAACCGCTTGTGATCCAATGCACTTACTGGTGATTCTAGTTATATCTCTTTGAGTTAGGTTTAGGTTCTGTTCTGAAGTACGTTGTTTAATTCTTTCTTCTATTTTACTACCTGGAGGAGCATCGGCAGGAGCAGCATAAACTAGATTTGGCAAAAATAACGAGAGAGTCAAACCGATTAAAACTAGTGAAGAGCTTATTATCCTTTTCATTGCAAATTGAGCGATTGATCACTAACACTTTCTGAAGAAGGTAGATCTTCGTCATTTGTTGTTTTGTTTATATCCTGGTCAATCTGATTAACTGTCTGATCCACTTCATCACTGCTTACGGGCTGAGTTTGAGCGGTTTGTTGTTCTGTAGTTGAATTAGAAGTGTTAGTATTTTCTTTGTCCGAATTACTACTCAAAAAAACATAGACTGCAACTGCTGTAAGTGAAAGAGCAACAATAATTGCTAAGGCTATTGCAATTTTAGGAACACCGCTTTTTGCTTTAGGCTGTGCAGGGACTGCAAGAGGGTTCTCCTTTTTGTCTTCAGCTTCAGTATTATGATCAGAATTAACTGGAGCATCGACATGCTCGTCAGTAGCTGCGCTTTGATTTTCTGTAGGTATAGTTGAACTTGGTTCGTTTGAGCTTTCTGGAGATGATTCTTGGCTAACTGTCTCTACTGTGTTTTCTTCGTTATTTACGGAAGATGATGGTACTGGTTCAGGATTAATATTTGCTTGAAAGTTTTGTCCTGGCACAGGATTTAAGGAACCGTCTTCACTATTAATATCTATCTGTTTTGGTGGGAAATTATTATTGGGTTGATCTTGATCTACTGAAGGTTGTGATTGTTCTTCTTTATTTGGGTCCATTAATTAGCTCCTTGTGTTTCCTGGTTAGTTTGTCCGATATTATTTTTAATTTCTTGTAAGGTCGGTTTTAGAGTAGTTTTAATATACTCTTTTATGGCAGTTGAATCTTGGGCAACTAATTCTCGTTTTGCTCTAAGACCCTCAAGGGAAGTATAGAATCCGCTAGGGTCAGTCTTACAGTCCATATCGGTTAGATCTTGAGCAGCTTGTCTCATATCCTTTAGGTCTAATTTGAATTTATCTATTAAGGCATTCAACTCTGTAATGTTGGCATCTAATTTTGTAGTATCTTGACCACTTTCTTTTAGGCGATCACTTAATTTAGTGGCATTTTTAGTCATGTTGGTATAAATTTCATCACGACTTGTTTTGGCGGCTGAAGCTTTTTCAGACAATTTATTAATTAGACCCTGGCTGGCTTCACACTTGGTTTTAATTTTTGCCTGTTTAGCGGTATTTAAGGTAGTTTTTAACTCTGTCTTCCGGGCAGTAATTCTATCTTCTAGATTCTTTTTAAATTCTGCGGCACTTTTATCCTCGACTTTATACTTATTTTCGGCTGACTGTGTTTGCTGTTCTGCAGTAGTCGTAGTTTCTTCGGTCTGTTCAGCAATAACAACTGGACTTAGCCCAAAAGTCAGTAGCGCAAATAATGTAATGCCCATTAAAATTTTCTTCATATAATCTCCTCTTTCTGGTATTTTACCATAAGCTTTTTGTAGAAGTTAGTAGTAATACCAATTATCTACTGAATTTACGTTGTTTACGTCATTAATTTTTCTTGGTGTTCCACCGTCAATACTTGTCACATAATCGGCTGACTCTTTCTGGTTTGAAACTCGGTAAATAATTGTTTTCCCGTCAATCCAATAAACAGGATTTATCAGACCATTCTCACTTGCAATTATTAGTTCGTTTCTAGTTTCTAGCTGGTAGTTAACCAATACACCCTTACCATCTCTACTATCTACCCAAACACTGTTCTTACTGTCAGGACTATCACTATAAACTCTTGATTTAGGATTTGTTGAGGGTGAGGTTATTGAAGTAACTTTGTTTTCATTCAAACGAAGATTTAACCAATTTTGATCGGCTGATAACGTTAAGTTTTCATAATCGGTTCTAAAAATTTTAAATACTTCTATTTGGGCAATTTCAGTCTTCTCTTCACCATTGGCCTTTACTCTATAAAGTTTAGCTTGCTCTGGTTGAAGAGCACCAGACGGTGCATAGTATATTTTTTTATCTGCAATGACGGCATCATTGAAGTAATTACTATTGGCAATTTCTTTTGTAGACTTTGACTTATAGTCATATGTCATAAGTTTATGTCTATCATTCTTTTGTTCGCTGCCCCCAGAACTACCCTGGATGAATACTAAGTTATCGTCTATCCAGCCAATTAATTGAATTCTTTCTGCATCAACTACGTCAAATGATTCAGTGTTGTCGGCGTTAATAATAGTCAGAGTACTAAGTTTGAATTTATCTTGATTAACTTGCCCGCTCTTAGTAGAAACATAAGCAGCCACACTATCGTTAGGATTTATTTTTAAGTCTATATCTTCACGTTCATTGCCAGTTCCTGCAAGAATTTTTTGTTCTTCCTTACCGTCAATATAGCTTGAAAATACACTATATTTTCCGTCCCTGTTACTTACATATATATGTTTTCTAGCTAAAACTATATCAACGTTCTTTTCTGCTCTATCATCGGCTTTAACAATTAACTTTTCTTGTCTATAGCCAGTTTTATCGAAGGTTAAATCAATATTGTCTAGGTCTTGAGAGTCTTCAAGAGTTAGCTTTATCTTTCCGTTATCATCAGACAAACCGCTTGCCTCTTGGAAGTTTGCCTCGATTCCACTTAATGGTTTTTTGCTAACATAGTCAACAACTATAAACGAATATTGAACCCCTGTTGGGTCGAGCGATACACTATCAACATTATTAGAACCAATACCGACATTCACATCTATGGTATTGTCGGCAAAGGCTCGTTTGGCAACAATCAAACTTTGTTGGCCCAATGAAACTTCTTTAAGCTCTGCCCTACCATTAGAGTCAGTCTTAGCTTCAGATTGATTTATCTTAACTACTACATTTTTTAATGGTTGCCCAGTGCTACTATCGGTAACCGAAACACTGACGGCAGCTTTTACTCCAATAGAGTTTAGTATTTTGTTCCGTGTTACAGGAATAGCTAGTAAAGATACTACGATAAAAAATAATGCTAAAAGTGTTAAGTATCTAGACTTCTTATTTTTCCACCAACGTTTAAAAATATTATCTTTACTCTTTTTGATTGGATTTACTGGGACTGAATTCTTTTGATCTTCTAGATCAAGTAAATCGTCAGCTTCTTTTGCAACAATATCCTCAACAGCTTTTGAAGTTTTGAAATCATTTATAACTTTTCCGACACTGGTATTTTGGTTGTTTTTTTGTGGTGGAACTTCTTTTGGCTCATCGTTAATTACTTCGGGTTTTTCAATAATTTCTTCTGAATCTAGTTTAGTCTCAGGTTCTTCGTCAGATTCAATCTCTTCGATGTACTTTTCTTCTTCTTTATCACTTTCTGTACTACTGTCATCTGTTATTGGAGTTTCGTCTTCTTCTAGTTCCTCAGCTTGGATATCCTCTTCGGGGGTTGAAACATCAATTTTTTCTTTGGTTTCAGGTTCTTTTTCTTGGTCATCGATTTCTAGTTCTTTATGTTCAATAACATTTATTTTAACTTTGTTGTCTTCTTTTGTATCAGAGGGCAAAACTGGTGCAGATAATACTCCCTGATCTTTTTCATCGTCATCATGCTTAATGTTAATAACTTGGCGGTCTGGTTTTTTTTCTTTAGTCTCTTTTTCATCATCAACTTCAAACATACCTCGGACTTTTTCCTCTAGCACTTCTTGATCTGGCATACTTAAATCTGGGCGACGCTCCTTGTCCTTATTGGCATCTTTAGACATATACTACTTTTTACCTTTTCTTTTTTTTGAAGATTTTTTCTTGACTTTTTTAGGTGATGTTTTTGGAGCAACAATTTCTTCTTTTGACTCTATCTCTGAATCATCAATAACATTAATTGAAGTACTCTCTAGTTTTTCATCTTCAGTATAACTATCCTCAGTATTTTCATAATTTTCATCTGTTGTATTGCTTGAAAAAACTGCCTTAAGTAAAACTACCAACATTACCACTACTAAGAAAATAATTGTAATTATTGCAATGCCAGAGTTAATTTGGTTATTACTTATAGCTAAATTCGATGATTCTTCAACACCAATTGTGCCACTTGGAGCGACACTAGATGAACCGTCTGGCAGCACTAAATTAGCATTACTTCCACCCATTAATAAGTTACTATTACTATTTTGGAAATTAGAAGAACCACTCTGCTGATATGGTTGAGCGGAGCTACTTTGTGGGTTGTCTGTTTGCGGCGCTACTTGACCGGTTTGTGATATGTTTGAATCTTGCATTAAAAATCTCAAATTAAACGCTTATTCTTAATTATATAGATTCTTACGATTCTTTTCGAGGGTATTATTGAATTACGTAACTATATCCACCACCCATGTCATTAAAACTATTGGGCTGAAAGTCTGATATCTTAATTGGATTAGCTATGTTATTTACTTCTGAGATATAAAGTTCACTTCCATTTTTACTAAGTAATAGGTAGTCGTCGCTATACCAACCAATAACCTTGTATTCCGTTTTATCGACGATCTGCTTGGATTCTTCTGCATCTAAATCACCTATAAATATAGCGTTTTTACCGTCTCTGGGCTCACTCCAGGTAGTTTTATTGCCGCTTGGCGATAAAATATACTTAGGGAATTGTATGTCGAAATTTGATGAAGTTTGAGGTTTTTCAGTTAGTTTCTTTGATTGATATTCAAAATACTTGTACTGGGTAAAGTCACTGACACTGAAATTTAATATCTGGGGCTTAGGTCTAGTAGTATTTATCCAAAAATTTGATCCAATTTTAGCTTCAAATTCTTTTATATTTTTTTTATCAACACCTGCTGGATTGATAGAATTAATACTATTTTGTTTGCCAACTATTTTTCCACCCGAATAAAAATCTGCGTACCATATTTTACTGTAAACAACTTCATTCTGAAGTATGCTGTAGGTTGTATATTGTTCAGAGGCGTAGTCTATATCAGAAGTACCCTCGGCCCTGTTTTCATCCAAGACGATGTTCTGTCTTTTTTCGGAGTCATAGGATATAAGCGAATACCTTTTGGCTTGCCACTGCGGAATTTCTTTCTCGACCGAGTAAACAAAATATTGATTATGCCAGCCTATTGGAATTGTCATTTTGTAATCTTTTTGGGTCTCTTGAAGAACCGGATCTTTGACATCAACTATATAAATATTATTTTTACCGTCTCGATTAGCAAATAACGATAAGTATCGCCAGTCTCTTGATACACTCAATGACGTAAAGTCATCTTGTTCTTTACCGGTTCCAGGAACAATAACTTTTCTTTCTGACCCGTCTAAGTTGGTTTCAACTACATCATTTTTACCGGACTGTTTCGATACAAAGTACACCTTGCCGGACGGAGTAAGCTTAACCTTATTTTCATCAATTTGATCGTCAGTTACTTTTAATTTGGCGGTCTTCTCGTTAAACTCATCGGCCTTAATAGTAACTTCAACCTCTTCTTGACTAGGACTCGTAACTAAAACAGCGTTACCCTGTTCATCTGTAGTTGCTGAGGAGTCTGAAGATTTTATTGTTGCCCCTTTAACTGACTTTGAATTTACTAAGTTATTAACAGAAACTGGCACCTGTCTACCGGTTGCTTCTGCCGCTTCACTAAAAGTGTTTGTTCCTCTTAAAGTAACAGTAATGTCACTTAAAGAGTCCTTATAGTACTTTTTTGTAACTTTTATTTGTCTATACCCAACTTTTACTTTTTCAATTTTTGTCTGTCCACCACCGTCACTTGTTGCTGACTTTCCATCAACTTCAACAAGTGCATCACTTATGGGTTTATTGGTCTTTGAATCATACAAGTTAACAGTTACAGTTCTTTTAATGAATAGTCCTAATACTTTATATCTAGTAACAGGAACTAAGAAAATAATTAAAAAAACTACTAAGATTGTTAGCGGAAAAGTTATCTTCTTTTTTTCTAAGTACTTTTTCCAAATTTTTTTAATTTTACCGGGTTGATCGGGCTTGGGAACAACTGGCTTTTCTTCAGCCTCGTTAATTTCGATTGCTTCCAATTTATTATTTTTATCTATCATAATTGTTTATAAATTATTAATGCTTAACTAAAACTATACTCTATATGTTGTTAAAACCAATTCGATAATTTAAATTCATACAGCTAATTCTAACTTCATACGATAAAATTAACCATATTATAAAATCTTAAGATCGACGCCTAAATTTTGGTTACTTTACAAAGCATTGACGTGTTTTCCACCTTGATTGGATAATCTTTTATCGAATGTTACGAGTTGATTTTTGTATGCCTTTGCTTCAGAAGCAGCATAACAATCCACAATGGAAAGTGATGAATGATTATTATAGAACTGAATTGCTTCTATCAAGAAATATGGATTGTATACTACATTCGCAAACCCCAAAAAACCAGACAATAACTTGAATATGTCCTCACGTGATAGTAGATAAACTTTTTCTAACACATACACCGCTTCAACCACTACTACATCAGTAACATACACCTTATTATTTTCAATAATCATTGAAGCTTTTTGAGTCTGCTCTGGAACGTCATCTAGTAAAAATCGTAAGACTACATTCGTATCTAGGCTAATCATTACTGCCGGCAATCCAAGATTTAGAAGCTGCTTCTCGAAGATTATCACCTGCAAGACCTTTAAGGTGATCCGGTATTTTCCTAGTAATTTTAGCCCTAGTAGCCTCAAAAGCCTTTAAATCAGTACCGGCGTCAAGAACTACTTGATTGTCAGAATTTAATGAAACAGTCAGTTTTTGGCCAGTCTTAAGCCCTAAAGCTTTACGTAGAGGAGCAGCAATTGTAATCGTTCCTTTGCTTGTAACAGTTGTGTTATATATCATGTAATACATTATATATAACGTAATACATATAGTCAATTTCTTACTTTTTTGATGTAGTTGAGCTGGTCGCCTAAACTTGCCTTCTTGTATTGTTTAAGTGAAACTAGGTGACTCAGACGGACAGTCAGCTATATATTAATTTTTCCTTTATCTGAATTACTTAATGATGGAACGGCCGAAATAGAATATTTACCTGTTTCTAAGTTATATTTGTATTTAATTTCGCCTCCTTCGATTAATCCTAATCTACGACGAACATTAACTGGTATGGTAATCGTACCTTTTGCGGTGACTTTTGCGGTATAGGTCATATGTTTCATAATACAACATAAATACATTTAGTTAATAGTTGAAGCGATTAAACTACTAGTAGTTGCAGTATCGATTAATATTTACCCGACTATCTCAAAATTATCATCATGGACTATTAGTGCTTGATCGTCTGTTAGTTTTATCAGGTTAGTCTTTTCAGAGTGAATATTTATAAGTTCTTGTATTCCTGCTCCGTAAAATTCACTATCGACATGTGGCACAATTATATTATCTATAAGATTCATGCCCTGCCAATATACTTTTTCGGCGAACTCGGGTTCATCAGCAAATTCAACGCCACTTAAAGTATTCCCTGCGATAACAGCACCGGCACTTTCACCGCCGTAAACTACACCTGTTTTTAATAGCTCTTTTAGTGATTTTTCGAATCCACTATTAACGACTTCTTCCATTAGGCAAAATGTATTACCGCCAATTACCCAAATCAGATCAAAATGCTTGAGTTTGTCATTAAGTTTCTTGTCCTTAATGGTCCTTAGGTCGACGACTTCTGTATCGTTTATACCGATTTCGTTGAAACTTACTATTGAAGCATTTATCTTGATATTCCTGGCCCTGTCAGCGTAGTAATCTTTAGCGTTAGGAATGATGGCAACTCGAACTTGGGTTGGTAATTTACCTATGAGTTTAAGTAATTGTTGTGGATCTGGAATTCTGTACGAACTTAAGTACAGCTTCATTTACTTTGTTGAATCTTCTACTTTTATATTTAGCTCGGCAAGTTGTTGAGTGTCTACACCACTTGGAGAATTCATCATTACATCTACTCCGGAGCCGTTTTTAGGAAAAGCAACTACTTCCCTAATATTTTCTTCACCGATTAATACCATGAATATTCTATCAAGACCGAATGCACAGCCTGCATGCGGTGGTGCACCATATTTGAAAGCATTAATCATAGCGCCGAACTTTTGGTTTACATAGTCTTTATTGTATCCAAGTAAATCAAAGGCTTTGTACATTATTTCAGGATTATAATTTCTGACTGCACCTGAACATACTTCATATCCATTCATTACTAAATCGTACTGATCAGCTTTAATTTCAAGTAGTCCTTCGTCAGTTTTGGCAGATTCTAGTGATTCTGCACCTCCCTTTGGCATCGAGAATGGGTTATGACCAAAGTCTACCTTGTTTGCCTTGTCGTCCCATTCGTAAAATGGAAAATCTACTATCCAAGCTAATGCAATTACGTTTGGGTCTTTTAGATCTTTAAGATCGGCAAATTCATTTCTTAGTCTTCCGAGAACCTTATTGGCAACTAATCTAGTATCAGCCCCAAAGAACACAATATCTCCATCCTTAGCATCAAGTTTACTTTGAATAATAGTTAGTTCTGTTTCCGATAAGAATTTTGCAATTGTAGATTTGGGCTGTCCATCTTCATAGGTTATGTATGCCAAACCACCTGCACCTTCTGATTTAGCAACATCAGTGTATTTATCTATCTGAGATCTGCTCAAGTTTGCTCCGTCTTTTACACAAATTGCTTTAACTACACCACCATTTTTTATGGAATTGGCGAAAACACCAAACTCCGTTTCACTCAATTCTTCAGTTAAATCAATTAACTCCATACCAAACCGCAAGTCAGGTTTGTCTGAACCGTACCTATCCATTGCTTCTTGATAATTTATTCTTGGGATATCTTCGAAAAGTAGTTTTTTGCCGGCAAAATCCTTAGCTAGCATTTTTATAAGAGGTTCTGTAGTTTGTCGAACTTCTTCGCCATCATCTACGAAAGACATTTCTAAATCTAACTGATAAAAGTCTCCGTACAATCTGTCAGAACGCGGGTCTTCATCTCTAAAACAAGTTGCTATTTGATAGTATCTATTTACTCCACCGACCATCAAAAGCTGTTTGAACTGCTGAGGTGCTTGTGGAAGTGCATAAAATTTACCTGGATGAAATCTAGATGGCACTAAGAAATCTCGAGCGCCTTCTGGACTTGAATTAGCCAATACTGGAGTGGTTATTTCTGTAAATTCATTTTGCTCCATAAAGTCACGAATAAACTTATAGTAAGCTGCTCTTTTAGTCAGCATGCTCTGCATTTTTGGCCTTCTTAAATATAGAAACCTGTATTTTAATCTGTTTTCTTCTGATGTGTCATTACCATCAATTTGAATCGGCAATGGTTCAGAGCGGTTTAGTAATGTAAGTTTACTGACCCTTACTTCAATTTCTCCTGTTGGAATGTTTGGATTTTTAAGCTCTTCGGACCTGGCTACTACTTCGCCTTCCACTGATATGACATACTCGTCTCGTATATGCTCAGCTATAGAAAAAGAATCTTCGTTTTCTGGCTGAACTACTAACTGTGTAATTCCAGTATGGTCTCTTAAATCAATAAATATTAATCCGCCATGATCACGTCTACTTTGTACCCAACCCTTAAGTTCTATTTCTTCACCAATTTTATCTTTTGAATCTATAGTGTAAGTTCTCACAAATTCTCCTAAATATTTGACATTATTTTACAGATTAAATGGACCGCTCAGAATGTAGTCACCTGTTGTCTACAATTTCGGCCCAAAGATTATTATCTGTATTCAAATAGTTTTTCACTAGAGGTAATTATAACTTATTTAATCTGTTTTTGGGATATTTTCTGGTTGGGACGTTGGCTCTATTATTTCTTCTGTTTTTTTATGTTCTTTATGTTCTTTCCTTGCAATAACCGAGGCTACAGCTCTTAGGTCATCATATTGATCAAATTCATCGACTAATTGATGGCCAATAATCTGCTCCAAAACATCCTCAATACTGATAATGCCGACGTATTCTTCAAAAGAGTTAACAACAATAAATAAGTGCTGTCTGACTTTAATCGCTGCCTGCATAACATCATAGAGTGACTGTTCTTCATGAATATAAAAAACATCATTTCGAATAATTTTGCTGACATGACCAGCTTCTTTTCGTCCAACAACATCCTTAAAATACAAAATTCCTACTATATTATCTTTATTTCCCTCGTAAACTGGAAACCTGGAGTGTCCACTCTTATGGATTTCTTCCATTAATATTGGTCCGACTGAGTCATCAATTGATACGGTTGTAACCTGTCGGCGCGGAATTAAGTAGTCAACTACTTTCTTATCGCCAAACTTTAGCACATTTTTGACCATTTCAAGCTCCGATTTGTCTATTCGGTTCTCTGCTTGAATTTTTTGACTATCAATTAATTCAATAAGATCTTCTTTATCATAAAGACCAGTATGAACACTAACTGGCCGATGTTTGTCGATAAACTTTCCCGCTTTATTAACAAGAGGGTGAATAAACTCAAGTATCCAACCAATTACAGGAGCGAGCTTAACAGCTATCCAATTACTGTACTTACTTACATCTCTTGCCGGTAACCATAAAAAGCCGTACCAAAGAACCGCAACAATTGCCATAAATGAGAACCAAACTGGTGAGGTTGATGTTAAATATACAAAGAATATTGCATTAGTAACTGCAATTAGCCCCCACAAAACTACTTTAAGGCTAGAGCCGTAACTAACCGCTCTATACAACATGTTTGCCATCTCATCACCACCACGAGCTCGCTTTTTTAACTCTTTGAGAGGCACCCTCCTATAGGTACGCTCTAAACTAATCGCTAGGAGCGCTAAAGATGCAAGAATCAAGTTAATAATAAACGTCACACTAACATATTACGATTTAGGTTAAGTATTTTCAAAGTATTAAATGTTAATATAGTATAATTGTATAGCTTACTTGAGGAGGTAATAACTAATATTATGGATAAAAGATTTGCAGTAATTCTAGGTGTAATAGTCGTAGCGTTTTTTGGTTTTCTAATGTTTGGCAAGGGTGGTGAAGAAAATTCTTCGCAAACTGGTCAACCTTCAAACCATATTTTGGGAGAGTCTCAATACAATATAGTTCTAATTGAATATGCCGATTTCCAATGTCCGGCGTGTGGATCATACTTTCCAATACTCCAACAAGTTAAAGAACAGTATAAAGATCAAATTAAATTCCAGTTCCGACATCTTCCATTGGTTCAGATTCATCAAAATGCATTGATATCTGCCAGAGCTTCAGAAGCCGCAGCAAAGCAAGATAAATTCTGGGAAATGCATGATCTACTTTTCCAAACTCAAAAAGAATGGGAAACAGTATCTGATCCAAATGAATATTTCGTATCACTGGCTAAAGAGCTAAAACTTAACGAAGAACAGTTCAAGACTGATATTAAGGGTGATGAAACTAACAGTGTTGTCCAAGCTGACTTAAAAGAAGCTACTGGAAAAGGATATAACAGTACACCTACATTTGAGTTGGACGGTAAGAAACTTGAAGACGCTCAACCAACCGTTGAATACTTCAGCAAGGTTATTGACGAGGCTATAAAACAAAAAAGCGGACAACAATAGTTTCCGCTTTAATTTGTAGTTTTAAGCTTTAATAGCTTAGAAATTGCTGCCAACTTGGCCTTCGAACTTTTACTGCAACGGCAATCTCCTCAGAGGCCATTACTTTAATATTAATAGGCATTTCGCCTCCCTTAAATTTTGTTTTTTGTTGTTTTTGTCTTCGTCAGTTTTTATTAACTGATTGAAGTGTAAATAAATATTAGCAGTATGGTTTTAATTTTGCAAACAGTTATTTAACTTTTTTATCATTACTAGAGTTATGTAGCGGATTAAGGTAATTAATTACATCTTCAGCATGCTGGTATGGACTCTGACGGCGTTTGTGTTCGGTCTCAATTTTTTGGTGTAATTTCTTCATTGTTGACGTAGTAAGTTGTTTTTCGTGTAAGATTTTAAACTCTTTGTCTAGTGCTGACAGTTCGTCATCTGTTAAATCCTCGATAACCATAAATGAGTTTCTGGCCTTTGTTGTCCTGATCAACTCATCTAGTTTTAGTTGCATAGCTTTACCATCTCGGTTCTGAGTATTCTGAATCAAGAAAACCATGAGAAAAGTAATTATTGTTGTGCCGGTGTTAATAACTAGTTGCCAAGTATCTGAATAGCCAAACATTGGACCGGTAAATACCCAAATAACTATTACCATCATAGCTAGCAAGAAAGCTGATGCCGTTCCTGTTAGGTAAGAGATCCTATTTGCGATTTTTCTAAAACTGTCTTTCATGGAACTTGCCTTAATTATTAGTTTATATGCTAAAATAATAGCATAACCAATTAAATACAAATATGCATCATAGTGTTTTCGCCGAACTTAGTTTTATAATCGCAATCGCCACAGGCATTTCTCTTTTAATGCGGCTTCTTCGACAGCCTCTGATTATTGGTCATATAATAACCGGAATAATAGTTGGACCGGCTCTGTTAAATCTAGTTAAATCTCCTGAAACAATTGAAATATTTTCAAATATTGGAATTACACTTCTTCTATTTATTATTGGACTTGGTCTAAATCCAAAAGTTATTAAAGAAGTTGGTAAGGTTGCCGGAATTACTGCCTCTGTGCAAGTAATTGCAACTGTAGCTTTTGCTTATGGCGGTGGTTTAATACTTGGTTTTTCCAAGACTGAAGCATTTTTCTTTGGGATTGCTCTGGCTTTTAGTAGCACTATTATTATTCTTAAGTTACTTAGCGATAAAAAAGAACAAAATAGATTATATGGAAAAATTGCCATAGGTATCTTGCTTGTACAGGATGTTCTAGCTACTATTGCACTAATATTCGTAACATCAAAAGGTGAGTCTGGTTTTACGGCTGATCAGCTATTGATATTGGTACTTAAAGGCATACTAATAGTTACTCCAATAATGTTTATTGGAAACGTTGTTGTTCCAAAACTAAATAAGTTAATTGCCGGAAGTCAAGAATTTCTATTTTTGTTTGCTATTGGTTGGGGTTTCGGAGTAGCGGCATTATTCGAAATAACTGGTTTCAGTATAGAAATTGGGGCTTTAGTTGCTGGTGTTTCTTTAGCAAGCTTACCCTTCACTCAAGAAATTAGTGCCCGCTTAAGACCACTCAGAGACTTCTTTATAATTGTCTTCTTTATAGCGCTCGGAACGAGAATACAGTTTGGTAATATTTCCGAAACTCTACCAATAATTTTGATTGCCACTGCTATTAGTGTAGTCTTCAAGCCACTTATAATCATGATCATGATGGGACTACTTAGCTACACCAAAAGAACTAGTTTTAAGACTGCAATTTCAATGGCTCAAATTAGTGAATTCTCACTTGTATTTATAATTTTAGCCAACAGAAAAGGCTTGGTAGATGATCAGCTTGTCGGAACAATTACAATGGTAGCCCTTATAACAATTGCAATTTCCGCATACTTAATAATCTACTCCGACAAAATATTTAGTTTTTCTGAAACTTTCTTGGCACTATTCGAAAGACGTAAAACTCATTTCGAACAAGAGTCTAAGAGTAGTTACGACTTAGTTCTATTTGGATATAACAAAGGTGGACACGAATTTATTAACGTCTTTAAATCTCTTAGTAAAAAGTTTGTAGTCATAGATTATGACCCGGAGATTATTGACACTCTAGAAAGAAGAAAAATAGACTATCTATACGGCGATGCAATGGATATAGAACTATTAGAAGAAACTGGATTAGATAAATCTAAGTTAATAGTCTCTACAATAACTGATCATGAAACTAACAAGTTTTTAATTAAACTACTAGAGGAAATAAACAGCAAGGCAGTGGTCATTTTACATGGCGAAACAGTTGACGAAGCAGCAGAACTTTACGAACTAGGAGCCAGCTATGTAATAATTCCTCACTATATTGGTAGTGAAAAAATTGGTTCTTTCATTAAAAAGAGTGGTCTCAAAAAATCTGAATTCAGAAAGTATAGAGAAAAACACTTAGCTTATTTGGAATCTCACTTTTCTCCTACAGAGTAAAGTCCATTATTTTTAATATAAACTTCAATTGATTCATCTAAACCACTGAAATCATTTTGTTTTTTTATATTATGTCTAATTTTCCTGGAGCTAATTTCGATATTTTGACCTTCAATTATTTTGTAGTTAAACTTAACCCCTATTGAGCTTTGAATATTATTAACTACATCTTGGACGTGTTGTTTACTATATTTTCTTGTAGCAATAATGAATTTGATCTTGTTAATTAAATCTTCTACATGGGGCCAAAGCATAAAATGGTCAAGCATATCGTCTCCCATGAGCATAAATATCTCAGCACCCTTAAACCTTTCCAGTAAAATTGGAAGTGTATCAGAAACTAAAAATTGTTTATGACCTAGGATTATCATTCCTAGCTCTGGATTATCTTTAATTGCCAAATCTATCATGTTAGAGCGATGCTCAAAAGCCTTAACGCCCTGTTTTCTTCTTGGTCTAGGTTCCGGCAAGAAAAATACTTTAGTTAAGCCGAATTTATCGACAGCTGATAAAGCAAAATCGATATGACCCTTATGAACAGGATCAAAACTACCGGAATATATTCCTACTTTCACTTTTTAAGTTCCAGTACTTTTACTTGATCTTCGAAATTATTGTTAATAATCTCCCAAAAATTTCTATTATTAGTTTCTCGGTTTTCTATTTCCGTTTTGACGGCAACCCGTTTTGTTGGATCATCACCTTCATCAAACTTAGCTTGGCAAGTACGGCAAACATCGCAGGGGCCAACATAGGTAACTTTGCCACAACTCTTAACTCGACATTTACCGTATTTATTAAACTCAATCTTATCTGATGATTCGGTTGATCTGTTATCTTCTTGGTTGATTGAATTATTTTCTACATTTTCTTTAAACTTTGACTGATTCTTTCCCGGACATCCACCACCGACGTCAATTTTTTGACCAGCAATCAAACGATAGGTCTGGGCTTCCAGCTGGCTATAGTCCATACCGCTAGATTTTGCGATTGCTATTATCTGGTTGTTTTGAGCGATCTTATTTAGAACTTCCTCGTTCACTTGGTTTTTAACTTCTTTATTATCTATCTCTATTGCAGCGCTACTCCATAGTAGGTTTTGCCGAGCTGACTCAACCACAACTGCTAGTTCCCTAGTCATTGTATATCCACCGTTTTCGTCATAGTTGTTATTAATGATACTCAGGTCTTCGTCGCTCCAGTTATGTTGAAGAACGTTAATAAACCTCACTATCTCATGACTTGCTTTGTTCTGATAAAGACTGTTTGCTAATTCAATTTCGAAATCTAACCATTCCGAAGCTTTCTCTTCGGCAACTTTAGTCATCTTGTCTTGGTTTTTATAATACTTTTTAGTTTCTTTTTGGAGTTTATTTCTTAGATTATCATCTTCGACGTACTCAACAACCGCCTCTAATATGTCTATAGGGCCGTTTGGTAGCTTATCTAATGGCATTTCTAGTTGTCTGTGAACTTTCATGACCGATAATGCAGAATCATCGTCTTCAAGCTCTATGGATTTACCAAAAATATTATCTTCATCTCGCAGCATGCTTGTCCAAGCCGCAAATGGTATGTCTCTTACAAGAATTGACTGCATTACCCGGCCAGATATATTATCTTCACTATCTGATTCTAGCCAGCTTACCCTGATCGCATCATCGTCGCCTAAATGCTCTTTTCTGGCATCATCAATACTGGCATCGGCTCTCGTCATTCTTGGGGATATGAATACTTTAGCCACACCAGTGTCTAGGTTTTCTGTATAATTTCTTGCTTCGTCTACCTCGACATCAACTCGTTTTATAGCTTCTGGATGACTGTGAAAACTATACCCAGACATTGCCGCTTGCACTGCTGTTTTACCTAACCAGCTAAATGTTCTTTGTCCGGTTTCCTTATTCTCTAGATATTCGTGTCGAGTTGTCGATACAGCGTAAGGCATAGCTGCTTCTTGGGATGCAGTAAATAGGTTCTGCTTAATACTAGTCAGTGACGACTGTAGTATTGTCCCGTCAGCTAGTCGAGAGTTATTGATATTATCTACTTCAGATAATACCCTTTCGTCGATAGCTACTTTTTCGTAAAAAAGCTTATTTTCTTGATGTATTTTTAGTGTTTCGGCTGTCTCGGCCATAAAAAATCCCCTCCTCTACTAATAGAGCAAGGGACAAAAAATGTGCTCTTGCTCGAGAGACTAAAGCGCTGTATCGGACTATAACCGTTGCGGCACAGTGAGGGAATTTCACCCATACTTCCAGCTTTAAATTGTCAATAATAGTAGCATAACACGAATCGACGACACTATATGTAGTATTATTATCGTCAAAATAACTCTTATTTTGAATAATTGACTAAATACGTATAGCCTTAGTATATGGAAATATTAGAAAAATACTCACACGAATTACAAACTGATTTACACGCATGGGCCAAAGAACATGTAAGCCAAAATCCGCAACTTTTTACTTTGCTTAGTATTGATCCAGATGAGTACCCCGACCAGAGAATTTCCGAACATACTATTAGGGGCGACGACAGACTTCCACCCGAAGTAATCAATAGTATAGCCACAGACGTAGACAAGCGCTACGAGGGAATATCCAGGGCCGTAGACAGCAATGAAAAATCTCTTGAATTACTTGGAGAAACTCTGGAAAGTGGACAAAATGTAATATTCGGGACAGACCATGGCGAGTTAATTGATATTGCTCTTTTACTAGTTAAAATTAAGTCAGCCTTACTGCAAAAAGGTTATGACTTTGAAACCAGCATGATTGTTAATAAAATGGTTACTTTTTTAGGAGTTAAGTATAACGATGAGATAGTTCCGGCTACAAATCTTCTAAGACTTGGTATTGAGGAATTATATCTAAATATACCTAACACGCATTCGTCAAAACTTAAGATGAATGTCCCCAAGAAAGTCCAGAGAGAATTCAACGAAAGAATGATGCTTCACGGAGTAACAAGTCGACTTAAGTCATCAAGAAAAATTGGAAAATCTATGCTTCTTGGTGTTGCACTAAGCGGAACGGTTAATAAACCACTGGACCACGAAAAGTACATGGAAAGTCCAAATTACCCTGAAATTGGCGAAAATATGCCCGAAAATTCAAGAGTAATAGGAAGAGCTAATATCGGACTCTTGAAAATTATGGGGCTTGGTCTTACGCTCCCTGCAAGTGCCATGCTTGAAGGAGATGAAATGAAAGTTAATATTAGTGATAGACCGTTATATGTGAACACTAAAGAGAAACTAGATCTAGTAATGCAACGTATTGCAAAACTTCAGCAAGAAAACGACCCGCTACATCAATACATTTATGATATTAATGGCGACTTACCCGTTTTAAAATCTACTACTGAGTAGGAACAGGTGCTGGTTGCTCAGCTGCACCTACAATAATAATTAAATCAGCTCCATCGGGTTTTGCCTCGCCTTCTGGGAGGTTTCCGACTTTACCTTTTAGTGTTTCAGCAATTTTTTTTGCCTGTTCAGCATACTTTCCAGAAATATCAACAACCGTAATTCCTGTATTTGCGTTTTTGGCATCAGTTTTAGCAACTACCGCGATTTCATTTTTAAAAGAGTCTTTTAAGGCTTTCTCAGTTACCACCCTAACTGCTTCGGGACCTACCAAAGCTACATTTATACTGCTTTGAACTGTGTATGGTCTCACGTCAACTAGTCTGTTTTCGCTTGGTCTGTAAAGGAGTGCAATTTTTCCTTTTTCATAGATAAGAATATAGTCTCCGTTTTCGGCTTTCTTGAAAAACTCTTGATTCTTGTATTCTTCACTAAGCTTTTCCTTGTCGCTTACAAAGAAGATTGTTGGCTCTTCGTCAGTTGGAAGCGTATAGAGCTTTGAAACGCTCTCAATAATCCTTTGATTTTCTTGTTTTTGGGCTTCTTCGGCAGATACGGGATTTTTCTTTAAGTTATTATTTTCTCTGTAAAAATAGCCAGCTATGCCCGCTAGGCCTATTATTACTACAACTAAAGCAACAGTCTTAGCGATCTTAAAGCCTTTGCTTTTTGGTTTTTTTACGGTTGTTTTCGGTTTCTCTTCTTTTTCTTTAGCCATAACCAATATAATAACTTCAAAACATCTTAAGGTCAATTATCTTCATCTTGATTATAGTTCAGCAACCAACAGGTCTGGAACACGATTGAAATCTTTATCAAGCGTCAATAGTAGACAGTCAAGTTCAATTGCCATTGCCGCGATCCATAAATAATTATTGTTTAGATTGATCTGAGTCTATCGAATAGTTTCGTCAATTTTCGATAATTCTTCAATTGCACCGTAAAATGACTGATCAAGTGTGTGTATGCCAAATAACCAGTCAAAGTTATCGTCGACAACTGGGTCTGTAGTGCCTAGTGTTTGCAGTGTTAAAAGGTCAATTACAGTTTGATTTAAAGTTTTGCCGTTTTGCTTAGAATGTTCTCTTATGACCTTATCTACAGTAAGAGGAATATTTCTAATTGTATAAACAATTCTGTCCATAAATACATTGAATGCTATCAGTCAACTTCCGTCAACCTAAACTAGAGAAATTATTTCACATAGGGATCTAGGTATACTGTTGTTTTTTCATTAATTTTACTCATGATTAAAATCATTAATCTGTAGTTTCATAACATCAAGCTTTTGTAGCTTTTTATGATATAGAAAAAAACACAAGTGCAATTAGCCCAATTGCAAGACGGTAATAGGCAAATATATTTAGTGTATGCTTGCTCAAATATTTAATTAAAAACTTAATGGCAAAGATACCACTTAAGAATGCCGAAATTATTCCAACCACAAACACTCCTTGCTGTGAACCTAGCTGATTAATTGTGTCTGAATCAGTCATAACCTTTAGGATTGCTCCAAATGTTATAGGTATAGCTAAAAGAAATGAAAACCTGGTTGCGCTAACTCTATCAAGTCCGGCAAATATTCCGGCCGTTATAGTGCTTCCAGATCTGGATATACCAGGAATAAGTGCAATAGTTTGAGCAATTCCTATAAAAATTCCCTGCTTTAAATTGGTTTTGTCTAGTTCTGTCGGTTTATCTTTTCTAGACTTAGCGTATCTCTCTGCGGCCAACATAGCTAGCGATACCCAAATTAGGTTAATACTTACAAGTATGGGAGATCTGAATGCATTCTCGGCATAGTCCTGTAATAAAACACCCCCAATAACTGCTGGAATAGTAGCGGCTACTATTATCCAGGCCAGTTTTTTTCTTTCATTTTTGCCTAGAATTCCCAAAATTAATTCATAGATATCTTTATGAAAGAAAATAATAAGTGCGAAGAATGTGCCTATATGAAGAGCCACGTCAAAAGCTAGACCCGATTCGTTTACTCCTAATAACTCATGTGCGAGTAGTAAGTGTCCAGAGCTAGATACTGGTATGAATTCTGTTAAACCTTGGATAATTCCAAGTATTATTGCTTCAATTATGCTCATTTAACTTTCTTCTTAAGCTCCGTTAATCTTGGTATAAATGATTGCGCAGCACCGTCTAATCCTAATACTTTTAGGGCTCCTATCAAAACGTAGAGCTCATCAAGTTTAGATGATTCAATATATTCAGCAGATTCTTGAACAGTAAAGTAATATTCAACTTTTTCTATCATCCATTTTTCTTCAGATGGCTTCACTTGGTTACTCTTGATGGATTTTTCGCTAATCGGGGTAATTACTTCGAGAGACCTGGCTGAAAAGTCTCTTTTAATTAAGTGTCCTCTTTTAATTAAACTATTAATATGTAGAGATACGGTAGCCACTGAAGTGTAATCAAGGGCCCGCATAATTTCTCTATAACTAGGACTGTAGCCGTTTTCTTTTATGAAATTATCTATATAAGTAAGTAATTCTTTTTGTTTTTTGGTTGGTCTAATTGTCTTTGGTTGGTCGTTCATTTTTTGACCTTCTTTGGCTTCTTTTTATCGTCTACCTTGAAGACCCACAACTTATACCAAACGTAATTCCAGACTGTGAAGAAGCCGGCTGCAATAAACTGGCCTATTGCCGGCTCGATACCAATATTCTTTAATCCTAATAATATTAAATAATTTAACAAAAAGGCATTTAGTGCAGTGTAGATAACGTACTTCCAGGTTGTGCTAGCTAGATTCTTATCTTTATTTTCAGAAAAAACCCAATATCTTGAAAGTATAAAATTAAGCGTAATTCCAACTGCATTACCTATAAAATTAGCCCAAAATAGCCCTATAACATCATCTAGAGTAATTATTAATATATATCCTGTCCAAAACCACACGCCACCAGTGATGAAGTATTCAACTATTTGAGTAATTAGTGATTTGGTTTTCTTTTTAGCCATAAGTGAAATTGTTACATGCTAAAGTATATCATTTATTAGTTTTTCAGAGGTGTTACAATATTTAGTAATAATATGAAAAATAATTCATCTCTGGTTTACTCAATGTTCCTCATAACCGGGGATTTCCTTGCACTAGTTGCGGCATTTACTACTGCTTATGTTGTCAGAGTGAAGTTTGACCCCAGGCCTCTACTAGAACAAATACCGGCCCTTACATATATGTATGCGTTTTTGGCAGTTGTACCAATATGGATATTGGTTAATGCACTTCTAGGTTTATATAGTCAAAATATATATGAAAAGCGATTCTCTGAAATTGGCAGACTAGCAGTTAGTTCATTCTTAGGAGTTCTAATATATATTGGATATGACTTTATAAGTAACGAGGCACTGTTTCCTGCTCGTTTAGTTCCCGTTTATGGGCTGGTACTGAGTTTCACTTTTCTTCTAGTATTTAGAACTATTGCTCGAGCATTAAGGCATTTATTGTTCAGATATGACATTGGAGTTAGTAATATTCTACTAATCGGTGATACAGACGCCACTACAAGCATTTCACAGGCTCTCAGATCAACAAATAAGACTGGCGTCCGAGTAATCGGTACTGTTGGTCGTCGAGTTCATAAAATTCCTTTTTATAAGACATTTGAAGAAGCTTTGGAAAGGATAGGCGAAAAGCCGCACGGAGTAGTCCAAACTGAGCTTTATAAAAATAACGATCTTAATAACGCTATCGTTAGACACTGCCAAACACATCACATTTCATACCGATTTATTCCAGGAAATAGTGACTTATTTGTCGGAAATATAGATGTTGAATTGTTTGCCGACAGACCAGTAATTGCTGTTCATCAAACAGCCTTGGTGGGTTGGGGAAAGGTAGTAAAACGACTCTTTGATCTTGCTGGTGCATCTTTAATTCTGATCATTACTTCACCGATTATCTTAATAATTGCACTTGTTTTGAAAATGTCTGATTCTAGTGCACCGGTTTTCTTTAGACAAACTCGTTTAACTCGTTTTAATAGAGAATTCAGAGTATTCAAATTCAGAACTCATCGCGCCGACATTAGTGGCCTGTCGGATAAAGAAGCTTTCACTAAGATTGGCAAACCAGAACTTTATGAAAAATATAAGTCTAATGGTTTTGTTTTAGACAAAGACCCTAGAGTAAGTAAAATTGGTAATTTCCTTAGAAAGACAAGTCTTGATGAATTACCGCAATTATTTAACGTTTTAATTGGCGATCTTAGTTTGGTAGGGCCAAGAACACTTATAGCTGAAGAGTTAAACACCTACGCTAGAAAGCACGATATATTAAGTGTTAAAGCTGGTATTACCGGACTTGCTCAGATATCCGGAAGAGAAGACATCAGCTTTGAAGAAAGACGAAAACTTGATGTCTATTACGTACAAAACTGGAGTTTTTGGCTTGATATTACTATCTTAATTAGAACATTAAGGGTTGTTATCTCTGGTTCAGGAGCCAAATAGTATGCCTAAAAATATGGAGGATCTCAAAGTCGCTATTGTTAGTGATTGGCTAACTGGTATTGGTGGAGCTGAGAGAGTAGTCTTGGAACTTCATAAGATGTTTCCAAAAGCGCCAATTTATACATCGCAGTATGACAAATCTAAAATTGATTGGTTCAATGATGCTGATGTTAGGACTGGTTGGTTACAGAAACTACCTTCTGGGCTAAAAAAGTTTTTACCAGTACTTCGAGCTTGGTATTTTTCTAGACTAGATTTAAGCGAATATGATTTAGTGATATCGGAGACAGGCGCTGAAGCAAAAGCTATAAAGTTTGGAAGTAAAACTACGCACATATGTATTTGTAATGCACCAACTCATTATTATTGGAGCAGGTACCAGCAATATATTGAAGAACCAGGATTTGGAAAGTTTAATTGGTTGGCTAGAATGGGACTAAAGCTATTAGTTAACCCGTTAAGAAAATGGGATTATAAAGCTGCTCAAAGACCGACTCACTTAATTGCTATCTCTTCACATATTAAGTCTGAAATTTATAAATATTATGGTAGAGAATCTGAAGTTATTTTTCCTCCAGTAAAGCTTGATAGATTTAATAAATTTAGTGATAAAAAAAGAAGCGGTTTTGTAGTCACTGGCAGACAAACACCATATAAAAGAATAGATCTTGCAGTAAGTGCCTGTACTAAACTAAACCTACCACTTAAGGTGGTTGGTGATGGCCCAGAGAACCACAGATTGCGAGAGTTAGCTGGACCTACTATAGAGTTCATTACTGATGCCAATGACGAAAAAGTCGCCGAATTGCTGGCTAGCTCAATTGGCTTTATATTCCCTGGTCTAGACGATTTTGGTATATCACCTGTCGAAGCACTGGCTTCTGGTACACCAGTAATTGCCTATAAAGCTGGGGGGGCTCTGGATTACGTAATTCCAGGAGAGACTGGGGAGTTTTTTGAAGAGCAAAATGTAGATAGTCTGGTTAGTGTTTTAGCTAAATTTGATAGCAATAAATATTCGTCTGATGATATAAAACTAAAAACTAATATATTTTCTGAAGAAACTTTTAAAAATAACTTGCTTAAATTTGTAATAAATTCAATTAATAGTCCTACACATTAAATAAACGAAAGGATTTTGTTAAATGTGTGGAATTGTTGGCTATATAGGAAATAATGACTCGATCAATCCAGTAATTAAGGGCTTAAAAGCTCTAGAATACAGAGGCTATGACTCAGCTGGAATTACTGCTATTAGTGATCAAGAAACAATAACTTTAAAGACTGTAGGTAGAGTGGAGTCCCTGGAAGAAAAAGTTCTTGAAGAGAATATTAAAGATTCCAATATTTCAATTGGTCATACCCGTTGGGCAACCCACGGAATTCCTTCTGATAGTAATGCTCACCCTCACAGTAATAAAGATAACACTATACATGTTGTGCATAACGGCATAATTGAAAATTACCATCAGCTCAGAGAACAATTACGATCTGATGGCTATGAATTTTATTCAGATACCGATACCGAAGTAATCCCAAAATTAATAGATTTTCATCTAAAGAATGATTCTAACTTTTTAACAGCTCTTAAGAATACACTGAGTGACGTTAGTGGTGCATATGCCATTGCCGTTATTGATTCAACTAACCCTAATGTTCTTTACGTAGCCAAGCTTTCTAGTCCGCTTGTTATAGGCGTTGGCGAGAATGAAAACTTTATTGCATCGGACATAAGCGCAATAAGTGATTTTACAGATAAAGTTATTTATTTAGAAGATAATGAAATTGCCGTTATTAAAGCTGATTCTATTAAAATTGTAGATTTAGTGGATTCAACTGAAATTAAAAAAGTGCCCGAAAAGATCGACCACGAGTCACAAAAGAGCGATCTAGGCGAATACGAACACTACATGATAAAAGAGATTTATGAAGCCCCTCAGACAGTTCAGTCGGCAAGCTTAGGTAGAATTAAGCCCGAAACTAATACTGTAAAATTGGGTGGACTTGAGTCTGTCAGTAGCCAACTTAAATTTATTGACAAGATTGTAATTGTAGCCTGTGGAACTTCATATTACGCTGGTATGGTTGGTAAGTATTTAATTGAAGAAATCGCTGGAATTCCAGTTGACGTTGAACTTGCCTCTGAATTTAAATACCGTAAACAGCCCTTTTCTAGAAGTACGGCAATACTTGCTATTTCTCAGTCCGGCGAAACGGCCGATACTATTGCTGCCCTAAAAAAAGTCGAAAACTATGGAGTACTTAGACTTGGCATTGTTAACGTCGTAGGTTCAACTATTTCCAGAATGACGGACGCTGGAGTCTATTGTCATGCCGGCCCAGAAAAGTCCGTTGCCAGCACCAAAGCTTTTATTGCTCAAGTAACTGTACTGACTGAAATTGCACTTCACCTGTCTTCTTCAAGTAACGAACTTTATAAACCAATTATTCAAGAGTTGTCTAAGATCCCAGATAAGATTAATGAGATACTCAAAGATACTGCTTCTATTAAAAAACTCGCTAAAAAATATATGCATAACAGAGACTTCCTTTATATTGGCAGAAACTATATGTTCCCTTGTGCTATGGAAGGCGCCCTAAAACTAAAAGAAGTTTCCTACATTCACGCCGAAGGATACTCAGCTGGAGAAATGAAGCACGGACCTTTGGCCATGATAGACAAGGACTTCCCTACATTTGCGCTTTGTCCTTCTGGAGAGCTTCATGATAAAACACTTAGTAACATTGAAGAAATAGTTACCAGAAAAGGACCAGTCATTGTCATAACCGATGATCCTCATTCAGTTAACAAACTAACTGAAGATATCCTAGTAATTCCTAAGACTATAGAACAGTTGCAGCCATTATTAGTAGCAGTTACTATGCAGCTTTTTGCGTACTTTGTTGCTAGAGGAAAAAAACTAGATATCGATATGCCACGTAATCTAGCAAAATCTGTAACAGTAGAATAGATTTATACATATTGCCTTTATATTCACTGAGTTTTGGCTGGGGATGAGGGATCGATTATAGAACTCTTAGCCGAATAAACAGAAACGTAAGATGACTAGGTCATAGACTATAATTAAGGTCATACTTAAATTCGTTTAGGAGCAATCTCGTATACGACTGACCTATGCATAATAATAAAAACTTTAACAACTTTGTCTTCAATTCTTAAGATAACTCTATAGTTTCCCACTTTTAGTTTTCTATATCCTTTTAACGACCTACGCAGAGGTCTACTGTAAACTTCGGGACGTGTCATTAACTTTGACTCGATCGCTTTTTTAATATCACTTTTCCAAGGCTCTAGAATTTTAGGCAAATCTTCCCTAATCACATTGTCACTATAGAATATCTCGTACATCTAAGTCTCGAATACATCAGCATGCTTGTGAAACTTAGAATCTACCTGGTCTCTAGCGGCCGCTATCCTATCCCAGACTTCATCTTCCTCTAATTCGAGACCCAACTCTATAAGACGTACTGCCTTCGTGGCAGTGGGTAGCTGATCTCTCTTTGCTAACTTTGTTAATGCTAATTTAACATCGTCAGGGACACTAACGTTTATTCGTGACTTTGCTGTACTCATATATTTAGTGTATCAATAGTGTGCCACTTGTCAATACCTTTATGCTTAGCGAGCTACAAAGGTCTTAAATTCTGTTGTCACAACCGGCTGGGGATGAGGGATTTAAACTTTTGTAGATAATATAGAAATCCTTGTTGAACTTGTTTTAAAGATCTTTGTAAGTTTTTTCGTTCCGGCGATCTATTCTTACAATTAAAAAGGTGTTTGCATCTTTTCTATATACAATTCTTAACCTTCCCTTTCGTACTCTAAAAAGACCAGAATGACCTTTTAGTTGCTTAATATCTAGCCCTAGGGTATCGTCTAGTTTGACTCGCAATATCAACAGCTTAACTAATTCACGCTCTTGAGAGTTAAGTTTGGCTAAAAGTTTTTTTATCTTATCCGCCATAATAAATTCTGTCTCTAGTGCTGCTAGTACGTCTTCAGCTTTAATGCCATTATCTTCGATGGTAGTAAAATCAGCAATAGTTTGCCAATTACCTTCGTCGCTGATTGGGTTTAACTGAAAAATAGGTTTTGATCGTTTAACTACCGTAAAGCTTTGTCCCTTAGAAATAGCTTCAATATACTTGGGGAACTGTTCACGTAGTTCTTTAAGGCTAACAGTTGTATTTGTACTCATGCACTAAGTTTAACTAAAGATTAACTTTATGTCAATGTGTTTTTGATAGGGAGTGAGAAATTCGAACTTTTCAACATCTAGACAAGAGGTTTGGTCTATTAGCTGGATAATTATATTGACTGGGGATGAGCGATTCGGACCCCTGTTCGCGTAAATATAATCCACTGCCGTGACGACCTTGGATTAGTGTACATATTGATGCTTCAATCAACCAAATTACAAAGTTCAATTTGATAATAATTAAATTCAGGATCATGTTGAAAGAGTAGTACACAAAGATAATAAATGATTATGTATTTATGTATGTAGTTTTGCCCGTATAATAATACTTAAGTATGAAAATAGTAAGCTCGAGACATTCTTTAAATAAGAAAGCAAGGCTAATCTGGGTTGTTGTTGCGAGTGGTGTTGTAGGAAGCGCCATCTTGCTCTCTACCCAGGCTGCCATTAATTCGGTTTCGGTGGAACTCGAGAATTCCACAAAAATAGGCTGTACTCAAAACATAGATAGCACTGGCGCCTCAGGTGGGACAGCTGTTCAATTCGGCTGTTTGTCGAATGGCCCCGAAGTCCATGTTTACTCTGGTCAGTCAATTGACGATGCTGTAAAGTCTGCGCCAGCTGGGGCAACCGTTCTGATTCACGCCGGATCATTCCCTGGCGTTACCATTACAAATGTAAAGCCAAGCTCTAATATAACTGTCAAAGGAGCACCTAATGAAACAGTAAAAATTGCCGGTATATCAATGTCAGGTAGCAGCAATATCAGTATCGGTAACTTCATAACCTCAAGATCTGTAGCAGTTTCCAACAGTACGAATATAGTCCTAACAGGGATTACGGCTGTTGATACACTAGTAGACGAGGATAAACTTTGTGCTGTATCGCCCAATGCATTCTCAATCTGCGGAACAAGTAATAACATTATTCTAGAGAATTCGGTGGCCAAAGTGACGACTTTTGATACGACGGTGCGTAATTTTAGAGGACTTAACCTGTATGGTTGCAATTGTACTGACAAAGCACAATGGCCAAAGAATATCATCGTGCGTAATAATGATTTCTCCGCTACCTGGGATGATCTAATATCAGTAACTGGAGTTGAAAATCTCTTAGTTGAGAATAACTACCTCCACGATCACCGAAATACGCAGGATCGACCGGGGGACCCGCTTAATTACTATCACCAAGACGGGCTGCAAGTTAACCGAGCTGACGGGGTTAAGATTTTGAGAAATACATTTGTTGCCCGTGATCTTACGTCTAAAGCAGATCAAGGAATAATTATTTCTGGTTCTGAAGAAATAGACAAGGTTAAAAACGTCCTCATTGCCAATAACCTTATCCATCACTGGGCAGGATCAGGCATTACGATCTCTGGGGTAATGAATCTTGATATAGTCAATAATACTAGCGTTGACAATATCACTGACACAGGGCAGTCATTTGGAATTTTCTTCACAGGCGGTAGTATAAATACAGGAAAGCAAATCAATGTACGCATGTGGAACAATATTTTCTCTAAAGTAGGCTTTACCGACGGTCATAGCTATAGCTCATTAACTCTCGCATCTAATAATATGGTACTTATTTCGGGACAAGGCGGAAGTAACCAGATTACTGCAAGACCTGATTTCGTGAGTACAGACATCAACAGTCCAGACGCATATAAGCTTAAATCAACCTCAGCTGCGCGAAGTGCGGGGCTTGTTAACGCACAGACCCCGATTAATGATAGAATTAACAAAAATCGAGATTCACAGCCTGAAGTCGGTGCATTTGAATACTAGATTTATTTAATCTCTACGCCAAAATTAGACGATAAGAGGCCAGGTCAAAATCTGGAACTGGAATGTTTTGGCATAGTATTTTGTTTACAACTAGAACTAAACTCGAACGTTAGCAAAAAAACCGCTAGTGTTCGGCCGCAAGTACAATTTGGCTGGGGATGAGGGATTCGAACCCTGTCCATATACAACCCGGTTTTTAGGCTCACTCTACCTTAGCTTACATCTGTTAATTGTCGTAGTTATAATCCCAATACTTGCTTGAACTTTCCTTGGTCGAAGCCACTAATTTTAGTAACGTTACCCTCAGTATCTTTAATGACCGTGAATGGTACTCCTATTGCACCGTCATTTACATTCATAAACTCCATCATTCCTGCTGGGTCTTCATCTGTTATGACTTTTGTGTAGGCAATTTTTTTTGAATCGAGCCATCCCATTAGCGCACGACAGAAACTGCAAGTTGATGTTGAGTATATTGTTATATCCATAGAACCTCCATTATTTTAATGACCTCCAAAAGTGAACGCATTAACCGTAACTCCAGTTGGTATAGTTAGGGTTAATTGTTTATTTGAAGCGAATTTTTCATTATTTACAATCTTATATAGCCTGGCCTTATCAATTTTTACTTGATTCTGAGCATTAATATCGGCACCGCCGGAATTGTTTATATTGTCAGATTCTACTCCAACGAGCGATCCAGGTGGGCCACTCATTACAAGGTAAACTTCTTTAGCTGAATAATTTATTCTAAGTTTTGAATCGGTCGAAAGGCTTTGGCTAGACTCATCGTTAATTTGCCACTGCCCACCAAGCGACCACTCGTTTTCTTTGAGTTCATTTACTAGTGTGTAATTTACAGGCTTATTTTCGATTAACTGATTATCATTTGCAAAACGTTCCGCTCGCTCAAAACCTAAATAAGTTTCTGGGGATTGTCCTCGTACTGCTGAACCTGAGCTAAGGCTATTCTCAATCTTTTCACTGACCTCCTGTCCGGATTCTTTAAGTAACGCCTGAATAGTCTCTTCTGTTTCGGCATAATCACCTTCCCCGAAATGTGTATATCTGACCTGACCATCTTTATCTATCAAATACTTTGCTGGCCAAAAACGGTTTTCGTATGCTTGCCAAGTAGTAAAGTTATTATCTAAAGCCACCGGGTACTTAATATTTGCGTCAACAACAGCACTTTTTACGTTTTCGGTAACTTTTTCAAAGGCAAATTCAGGAGCGTGAATACCGAGTATTTCTAATCCGTCTTCTTTATATTTTTCATACCAAGCGTTCAAATACGGTTGCGTTCGCTGGCAGTTAATACAGGAATAAGTCCAAAAATCTACAAGAACTACCTTGCCTTTTAGACTTTCTATAGTCTTCGGATCGCTATTAATCCAAGCCGTGATGTCCTTAAGCTCCGGCGCATCATAAGCTGTCACGTTAAATTTCTCTTTATTTGTCGAACTATTACTATTCGATTTAGTGGAGGTATTACTTTCTGGAACTAATTTTTCTTCTAATAGCTTTATGTTCAAAAAGTCTTTCTCGACTAAGTATGTCTGGACCTTTTTGTCCCAGCCTGTTGCTACAAAAATTCCGACGATAATGAATAGTACAGCAATACCTCGCTGGAACCAACCCTTAGGATCACTCGCCCATTTTATTCGTTCCAGTAATTTTCTTCCAAGTAAAGCAATAGCCAAAAGTGCTGTTGCTACACCAAGGACATAAAAAGTTAGATAGAACATTCCTAGTAACGTACTGGAAGGTAGCACGGTGGCTATAACCCAAGCATATGTCGGACTGCAGCTACTGAAAATTGGTCCAAGTGCAGCACCAATTAAAATTGCCGATATTACACCATTTTCTTGTTTGTAGGCTTTTCCCAGCAGACCTTGCGATCTGTGCTCAATCCCCAGCCTTCCTATTATTTGTGCCCATAAGTCCGGAAACAGCATGAAGAAACCGAGGATGATAACTAAAATTCCGGAGCTTATACTCCAAACTCTAGGATCGATACCAATAAATACTGTAGAAGCCTTCAGTAGTAAAGTGAATAGTATTAGGGATACAACTAAGCTAGCTGTAATTATATATGGTCGCCATTTGTCTTTTTTCTCACCACTCAAGCTGCCGCCAAGGATAATTGGCAATAGTGGAAGCACACATGGAGCTAATGCAGTCAGTAGTCCCGCAACATATGAGATTAGTGCCGTTAGTAGCATATTCAGCTTTCCCTTAAGTCTTTATGCCATCAATAGCTTTTTCAAGCGAAGTTGCAGACCACTGCGCAGTTTCGTTACCGTTGGTATCTATCTGAACGAATGTATATTGGGTTGTTACTCCATATTTCTGACGTAGGTCTTTCGAGTTATCGAAATCAGTTTTTATCATAGTTACTCCTGCTGGAATCTTAGACATATCGGCGTTGATTTCTTCATCAATACCTCTGCATATTGGACACCAACTTGCATGAAAGAAGTATACTTTCTTTGAATCAGCATATTTACTTGGATCATTATTATAATCTTCAAGTGTCACGTATGAACCATGCTTAGTCATGGAAGCATCTTTCTCCATGGATTCACCTTCTTTAGCCATCTTATCCTTCTCCATGGTAGCAGCATCTTCTTTCTTCATCATGGCTTCGTCTTCAGTTTTCTTCTCCATGGCCATTTTTTCTTGCTCTTCTTTGTCGTTCTGATTATTGGTATAGGCAAATACGCCTCCGCCTACTAAGAAAATACCTATTACTATACTTACGATTACTAATACTTTTTTGTTCATAGTTTCCCTCACTTATTGTTATTTAGTGTATAAACTGATTATAGTTTGGCAATGCGTACAATGTCAAGTTGACTTTACTTTGTTATTTACCGTCTTTTGTGCGTTGGACGATAATTTTTGTTGCTATCATTGCCAGTAGAGCAATCGGGATTGCTGGATCTAGGCTGTGATCAATACTTTGGACTATAAGTGCAATTATAAGCACAAGTGAACCAACAGTATATGCTGATCGACTCGCTAAAGCCTGATTATACATCTCGCGCTCGTCATCAGGTTGTTCACGCCAAAATATAACTAAGAATGTCGCAATAAGAGCGAGTACTGCTGCAAGAATTAACATTTGTAAGCTAGAGGGCATGACAAAAGCTTTTGGCAAAATAGCCAACAGTGCAATTACGGAGAGACCGAGAAGTAGAATAATGTCCAGTAGCTGCTTATATTTTCTCATATTGAAAGATCTCCTCCACCTTCTTGTCTAGTATAGCGGCAATTTTAAGAGCAAGTAGCACACTCGGGACATAATTGCCTTTTTCGATTGCAATTATTGTTTGCCTTGTGGCCTGCACCTTATTGGCCAGCTCATCTTGCGTAATCTTAACAGCAGTACGTGCTTCACGTACCGTATTTACTACTGTGTGTTCTTTATCTCTTATAAACATAATGTTAACTTAACTATACATATAATAACATATGGGCAATCATTTTCAACACTAGACCCAACCTAATGGCTTCACAATTTTACTAAACATTGCAACCAACCCGGACAAATCCATTTCCTCGGCACCGAGTCGTGAGGCTTCATCATTTTCATCTCCAACAATCTTATCCCAGCCGATCTCATAGCCCGCATCATGTGCAACTCGTGTCCAAAAGATACGTTGTGCTCTACCATTACCCTCACGAAACGGATGAACATAGTTGAGCTGGTCATAAAAGTAGGCCAGTCGCTTGATGAATTGCTCTTTCGACAAGCCTTTTAGGTATTGTTCTTTGGCTAATTCCGAGAATACAAACGCGGCGGCATCCTGAATTTTATCAACAATCAAAAAGTATTCGCTGGCATCGATATTCTTCTTTATGTCAACAGTGCGAATCCGGCCAGCCCAATCATAAACATTATGAAACAATTGTTCGTGTATGCTAAGCAGCTCTGCAAAATCGTTTGTTCTTGGCAGTTTGAGGGACTCCATTTCAAGCTCATTTGCAAACACAATCTGTGGTTCAAGTTTTTTTAGTTCACTTGATGAGCGAGCGCCGAGTAGGTTCCTGAGATCTCCGATTTCATCGTCAATATACGGATCGACGAAAGCCACTACAAGACTCCGTACCGTGTCCTAATTTTTGTGGCAGCTTGCTTGGCAGAAGCTTTGCCTGTTACATAGTTATCTGCAATCTTACGGGATTCAGCCGATACTTTTAAGCCCTCGAGCTTTTCGTTAGCGATTGCTTGTTTGACTACTTTTCGTCGATTTTCAGTAACCTTATTCATACATTTATTATACCAGAAATTCTTAACAGAAACGAGCTTGTTCTATGGGTTGCCATGCACTATACGTAGAACTATAGTGCAAGGCAAAACTGATTATTATAATGCTCCATTTACTTATGTTTTATAGTTGTTAATTCAGGGAGGTGGACATTACAGACATGGAGTATATCGGTCAGCCATTCACCCGATACTTCTTTCAATAGATTATTGGCAGGCTCTTCAGGCCCCCAACTATTATTTTTATAGATGTACAACGGTTGTCGATCAGACTGCCAGGCGTAAAGGATTGGTTCAATAATCTCCCAACTGGCAAGCACTTCATTGCTGGTTGCAAATAATGTTTTGTCTCCGCGCATAACATCAACTAATACTCGCTCATAGGCATCAGGGTGAGATACGCCAAGTTTCTCGTTGTAGCAAAAATCCATTTGTACGTCTTCCACCTGTTGATTGAATCCAGGTTTCTTTATCCGTAGATTAAGTACTATTCCCTCATTAGGCTGAATCCGAATCGTAAGATAATTTAGGCACTCTGGAGCTTTGCTATCTTTGAATGCAACGGTTATCTCGGTTACCTTTTCGGCCAGAGCCTTGCCGGTCCTAATAAACATAGGGACACCCTGCCATCTTGGTTCGTCTATATATAGACGAACTGCAGCAAAAGTTTCAGTAGTACTATGTTTATTTCCGACTTCTTGTTTATAGCTGTCATACTGACCACGAACAGTTTCTTCGGAAGTCATGTCGGCTGCAGGTGGTAAAACTTTTTTTAATATCGCTTCTTTGGCTTTATGAATGTTGATGGCATCCATGTTTTTAGGTCTATCCATAGTAACCAAAGCAAGTATCTGCAATAAGTGACTTTGAATTAAATCCCTTAACGCACCAATTTGATCATAGAAAGTTACCCGTCCCTCTATACCAATTTCTTCTGAAGCAGTAATCATAATGTGGCTAATGTGCGTTTTGTCCCATGAAGTTGAGAACAGTGGATTTTCAAAACGAAACGTTAAAATATTTTGGACTGTTTCTTTAGCTAAGTAGTGGTCTATACGGTATATTTGTTTTTCGGTGAATGAATCCTTCAGAGTTGTTATAAGCTCCTTAGCCGAAGCTAAATCATAACCGAATGGTTTCTCGATAAGTAGTCGACTTTCTGTAACCCCATGCTGACAGCCATTATTAAGATCCTCTTTACCTAATCGATCTGTGACAGCCCCAAACAATGTGGATGGTATTGCAAGATAGAATAGTCTATTTAAACAAATACCAGTTGAGTCTTCTATAATATCGAGTTCATGCTTTAGCTTAGAGTATTGTTCAGGAATCGTGATGTCCATATCAACGATAGTTATTACTTTTTTAAGCCATGCTAAAGTTGTTTTATCGCAAGATTTCCCAGAACTTGAAATACTCACTTCAATAATCTTAAGCACGTCATTTACAGTTGTGCCCCTTCTGCTTATGCCGACAATCCTAAACGAATCTGGAAGTAATTTATCGTGCGCCAGATGATAAAGCGCTGGCAAGAGTTTACGCTTAGCAAGATCACCGGTTATACCAAATATTGTGAGAATTGCAGGCTCCAAGTCCCGCATATTACTTTTGGTCCTTATTTATTGCATGACCACCAAACTTATTTCGCATAGCAGCCAGAAGTTTAGTGGCGTAATTTATATTACCGGCTTGAGAATCAACTCGTACCTGGTATGCAGATTCGATAGTTGGTAAATTGATACCTAATTCTTTGGCAGTTTCTAACGTCCATCGTGCTTCGCCGGACTCAGCCACAAATCCATCAACACCCGAAAGATTCGAATCTTTATTAAGTACATCAACTATTAGATCATTCAGTAAAGAGCTTATGATACTGCCGTGTTTCCATACTTCTCCCGCTGCGCTAAGATCAAGGTCTTTGTACGGACCATCACGGAGCATCCGGTAGCCTTCGGCATATGACTCCATGAGTCCGTATTCAATCGCGTTGTGTACCATTTTTACATAATGTCCACTACCGCTCGATCCAAAATGTTTCCAACCACCTTCTTGTGCCAGAGCTTCAAATATTGGCTCGAGAGTATTTACTGCAGATAGTTCGCCACCGACCATCATCGAAAAGCCATTTTTAAAGCCTAAAATTCCACCACTAGTACCAACGTCTATGAGTGTTACAGATTTATTCGCGCAAATCTCGGCTCTCTTTTGTGTAAGACGAAAATCTGAATTACCGCCATCTATTATAATTGAGCCTTCTGGGACGATTTCCAGCAACTTTTCTATCTCTTCGTCCACAAACTGTGATGGAATCATCAGCCAAACGATAACCGGGCTTAATTGACTGACTAATGATTTTCGATCTGGTGCGGCTATGACACCTTTATTTGTTAATGCATTGACTGATTCTGGATTAACATCATAAACAACGACTTCGTGGTTTGCAATGCTCAAGCGTTGCACCATTTGTGAACCCATTTTACCTAAACCAATAAATCCGATTCTCATTGTATTTCTCCTTCATAATCAGTATATAGTATTACGTTTTTCATTTCTTTAAACATTCTTGCAGGAATTTTGTTTACGCTTCCTTCATTCTGCATAGCATCAATAGCTGGCCATTTTTCTTTTCCAGTTGCATAGATAATAATCTGATCAAGGCGGTTTATTCCTGTAGGAGTTATGGAAATTCTTTTATAATCCACTGCATTATAGTGAGCGTAAAATTCATCTTCATTAATTACAGAACTATATGGCAATATACCGGCTGTATGACCGTCGATACCTATTCCAAAAATTCCGATGGAATAATCGACTGAATCAAGTAAGTCTTCAACTAGCCGATTATAACGGTGAGTCGTTTCGGATATGGAGTCTTTTTCATATAGTACTGGATGGTTATGTACGGTATTTATTGAAACACCGCTATTCAGTAGTTTTTGCCAGTTAGAGTTTATGTGACCTTCGAGGCCATATCGTTCATCTATTAAACCAATATGTAGTGATATCTTTAAATCTACTTTTTCTAATCTAGACAAGACTTCAGCTACTAACTCAACGGTAGAACCTCCTGAAATTAGAAGTAGTAGGCTTTTATCTTTGAAGCGTTCAAGGCTAATAAATTCAACTAAGTCTTCGATTGGTTCTTTGACATTTGTAGTAAATATTTTTTTCATGATTTTGTTACTATTTGTAGGTTAATTATTTCAAATAACTCCCAAACGATCTTACGTAATGACATGTGTAGCCGTTCGGATTTTCTTGGAGATAATCTTGATGATAAGTTTCTGCTGGCCAGAACTTAGTAAATTGCTCAAGTTTGGTGACAACCGGATTATCCCAGTTTCCCGAATCATTTACTAGTTTAATTATCTCTTTAGCATCAGCCATTTCTAAATCACTTTGATAGAATATCGCAGATCGATATGCAGAACCGACATCATTACCTTGACGGTTGAGCGTCGTTGGATCATGAACCCTAAAAAAGTAATCTAGAATCTTTTTATATGACGTTTTAGTATCATCGTAAGTAATTTCGAGTCCCTCGGCATGTCCTGGATGGTTTCGATAATCAGGGTTGTCGTTAGTTCCGCCCGTATAGCCAACCTCAGTATCTATTATGCCGGGCTGTTGCCTCACTAAATCTTCAAGACCCCAGAAACAACCACCGGCAAGATAAGCTTTTTTAATCATTACTATTTTCTACTTTCTTTTCAAAATCGAGCGACAGTGAGTTAATGCAGTATCGCATACCGGTTGTTTCCTTTGGTCCATCATTAAACACATGTCCAAGATGTCCACCACACTTAGCACAAACTGCTTCTGTGCGTACCATTCCGTGGGACTCATCACTAATCTGGCTAACTGCTCCCGGAAGTGCATCATCAAAACTTGGCCAACCTGAACCTGAGTCAAATTTGGTATTAGAAGAGAATAATTGCGTGCCACAATCAGCGCATTTGTACATACCAGTTTCTTTATTCTCTAGATACTTACCGGTAAAAGGTGCCTCTGTAGCTTTGTTGTGCAAGACAGCTTTTTGTTCTTTTGTTAAATGATCATTATTCATTGATTTTTTCCTTACAAGTAGTTACATAATGACTTAAAATTATATTTAGTATTGTATAGTCAACTGTACATAGTATAGCATTATATGTGTTGGCATTAAACAAATTATAAGGACTAAATAATGAATGATTCAAAAACTAATTACAGTGATTTAAAAGCCGTTTACGTTAACTGTTCTATTAAAAAAGACAAAAGTAAATCACACACCCAGCTGCTCATGAACAAATCTGCAAAGATTATGGAAACTCAAGGCGTCCAGGTCGAGCATGTATATCTACTAGATCATGATATTGCTTTTGGCATGATTAAGGATGGTGCGGAAGACGGTCAGGCGGACGATTGGCCTATGATCCAAAAGAAGTTACTTGAAGCAGATATTTTAGTGATTGGGTCGCCGATATGGCTTGGCGTAAAGTCCAGTGTTGCAACACTTCTTATTGAGCGAATGTACGCATACAGTGGCGATAGAAACGATAAAGGACAATACCTATACTACGGAAAAACTGGAGGATGTATCATCACCGGCAATGAAGACGGCATAAAGCATTGCGCCATGGACATTTTGTACGCCCTTCAACATATTGGTTATATGGTTCCACCTCAAGCTGACTGTGGCTGGATTGGCGAAGCCGGACCAGGCGCTAGTTATGGCGACACTGAGTGGGACGGACAAAAGATTGATCCCCCTGTCGGCTTTGATAATGACTTCACTAACCGCAACACAACTTTTATGGCATGGAATCTAATGCATACTGCACGGATGTTAAAGGATAATGGGGGCATCCCTGATACTGGAAATACGACTGAAGGTTGGCAGCATGTCACTAATGCAAAAAGTGATAATCCAGAATATAAATAAATGACAAAATCAAAACAAAAAGCTACTCATAACATTGATAGTTGTACCGTTGCCGAACATCATCACCATTTACGAAAAAGCAAGGGTATTACTGACTCCGGATTTATAGATCACCTTATCGTATTTAGCGGGCCTCTGATACCTTTAGCTGTGTTTATTCAAGCATATAATGTCTGGATATTGGGCAAAGGCGACGGCTTATCAATTGTCACTTGGTCATTAATGCTATTTGCATCAAGCACTATGGCGTTGTATGCAATATATCATGGTACAAAACCACTGATGCTAACGTACATCCCACTTGTTGTAGCAAATGGGTTAGTAGTTTCTGGTATTGTATTCTTGTAGGCTAATCTAAATAAATTGCTAAAGAAGAGTCATAGAACGCGGTCTTTAATTTTAGTGTAAATTTTGGCTAGGGATACGGGACAATTATAGAAATTTAGATGAATTAACAGAAGTGGAAGATTATGAAGCTGTCGAACCGATTAGGCAGCTAATCCACCACCCAAAAAAATACCTACTATGGCTATATGCTTAAGACAATTCCGCTGCCAAAATATCTGAGAGACCCAGGATACTGTTAAACTCATAAAATGATAAGTATGCCAACGCTAATCGTCGCGCGTCAGTTTTTCGTAAACTAAAACCCCTATTAATTGAACTGATTAGTATGGCATTTGCGAGCATTCTACCGGTTCGTTTATTCCCATCCTCGAATGCTTGTAAATACGGTATAAGAGTTAGAGCAAGCAAAGCTTTCACAAATGGGTCTTGAGTACGACTTATGACACCCAGAACATCGTCCATAGACTCCCTGAGTTGGTGTGGATTCCCTGTCGGTTCATAGTTGCTAGCGCTAATCTTAACTACCTTTTTTCGTATTCCGGTTTCTATCCCAAGGTTCTTACTGATAATTCTATGGATTTCCTCTACGGAACTATATGCAATATTATGTGTGAACAAATCTGTATTCTCTATAACAAAGGCTACCACATCTTTATGATTAAAGATCATCTGAGTTTCAAACTCTGTCTTATTTTTTGCTTTGATTCCTTCAACAAGTAATAGCTGCGTATCAAGCAAAGTATAGGTATTGCCTTCTAGTGCTGACGACTTCCAGGAAAGTTCAATTGTCAGATGCTCTAAATCCTTAGCAGACATTTTTTCACTTGAAGCAGACTTAAATTTAAAATCTTTTCCAAACAACTTATCAATTTGATCTACTGGCAGTTCTCCTAACCAACTTAAGAATTGATGATGTAAGTTAGTTACTGGTCGGTTTTCGTCTTCTAGTAGTTTGTCGGCTATACGGGAACTCACAATAACAGGATAGTTAACATTATATGTAGGGTTATTTATGCTGCCAACTCTTGTTAACAAACCCAACTCTGTTAGTCTGACGAGTGCACGCTGAATCGAACGTATATCGATATTCTGCATTCGCTCTCCCGCTTCAGCAGCAGTAGAGCAACCATTAAGAACATGTAACAGTGTGTATGAAGTGCTTTTGCTTAAGTTCATACGACAATTTTAGCATAATTTTTGATAATATTATACATTTTGTCGTATGAGATTATACTTCTAACGTACTGACAGGTATGAACTAAAGTTGGTTATGAAAGTCTCTGTTGGAGTTTCTGTGGCTTAGCAAACGGAATTTGAACAGGAGTACTGCTTTTCAAGCTATAAGTTACAAGTCTTTTTTATTGGCTTTAGCTTTAGACTTTCTAGGAGTTCGGATTCTTTTAATGTCGGTAATGCGGCATCCAAGGCCATTTGTTTTAAAATACTTTTTATATCAACTGTGCTATCCCCTACTATGTCGATAGGATTTTCAGTCCAACTATTAATTTTGTCATTGTCATTATAGAAAACTTCATGAATTGCAAAGTAGCTGTGTTTTTCAGAATCGTGTTCAATAATTCTATAGTTCCAGGTCATAATATCCAACTCAGCCTTTTAAGGGGTTAACTATATTTAGACCGTGAATGTGGGAGAAATCCTGAACATTAGCTGTCCAAAGTTTCAGATCGTGCTCAAGTGCTGTAGCGGCTATAATTGAATCACCCAAACTCATACTCTTTGCCTGTCGTAATCTTATAGACCGCTCTGTAATAGAGCTTGTAAGATCCAAACTATAAGACTCACTCAGTAGTTCTTCCATCAACAATAACTCATTAGCAGGAATGCTAGAATATCCCAGAGCCTCAATCTTGGTAATACTGGCGTGTGATATATCGGTATCAGCAATGATGTTACGAGATAATGTATTATTCGCTAGATAAATAAAGATATTCGTATCAAGCATAATCATAGTTGCTACTCTCTACCTGGTAATGACCGATCTTCACGTATCTTTCGCTGCCAAGCTACAGGATCATCTATATCTTTATATGCTCCAGTCTCTTGAAGCTCTTTCAATAATTGCTGGATCCGATTGCGATCTTGTTTTAGCTGGGGCGCAGGAAGATCTATATCTGCTTTTTGACCTAACTTGAGCTGTGCATCTTCTACATACTTTTTGGGCACGCGTAAAGCGTATGAATTACCTGTTTTGATAACTGTTGCAGTGTACTTATTCATTGTAACTACAATTGTATATACTTTTACCTAAAAGGTCAAGTACTTTTTTAAGTTTTAATAATATTTCTAACGCACCAATTTAATCTGATGTTGATTTCAAAATTCTATATTTGATCCTCTCATGGCTGGAGATTACAGATGAAAAAACCTTGACGCTGAATTATAATAACTTTATAATTTTAACTATGATTGAAACAGAACAAAAGCTTATACAGATAGGTTCAAGTGAAGGAATTACACTATCCAAAAAGGATCTAGCTCGTCTTGGTGCTAAAAGAGGTGATATGTTGAAGGTTACAGTTAAGCTAGCTAAAGATCCTATAACTCATCGTAAGATTTTAGATGAGTATGATGCATTCGTGGAAAAATACGGAGAGACTCTAAAAAATCTAGCTAATAGATGAGCACTTTTTACTTAACACTTGAAGAAATACTTCGTCTTCATTTTCAATTGATTGAGGATTTTGGCGGAAGCCATGGAGTTCGGGATGAAGGAAGACTAAAGTCCGTAGTCGATGCTCCCAAACAGAACATTTTTGGTAAAGAACAGTACCCGACCATTTTTGATAAAACAGCTGTCTATCTAAGGAATATTGTAGGCGATCATCCGTTTGTTGATGGCAATAAACGTACGGCGATAACAGTTAGTGGAATTTTTCTTCTCCGCAACGGATATGAGCTTAATATGAATCCTAAAATGCTGGAGGATTTTACGGTTAAAGTAGCTACCGATCATCTTAGTATTAATGAAATAGCGGTCTGGCTAAAGACTCGGACAACTTCACGTTAATTTATAGACTGGCTGGTAAAAAATAAGTACTACCAAGATTAAGAATAGATAATGGACGAAGGAAAGATTCTTATTTGTAATCTTTCTAAGGGCTTACTTGGTGAGGATGCATCTAGGCTATTTGGAGTAACCATTCTAGCTAAGATCCAACTTGCTGCACTAAAAAGAGCCAGGAAAAGTAGTAGTGATCGGAAAGATTTCTTTTTATATGTAGATGAGTTTCAGAATTTCGCAACTATTAGCTTCGTTGAGATGTTATCTGAAGCAAGGAAATATAGGCTGTACTTAACTATGGCTGAACAATCTACTCAACAACAAACCGAAAGTCGCTTAGTAGAAATAATCATGGCTAACGTTGGAACAGTTGTTACTTTTAGGTCTGGCAGTCCAAATGACGAAAGATTAATCCTTCCTTTATTTAAGCCTTATTTAGAGGAGGGGCAGATAGCTAACCTACCTGCATATAACTTTTATGTACGAATTGCTTCTGTGGAGCCCTATGAGCCTATGTCGGCAAGAACAATACTAGTAGATAGAGACAGCTTTAAGCCGGTACGAAATGAGGCTGTTTCTTACTCAAGATTAGAGTATGGTGCTAAGTCAAGTGAGACTGTGTTTAATAAAATAAAAAGTGAACAATTTAAAACTGAAAATAAAATAAGTAAAAATACCGAGATCGAATACGGCTCCTCGATATAAATTTTGTTTTATTGGTTTAAATTGTTTGGTTTTTATTTTATAAGAGATTATGGCATGGTGTATCGTTTTCTTTACAGTCTATGTAGAGTTTTGTTGACAATGCTTAAGAGTAAATGCTAGACTTAAAGATATGGAAAAGTTTAATCAATTATCCGAAAGAGTCACGAAATTACGTGAAATAAGCGGGCACACGCAAGAGCAAGTAGCCACTAAACTAGGCATTAGCCGCGGAAGGTGGATACTAGTCGAAAAAGGAGAACGAGACCTAAGCACCGAAGAGCTTGGTAAGCTTGCTGAATTATTCGGTGTAGATATATCCGACTTCTTAGAAGAAATTCCTAATATTAAGAAATTTAGGCAAATGTATTTTGCATGCCTGAAATTTGCGGCCAACGAACACGGTAACGTGTCTAAGACTAAGCTAGCCAAACTTCTTTATCTAGCAGACTTTAAAAGCTTTTTCGAAAATCTTGAGCCTATTAGTGGAGTAAAATATCGTAGACTTGAGTATGGCCCGGTGCCGGACGTCTTCTTTTCTATGACTGACGACCTATTAGATCAAGGAAAAATAAAAGTAGAAGTACTTGACCATGGAGCTCAGATGATTTCTTCAAACACTCGCGAAGAAGAGTTTAGTGAACTATCTAAACTAGAACTGGTCAGTATCAAACAGATATGTAAATTATGGAAAGATAGACCAACTCAAGACATAGTCAACTTTACTCATGAACAAAAGCCCTGGAAGATGTGTCGTGACGGTGAATTCATCCCTTATAGTCTTATTATTCAGGAAGACCCTAGTAATGTTTACCAGCCACTTACCCAATAAAGAAGACTATAGAGTTGTATTTAGCAGTTATGCCGAGAGGCACTTTATTAAGCGATTTAATAAAGACTATAAAGGAAAAAGGTGGGAGGTTACTAAGGACTCTATTTTTCAGGATTTAAAGCGCATACATGGACTAGTAGATACTCAGCAAGTAGATGAACTAAAGTCCGGTAAAAATTGTATTTTATTCAAGTATGATTTTGCGGTTGCCCAAACCAATATATCACCTAAGGCATCGGGTAATCGTTGTTTAGTATTTCTTGATTCGTCTCAGCAACTTGAAACTATATTAATAACTTATGGAAAAAATGATTTACCCAAAAAACAGCAAGAGACAGCATACCTACTAAGTTTCGTAAAAAGTGAGTTCCCTGAACTATGGAATAGACTAGATTGATTTATGGTGAATATTGAAAACTATAAAATTTAAATGAGTATAAACTTGTAACGATTTTTATTGTAAATATATAAGTAGGAGTAAATTATGAATAACAATAGTGGCAGTCCATTCTCAAAACTTTCATTAGATGAAGAGGAAAAATTAATTGAAGAACTTATCAAAAGAGAAGAATTTTCTGAATTACCTGATTTTGATGACACTAAAAAAATACTCGAGGAAGCCGCAAAGCAATACATTCAACTCAATACCTCTAAGCGGGTGACTATAAGGATTAAGCAGAAGGATCTTATTAAAGTTAAGGCAAGAGCTAAAAGAAATAATATACCTTATCAAACGCTGCTAGGGGCAGTTATACACGACTTTGCAGAAGAACGAAGAGAACTTAATATTAAGTAATATAATTTGCCAATATAAATTAATATTCAATTTTACTAACATCGTTAAAAAATCTAAAGTTAACTAGACTATCCTGGTAATTAGATAATTTTTTAATCTTATTTTTATCTTCAATAATAAATATAACTTCTGGATAGTTTGTTTTATTCCAGAGGTCTTGAGAGTAATGAGTTAAAAAATTATCTATCCTCTTTTTAATATAAAAAAGAGGCATACTCTCGGGAATCAATTCAATAAACTGTTCTTTTCCTTGATTGATTACAAATAAAGAAGGAACTGGCCTTGGGAAGTGGCCATATTTAAGAGTTTCTGCTTCTGTAAGAATAGTTGCGTTCTTATATTGAGGAAGACTAAATATTTCTAGGTAGCATTTGAAAATATTTAAATAATTAACTTTAGTTGAATCTGGTAAATTCTTATCATTATATCGATACTTAATTTTTGAACTATTAAGATTAAGTGTTTCTGCTAGAATTTTGTATGCTTTAGAGTTTAGTGAATATAATGCTGGTCTAAGTTTTAGTTTGTATGATTGATCGTATTCTTTGTTAATTAGTCCCAAGGAATGAAGTTTATTTAGTGTTTCTTGGGTAGTTTGTTTTTTGTTGTTGTTGAATTTTGATATTTCATTAACTGACACGAATCTGAATTTATATATGATCTTTAGAAATTTTAATTGGTTGTTAGTGAGCAATGGATAGTTAGTTTTATTCATCTTATATAAATATATATAAGAGGAGGAATTTTGTTAATAGTTTTTATCTGTTATTTATTGATTTTCGCCCTGTCATCGATGACAGGTTTTTCTAGCATAAAAATCTGAATAATTTTTTGCCTATTTAGTTCAGAATAAAGTTTAATGGAATATTGTTAGATTTAGATTTAAACTGATTGGTAGTAATAGGAGATTATGATGAGTGATATAGCCGGTATTTTTAAGTCATACGATATTAGAGGAACTGTTGGAGATCAATTAACTGAAGATTCTGTTTATGATATAGCCAGAGCTTATGCTGACTGGCTTCCCACTAAGGGTACAGTAGCTGTCGGACACGATATGAGGCCTGACTCAACTAGTCTAGCCATAGCTTTTATGAAAGGTTTATCCGACCAAGGTTATGACGTTCTGGACATCGGACTAGTGACTAGTGACATGATTTATTTTGCCGTTGGAAAGCTTGAATTAGCTGGAGGTGCCGTTATAACTGCAAGTCATAATCCTGGAAAAGATAATGGTATAAAGCTTTATAGAGACCAAGTAGTAGCCGTAGGTCTTGACGCTGGACTATCAGAAATCAGAGATAATTTTCTTGCTGACAAGTTTAATGAAAAAGCCGACAATCCAGGTCAAATTACCAAAAAGTCCATTACAGATGACTGGGTAGATCATTGCATGTCTTTTGTATCCGAGTTATCTCCTTTCAATATCGCAATCGATGCAGGAAACGGAATGGCTGGAGAAATTTTACCGGCAATATTACCGCGACTTAATTTAAAGACAAAGAATATGTACTTTGAACTAGATGGCACCTTCCCTAATCATGAAGCAAATCCTCAGGTTGTAGAAAATCTTCAAGACTTAATGAGCGAAATTAAAGAAAATAGCTTTGATTTCGGCATAGCATTTGATGGCGATGGCGACCGAGCAGTATTCATTGATGATAAAGCCCGTCCGGTACTTGGTACAGATTTACTTTCAATTATATCTAAGCGATATTTGACTAAGTATCCTGGGTCAAAAATAGTTCATGATGTTCGAACCAGTCGAGCAACTCAAGAACTTATTTCGGAATGGGGCGGTGAACCAGTAAGAACCAAAGCTGGAAGGGTTAATATTGGGTCACTAATGCGACAAGTTGGTGCTCCTTTTGGTGGAGAAACTACCGGGCATATGTTCTTTAAGGAAAACTATGATGCTGATTCTGGGCTAATAACAGCTCTTGTGGCCATGCAAGCCATAACTGACAGTGGCAAGAAACTATCTGAATTAGTCGATGAATACAGACGATATGTAATGCCTCAGGAAATTAACCTAAAATCCAACAGAACTAAACAGGAAGTATTTAGTGAAATTAAAGAGCAGTTCAATGGCGGTGAGTTTGACGAGTTAGACGGAATTACAGTTAATTTTCCAGATTATTGGTTTAATCTGAGAGCAAGTAACACTGAACCGGTCATGCGCTTAAACGTCGAAGCAAAAGACCAGACAACAATTAATGAAGTTGTTAATAAAGTAACTACTTTATTAGGTTAACTAAACTGATATAATTGTCGTATGAATATTCTAGTTACTGGAGGTGCCGGATTTATTGGGTCTCACGTAGTTGTAGAGTTAGTGGAGTCCGGATACAAACCCATAATTTTAGATAACTTTGATAATTCTGAGCGATCAGTTATAGATCAACTACAGAAACTAACTGGACAGACTATCAAACTGTACGAAGGTGACTTTGGAAATACTGATTTAATTGATCAAATAATCCAGACCGAACATATTGATGGTGTAATTCACTTTGCAGCCTATAAAGCTGTTGAAGAATCTGTAAATAATCCTCTTAAATACTACAAGAATAATGTCAGTAATCTGGTTAGTTTACTTACTTCAATGGAAAAGTACGAGGTATCAAATCTTGTTTTTTCTTCATCTTGTACAGTATACGGTGAGGCATTAGAGTTACCGATAGTTGAATCAGAGCCTATAAAACCTGCTACTTCGCCCTATGGAACGTCAAAGCAGTTTGATGAAAAGATAATTCAGGATGTTACTTTTTCTAGCAAATCACTAAAATCTATTGCCTTGAGGTATTTCAACCCAATCGGCGCCCATCCCAGCGGGCTTATTGGTGAGCTTCCTATAGGTGTGCCGAGTAATTTAGTTCCATACATCACCCAAACAGCAGCCGGAATTAGAGACAAAATTATAATTCACGGCAACGACTATCCTACTCCCGACGGAACGTGCATCAGGGACTACATTCATGTAGTGGATTTAGCAAAGGCACACGTCAAAGCACTTGAGCACTTAAATAAACAGCCGGTTAAATATAACGATGAATTTAATATCGGCACAGGAAAAGGCAGTAGTGTATTGGATGTCATAAAAACCTTTGAAGAGACTACTAATATAAAGCTTAACTTCGAAATTGGTCCTCGCAGGAGTGGTGACATCATTAGCGCCTATGCATCTGTTAAAAAAGCAAATGATACTCTAGGCTGGAAAAGTGAATTCGATCTTTCTAAATCTCTCGCAGATTCCTGGAATTGGCAACAAAAAGTTAATAAAAATAGCTAAAGTCACCTCTTAGTTATATTGATTTTGTTGTATACTAATAAATATATGCGAATACTCGTTACAGGAGGTGCCGGATTCATTGGGTCTAACTTCGTGCATCTTGTAAACAAAGACCGACCTGACTGGAAAATAACCGTAATAGATAAACTTGGCTACGCTGGAGATTTATCTAGTCTCGAAGAAGTAAAAGACCAAATCAATTTTATTGAAGGCGATATTTGTAACGAAGAACTTATCAACGATTTAGTTTCAAAATCTGACCATGTAGTGCACTTTGCAGCTGAATCACATAACGATAATTCTCTTCATGATCCATGGCCTTTTGTTGAAAGTAATCTAATTGGAACCTACAGGATATTAGAAGCAGTTCGTAAACATAATGTAAAATTGCATCACATCAGCACTGATGAAGTTTATGGAGACCTAGAGCTAGATGACCCTAACAAATTTACTCCTGACACTCCATATAACCCATCAAGTCCCTACTCTAGCACCAAGGCAGGTTCAGACCTCCTAGTTCGAGCTTGGGTTCGTAGTTTTGGAATTCACGCCACAATATCTAACTGTTCTAACAACTATGGTCCAAGACAACATGTCGAGAAAGTTATTCCAAGACAGATTACCAATATTCTTTCAGGACAGAAGTTAAAACTATACGGATCAGGTGAAAACGTTAGAGACTGGATACACGTTGACGACCACAACTCAGCTGTTATAGCAATTATGGAAAAAGGCAAAAGCGGCGAGACCTATCTTATTGGAGCTGACGGTGAGAAGAACAACAAAGAAGTATTTGATCTTATATTAAAAGAAATGGGCAAAGACAGTTCTTGGCTGGAACACGTTAACGACCGACCGGGTCACGATCTTCGCTACGCTATTGATAGTTCTAAACTTACCGAAGAACTTGGCTGGCAACCAAAGTACACTGACTTTGAAACAGGTCTAAGAAACACAATTGATTGGTACAAAAACAATGAAGCTTGGTGGAAACCACAAAAGGAAGTTACCGAAGCTAAATATAGGGAGCTAGGTCATTGAGTAGAGTAGCTACTACTGTTTTTAAAACGCAGACAACCAACATACCTGGACTTTTGGTTTTTGATATCGAGTACCCGACAGACGAAAGAGGATATTACCAAGAAAACTACCAAAAAGAAAAACTAGTAGAAGCTGGACTAGACCCAGATTTCACAGTTGTTCAGACAAATATTTCATATAATATTTCTTCAGGTGTGACACGTGGACTACACGCAGAACCTTGGAATAAATATTTAAGTGTAGTGAGTGGCCGAATATTTGTAGCCTACGTAGACCTAAGACAAGGCGATAGCTTTGGTCAAGTATTTACCACTGAACTAGATAAAAATAAGGCAATTTACCTACCTCAAGGAGTTGCTAACTCGTTTCAAACATTAGAAGATGACACATATTACTTATATAGTGTTGACGCCCATTGGTACGCTGATGCCTATGACCAATATTGCTTCCTAAACCTTGCTGATCCAACAGTTAATATTGACTGGCCAATTCCTTTAGTTAAAGCAATTTTATCTGACAGAGACAGAAATCACCCGTTATTAGAGAACGCTAAACAATTTAAGGCTAAATAATGGATGACTCAAAAATATTTATTACCGGCGCAAATGGACAGCTAGGTACAGCATTAAGACTGAAATACCCCAATGCTAAATATGCCGATATTAGCGATCTAGACATAACTAACAGAGAATCTGTAAAAAGTTACGACTGGAGTAATATAGAAATCCTAATAAATGCAGCGGCTTATACTAATGTTGACGGAGCCGAAACACCAGAAGGTAGAGTTGCAGCCTGGAACGTAAACTCATCAGCTGTTGGCAACCTTGCTAATATTGCTGAAAAACATAATATTACTCTAATTCACATATCTACCGACTATGTTTTTGATGGCAGCAATGACCCGCACACAGAGTCTGAGCCCCTCTCTCCTCTATCTGTTTATGGTGCTTCAAAAGCTGCTGGAGATCTACTTGTTACTCAACTTAGTAAATACTACCTAATTAGAACTTCTTGGGTTATTGGTGAAGGCAAAAACTTTGTTAGAACTATGCTTGGGTTAGGCGAAAAAGGCGTATCCCCTTCTGTAGTTAGTGATCAAATTGGTCGACTAACCTTCACTAATGAACTTATCCGGGCTATTGATTATTTGCTAATTAATAACTCCAATTTTGGAGTATACAACTTATCTAACTCTGGAAAATCTGTTAGCTGGGCAGATGTAACGCGTAAAGTTTATGAACTAGCAGACTACACAGACCTTAAAGTTACAGATATTACTACTGAGGAATACTACTCTGGCAAAACCGGAATAGCACCTAGACCATTTAAGAGCACCCTTAGCTTAGATAAAATTCAAGACCTAGGCTTTGAATCAGAAGATTGGGAAACTGCACTAGAAAGATATGTAAATAAGGAGTTAGAAAAGTGAAAGGTATAATACTCGCAGGCGGTTCTGGAACAAGATTACATCCAATTACTATTGGAATAAGCAAACAGTTAATACCGATCTATGACAAGCCAATGGTCTACTACCCTCTCAGCACATTATTACAAGCTGGTATTAAAGATATCTTAATTATTACTACTCCACACGACCAAGATCAGTTTCAAAAACTGCTTGGAGATGGTTCTAATTGGGGTATAAGTCTTAGCTACGCGGTTCAACCTTCACCAGATGGACTTGCTCAAGCTTTTATAATTGGCGAAGAATTCATTGGAGACGATAAGGTAGCTTTGGTTCTTGGTGATAATATCTTTCATGGTGCAGAACTTGATGAATCACTAAAGTCATGTACCGATCCAGATGGTGGCATTGTTTTTGCTTATCAAGTATCTGATCCAGAACGTTACGGAGTTGTTGAGTTTGACGAAAACATGCACGCCAAATCCATTGAGGAAAAGCCATCACAACCAAAAAGTAACTATGCTGTAGTTGGATTATATTTCTACGACAACGACGTAATTGAAATAGCTAAAAACATCCAACCAAGCGAACGAGGAGAGCTAGAGATTACTTCCGTTAACGAAGAATACCTAAAACGAGGCAAGCTCAAAGTAACAACTCTTGACGACGGTGATGTTTGGTTGGATACTGGAACCATAGACAGCTTAAATGACGCTACAGACTACGTCAGAGTAATCCAAAGACGAACCGGTCAAATAATTGGCAGTCCAGAAAAAATAGCCCACGAACAGGGTTTTATAGATGATGAAAATATCCGGGAAATCTCAGAAAAACTAAAAAAATCTGGCTACGGAAAATACCTACATACATTTTAACAAATTTATTATTTAGATTCATTTGTTAAATTATTTTTCAATATTCCCTTCTGAACTAGCAACCAAGATATAAGTAAGACTATAAAGAGAGTGCCTTTTTCAATTATTGAAATAGATAATACTTGAGGAACACTAAATCCAATTACTGTACTCGAAAAAATTATAATTGTTTCTCTAATACCTATTGAACCTGGAGTAATATTTAAAAGAAAACTAAGTACTCCAAGCGAAGTATAAAGCAGTAGTGCCCAAATATTAATATGCAAATCAATAGACAATACAGCTAAATAAGTTATAGCGGCACTTATAATGAAATTGAAAATAGTAATTAATATTAATCTTTTAATTAATTTCCTATTTTTTACTATTGTATTCCAGCCATTAATTATGCTTGATATCAATATTACAATTTTATTTTTTTTATTAGTTTTATTGATAACCCATTTAGGAAAACCAAAAACTGCCATATATAACATTGTTGAAAAAACTAAACTAAATACAAATAACAAAATCCAGTATTGCTTATTTAACGAATTAGACCTCAAAAATATCAATGAAATTAGCCCTATAAAAGAACCTATTAAAAAAACTATAATATAATTACCATATAACGTAGAGATGAAATCAGTGTATGAAACCTTGAATTTCTTCTTTAAGTATACTGCTTTTATTCCAGCGCCGGTTCCAACGGGTAAAAAATAGTTGCCTAGTGTTGATATCAGAGACACTTTAAAACTTTCAATGTTACTTATTTTTTTATCGAAAGGCTCAAGAATATATTTTAAAAATAAACCGTTTAAGTATATTCCCAATAAATGTCCTACTGCAATTATTATTAAATATATAGGATTCACAAAAGTAAGGGATCTGAATTCCTCGATATTTCTTGATATATAATATACTAATAATATTCCAAAAAAAATGAGCAAAATAACTGAAAAATGTTTTTTCATTATATTTTGTTTAACATCTACTCTTAAATATCCAATTATATTTTGTTTTTAATTATATTTTTGATACCCACCTCAAGAGGGGTAAATTCTCTACCTAAAAGCTGTTTCATCTTTTTAATATCGGGCTGTCTTCGAGTCATATCCCCTTCTTTAAGTGCTGGAAGGTGAATTATTTTGGATTTAGATTTTGTAATTTTAATTACAGTTTTTGCAAGTTCAAGTATGGATGTCTCTTTATTATTACCTATGTTAAGAATCTGATTAACAGTCCCTTCTTTCGAAATTGCTTTAATAGTTGCATCTATATTATCTGCAAAGTAGCAGAATGTTCGACTTTGAGAACCATCCCCATAAATAGTGATGTCTTCATTTTTAATTGCAAAATCGATAAATTTTGACATAACAAAATCATTGCTTTGTTTTGGACCGTAGGTATTAAAAAACCTAAAAATAGTATAGTCTAAACCGTATTCCAGCTGATAAGACTTAAGATATGCTTCACCTATATTTTTAACAACTGCATATGGTAATCGCGAATTTAAAGGTGTTGTTTCTTCGTGCTGCGGCATCACAACTGGTTCACCATATACTTCGGATGAAGAAGCGAAAAAGACTCTCTTTACCCCTGTATTTTTAGATAGATCTAATACATTCCGAAATCCGTCGATGTCTCGAAGCACACTTACTGGGTTTAGTAATGTCCTCTGTACACCAACAACTGCTGCATAATGGTAAACGTAGTCGAAACCTGAATAAAATATCCCTGATATATCATTAAAATTATTTACATCAGCTTTTATAAAACGCAAATTGGACTTTTGAAGGATATTACTCTTAAGTCCTGTTGATAGATTATCAATTACAGTCACGTGGTTTTCTGGATTAAGGGCAAGTTCTTCTGCTAAGCAACTTCCAATAAAACCTGCGCCTCCTGTTATTAGAAATCTATTCACAATAGTCCTTTCAATTAATTTCAACATTTAGTTTATCATATGATTGCCTCTATTAAGTTATTCAATAATCTAATATAATGTATAAAATAATGTTAAAATACAATCCTCCGAGATATCTATTTAGAAGACATACTATCGTTCACAACTTGAATAGAGGTAAATTATTCTTAGAAGTTGGCGCAGGAAACTTAAAATTAAGTCAAGAACTTGCAAATTTTTATGATAGCGGAACATCCATAGATTTTTCAGATAGTGTAAAAGAAATATATATGCAATTGCCAGAAATCGCAAAAAGTCGAATAAATATTGTTGTGGGAGATTTTTTAAAACACGACTTTAATAAAAAATACGACTGCATAGTTTCTTGTGAGGTGCTTGAGCATGTAAAAGAAGATACTAAATTCTTAAAAAAGATGAATGAATTACTCAAAAAAAACGGTCAACTTATAGTGTCTGTACCTGCAAAGGATAAATACTGGACTATTCACGATGACGTTGTTGGCCATCTAAGAAGATACAGTAAAGAACAGTTAATAACTGTACTCAAAGAAAACGGCTTTAAAGAAATTAAGGTCTACTCATATGGGTTTCCTTTCATTAACATACTGTGGATCCTAAGAGCCTTGCACGGTAAAAAGCAATATTCTACTAAAAGTCAATGGTCAAAGAAAAAACAAACCAAAGAAAGTGGCATAGGACAAATCCCATCAAAGTATAATTTCCTTGCTATTTTTATAAATAAGTATACTTTCTACATACCAAATAAAATATCAAGTTTGTTTGATAATTTCGACCTATCTGAAGGCTATATTGCTATAGCTAAAAAGTAACTTATTTACTGCAATTTAAAGATTTTTTATAAATTTCTTCAAGCTTTTGATTTCTAGTTTTTATTGAGAAAATATTATCGTCTAAAAACTTGTTTTTACCTTTATTTTTCATCTTTTTAATAATCGTGGTGTCATTAATTATATTAATTAACACTTCTGATAGCTGATTACACATCTTCTTGTCTAAATTAGACCTATTTATTTCTTTCATGTCTTTTTTTGATGGTATTTTTACTGCATCCAGCAAAGGCCTAGTTAACTCAATTAATATTCCATCAACTCCATTATTTATTAATTCCGGTATTGCAAACTGTCTAGTTGTTATTACTGGTGTGCCGGTGACTAGCGCATCAATTATTGCCATACCAAAGGTATCTTCTTTAGTTGGCATTACAAAAATATCTGAAGGAAAGAAAAATTGAGTAATAATTTCATTTCTGCTAAATTTTGGCTCGAAAACATGAACATTTGATAGTTTGTATTTATCTATTATTAAGGTTGCGTCATTTGATACTACGAACAATTCTAATGATTCTGCTCCAAACTTTTTTGAGACCATTTCAGTTGCAACAACTAGCTCTTCTAAACCCTTAAGGTATGCTTGGTTTCCAACAAATAATATTTTTAGTTTTTTACTTTTTTTAATATATTTGAAGTCAGACTTAACTTTGACTTTTATCGACTTCGAAGCAGGGTACAATACCGTAACTTTACTTGATACATTGCTATACCTTTGACCCAATAATTTTTCTAAGGATCTCTTTGATGCGTTACTCATACAATTAATGCTTTTGCAGTTTTTATTCTCTAAAAAATTATAAGCTTTTTCAAGCAATCTTTTATCATTAGTAAACCCAGTTAGACTTGCTGCATGCTCTAGATCAACTATATAGGGTTTATTAGGAATATTTTCATCCATTAAGTTTATGAAATGTAATATATCGACATCTTCAGTAAAGCTATTTCTCAAAAAAAATATCTTTTCTACAATATTAATAATATATCGTGTCAGCACAAAATGTCTGAGTGTTTTTGTTAAAGGATAAAATTTATTTAAGAAATTTATTGGGTCTGATACTAAATATTCAACGTTTGCAGGAGGACACTCTATCAATGATTCATATATTTTATGGAGGGGTTTATAGTTGCGATAAATTAATTTTACTTTCATTAATTATATCCTCCATTTGTTTAGAAATAATACTAATTGAAAATTTGCTCATAAATAGTTCATGTCCTTTTTTTCCTATATTTCGTAGACTTTTTCTGTTATCTAATGACCATTTTAATGCATCAATTAAATCATTAACTGAAGCTTGTCTAACAATTATACAATTATCCTTATTTTTTAAGCCTAAATCTTCATCAATTTTTCCAATAATCGTTGGTTTCCCGGATGCGAGAAATTGATATGTTTTTCCAGTGACCACTCTCTTTGCCTGAGAAGTTCCACCAAAAGGACCACCAAGGCATATATCGGCTTTTTTAATCTGTTTTTTAATGTCATTAAAGTCTAACCATGAAGTGTATTCTACATTTTTTAAATTGTTTTCATTTATAAAATCCTTTATGTATTTAACTATTTCTGGTTTGCCTTTACCTCCAACAATAATAAAATTAATCGGTTCATTTTTCAGATTAAGTGCTGCATTCATAATAATTTTAACACCGTGAAGTGGTGCCATGTTTCCGTAAAAAAATACTCTCATTGTGTTTTCATTGCTTACTGGTTCATTTATATTATGTTTAAGTTTGTAGTTTTCCTCATCTTCGCCTACATATACAACTCTGTATTTTTCAATAGGAATTTTGTAAGTATTACTAGAGCTATTTGCATCTAGTTGAGTATCTGAAAGTATAATCTTTGATCTTAACAATATACTTTTTACATACAGTCTAGAGATTCTTGTTATTAGACTGTCTTGTTTTAATTTTTTATTTTCAAAAACCATCCAGTCATTCATATTGATAAATTCATCAAAAATTAATGGTTTTCCTAACGTAATAATTCGTACGGGCCAGAATATCTCATGTCCTCTAAAACCTAAGATATAAACATCGGGGTTATGCGTAAATCGTGTGTATACTAATTTAGACGCAGTTTCTACATATCTAAAAAAACTTGTATAATTGTTAACTGTTTTAATAACTTCAACGTATTTAATTTTTTCGATAGCTTTTAATAGTACTCTCGTTCGAATATAATTTGGAGATCTATACGAAAGTATATAACAGACTTTAATTTTTTGGTTTTCCATATCTTTGAATTTTGTTTTGCTCAATTATTTTTTCTTGATTATTTAGAAGTCTGTCCAGCATGTCGGCAACTAAGCCAATAACCCACGTAAAAAGTGCCATAGTAATTAAATACAGTCCTATTGCGCCAATAGCAATATATGGAGAGATGCTTCCATTGATAATCCAGTGTCTTAAAGTAAATCCAGCCATTATTATTCCCGGAATTATTAATATAAATCCTAGGGTGCCGAAAAACCTAAATGGAGCATAATCTCTAAATGCTCTTAAAATGTTTATGGAACTACCGAAAAAGAACTGCCAAAAATTTTTTACTACTCTTGATTTACGTCCTTTATAATATTTAACATTTATTGGCACAGACACAATGTCCATCTTTTTTACGGCCATTATCTGAAAAGACTCTTGAGTATATGTATAATTGCTATTTATGTTTAGCGCTAACATAGCTTTTTTTGTATAGGCTCTAAAGCCACATGTAACATCGTAAAATTTTTCTCCAGATAAATTTCCCACTACCCATGCACCCATTCTGTTAGCCCAATATTTTCCGGATGGCATACCTATAGGTTTTCGGCTATTACCTGTTTCTGGATCTGTAAACCTATCTGCGGCAACAAAATCTGCAGTTCCATTTAATATCGGGTCAAGTATCTTAGGTATATCTTCAGGAGAAAATTGAAGATCACCGTCAATATTTACAGCTACGTCAGCGCCCATTTCTAAAGCGATGTCTATAGCTTGTTGAAACCTAAAAGCTAATCTCTTTTGGTGAATGCCTTCTACTACTTTGTTTACGCCCCTTTTTCTAGCAATAGCAGCGGTTTCATCTGTACTCCCATCACTAATAACTAGTGTTTTTATTTTATCAAAACCATTTATTTTCTTTGGCATTCTGTCAATTAGTTCACCAATAGTTTTTGACTCATTTTTACAAATAGTAAATATTACAAGGTTCATTGTATACATTCTATCTATTAATTGAGTTATAATCTAGGTTAGTGGAAAAAATTGCAGTAATTGGACTAGGATATGTTGGATTACCTTTGGCTTTATTGGCTGAAAGTAAAGGATTTAATGTTGTTGGAATTGACCTTGATATAAAGAAACTTAAAGTTCTTAAAGATAAAAAATCACCTATAGATGATCCGGAATCTAAATTTCTTTTAAACAAATCTGAAATTAATTTTACTAATGACTTTACTGTTCTTTTAGATGTTGATATTGCAATAATTTGTGTTCCTACGCCAGTTAATGATGATAAATTTCCGGATTTATCAATTGTAATGGATGCCTCTATTAATACAGCCAAAAATCTTAAAAAAGGTGCTTTGTTAATAATTGAATCTACCATAAATCCCGGAGTATGCAATGAATTAATAATTCCGGCAATAGAGGCACAAGCTAATCATAAAGTTGGTAAAACTCTACATCTAGCACATTGCCCCGAACGAATAAATCCAGGAGATACAAAATGGAAAGTAAATAATATAAACAGAGTAATTGGTGCAGATGCTCTAGATTCTTTAGAACTTGCTTATAGTTTTTATAGTAGGCTAATTGATGCAGATATTAAAAAAATGAGAAGTATCAAAGAAGCTGAAGCTGTAAAAATAGTCGAAAATTCATTTAGGGATATAAATATTGCGTTTGTAAATGAATTAGCTATGTCCTTTTCTAAGCTTGGAATAGATGTTAATAACGTGATTGATGGAGCATCTACAAAACCATTTGCATTCATGCCTCATTATCCTGGGATAGGAGTAGGAGGTCACTGTATTCCAGTTGACCCTTACTACTTAATTGAATATGCCCGTAGTAATGGTTTTGAACATCACTTTTTAAAACTAGCTAGATCTATTAACGAAAGTATGCCAATTTATTCAGTCGACAAAGTAGAAGAAAAATTAATTGAAAGCGGAGTGGGTTCACTTAAAGATAAGAATGTTTGCGTACTTGGTCTATCATATAAAGCAAATGTCGGCGACGATAGAGAGAGTCCATCAAAAGTATTAATTAATGAACTTGAAAAGCGTGGAGCAATAATTAGCACTTACGATCCTTTTTTTAAAAACAAATCTTCGAGTAATAATTTAAATGACGCGGTTAATGATAAGGAAGTTATATTTTTAGTAACCGCTCACGATGAATTTAAAAAATTAAATATCAGTTTGTTAAAAAATGGTTCAATTTTCTTTGACGGTAGAAATCTATTTAAAAATAAGCAAACACAATTTATTAAAAATAATATTAAATATATGGGAATCGGTGCTTAAATATATTATTATTTAATTCTCTTTTATGAATGGCTTAACGAAGCTCTTAACTTTCAAATTAGCTTTTATTATGTAATTTCTCTGCCAATACCATCCCTCGTTGCTACGTATAATATAAGTAGTTATACCGCCACCCTGCGTAAATAATAATGCTATAACAATAAATAAAATAATCTTTAAATTCTTATTACTAAATGCAGTGTTTGTAGATTGCACGATATAAGCTATAACGATTGGCATTATCAATATAAAGTATCTTGGTTGTACACCGTAAGGTTGACCAGTCTGCAGGTAGCCTAGATAATTTGTTAATAACCATACAGATAAAAAATAAACTAAAACTACAGAATTGAAGTATTTAAAACCATTTAGATTGCGAAGTTCTCGCCATGAATATGCAACAATTATTAATGACAAAAAACAAACTGTCCAAATTGTAGCTAGTAATATAGGAATTGGTGCAGCACCTTCACTGCCCTTAAGTTGATAATCGAATTTTTCTTCCGCACCAACCTTAGCACCACCAACTATGGCTCCATCTATAATTCCAGTTACCCAATATGATCTAGTGTAATCGACAACATTATATAGTTGCTTTGAATTATTCAACTTATCAATTTCTGCATTCTTATTTCTTTCAATTAAAGGTTGTTTATTGCATATCTCTACTTTGTGAATTTTTTCACATGTAACAGATATGTTTTTGTATTTAACGATATTAATCAGGTATCTTTCTGTGAATAAGCCAATAGATACTAATAGAAAAATTACTAAAATAAATACCGTACTTTTCGAGCCAGACATCAAGTTTTTATAAAATTTATCAATAAATTTATAATCATATTTTTTATATAAATGAATGGCCACAAACATACTTGCAGCAAAATATATCGGCAAGAACGAGAATTTTACAATTGATGCAATGGCTCCTAATGAAACAAATAATATAATATTCTTTGAGTTGACAGTCTTATCTTTAAGTATCCTTAGGCCATAAAGTAGAAATGTAGGTGTAAGTAAAAATAACAAGTTATCGTAGTTTACATGAGAAGCTACGTGCGGAAATATTGGTATCATTATAAGGATAAATAAAGATACATTTATGACCGCCTTGCCGAATCCAGCCTCTAATAATAATTTTCTGAATAAATAGAGCCCGACTACTACAAAAATTACATTAATTAATCTTAAGAATACAATTGAAACAAAAAAAGACTCAGTAAATAATTTTATAAATCTATAAGGGAAACTCATTAAGTAATGGTAAAGATATGAAGGTGCACGAGTTAAGTCACCATATCTTGCAACAGATTCTGCAGACTGCTCATTAATAAATGGCGAAATTTGTAGACTGTAAATATCAATAACAGCTGGGTGATAATACTCGTCATAAAGCATTGGATATACTGCTGATATAGCCAACCATATTGCTTGAATTGCAAACAAGGATAAAATTATTTTGAAAAACAATTCACTTCTAATGAAAACTACTATATTTGTGCTTATACTTGAGGTTTTTTTTGTTTTTTTCACTTATGTATTGTAACAGAGCTGATAAAATAATAACGAATTATCAAATGATACTTTTTATGCTACAATGACTTAGTAAAAAAGCTTTATAAATGTATAAGTATTCAACAAAAAAATCTTCAAAAATAAAATTAAGTAATCCTTTTGTAATTACTGCAGTTATATTAATAGTATTATTTTCTATTTCTGTAAGTTATTTTATGTATAAAAATTCTAATTCAAGAATCAGCAATACAGCAAGTGATCAAGAATACATTAATCTTGACCCGCCGTCACCTGAAATCATAAAAGAGACCGAGGTAAATAAATCAGAAATTACACAAGATTCAAAAACAACTGTGGAGTCTACCGCTTCAGCTAACAATATAAAACCTGTTATAATTGATTCTTCGCAATACGGACCAATAGTTGAGGTAAGATCTTTTATTCCTGGTGTATTTGAATCTAATGGAACTTGTACTATTGATTTTACAAAAAATTCTATTAAGGTCACCAAAACTGTGTCCACTTATCTGGATGCATCGACCACTCACTGCCAAAATATCGAAATACCATCATCGGAATTTTCTCAGCCAGGCTTATGGCAAACTACTGTTACATATAAAGGTAGCGTGAGTGGAATATCTGAAGTCAAAAATATGGAGATACAATAATGAAGAATACGATAAATAGGTCGTTTTCTGTGTTTATAGTTTTTTTACTGTCTTTTTCAGTTATCAATATATCTTTAAACACGAAGGCATTAGCACTCTCAGGGAGTGACTTTCAAGCTGGAAGAATAATTGATGATCATATATTTTTTGATGGAAATGGGATGTCGTTACAGTCTATTCAAGAATTTTTGAATTCTAAGGTTCCTTCATGTGACACTTATGGCACAAAAATTTATTCAGGAACAACTACAAGAGCTCAATATGGAGCCTCAAGAGGAAATCCAGCACCTTATACATGCCTTAAAGATTTCCGTCAAAACACTACATCAAAGCCCGCAGAAAGTGGATTGTGTAATGGCTACGGTGCTACAAACCAATCAGCTGCGGAAATAATATTTAGCGTTGGCAAAAGTTGCGGCATTAATCCTAAGGTTCTATTAGTTCTTCTTCAAAAAGAACAATCTCTTTTAACAGACGATTGGCCATGGTCAATTCAATACCGAAGCGCAACAGGGTACGCCTGTCCTGATACAGCGCCTTGCGATACGCAATACTATGGCTTTTTTAATCAGGTGTATTCTGCTGCAAGGCAGTTTAAGTACTATTCAAAAAACGCAAGCCTCTTTAATTATAAAGCTCAGCGAAATAACTTTGTACTCTACAATCCAAATAATGCTTGTGGAGGATCTACAGTATTTATACAGAATCAAGCTACAGCAGGCCTATACAACTATACGCCCTATCAACCAAATGCCTCTGCTCTAAATAACTTATATGGATCGGGGGATTCATGTGGTGCCTACGGAAACAGGAATTTTTGGCGTTTGTGGAATGAATGGTTTGGTCCATCTATCGGCTGGTTTTGTTCATTTGATCCAGCGACCAAGGCGACTTCAAATGTTAGATTTAGCAAAACTGGTCAAAAAATAGACTATGCAAGTTTCTTACTATACACCGGAACAAGCACAAACTGCATCGAGTCACATACGTGGAGAGCTGGATTTAACAGCTGGAGATCCAATGTTGCGTCAAACCAAAAAACTACATCATTCATTACATCAGATGTGCAATATGGTGATCTTAATGGTGATGGCATAGACGAACCGATACTGATAGGAAAATCTGGTACTGGTAGCGGCAAAGTAGAGTTTCATATATGGAGCGTTAGTATGAAGCAATGGCAAAAACATATTGCTAGTAACCAAAGGGTTATAAATCCTGCAAATTCCACTATTGATTTTGCCGATATTAATGGAGATGGCAAAGATGAAGCTGTATTAATAGGGTTAAACGGTACTGGTAGCGGCAAAGTAGAGTTTCATATATGGAATTCAGGTATGAACTCATGGCAAACTCATATTACTAGTAACCAAAGGGTTATAAATCCTGCAAATTCCAATGTACAGTTTGCAGACACCAACGGAGATAATAAGGATGAAGCCGTGCTGATCGGTTTGAGGTTTACAGGATCTGGAAATATTGAATTTCATACTTGGAATCATGGCATGGGTAGTTGGAATAGTAATATAAGCAGTAACCAAAAAATTCTTTATTAACAATTTACGCATAACTTGAATGTCTATGGTATATTAACTTCTGTAATATGATCAAAAAATTAAATTCATGTCTTATTGTTAGCTACGGACCAGTACCGACTCCACAATATAAAAAAATTGAAGGTGGGGGGATGAGAACGTTTGGTCTTGCTAGTGGCCTTTTAGCGAACGGTGTTGATGTAACTATAGCTGTAAATGATGCGTTTCCTCAAGAGATCGATGAAGTATCTGGTATTAAAATTAAAAACTGGTCTCCAAACGAAAAGTTTAAGCAACTATTAAATTCTTTTGATTCTGTAATTATCAATTATAGTATGGGTAGTGATGCTGTCTTTGTAGCAGACAACATAGGTAGAAATACTCAGCTTATTCTAGACTGCTATGTTCCAATTTATGTGGAAGTTTCTGCACGAAAATCTAAGAATATTGAGAATGAACTTATTAACTACGTTTCAGATTTAGATAGATGGAACTATGTATTACGTCGAGGTGACTACTTCCTTTGTGCTAATGAATCGCAAAAATCATACTATGTGGGTGCTCTTGGAGCACTCGGCATACTGAACCCTTATTCATACGACAAGGACAGATTATTAATAGTTCCTTTCGGTATACACCAGGAGTCGCCAAAATCATCACTAAACCCGTATACCGACCTTGGAATTAAACAAAATGATTTAGTATTTCTTTGGTTCGGGGGTTTATATCCCTGGTTCAAAGTCGATGAATATCTTGAATCAATTCTAAAAGTTCTAAAAAATTGTCCTGCTGCAAAGTTCGTATTCGTTGGAGGTAAAAATCCTTTTAATCCAAATCCGGATTTTTCAAAACAGTACGATAGGGCTTTGGCTTTTTCTGACAAACATATACTTACAAATAAATCGGTGTTTTTTGTTGATTGGGTTGATTATGATGATCGAGTTAATTGGTATAAAAACGCTAATGTTGTAATTAGTTTTAACCAGCCTGGTGAAGAAAATACTTTTTCGTGGCGCACGCGAGTCATGGACTACTTATGGGGAGAAGTAGTTACGGTTACAAATGGTGGCGATCCACTTGGCGATGAGCTTATAAATAACAATGCCGCGTTTGCCATTAACAATCTTGATTCAGATACGGTCACAAAAGAACTTGTTAATATATATAATAACCCTGGATCTATAGATAAAAAATTAACTAATTTAAGATCTCTACGCGATAAATATTTTTGGGAAAAAATTACCACTGATCTCAAATCTAGGATTAATAATAAGCAGCTCCCTTATGCTCAAGAACTAACGTTCCGTGCAAGACTTGGTCTAAATCCTATTTTTTATAGAGCTATGACTTCTGAAAATAGTAGGCATGCCGTTAAATCTAGTAGACTAAATAAACTTTACTCACAACCTCTTCGCATATATCATATCGCCAAAAGTAAGGGTGTTCGTCGTTCATTGTCTCTAGTAAAGTCTACAGTTAAATCCAAGGCTAGTAACACAATCAATAAAACAAATAAGATAGTCCTTATTTCAAACCCAATAGACAACAGCGGTGCGCCAATGGTTCTACTAGATATTATCGACGAGCTATCTAAAAAAGGATTAATTACGAAGACTAGATTATTCACTAATTATACAACGAGTAATAATTTATATTTATTAAAGCAATATGGTTTAACCCCTATTAAAACAGCCTTTGGAATGGGTTTACGGATTGTCGGTTTACAGCTTTCGTTAAGGAAAGATGATGTCGTACTATTAAATACTGTAGCGATATATCCAAACTATCGTGACTACGTATTAAATTTATTATTTGCCAACAAATTAGCTAGAGCTCACTGGTTCATACATGAAGATATTGAACAAACAAAATTAATATCACCCGAACTGTTCTCAGATGAATATATTGCAAAAGTAAATAATCTTGTAACCTCTGGTAAATTAAGGATACTCGTACCTTCATCGAGAGTAGCCAAAGACTACGAGAAATTATTCGACCTTCCTGACGGAAAGATAAAAGTTATAGCTCTTCATGTCGATATTCAAGATTTAGTACCTAAAGATAAAAAGATCAAAGACTTTGATGAAATTAGATTCTACATGTCAGGAAACTCCAGCGACGGGAGAAAGGGTCAATTATTAGCTATATCCGCATTTCAAAAATTTATAGATAAGTATCAGTCTTTAAAGCCTAATAAGTATAGGGATTTTAGTGTTCATTTTGTATCAATAGGTGAAAATGATTATGTGTCAACTCAGATAAAACTCATTGGTAATTCAATTTTAGGCAAAAGACTCCACATACACCCTTCGCTACCTAGAGATAAAGCATTGAATGTAGCCGAAAAATGTAACGCTGTAATGTGCTGTTCACTAAATGAAACTTTTGGTCTTTATATTGCCGAAGGAATGATGTTTGGCCATATCGTGCTTAGAAATAAGAGTGCCGGCTTCGAGGAGCAGCTTAAAGAATCTAAGAATGGTTATTTCTTAGATATTTCAGATATTGAACAAATGGCCGGTGTCATCGAGAAAATACTCAACAAGGATTCAAATAGCAATGAGTTATTGCTTGAAATGAGCAACGAATCGAAAAAAATAGCAAAAAAATACTCTAAAAATAGATATCTGGATCAGTTGGATTTATTTATTTAACTTATGTCTAATAATTCGTGCTGTTATTTTATGGCCTGCTAGAAAGTCTTCATACTTTTTAATTTCTAGGTCTTTTTTTTCATTTTCTGTTTTTAGTCGCGCCACCTCAGACTCTAGATATTGACCATAAGTAGATACATCTCGGTACTTTATACCAAGCATTTCAAGTGCCGCGGATTCAAACATAAACTTATCCTTGGAGTTTTTAATAATAGGTTGTAGAAATTGCTCTGTATCGCTAACTAGAGATTGATTTTTGCTAATGAAATAAAGAGTTCTGTAGGCTGTTTCGTGATCACTAGTTACATCAAAGTTTTCTATGTTCTTATTGTATTGACGGTTAATCTCGTCTACTCTACCCCGTATTTCATCATCAAGCTCAATTGAGAAGTAGATTGTTTGCATTATCTGCCAAGTAGATAGATTATTTAGACCTATGGAGGTATAGCTTAGATTTGAGTCTTGGATAATATTATTTAGCTCTTCATGCTTTGGAATAACGTTTTCGATGTGTTCTTGGAGCCATAGATGATCTTTACCGTAGAGCTTCTTGTGGTATTCATTTAGAGATTTTTCGGCTTGGGACACATCACCATTTACATTATCGAAAGGTGCTGAAAGAATAAAACCACTCTTGCTGACCCGAATGGCTTCTTTAACGAAAATTTCTCTGTTTTTTCTTGGAACATGCTCATACACATCAAAGCTACATATAAAATCAAACTCATTGTCTTTAAATGGAAGTCTTGAGCTCCCATCCAGCCTAGTGTAATTTGATGCGTCATTATCAAAAAGATCTGCTACAAAAACACTGTCATTGGGCTGAAATATTTCAGTCTTACCTTTGTATCCACCCAAATCCAGTATTGTAAGTTTTTTTCTGCTTTTTTTATGTAGGCTAATTATTTTACTTGCCCAGTACTGCCTAGAGTACTGGTCTATAGGCAGTGCAAAGATATCTTCTTTTTTGATCATTTCCAAATTCCAAATAAATCAACCTTACCGTGCTGTGTATGGTCTTCACTATTAATAGTAAATTTGTAGTACTTCTCTAGGTGATCGTATTCAGTTGCCAAAAATTTATCAAATACGACTATTGTCATTTTGTAATCACCTGCCATGAGAGACATTTTACTTATATAAAATGATATTTTATCTTTACTGATATTTTTTCCGAGACTGTTTGGTCCAGCTATATTTACTCCAAAAGCATCCTCTATGCCTAGTCCAATGACAATATTCATTTTTTTTGGGTTATTCAAGTTAATAATAATTTCTGCGTCTTTACCTAGTTCAAATACTGGCTTCTTTAGTTCTTTATTCCGTGATTTATACTTAAGATCTTTGACAGTCACTTCACCAGTTCCCCATCTATTTTCATCCTTAGATTTATGTGAATCTTCAGAGTTATCTGAATTAAGTTTATCGTATTTTGTGGCTGCAGTTGAAGGATCATAAATGCCTTTCAGGTCAGAGTCCTGAATCAAAGCCACCCTATCACAAAATCTTTCTACCGCAGACATATCGTGAGTTATAAAAACTATCGTTCTTTTCTCTTCCTTTAATCGTCTAAATGTCTCGTAACATTTTCTTTGAAAACTTGAATCGCCAACTGCGAGAACTTCATCAACAAGCAATATATCACTCTTAGCACGGATTGCAATTGAAAAGGCTAATCTTACTTGCATACCGCTTGAGTAGTTTTTAAGTTTCTGGTCCATGAATTTTTCTAGTTCAGCAAATTCCACTATTTCGTCGTACATTTCTAACATTTCTTTGCGATTAAATCCAAGTAAAGCACCATTTAGGAATACATTTTCGCGACCAGTGAGTTCCGGATTAAAACCAACACCAAGTTCAATAAAAGGGGTTAGTTTGCCGTTTATATGGATTTGCCCTTTATCTGGAGAGTAAATTTCGGCAAGCAACTTAAGTAATGTACTTTTTCCGCTACCGTTACGACCAACGATACCAAAGAATTCACCCTTTTTTACCTCAAAGCTAATGTCCTTTAAAACTTCTTGCTTATCGTAGGTGCTTTTTGTTCTAAATGTATTAATTAAAGCACCTTTAATTGATGAGTTCTTTTCATGAGGTAGTTTAAAAGACTTACTTACGTGACTTATCTTAATCGCTATGTTATCTGAGCTACTCATTATAGGTTCTCCGCAAAATTAGGTGCTTCTTTTCTGAAATATAGAACTCCGCTTACTAAAATAATAAAAATTATGGCCAAAGGAAGGATTATCGCTAGTTGTGATCCCCAGATTTCACCAATTGTCAGTGTCTCTGGAGTAACAAAAACGTTTCTTGCTCCTTGTATTGCTTGTGCCATTGGATTTAGGTAAATTAGTTTCTGAATTGTAATATTCGTAATTAAGTTGGTATTAGTGGTCATTGGATATAGTATTGGCGTTAGATAGAATCCTGCTTGCATTAAAACGTCCCAGATGTAGCTTACATCTCTGTATTTAACAAATAGGGAAGACAAAATAAGTGAAAGCCCTAATGAAAAAATGTAAATCTCAACAATAAACAATGGCAAAAGCAACGACGTTGGTCCAAAATGCAAGCCATTTATTATCGATAAAACTAATACGACTACTAAGTTGAGTCCAAGATTAATAAGTGCTGAAAAGCTCACTGATACGATTATTAACCATCTTGGAATTCTAATCTTCCTTATTAGGTCACCCCTTCCTACGATTGCTCCCAGACTTTGTTGTGTCATTTCCATGAAAAAGCTCCATAAAACTATTCCTAGGAGTAAATAAATCGGGAAGTTAGGAACATCTTTACCAACCTTAAACACAACCGCAAAAACTAAATAAAGAATTACAAACATAAAAAGTGGCCGAAGCAATGACCAAGCATAGCCGATTGCTGAACCTTGATAACGTAGCTTAAAGTCAGTCCTGACAAGTTCGGACAGCAAAGCTCGGTTTTGTTTAGAAAGAAGTTTGTTTAGCATGAATTACTCCATCTATTATATGATAAGAACAATTATTATGAAAATTAAGACTGCCGTCGTTATACCGAATTGGAATGGAGAAAAGTATCTCGCCTTGTGTATTAACTCTTTATCTGCTCAGAGTCAGAAATGCGACGTAATTGTTGTAGAAAATGGATCCGTTGACGGTTCATTAGAGTTATTAAAAAATAAATTTCCAGAAGTAATTACATTAGTTCAGGAAAAAAACTTAGGATTTGCTGGCGGAGTTAATGCTGGTATCAGATACGCTCTTGAAAATAACTACGAGTTTATTGGTTTGTTTAATAACGATGCTATTGCACATAAAGACTGGGTTAAAAATCTAGTCGGTGAGTTAGAAAGCGACCAAAATTCCGGAATAGTTACCTGTAAGTTACTAAAGAAAGATAAAAAACACATAGACAGTACGGGAGATTTATATACTTCTTGGGGATTGCCTTATCCTAGGGGTAGGGATGAGCTAGATAGTGGCCAATACGATGAAAAATCAGAAGTGTTTTCTGCGTCTGGTGGAGCAAGCATATATAGAGCTGAAATGTTAAAACAGATTGGTATTTTTGACGAAGACTTCTTCGCATATTATGAAGATGTAGATATAAGTTTTAGGGCACAATTAGCTGGCTGGAAAATAGTTTATCAACCAAAAGCCGAAGCTTATCATCAGATAGGCGGAACTAGCAGCAAAATTAAAGATTTTACAACTTATCAAACACTAAAGAACTTACCTTTAGTATATTGGAAAAATGTACCTTTTAGTGTTGCGGCACCAATGTGGCCAAAGATATTTATCGCATACTGGTCTATATTCTTTAGTGCTCTTTTAAAAGGAAAAGTAATTGCTAGTATAAAAGGCGCAGTTAAGTGTCACGTTTTTATGTTTAAAAAGTTATTTATCGAAAGACCAAAAATACAAAAATCAAAGACTGTAAGTAACGAATATATAAAAAGTATAATTACTCCCGGACTACCGCCCAATGCTTATAAACTACAGAGACTAAGAAGATTTTTTGTTTCTGAGAGTTAAACTCTTAGCTAAAATTATTCCCGCTAGGCCCCACCAGGTATAAGCTACGGCTTCGTTGGACCATATATGGACTAAGAAGTTAGTTATCGCCAACCCGGCAAAACTTGCTAAAAGCGCCAGCGCTAGCCAATCTTTTTGGCAACTTGGATATAGTTTTAATGCAATAGTTACAAGAATAGCCATGAACAATATAAATCCAAGAATACCGACTTCTGAAGCAATCTGAAGATAGTAGTTCTCGTTTAGTTCTGTTCCCTGTACATTATTTCGGATAGAAGCCAGCCCCGCAGTTCCTGGCCCACTTCCTACCGGATCGTTAGCTACTCCTTGTAAAGATTCCTTCCAAAACCGTATTCTCAGCTCGTTTGGATCCTCTAATGTAGTACTTTGGTCGGCATGGAAAATTACATTTTGAACAAAGTAACTATTCCACTGAGACACTAATGCTACCGTAAAAATTAGACCAGCACTAATTACGCCTAGAGAAAGATATTTAATCTGTTTTTTGTTTAATAATCCTCGAACTGAAAAAGCAAGTATTACGAACAAGGCAACAATAAAACCAATCCATGCACTCCTAGAGAAAGTGAATATTAGATTTAGAGACGTGAGACCAAGAAATCCCAATGCAATGTTTTTTAGGCGCTTGTTTTTTGCTAATGCCGCGGCAGCAATAGAACCTATAATTATCAGATAAGAACCGTAGGAATTAGGGTCGCGTAGAGTCGACATAATCCTCTCGAGGTCAGGCTTATCATCTATGAAAAAAGCAGGCAAGACACCATTTGACCGTATATAGCCAAATTTCTCTAAGAAAGCACTTGGCATAACAGTGTATTGAATTAATCCAAACAATAAAACAATAAATGCTGATCCCATGACAGCCATAAGAGCTTCTTTACGTACATTTCTTTCTTTACTTATTAAGTTATAGACTAAAATTGCATAGATAAAGAAAATTAAAAACCTGGTGTTATAAACTAAGCCTAGAATTTCGGCATCCTGATCTGTACTTTTAACTAATGCTAGGATTAATGCATAGATTCCATAGGCCGCTATTAACCAAATTAATCTATTCTTTATTAAGCTACTAAACCACTTTTGTCTTACTGATAATATCAGTGCCAAAATAAACCCAAGTAACATTACAATATCTTTTAAGATTCTGGCTGGCTCTAAAAGATTAAAACTAGATCCAAACCATGTAGACAAGAAAATATGAAGTGGTATATAAGCCAGAATCCCTAAGAAAATGTAGTAGCTTGTAAGTTTTAGAAACTCTTTTGTTTTAATCACTTTAAAATAGTAAGTATTAATTCATATATAGTAAATAGGTATTGACAAAATAGCTTAATGTAATTACAATGTAATTACTATGGATTCAGAAATTGTAAAAATTGGTAACTCTCAAGGCGTAAGGATTCCTAAACCACTGTTGAAGCAATCTGGACTTGGTCGCTATGTTTCTATTCGTGCCGAAAAAGGTAAAATCATAATTGAAAATGATGATATTAGTGGCCGTGAACTTGCAATAATGAGCGAATTATCACTTAGTGATTGGAATTCAAAAGAGGAAGATGAAGCATGGGAATATCTAAACCAGGCGAAGTAATCGTCATAGGCTTCCCCTTTTCTGATTTAAGCAAACAAAAATTACGACCAGCGCTTGTATTAGCTGTGTCTGATTTTGATAATTTAATTGTTGCCCAAATATCTAGTAAATTACCTGTCGGCACAGCCGGTATATCCATTAATAATAGTGATTTTACTACTGGAAAACCATTAAGACAGAGTAGCTATATTAGATACCGGAAAATTTTTACCGCTGACCCGAAACTAGTTAAAGGATCTCTGGGTTTCATTGATAAAAATAAGAAAAAAGAAGTTCAAGATAAGATTTTTGAACTATTTGGGGGCTTAGCAAAATAATGCATATCGTAATTGACGCAAGAATAAGGCAAGCCAGCACTGGACGTCCTGTGGATAGATTATTAGAATATCTTCAGGAATTAGACACTAAAAATAAGTACACAATCATGTTAAAACCAGGTGATGAATGGACTTCTGATAAAAAGAATTTTTCGACAATAGTATGTAAGTATAAAATGTTTTCTTTTAATCCCATCCAGCAGGCTTCTTTTGCAAAGTTTTTATATGACCTTAAGGCCGATTTAGTACATTTCACAATGACCGGACAGCAACCAGTCGGCTACTTCGGAACCCAAACCACCTTTACGCACGATTTGACGATGTTTGAATACGTTAGAGCTGGAAAGTTACCAAAGATACTTCATCTTCTGAGAATGCAGGGATATCGCTTCATAATGTGGCAGAGCCATAGAAAGGCAAAATATATTCTAGTTCCAAGTCAATACGTTAGAGATGACCTCTACAAACGATACTTATTTGTAAGAAGAAAACTAAAAGTAACGCTTGAGGCTAGCGAGTCAGCAATAAAAGAAAAGGCTGAAAAGCTAGATGGTGTCGACAAACCATTTATTTTTCATGTTGGTAGTCCCTTTCCTCACAAAAATATTGAACGGCTAATTGAGGCGTTTGAAATACTCAAAGTTAAGCACAAAGACCTAAGGTTGGTTTTAGCTGGAAAAAGAGAGTACTACTTTAAGCAATTAGAAAAATCTTTAGTTGGTAACCCAATCAGAGATTCTATCGAAATAACCGGATATATCAGTGATGGTGAACTAAAATGGCTTTACCAGAATGCCGAATGCTACGTACTCCCATCTCTAAGTGAAGGATTCGGACTGCCTGGACTGGAAGCTATGGCTCATGATTGCCCGCTAGTCAGTAGTAATGCAACATGCTTGCCAGAAATATACGGCGAAGCTGCAGAATATTTTGACCCAAAGGACGTAGAGGATATGGCTAGTAAGATATCAAAAGTTATTAACGGACCAAAAACTAAAGAAAAGTTAATCGAAAATGGTAAGGATAATCTAAAGAAATACTCCTGGAAAAGAATGACTATAGAGACATTAGAGATTTTCAATAAAGTCATAGATTCTTGACATTGCAGGCTATTTAGCCTACAATGTAGGCATGAAAAGCATACAATATACAATAAGATCAATACCCCCAAACCTTGACCAGGCATTAAGGGATCGTGCTAGAAAGACCGGTAAGAGCCTTAATGAAGTAACTATAGATAGTCTGTCGACAGGTGTTGGCCTAAAGGAAAATACAGTTTTTACTGACCTGGACTGGTTTATTGGTAGTAAAAATAATGATGACTTATCATTAGAAAAAAGTATGAATTGGCTAGACAAACTACCCAATGATTTAGATTCAAATCTATGAGACTAATAGCACTCGACACAAACGCCTATAGTGCACTTCAAAAGGGCAATAAAGTCGTTGCTGAGTTATCTAATTCTGCTACAGAAATTGGTTTACCTATAACTGTAATCGGAGAACTGTATTATGGAATATTTGATGGTGGCAATGGACCTGAAAATAACGCTAATCTACGTAAATTTCTTAGCACAGGAAGAGTGACAGTATTACAAATAAATGAATTAACTGCCAGTATTTTTGGTGAGATTTCTACAGAACTTAAAAAAAATGGTAGGCCAATGCAGCAAAACGATATTTGGATAGCTGCTCTTTGCAAACAATATGGTTTTTCATTAATTAGTAATGATCATGCGTTCAGTAATGTAGTTGGACTAGATCATATTACGTTCAGTTAATCGTAAGGTTAGCTTTTTGCTGGTTTGAGCACAATATGCCTATCACGACCCTCGCCAACGGATTCAGTTTCTAGTCCATTTTCACCGGCAAGTTTATGAATTATTCTTCGGTCAGCAGCATTCATTGGATTTAGATCCATCGGTTCACCTGACTCGTTAACTGCGTTAACCCATTCCATTGCTTTATTAGCTAATCTTTCTGCGCGAGCCTTTTTATAGTCAGCTATATCAACGTTAACCCTGGTTATTTCGTAATCATTACTCCTAAGAGCACTACTCACCATATATTGGATAGCGCGCATGGTGTCTCCGTGTTGGCCAATTAAAAAGCCGTTTAGGTGCGTACTTGGAACACTCAACTCAATAACTTCGTTATCCTCAGTAGTTGCATAAATATCTGTATTAAGACCAAAGAAAGATAAAAGATCTTCTAAATACTTCTTGGCAAATAAAATTGATTCTTCCATTACTTTTTTCTCCTCTTTTTAGCTTTGCTCTTTGAGGTGTTTTTCTTTGGTGTTTTTGGTTTTGGTTTTTCAACTATCTCACCTTCTATAATATCTTTTTCTACCGATTTATCGGCAATCTCTTCTAGCTCGTCTTCGTCTTGTTTCAATATCCTAGACTGCTGCCACAGAGCAACTAGTCCACCAGTTAACCAGTAAAGGTTTAGGGCAGATGGCAAAGTCACCGTAAAGAAAAGAATCATAACTGGAATAATGTACCTGGTGTTTTGGCCAATTGCGGAATTAATTTCTGACTGATCAGCTTGCTTGCCCTTACCTGCATCTTTTAGTATTGCTCTTAGTGACCTAGCATCTTTATCCTTAGGCATTAACTGACTACTCTGGAAGAATTGAACAGCGGCACTACCTAGCACTAGAACAAATCCGATTAAGTAAAAGCCCTCTGGGCCTAGTGCAGGTCTAGCCAAGTTAACAAAACCAAATAAGGTTTCATCGAACTTACCAATATCTGAAAATAGTTCTTTCATCCATGACAGATTAGCTATCCAGCCGTAAGTTAGTTCTTTGATTGAATTTGGATCTTTAACTACTCGATTTAAACCGGAGTATAAACCAATCAAGATAACAAACTGAACGGCTAAAACTCCTAGTGAACCAAAAGGACTGATTTGCCTTTCTTTATAAAGCTCCATTACCAACATTGATTCTTTTTGCTTGTCACCTTTAGTAGCTAGTTTTATTTTTTTCAGCTCTGGTTGAAGTTTTCTAATAGCCTTTGCATGGTGAAGCTGTTTTCTAACAAGCGGCCACATTAAAGTACGAATAATTATCGTGAAAATAATTAAAGCTAAGCCAAAGTTATGCCCAGGTAATAGAGCGTAAATTAGTACTAAAAGATTAAATAGTGGCTGTACAACTAAAGTCTCAAACATTTACTTATATGATATCACGCCAGCCTGCCTAAACTGCTGTATTAATATCTCCTCCAATTTAGATGATTCTAACTCAATTAACTGATCACTGTAAACAATAATTGCTATATCGTATGGTTTTTTTATTAGTTCTTGGTTTTTACGTACTATTTCGTACAATCTTCGCCTAATTCTATTTCGTTTGACCGCCGACTTACTTACTTTCTTACTAACTACAATTGCCAGCCGGTAAACTTTTCTACGGTCATTTGGAGCGTACTTAACAGAAAAGTACTGTCCACGAATATTTTTACCGTGACGATGTACAAATCTTAGACTGCCGTGTCCATGAAAACGGTAGATACTGGCAATCATTTTTAATTATTTAACCTGAAATTCTAGATCGGCCTTTTAGACGGCGACTCTTTAAAACTGATTGACCAGCTTTAGTACTCATTCGTTTCATGAATCCATGAACGCGAGCACGCTTTCGGGTTTTTGGTTGGTGGGTTCTTTTTGGCATAATTCCTCATTAGTTCTTTTAGTAAGAACGTTTCACGAATAATATTAGAGTAACTACGTGAAATTAACAATATTTACCCACTAATAATATCAGTTTTTCCACCAAAGTTCAATTGTTTTCCACATATTTACAGATTAGATTCTGAACTGTGCATAACTTATACTGTTTACTGAAAAATTTGAATACATAATTCAACAACACTTATATACTTGTGGAAAAGTGCCTTTATTTTGTATATTAGTAGTAACGGAAACGAAGGAGAGGTAATGCAGGATAGTGTTTGGCAAGCGGTGCTTGGAGAGATAGAACTAACCGTTTCGCGCGCTAATTTTGCAACATGGTTCATGAATACCCGACTCCTTAGATATAAAGACGATGTTCTAGTAATAGGTGTTCCTAATGTCTTTATAAAGCAACAACTTGAGAAAAAATATAACCCACTAATCCTAGAGCTTTTAGAGAAAAACGGCGTAAAGCCAAAGAGTGTTGAGTATAAAATTAACTCTTCTATATCCATGCCAAAGAAACAGGATGATGATATTCAAATATTAAATAGCCCTTCTACTCAGACGAACACGGCTTCTAGAAGACCAAATTCCTCATTAATTCACACTTATAGACAAGGACTTAACGAGAAGTATACTTTCGATAACTTTATAGTTGGCTCCGGAAACGAGCTTGCCTATGCGGCCTGCCAAGCCATAGCTCAATCACCAGGCACTAAATATAATCCTCTTTTTGTTTATGGTGGTGTAGGGATTGGAAAAACTCACTTAATCCAAGCAGTTGGCAACGCCGTCCTAGCGAAAGACCCGAACGCTCATATAGTATATGTATCTACGGAACAGTTTGTTCAAGAGTTCTTAGATGCCATCAGATATAAGAAAAACACCGATTTTGCCGGATATTACAGAGGCGCAGACGTCTTAATAGTAGACGATATGCAGTTTATTGCCGGCAAAGAAAAGACCCAGGAAGAATTCTTCCATACTTTTAATGCCCTTCATCAAGCTAATAAACAAATAATTATAAGTAGCGATAAGCCACCTAAAGAAATTCCTACTCTAGAAGAAAGACTAAGATCAAGGTTTGCTTGGGGTATGTCTATAGATATGCAGAACCCAGACTTTGAAACTAGATGCGCGATAGTCCAAACAAAAGCTCAACATCACAATATTGTGTTACCTCAAGACGTTGTTGAATACTTAGCTAATCTAGTGCAGACAAACATCAGAGAGTTGGAAGGTGCCCTTAATCAACTTCTTGCCTTTTGTGAGATGCGCGGCCTTGAACCAGACTTGGGTATAGCTCAAAGTTTAATTGGATCTAGTAAAGTTCGGCCAAAGCACTTAAGCGCCAAGCAAATAATCGAAAAGACCGCTAAACACTTTCAGATACCAATGGAAGATATTATGGGCCCAAAAAGAGACAAAGACATTGTAGTACCAAGACAAGTTGCTATGTATATGCTTAGGAATGAACTTCATTTAAGCTTTCCAAAAATTGCCCGTGAACTTGGAAGAAAAGACCACACTACAGCTATTCATTCAGTTGAAAAAATACAGAAAGAATCTAACTTTGACCCGGATATAAAGTCGGCAATTACCGAAATAAAGGAGCGTCTTTATGCTTAGTGCCTGTGTACAACATGTGTCTTTATTAAGTACAAGTCTGTTCATTAACTATTTGTTTGTGCACAGTATTTATTTAATTTCATTACCATGTGTACATTTATCCAAGTTATACGTTAGTTATACGTTGCCTTCCAGGTATTTTGTACACACCCAAATTTCACGTTTCTTATCTTTAAAAAATCATTTTTACACATCTTCCACAGTAACTACTATTATAACTACTAATTAATATATAAAGGATTTAGTAATGGAGCTTCAAGTAACCCAGGAAAATATCAACAAAGCATTATCGAGCGTATCACGCGTAGCTAGTACCCGTGGAACACTACCTATACTTTCAAATATTTTAATTAAAACAATCGGTACTAGGGTTAGTTTTTCGGCTACTAATTTAGATATTGCTATCACCCATAACATTGGTGCTAAGGTTAAAAAAGAAGGTTCAATTACTATTCCCGCTAAACTAGTTCATGATTTTATTGGAAGTTTACCTAATAGCGTAATTAGCCTTAAATTAATCGAAAATAAATTATCCATTGATACTGATAAATACAAGTCGACAATTAATGGTGTATCTGCAGAAGAATTTCCTGTTATGCCAGTTATTAATGATGGTAAAACATGGACAATAAATTCCAAGGATCTTAAACAAGCTTTGTCTCAAGTTATTGGTTCTGCTTCAAATGATGAGGCGCGACCAGTTCTTACTGGAGTTTATTTTAATTCTGTTGGTGGTGAAATGTTTGTAGTTGCTACTGACAGCTATAGACTAGCTGAGAAAAACATAATTTCAACACAGGAAGAAGTTAAAGTTCTTATCCCTGCTACTGCATTAATGGAATTACAAAGATTAATCGGTGATTACAAGGGTGAAGTTACTATAACGCATGATGATCAACAGGTTTTGTTTGTAGTTGGAGAGATTGAATTAGTAGCTAGATTAATTGACGGAAGTTACCCTGATTACAAGAAATTAATTCCAGCTAAGTTTGAGACTAAAGCAGTTATTAAAAAAGCCGATTTTGTGAATATAACTAAAGTGTCTTCCCTTTTTGCTAGAGAAAGTGCCGGTAGTGTTAATATTGAAGTTAGCGAAGAAGAAGGAACTGTTAGTATTCACTCTATCGCTTCACAACTTGGCGAAAACACAGCTAATGCCGATGCTAAAGTTAGTGGTGAAGGATCAATTACTTTAAATTCTAGATATATACTTGACGCTCTGGGTGCAATCGATGGCGATGAAGTTGAATTCTGCTTCAACGGTAAGCTAGAACCATGTGTTTTAAGAAATCCAAAGAATAAAGATTACGTACATATTATTATGCCTCTTAAAAGCTAGGGCTGTTAAAATCTATCTAGATGATAACCAATATTAGACTGCAAAATTTTAGGTCTTATCTTGATAATTCTTTTGAATTTAGTAATGGGGTAAATATTATTGTAGGCCCTAACGCTACCGGTAAGACAAATTTAATTGAGGCAATTTACCTAGTTGCTCGTAATAATTCATTTAGGGTTAAGGATATCGACTTAATAACCTTTGATGCGGATTGGTCAAGAGTAGATTCATATATTTCTGACACCGAAAGAACTGTTAAATTAGTAAAAGAAAACGATAGAGCCAGCAAGACTACAGTAATAGACTCTAAAGAATATAAGAGACTACCAAAAGATAAATATTACCCAGTTGTTTTATTTGAACCTAGTCAGCTTAATATATTATCTGGCGGACCCGAAGGAAGAAGAAATTTAATTGACGAACTGATATCACAAAAAGAAGTTTCATATATAACTACACTAAACAGATATAAAAGAACTTTAGCTCAAAGGAATGCTTTACTAAAAAGTAATATAACGGACAAAAGCCAAATTTTTGTATGGAATACTAGATTAATGGAGCTTGCTAGTGAAATAGTAGGCCAAAGGCTCAGTTTAATTGAAGAAATAAATAAATCAATAAGTGATACTTATTCTGAGGTAGCTGGTAAAAAGTATTTAATTGAACTTAGTTATGAAACTCAAATAAAAACAGATAATTACGCCCAAAACTTATTTAATATTCTAGAAGTTAATTTAGACAAGGATATACTGAGAGGATTTACGTCGTATGGGCCACACAGAGACGATATAAAGATTTCTATTAACCATAACGACTCATCTACTGCAGCTTCACGCGGCGAGGCTAGGACGATGCTTCTAGCCATAAAAACTTTCGAGATAGTTAACCTACTTAAGAACTATGAACAAAAACCAATTCTTCTATTAGACGATGTGTTTAGTGAACTAGATGGCCTAAGACGAAAAAAACTAACAAGCTTCCTTGAAAGTTACCAAAGTTTTATTACTACTACAGATGCCGATGTAATTCAAAGCAATATAAAAAGTTCTGAAATAATTACTACTAGCTAATAATCACCACGGTCTGGTGAATATTCCGTACTGTCTATGAAATCAGATTCATAAACTTTTTTTCCATCTTTAGAAAGAATCACATTAACATTCTTGATTCCATCAAGTATCGCTTTTGCTTGATATTTATCTTTTCTGTTTATAACCATCTCAAACTCTGCGGTACGAATAAGTGTATTAGGATCATCATAGTCACTTATTTTTATCGAACTAGTGGTAATACTAGATTCATTAATAAAATTGTTATTTTCTCTTGAATATAATGTTACGGCCGTCTTAATACCCTCTTCCTGATATTTTGTAACACCGAAATCAATAAGTTTAGAAAAACCTAGGTAAGTAGGTGTTTTTCCGATGTTTTCAAAGTTTTCTGGGCTTTTACCAACTGGATCTGACACCGTTTCACCAGAGCCCGGGTCATAATATTCATTAATTTCATCTGGTTTATTTCTTTGGCTATAGAAAATTAATCCAATAATCAAGAATATAATTAGGATAACTAAAATAATCACGATAATTAATCTACGTTTGTTAGGACTATTATTTGAAAGATTACTATTTGGATATTGCATAAATTCCTCCCGGTCTCATACTGCTAATTATTTGTTGTGGATCCCATTCTTTATCAGATGTATCTTTATGTCCAGAGTCTCCAACTAAGAATTTTCCACTAGGAGTAACTCCGCGAATTACTATAAAATGACCACCTGAGGTGAATGGCTTAGCGCCACTACCAGGGGTAATTATTAATTTGCCTTGTTGTAGAGCTTGCGTTATTTGTGCTACGTCTCTATCTATTGGTTCTGCTTTGAGTCCCCATTGTTTAGCAACTACACTACCAATTAACCAACTGCTTCCAGATCCTGAAACATACATTCCTTGACTTGCTGCATAGTCTGCCGTTTCTACGGGGGTTACTTTCTTGCCAGTTAGGGTGGAAATTATCATGGCCATTGCCGAAGGCCCACAACCAGCAATGCCAATTGTGCTAGAGCTGTAAGGCTTGTCTTTCCAGGCCGGGTCATATTGACTGTATACTACAAAATTACCAATGTTTTGTCCTGCACCACCGTCTGTAGGGCAGGAAGCACTAGATGCCCCACCACCAGATTGAGAAGGCGCCGAACCGCCGTATGAAGCTAGAATCTCCTGGGCGAATTTAATTCTCCTGGGTATAGCAGTTACTCCAGCACCTTCCATGCGATCCTCGAAATCTGCTGTAGCTTCTTCTATTGTTGTGGTCTGTTTGAACTTTTCGATAAAATTCTTAACACCTGTAGGTGATGTATTATTCATATGCCACCATACCACTTCAAGTTGAGTACCCAATTCATATATCGGCGTATTTATGTTTGCATTTTTTGCGATATTTATTATTTTGCCTCCCGGAGTCCATTGAATTAATCCCCAACCTGCAGAACCAGCATCATTTGGGTTTTGGCTCCTTCCTCCAGGATCTTGAATATTTTCCGGATCAACACCAGACTCTATCATCATATTACCTAGAATTCCAGCTGCTTGTTCAGGGGATAATCCTTTACCTAAAAAGTAACGAAAAGCTTTCTCGGGGTTATCGTTTCCTATTAATTCGACAGAGCCAGATCCACCCACCGCGCATTGGCAGTTGCCGGTGTTTAGATTCTCTGTTGGAGTTTTTGTAGATCCAAGGGACGATGCTACTAGAGTTGATAATTTTTGAATGCCTGAAGTATTCGGGTGTAGACCATCCTCAAGAGCACCTGCCTTGTCAATTGTGGGTTGACTGTTTGGATTACCGCCGGGGTTTACTTGATTAAACCAATCAATTATACGGAAGTTTTTTGCGGTAGATTCAGTGGTTAGTGCCTGATTAAAAGGACCCATATAAGCTAAATTAGCTCCAGTCCATTTAGCAGTCCCGGCTAAGTTAACCCAAAATATTGGAGCATTCGGATTTATTTCGCGCACCGTGTCAATCATTTCACCTATGGGATTACCGTTTAATCCTCCGTTCGACCCTAGAGCTATGACTATTGCCTTAGCTCCTTGAATTGATGCTTTGTCATCTTGAACAGCTTCTTTTGCTGGCTTTAGACTTCCCCCGGTTGTTGGCGTGTAACTACCTCCGCCGATCCATGAACGCCCTACTGAACCGTTAATTGTTGGTTGAAGCCCAGATTTAGCAAGTTCTGACCTGTAACTAGCTTCAGTGTATACAGATATTGAATCACCTAAAATATAAACGGAATCACCTGATTTTAAGTTCGATGGTGATGAATTTTGAGTACAAACTGTTTTTGCGCTATAAAAAGGATAGGTAAGGTCTTGACCTACATCGGCGTAAACAGTTGTGTTTAAACTAAGTAAAAAGAACGTCGTTGCTATCAATAAGTAGCTTATTTTTATGATATAATTTGGAATTAATTTAAAAATATCTTTCATTATTTTCCATCCACTGACCAATGCCAAGATTCTTTAGGGAAATTTTTTAAGCCGTACTTAGATGCATTTGAACCAAGCCACGAAAAACCAGAATTATTTTTTCTTAGCGTGGATCCATTTTGAGCAAAATCTATGGCTAGGCCCATTTGATGATTTGAAAATCCGGGTCTAGCAGTAGGTGGACTACATACTGCCGGACAATTATGGCTAGCATATAGACTTTTCTGTTCATCCATGGTTCTATAGCCACCGCCTGTAAAATTTATTCCTGCAGCTCTAGCATCATTAAGAAGTTTGTCTAGGTTGCCTGAAATTTGAGAATTAGTATCAATCCCTTGAACATCGCAGACTCTAATTTTAATAAGATTTCCTTCTTTATAGCCGTCTTTTACACCTAGGTCTTTACCTGCTTGACAAGGAATATTTGAAGTATCACCGCTAACGATAGTGCTACTTAATAGAGTATCTTCAGTTGCTGAACTGTTAGACGAAGAGTTACCGTCTATGTCGTCATCGTAGGTTCCGTCAAACAACATTGATCCTGCTTCTTCTACAGCAAGTTCAAGTAGACATGGGTCCGGCTGTAGCGGAACGTTGAATGGCATTTTATTGCCTTCGCCAAAGTCAAAGTCGTTTCCGAGGACTGGTTTACCGTATGAATCTGCATTATCAGTCTTATTTTGTTCTCTTTCGTCTGCCGGTAAATCGCACTGATATCTTTCTCTTAAGACGTCTGGATCCATTCCGTCTCCGTTATTGTCGGTAAAAACAGGATGATCAGCAGGAAGTCCAAAATTTAATACGCCAAATGGATTTACGTTACGGTCATAGGCACTGACTTTTTTGGAAAAAATATTGCTTATTCCACTAGTAAGAGAGCTACTACTGAAAACCGAAGACATTTTTTCGGCCATTGTCGTCAAATCCGTAGGAGAGCTTAGAACAGCTTGAGAGGTTAAGCTTTCTGGAACGTCAGGGGAAAAATACCTGGCGAACATATTCATGTTTCGTAATTCGTATCCCCTTTGCTCTTGCATATCATTTTGGATGGCAACAATTTGTTGCTCGTTAAGATAACCACCACCAATAGTTTTATCTTCATCTGTCCTGGTGCCAATTCCGCCTCCAGTGGACGCAGATAAAGAATCCATTCCTGCATAAGTTGCGTCGTAAGCATCTGCACCTTCTTCTGTGCCCGTTATAGAGAATCCTATTACTCTGTTAAGTAAGCTTTCAAATGATGACATAAAAACCCTGCTAATACCAAGTGATTCCATTGCTCCACCAATAAGTTCATCAATACCAAGTGAACTGGTTATCGCAGAAGATAGCTTGTCGGTAAGATCTATTACGCTATTTACAGGCGAGTTTTCGTAAGCATCACTAACTTTGGCAAGGCCCTCCCAAGCTGGATTATTAGTAAAAGCTGTTTTATCTTGAAGAACTCTCTTTTCCTTACACACCACCTGTCCTGGCTCTAGTTTTTCCCCAGGATCATTAGTATCATTATCTCCATTACAGTCTCGGCTGACTGATTTTGTTGTGTCTATTTTTCCAGCTGCAGACTGAGACACAGGGGAAGACTGAAAGTTTTTAAATGTTTCATTAAGTATTCTAACGTCTGCTTGGTCAAAATCTTCACCGGACCTAATCTGGTCAGCTGCGCTTAAGATAAAAGTTGCGTAGCCAATATATTGGCTAGTAAGCTTATCGTTAATAACTATATTAATACTTCCGTCATTTACTGACTTAACTACTTGAGAAATCGTATCAATTAGACCAATAGCAGCAATACCTCCAGTAAGTATCTTTTTAGTAGAGAGGCTTAGTATTCTTTGACTGGTTTCTTGACCTGTTTCCTTTGCAATTAACTCTGCAGCATCGTCGGCCGCACCATCTCCTAAATCTGCGACAGCATCGGCTGCTTCATCGCCATCAAGCGCCTTAAGTTTGTCTTTTTGGTCTTCACTGGCGCCACTGTCATTTTTATCGTCATCAGGATTACTGTCGCTTTTTCTGTCTTTTTCAGCAGTGTCACCTTCCTTGATCTTTTTACAGTCATCACCACCTTCTATAAGACAACCAATATAATCACTAGTTTTTTCAGAAACATAACCAATAGTATTTCTTACGGCTTTTTGTTTAAAGGCGATTTTTTTCTCAGCGTAGCTTTGCCGAGTTTTTTCAAAAGGTTTCCAGTTAGGTACTCCATAAAATCTTTTTGCAACATATCTAAGTCTTGCTCTTTTGAAAACTTGACCAGATTTAGTTTCTTTTTTGGCGAACTCCCTAATACTCTGTCTAGCTTCTTTGGCTGTGAGTGGTTGAGGATCCCCGCCATTATATGAAAATGTCCAGTTGTCCGCTTTTAGAGTATTTCTTGTAATACTACTAACTCCACCTGACCTAGACTTTATTTCCATATTATAGTTAGACTTAAGATTGTTCTCAATCTTGGCCCCCTCCCAATTAACATAGAGTGTTTTTAAGGGGCTTCTACTTAAATATACAAACCTAGAATCATTTCCATCGAAAGCTTCTGAAGTAACTCCCAGAGTCTTTAGCATTAAATACTTATTCATGTAATACTGCGTGCGTTTTTCAATAGCATACTGAGGTACTTGGCCAATTTGGTTTTCTATACTTTCAACAACATGGGTAGCTACAAAGGCTGGCAAAAATGCCATAATTGCAAAAACCGCAGATAGAATAAGAGCACCAATTCCTCCGCCAACAACCAAGCCTCTTCTTCCATTTTTTTTCTTGGAAGAGCCATTTGCTCCGCCAGTGTAGAATCCGCCTTCTTCTAGGTCGTCTTTTTCTTGGTTCTCATCTGAATCATCATTGTCTGAATCATTCTCTTTTTCCTCTAGTTCCTCTGGAGAATAATTATCCTTAAGAATCTTGTCGAATTCTCTATCGATATCAGATTGAGGAGATTCGTCACTAAAACGTGGTTTATCTTCTTCCGAATCAGGTTTTTGTAATGTATCGGTTCCCAATTTTCCAGACCTTCTTTTTATTTACGAAATAACATAATTATTATACACCAGGCGATAATCTATTAGCTAAGTCAACCGTACCTTCAGTATTCATTGCACCTAGCTCGATTTGTCTTACCTGATCAGGATTGGTAGTTATTAGTCCTGTCTCAGTCGGACTAGCTGCAATTTGAATATGTACGTGACTTTGACCGGCAAAGAAAAGTCCTTGCCCCACTGGGAACTGGCCTAACCTTTTCTTCTCTTCGCTGGTAAGTTTGAATACGTCAGATAAAACATCTACCGCTGATGAAGATTGCTTAAGTAGTATTTGCATAGAAGCATTGGCGACAATTGCCCTACCCATTCTTGAGCCCATAAAATCTTCTACGTCCTGAGAAATGGTAGTTATTCCAAGATTGTACTTCCTAGCTCGTTTAGCCAAACTAAACAAGAAGTTGGCCGAATCTTCATACTTCATCAGTTGCCAGGCCTCATCTACTATTAAGATTCTTTTCTTTTGATCAGATTTTGTCTTGTTCCAAATGTAATTTAAAACAATATACATAGCCACTGGCCGTAATTCATCCTCTAAATCTCGAACATTGAAGACTACTAGTTGGTTGTTAATGTTTATATTGCTTTGCTGAGAAAAAATACCAGCAAATGTGCCCGAAGTATATTTTCTTAACCTTTGAGCAAGCTGAGGGCCAGTACCGCCCATATGAAGCAGAGTATCGTATAGGTCATTAATGGTAGGTGGTTGAGATCTATGGGTGAGCGGATCGTTGGTAATTCCAGCTTTTGCATAGGTCTCAATCAAAGCAGCATCTAAATCGGCTTCCTCTACAGGGTTAAGAGCTGGAGATACTACTGTTCCAGAACCACTTGCAGCCATTTGGGCCTGCGCGCCACCCATCATTAAGCGGAGTAATCCATGAAGTGTTATAAGGTTATTTCTAAGTGCATCTTCAGAGTCAGCAGTATCGATGACTTCTGGAATATCAAAAGGATTTATTCTAGTTGACGAACTAAGACTTAGTTTTACATATGCCCCACCAACCGCTTCAGCCATTCTCTGGTATTCATTTTCCGGATCGATGATAAACACCTCTGTTCCGAACATCATACTTCTCAGAGCCTCTAGTTTAACAGCGAAAGATTTACCAGCTCCAGATTTTGCAAACACAACTGCGTTTCCGTTTTCAAGTGAGAACCTATCAAAAATAACCAAACCAGAGTTGTGCATATTTATTCCATACAAGATTCCGTTTTCTTGACTTAAGTCGGCAGAAGTAAATGGAAAACTGGTGCTAAGGGCGCCAGTACTAAAGTTTCTTCTAATCTGTAATTGATCGCTAAATTGAGGTACTGTGCTATTAAAGGCTTGTTCTTGTTGGGAAGTGGCTACTTTGGAATAAACTAACTGCTGTCCTAACATCGATTCAATCTTGTGAGTGACATAATCTAGTTCGTCCATAGAGTTGGCATAGACTGTCATATAAAGCCCAAATCGGAAGAATCTTTCTTCTCCTACCTGAAGTTTATCTCTCATTTCTTCTGCATCGATAATTGCTGCTTGTGTGCCTGGGTCTCGGACTCGACCTTTTTCGGCATTAATCTGAATGTCGGCCTCTAGCTGACCTACTTTTTTCCTTAGATTTTCCATTACAACTTGGCTTTCTACTGGGTAGATGAACATAGAAATATCCATAACTTCATCTAGGTTTACCATTGTAGATATCCATCCGGTATTAACCGACCTTGGATAGCCATATACGTAAAACGTTCTAGCCATTCTAGTACCGAGCTGGAAAAAACCTGTACTAAACTCTATCGAGCTTGGTGCTATAAAGTCTCTGAGAGCTGTAACTCCTTTCATAAAGGCAGCTCTAACTTCTTGTTCTTCTCGAACGCGTTGTTGTTGAGCTATGGCGACAGGGTCATTAAGATTTTGAGGATAGTCGTTTTTTTTGCCAAAAGCCATTACTGTAAATCCCTTTCTAAGTTAGGCTGTGGAGCGTTACCTTCACCCTTGGTTATTATTGGTACGCTAAGTTCATCAAAGTTTTTGAGCTGTTGTCTGGTGGCGGTATCAGGGTTATATACATCATAGTAAAGCTCGATTAATTCTTGAGTATCTAGAGGTATACTTTTTATACCAGCATCTTGAAGACCTCCAAGAACAGCTTGAACTCGATTTCTAAGTTCTTCTTTGGCTTTTTCTAAATCATGTTCATTGATAGTTACGTGTTGCTCTTTACTAGCAAACATATCTTTGAGTCCTGTAAAAAAATTCTTACTTTGGGTAATAGCTTGCTGAACGTCGGCAACCGGGAAAAACGGAATAATTACGTAAAATTTCTTATCCATAATATTTGTTTGTTGAGCTAAAGCATCAATATATCCAATGTAGTCTTCCATTAGTAATGCCAAAAGCATATTATCGTGTTCTGACCGTATTTTATCTAGCTTTTCGATATAGGGTCTTAGATCGACCTTTCTAGAGTTTACAAATATTTGAACTGGGAAATAAAGTGAATTCAAAAAGCCTTGATAGGCAAATTCAACTGAATCTCTTTCTTGGGGGCTCATTAAATCAAAGTTTATAGATTTTGCCATTACGACTGCTCGGAACGAACCGTCGTTCATTATAACGATACCATCGCGAATTTCGGCAATTTGTAGGGTATTTTGAGTACTATCAGGATTACTTTTTATCTGGGGTTGAGCTTGAGGTTGATTTGTTCCGGTAACTGGTACTTGGCCTGGGTACTGCTGTTGTGGTTGCTGGGGTGCAGAATAACCTCCATTGTCGTATGGAGTTTGTGTGTTCGGTGCTTGATTTGGAAAATCAGGATTCATTAATTTATTAGCCCACCTCCGAGTAAAGATTTAGCGAAGCGATATCACAACCTCGTCATTATCTTCGTCAATTTCTCTAACAGCACGACGTTCGTAAGTTGCAACACTTAAGTCGTTGTTAATTGCAGGGTTAATTATAGCAGGTTTATCGGTTTCTTTCACTTTAGGATGACTGTTTTCGTGTGGTTTTTCAGAAACATTATTAACGCTGTTTTTGTTGTCGTTTTTGTGGGGTTTTGGTAACGGTGTGATTTCTGTGTCGAGAATCGCTTCTGGAGCAAACCAATCAATATTATCTTCTTCAACTGAAGAAGGCAAAGTTGCCATGTGTGACATTTGATCTCTTTGGGCTTGCTTAGTTTTTGCGATGTGCTCAGAAAATTGCTGAGAAATTCCACTATCTAGCTGGTCAAATGGAGTGGCAATAGTCTCAGACGAAATAATTGGGTCGTCAGTACTGACATCGACAAGTCTGTCTGTAGGAGTAGTCATCCCAACGTTAGCAATCGGGCTTTGATAAGCTGGTTGATGTTGATTAAACATGTTCACACCTACATTTTTAACAGCCCACCCTCTAGTATCTAGTGTGTTTGCGAGTGCTTTTAGTCTGTTTTGAGCTTCTTCTCTTGAAAAATCTTTAGTAAGTTGGCGTTCTATTTTTTTAGGAACGGTAATAGTTACTAGTTCCTTCATGCCGGTTTGGTCCCAAATTCTCCTGCGAGGCTTAAAGAAAAATCTAACTTTAGCTAGTAGCCAAATTTCATTTGATTGGTCATGCCCAAACGGAGCTGCCAAAACTGCAAAGAAAATTAAAGAAGGTAATAAAAAAATAATAAAATACTTTATTGGCCCAGGAGCAGTTAACATTAAATAACCAACAAATAGCTGAACTACAACTAAAATTAAGTAAATAAACTGTCTAAAAGACAGAGGTCCTAGAAGTTTATCCTCGGCCTCAATATCTTGAATAACCTTATACTGTCCCATACTAAGGATAAGTATTACTGAAAATCAGCTATCTATCAAGTGGTACTAAAGTAAATTGTCTTCGGGGCTATTGCTTGCTTGACTAATTCTATCAATTTCTTCCTGAGCTGCAGCTACAGCCTGTTCATGTTTTTCTACCCTGCTGTTTGCTCTATTTCTTCTTCCGTCTCTCCATCGGGAAAGAATTGGTTGTCTTGCAGCTCTACCTGTCCGCTTTATAACCCTTTTGGATGCATTTCTGGTTCTTTTTTGTTCTGCGTTTTCTCCCATTGGAGTATTTGCTCTAGACTCAATTTTTTTAAGTCGAGCTTCTCTTGGAGAAACATTTCCTGTTATTTGATCAATGTCATGTCTAGCGACTTCTACTCTTCCTTTTGCTCTAGAAGATAAGCTCATTGAGTTGCTTTTTTCACCTCCGAAGGCTTTTACGGTGATATCTCTATCTGCTTGTTCGACTTCTCTTTTCCATCTCTTGCTTTCTAGTCTGCGCGCCATTATTCTCTCTGGGATAGTTCTAGTACTTGTCCCCTCATCTTCTATATTAGTTCTACCGGGAGTTTTTACTAAATTACCATCACTGTCAAATTGCTTTCTTCCAAGAACATCTTTTACAACTTCTTGCGGTTCTTCAACTATAGCTCCAGTTGCTACATCACCTAAATGCCCATAAAGTTCATCTTTATGGTCCATTCTATCAATAACTTCTCTTGATGAGTCAATAGCTGACTGTGAAGCCAATATTCTACTATTAAGTTCGTCTATCCTAGACTGTTCATCACCTGTATTTGTTTCTGGGTTTGACATGCTGTTATATTATCACAAATATAGAGAAAAGTCAACGAATCAAGACTTAAATATGGTTAGGGTCAGGTCTTTCGTAAGTTCTAGCTTCTCTCTCAGCTTCTTTACCGTACTTTACAGTTCTATCATATTGTCTAGTTCCTGCTGCTTGCTCAGCAGCTGTCCAGTTAGTAGTCACATGAGCTACATAATTAGGGTCGAACCTAATGTTTGTGTTGTCCATTTTCTCTCTATCAAGAATCTCAGTATCTTGACGAATATAATCGGTTGAATCATGCTGCGAAAGAGTTCCTGGTCCACCTCCGACTGCACCGATACTCTCGAGTCTATTAATTTGATCTACAATAGCATTTCTAGATTCTCCGGTGGCATTAGGTAGCATTGCTTTAAGTTCTTTATGTGCAACGGAAGCATTATGCATTCTTGCGACGTTACCACTGGATAGGTCCGCTGCTATTTCATTACCCCAGCCATTTATTGATGCTGGTTGAGAATTTGCAAGCTGATAAAGTGAAGTTCTAGCAGCTCCAGCAGTAGCTGTACTTGCTCCAATATCGTACCTGCCGGCGTTTCTTGAATGAAACTGAAAACTTCCTTCAAGATTTTCTTTCATGGCTGTATTATCTCCGGCGAGTCTATTCATTCCTCTATCAATGATACCGCTATTACCCGCAGAAATTGCTCTGCTTTTATTTTGGGCGAGGGTGGTTAGTGCACCTTGTGCGTTTGCTCTGCTAAATCCAACGGCTTTAGCACCAGCAAGAGCTCTGTCTCGTTTCTTTTTTGCATCTCCGGCAGCCATACCTCCGTTTATCCAATCTTGCATCAGTTCGTCAGCAGCTTGTGAAGCACCTGCAGCTGAACCTCCACTAAGAGCCATCACTGCGTTAGCATCATCATTAAACTGTAATTTATTAAGAGCAGGGTTCTTCAACGCTTCTTCTGCGGCGGTTTGGCTGGACAAATCTAAAGCTTGATTGCCTCTTTCGCCAAATCCATACAATCCTTTAGCCCCAACTCCTATGCCACCACCCACTCTGTTTACTCTTCTAGTAAATGCGTTTCTTTCACTGAATCGACTACCTGCCTTAAAGTCAGTCAAATTTTTAGCTTGGGTTTGTTGTCTTCTGTTGCGAAGTCTATCAAACGCACCCTTGGACTTATTATTAATAGTTCCAGTAAGAGTTTGAAATACTCCACCCGCCAGCTGGAAAGTCTTTGGAATAAGGTAAAACGGACCAAAAACACATGCAATAACAAAGAAGAAATTTATGATATTATCAAAAGCTGAAAAACTTTCACTATCTGCTCCTACTCCTGCGACTACTGATGCTAAGACCCTACCGGTTGCTAGTAATCCCAAAATGATTGGATAGACTAGAAGTAGTTTAAAATAGCTGTCCCACCACATTTTCCACCATTTTTCGGTTCCTGGTAATATCCACGCAACTAAAGCTAATGGCGAGATGATAAGTAAAGCCACAATAGCAACTTGCCTGAATAGTAATAACCCAAAGGCAATTAGAATTCCAAGTAATGCAATTCCTGCTGTTGCTAGTACGCCACCAGCTGCTAAGGCGAATCCCCCAACTGCAAGTCCTGCAGCAATTGCAGAAAAAGCTCCTAATCCAGAAGCGCCCTCCATTTGAGATAATATATTTGATAGCGTTAAACTCTCTGCTCCTCCAAAAGGTGCATATATTAGCGCCTCTATTCCGTACGCGATATTGTTAATTACAACTATAAGGCCAGTAAATAGGAACCAGGATAATTGAATTAAAATAACTGCTGCTACTAGTCTCGGGACTATTTTTTTTACAGTATATGCATCAAACATAATTATTCTTTACTAACCGCTTGGCCAATTATCATTATTAATGCAATTACAACTAGAGCTAAACTGGCTATGTTTCTCATATAACTCCAAGCTTGCTTTAATTTAGGATCAGTGTATTGTTCTGGCTGTAAATCTAATAAGTCATCAACTGCTCCAGCGATTCCTCCACTTCCTTTAGTTCCTCCAGTCAAGACGCTATCAATACCTCCAATCATTCCGCACAGCAACCAGTCCAAGTTGTCGTTGTTGTTACTTTCGCAGGTTGCCTGTTGTGCTTCTGTGTTTTCAGAATTACTACCAGTATCTGAACTTTGTTTCACAATAGCTGAATACTTATCAGCTTTCTGATTCATTTGTTGTGCAATTGTATTACAAGACATTCTTTGGTCATTTCTGCCGTCTCCATCAAGTCCGAAGCCAACTGGCACAAGACCATCTTCAAAAATGTACTTCTTTGTTGTTGTGTTGCCGTTTGCATCAACAATTTTTACACTATCTCCACTTTCGTTTTCAGAAGAAGAACACTCTTTATTAAAAGCGGCAATTAAAGCTGCGTATTGTGCTTCAGCGCCTATCCCTCCAGTACCTATTTCAAACTTGTCTTTTTGATAAGAAGATATTGAAGACCTAACTTCGTTTTTACCTTTTTTTAATATAAAATCATTTTTCTCTTTCACGTAGATACCCGTATCAAGTAGAAATTCAACAGGATCTATCTTGGCATTTTTAAATAAGTTTTTAATGTCAGAGTTAAGGTTTTCACACGAAACTCTTCCATCTTCAGATTTTTCAATTAGCCACCCAGAATCTACTACATGATTAGGGTCAAATAAACCGTCTTTAAAGATATACCCTTTTTCAATATCTGAAACACTTAATTCTTGTCTAAATCCTTGTTCAGTTGAACATGAAGATATTGTCAATGTTGCATTCCAAGCTGTCGCTTGTTCTGTCGGTGATGGTGCTGCACTTGCTGTTTCAATTTTTAGTAGTGGAAAAATTAGGGAAAACAAAATAAACAAAGGAAAAACTATTCCAAAAAGCTTGTGTTTTGTCATTACTCGTAAATTATATGTTAATTATTTATCCTAAGCAATCAGTTAGTAAGATGTTTTAAATATAAAAAAACTAATCTATAATTAGAATAGTAATTTTATGAAATACAGAAATAAATTATCGTGAACCAAGAAAACAGCAATCAGCCAGTTAACTACGACTTTATAACCAGTCAAGGCGGTGGCATGGAAACCAAGAAACCTAAGGATAGAAAACTTATAGTTATAATTGTATTGTCAATAGTTACTATATTAATGACTATCTTTCTAATGTTGGCTACTAAAAACTCAACTAAAGAAGTAACTAGAACTGATGAAATTGTAACTTCGAAGCACATAAGGCTAGTTAATGAGGGTAATTTCTCGGAAGCAATTATTCTGCATGCTGGCTCACAAGAAATATCTGAAGAAGTATATAAATATTTTTGGGGAAACGTTATGACTGGTCGTTACGATTTTGCGAAGTGTAACTTTAGTAAAAATCCAGAAAAGGCAGAAGACTCATTTATATATAAAGTAGAGTGCCCCTTGAAAAACGATTCTACGCAAATGAGGGTAATAAAATATAAAATTGCTAACAGTAGTGGCTTAATAGAGAGCATTACTGATTTGGGTGAAGAGTGAGAATAGATAACATGAGCTCATATTTACTTCTCCCCTTATCCATGATTAAATCAAATTTAATTGGCAGATTGTTTATATGATCAAAACGAAAATAATTATTCCCGCGATATTAATAGCGTTATTATTTATGCTATTTATTGGTGTTAAGTCATCAGAAGCAGCACCGCAGTGTTTTATTCAGGGCGCTGGCGGTACTAGAACACCCTATTCTGGACCTTGTAGTGATGGACAAGGAGGCTACATTCAAGAAGACAGTAACAACTGTTATTTTGTGACACAATTTGGAGCTACCCCAATAAATTGCGATACAAGTCAGGCTACGCCTATAGCAAAGTGTTTTAACGTGCGTAATTCCAGTGTAGCGGGGAGTGATGGTGTTCCTATTTTTGGATATGAGAGAGTGCAAGATAAAAACTGTTCTGAGTTAGCAAGTATTTTTCCCGGAATTAATCCTTTGAAAGACACTTGTTATGTAATTGGGGGTGGTGCTAGTGGAATAGGTGCTGTTGAGATACCTTGTGCAGATATTTTGGCTGAAGAAGTAAAATACCAGAACACAATTAGTCAAAAAAACACAGACACCGAACTCAGTAACGCTAGCCGAGAAGAGGCTTTAGAGAATTGCAAAACAGCCGACCAGGAATGTTTTGATAAAAACCCAATAGTTGTTATGTTGAAGTTTGCTATAAACTTCTTTGCTGGATTAGTAGGTGTTATAGTGACAATTGTGATAATCTTGGCCGGTATTCAATACAGCTCTGCGGGAGGAGATCCTGGAAAAGCTGCTAGCGCAAAAAAACATATATTTAACGCTATTTTGGCACTTATTGCATTCATTTTTCTATGGGCATTTATGCAGTGGCTTATACCTGGAGGATTACTATAAATGTTTAGTTTTTTGACCAACTTTGCGCAAACATGTGAAACAGTACCTGATGTATGGGGTATACCCACCTGGTATAAATACCTACCAAGTGCATATAATCCAATAACTAAGCAGTGTGAGCTACTCTATGGTACAGAATTTAGTTTTACCAATGTTTCATATTTACTAGGAGTTGGTTTGGCAATCGGTGAAATTTTACTAAGAATCGTAGCTATAGTCGCCGTGGCTTATATAATCTATGGCGGATTTCAGTACTTGATTAGCCAGGGTGAACCAGATCGGACGAGAGCAGCTAAGGATACGATAGTTAATGCGTTAGTCGGTCTTGTTATTGCTATATTGGCAACCACAATAGTTTCGTTTATTGGTAATAGATTAAGTGGAAATGCCGGTACGACAGAACTTGGACTACCGAAAGTAGTCTTCGACACCCAAACTATACCGGGAATAATAGGTATCGTTATGGCTGTAATGGGGGCTGTGTGTTTAATAATAATTACCGCAGCTGGCCTAAAATACACACTATCTATGGGAGATCCGAATGCTACAAAAAAAGCTAAAGACACTATCCTTTATGCATTTATTGGATTGTTGGTAGCGATTTTGGCGACAACTTTAGTAACAATAGTAACGGGGCAAATATAATGAGAAGAATATTGATCGTAATGACAATTTTATCAGGTATGTTATTTTTGAATTTTTCTTTTGCTTCCGCTCAGTTCAATCCCAATCAGCAAGCCTGTCAGCAAAACCCTAGTTCCCCACTGTGTGCACCTACTCCAGTAGATCCAATTGAAGGTGAAGATAGTATATTTGTTAAAGTTGCTCAAATAATTGTTTATATAACTGGAATTGCATCAGTTATTATGATAATAATTGGAGGTTTTACATACGTTACCTCACAGGGAGATCCGCAAAAGACTGCTTCTGCCAAAGATACTATCCTTTATGCAATAATTGGGTTGGTTGTGGCAATTTCAGCACAGATATTAATAGGATTTGTAATAAATAGCATATGATAACTTTAATGATAAAAAGAACATCAATAATTCTAGTAGTATTTGTTATGAGTGTACTCTTCTTGGGTGGAATGGCATCAGCTCAGAGTTCTTCTGAGGAGGTATGTAAGGGAGTTGAATTAGTTGGTGGTGATTGTAAGACCGATGATAGCGGTAAAGTCGACAACTTAGTAAACGATGTAGTTAACGTTCTGACGGCAGTTATAGGAGTAATTTCAGTAATAATGATTATGATAGCTGGCTTTAAATATATCACTTCAGGAGGTGATGCTAATAAAGTAAGTAGCGCCAAAGACACTATTCTTTATGCTGTTATTGGAATAGTGGTTGTGGTTTTTGCCCAAGTAATAGTAAAATTCGTAATAAATAAACTATAAATTAGGAGAAAAAATGGTTTTCTTGGAAATATTAAAAAAGAATTTAGCATTGGTCTTGGCATTATTGGTTATTGCCTTTTCATTCGTGGCTGTAGTCAATTCAAGCCCAGCATATGCTGCTGTCGACTGTTCTGGTCTTAGCGGAACTGATCGAAGTAAATGTGAAATATGTAGAGGTTCTGGAGGAACTGATTATTCTAACGGCGAGTGTATCACTGGAGATAAGAATCCCGGGGATGAAGTCACTGGTATCGTAGAAACAGTTATCAGAATATTTTCTTGGGTAGTTGGAATAACATCAGTAATAATGATTATGATTGGTGGTTTTAGGTATATTACTTCGCAGGGAGACGCCAATAATGTCAGTGCTGCTAAGAATACCATTTTATATGCAATAATTGGACTTGTTGTAGTGGCATTCGCCCAAGTAATTGTTAACTTTGTAATTGGTAAGATATAGAGTTGAATATTAAAGGTGTTTTATGATATAAACTTCATAGAACTTTAAGAAAGGAACAAGATGATAAAAAAGATAAAAAGTTTGATATTTAGCTTAGTTGTAAGTGCCGGATTTATGCTGCCAACAGCTATTGCATTACCAACAGCCGTATATGCCCAGGGGGCGAATATTCAAGATTCACTTTGTCAGGGCGCTAACCTAGACGCTAATTCAACTGACTGTCAGGTGGATCCCGAGGAAGCAGGAAGTACAGTAAACACCATACTTTCGAATGTTATTAACATATTTTCAATAGTCGTTGGTGTTGTATCTGTGATTATGATAATTGTAGGTGGACTTAAATACATTACATCTGGTGGCGATTCAGGAAATGTTTCAGGCGCCAAGAACACTATACTTTATGCCATTATTGGATTGGTTATAGTAGCTCTCGCACAGGTAATTGTGAACTTTGTACTCGGAAGAGTAAGTAACGCCACAGCCTAATATAAACAAGTACTAGTTTTACTTAGCTAAAGTATTATTAGATAATTTAGGACTCCATAAAGGAGTCCTTTTTGTTTTGGTTACCGCTTAGACAAGCGGTAACCAAAAAGCACCCTCATTTTGAGGGTGCTTATATTAACTACAGAGTAGTGATTATAGAACTTGTATTTTCTTGACGCTGTCCTGTTTTAGTTTCGTGAAAGAAATTGTCAAAACACCATCTTTTAATACTGCTTCGATTTCATCTTCTTTGACAGCCACTGGAAGAGCTATACTTCTAGAGAATTCTCCCCAATAACATTCCTGCACAAAATAATTTTCAACATCAGACTCGTTGCCTGCTGATAGAGTTCCTCTGATACTTAGTGTGTTGTCTGCAATACTGACATCTAGATCACTCTTATTAACTCCAGCTGTCCTGGCTTTAACAACAAGTCTTTCCTTAGTTTCATAAACGTCTACTGCTAATTGACCCGGTAAAGCTTCTTCTTCGTCCCAATCATCTTGTGGTACTGCCTGTGTTGCCTGTTGTTGAGCTCCAGTATCTTGAGGTGCTGGATCGTCTGCCAATAAGTCCTCTTCGCCTAAGAAAGCAGCGGTTAACTCATCCTCCATTAACAAATCTTCGTCTCGGCTGCGTCTAGCCATAAGTTGTTACCCTCCAACTGTGTTATTTTGAAAAATAAATTTGCAATTTTTGTTACCTACAAGTATAGCTTAGATTTACAAATGGGTGCAATAGTACCCCAATAATTACAACAGTAGTTATAACAACATGAAACTAAAAGAAAAGATATTAAAAGTTTTATAATCCAACGTTTGTTAAAATTACTGTATCTAAGTATCGTTAGTTTATGATGTTTGTGTTATAAATTTTTGTACTCCAGTTTCCTTGAATTGCTAACAATGCAAACAAATTAACAGATGGATTTACTAGCTTTAATAAATTCCGAAGCGTTAGTAAATTAAATAATCTCTGGAAATCAAGTACGAAAAATCAAAACTCTAATTAACTAGCTTTCGATGAATAGTTTGCATGTAATCGTTCGGCTGCCGATACTTTATCAAACTTTATTTTTGAACTATTACGAATATTTCTGAACAATACAGACGTTGTAAATATACCAACGGTAACTAGTAGACTATATAGTCATTATTGAGTCAACAATATAGTCTGCAGCTGTAGAAGCTAAGACAAAATTGCGCAAAAATAGTATATGCTGTGACTTTTGCTCAAAAGTAGTCTTTTTAACAAGGGTGATAACTGATATAATCATCTGGTCACGGAAGGGTGGCCGAGTGGTTGAAGGTACCTGTCTTGAAAACAGGCGTACCGGCAACGGTACCGAGGGTTCGAATCCCTCCCCTTCCGCCAGTACATTATTATAATGTTGATACGGAGGAGTACCCAAGTGGCTGAAGGGGACGGTTTGCTAAATCGTTAGGGGGGAGCAATCTCCCGCGAGGGTTCGAATCCCTCCTCCTCCGCCAAAAGAAAGACGGTCGCTAATTATAGTTTGTTGCCGTTTTTCTTTTTTATTGAATTTGGAATTAGGCAGTTCTCTACTGAGTAGTTCTTGAGAAGTAAATAATGTACAATACGCTTATGTCTGAAACTGATAATACAAACAAAAACCAACAAAGTCCCGAGCCAGACACAGGCTGGTCGTACTCTGCTGAACAATCGGATCCTGTTAGTAACGAGTTAAACTCAGTACAAGCATCAAATGTGAATCCGGTCTCGTGGACAGCATCTGAATATATCGCACACGATAAAACTGTAATTTGGTATATGACAGTAACTATATTAACTTTGATTTTTTCTGGTCTTATATATTTTTTCGATTCAAACAATAGTCTATTCTCGCCTGTTCTTGTGGCTATTGCAGGAATTATTTTTATGGTAGCGGCAAGCAGAAAACCGAAAGTACTTGAATACTTAATTGATGATTCTGGGCTTCATGTTGGCCAAAAACTATATTCTTATGCTCAGTTTAAGTCTTTTGCGCTAGTTCAAGAAGGACCAATTACTACTATTGTATTTATACCGTTACAGAGGTTTGTGCCGACTTTGACTGTTTACTTTGATCCGAAAGACCAAGATGTAATTGTTGACTCTCTAAGTGTTTACTTGCCTGTTGAAAACAGGAAGATGGATGTTATTGACAGTATCATGCGCAAAATTAGATTCTAGTGAAAACAGTTATTTATTTATGTGTAGGTATTGGAATGTTTGTCGGTTCGTATATCCCAGTATTATTAGGAGACAACGCTGGAATATTTTCTTTTTGGAGTTTATTAGGATCTCTTATTGGTGGCATAATTGGTGTTTGGGTCGGATACAGACTTTATAATGGCTAGCTAGTCAACAGAGGTAAAATATGCTACAATCTGCCAGTTAAGCACCCGTAGCTCAGCTGGATAGAGCGTTGGCTTGCGGAGCCAAAGGTCGTAGGTTCGAATCCTGTCGGGTGTACCAAACGCTTATGCTTGTAAAGTTACTTTGTATTTGGCATTTTTGAATGCAAAGACACCATTGCTTTACCATCAGGTATATTAATGTAGCTGAATTCATTTCCATTAACGATACATGTTGTATTTTCTGATTTATAATCAATTCTTGCTTCAAGAATTGGCTGAGAAACTGTGTAGCTAGGCTCTTTTGATACTTTGTAGCTAGAGTAGTATTTAGATGATTCTTCGTAGCCGTTTAAAAGTATACTAGCTTTTAGGGGCTCAATGTACGGCCTATTTGGATCTAAGCCTATCTCATAGTTAGATGAATCTTCATAATAATTGCGTATCTCTTTGCTCTCACTGAGCATAACATCGATTTTACTTGATTCTTCGATGAGTATTTTTTCTATGTTGTTATCATTAACTAAGTAATAGACTTCATACCATGGCTGAGTGTTATCTATACCATAACCTGAGTCGCCTTCATCACAAATTTTTGTACCGCCCAAGTCATCAACCAATCTAACTTCTAAAGGCTTTACTAAATTATGTGCACTATTTCCTTGGAGTGACTTTAAACCGCCACTAAGTAAAAATAGTCCAGTTAGGCTTATGAAGGCTAGGAAAATAAGAAAGGAATTTAATGCGATACTTACTAAGGCAGCAGTTTTCCATCTTTTATGTTGATTAGAAGTCTTATTGTACCCAAGAATGGAGAAGGCTAATCCAACAAGTGGTAATACTAAAAACAAGTAACCTATTATAATAAAGATAGTTGCTGATTTATTAATATTAATAGTTTTTGTTAATTCTGGGTTAATAACTTGAGCATCGGGTATAACTTTGTCAGGATTGTTTGTTTTGTTGCCATCCATAATTCTATCTTACACTACTGAATTGAAATTTGGTTCTAATCTCGACTATAATGCTGTACCAGAGTGAAATTACAGATAGAGATTGAAATCATTTTCAGTCTCTTTTTTGTTTGCGATGATTTTACTCTTTGAAAGAAGTTTGAATCCCGTTAGGTGTTTTTCATTACTTTATAGCATATTGTAATGCAAATGTGTTACAGTAATGGGTATGAAGAATTCAATTACAATTACAAGTAAGGGCCAGGCAACTATTCCAGCCTCTTATCGTCGCAAACTAGGCGTAGGAGCAAACGGAGGTACTCTTGATATACGTTTTGATGAATCTAAAGGTGAGCTTGTTATAACAAAGCCATTAAGCATAGATGAGTTAAGCGAAAAATTAAGTGGTTATATAAAAGCAGGGACAAAACCTCTGGTTGATGTTGATGTATATTACCAGAAAAATCGTGACGGTCGTAAATAATGAGATTTAGCGGTTCATTAGATACGAATGCATTACTGAGATTGCTTTTGAATGACGTAGCCGAACAGCACAAAGCTATAAAAAAGTTACTGCATCAAGCAGATAACCAATTAGCAGTCGCTGACGTGGCAGTAATTGAGTTAGTATTCGTGCTTGAGAGATACTATGGGTTTTCCCGTCAACAAGTCAGTGAAGCCGTCACGGGACTCATGCTGCTAAGGGAAATAAACTGTAACCGAACTCTATTCGAGAAGGCACTGCTTCTATATGTAAGCTACTCCGCATTATCCTTTGAGGACTGTTGCCTAAGCACCTATGCGACGCTCAACCAAGCTGAGCCGTTGTGGACATTTGATAAAAAACTAGCCACTCAAGCAGCCAGCGCCAAGCTTATAGTTGTTTGAACAACCTTTACTACCGTGTACCACATTTTTTGTATCTGATATATTGACTAGTCTACTCAAGACGTTCGAATCCTTTTATTCGATATACTATCTATTACCCTCTGTAAACGTTCTAACGATGTCTGACTCTAATGACTACGATTATTAGCTTGTCTTTATAAAGTTGATAAACAATACGGTATAAAGATAGTCGTATTCGGTAGATATTGCTAAAACCCTTTATTTTTTTTGCATCATCTGGGTTTGGGTTTACTTGAAGACCTTCAATAATACTGATTATTTTGCTGCGCAACTCTATATTTGGTAGCTTACGTATTTCTTTTTGAGCTGAGTCTTTAATCTCGACTTTATAGGAGACCATCAGCTTTAAGCTCTTTTACGAACACTTTGAAATCTAAAGCCGACTCATTCTCTCGCTCTTTTACAGCCTGCAAATCATCCAAGTCTTCAAGGATTTGCTCTTTTATTGCATCTTCAATTAAAGCAGAAACGGACTCGCTACTCTCCGCGGCCCTTATCCTTAAAGCTTTATAAATTCTGTCATTTATAGTTATAGTTGTGCGCATCATTTATCCCTTGCTTAGAATGGTACAAGTATAGCACAAATGCATCAATACATCAATGCATTTATACTGCATCTTTGTATAATAAGTATAATAGTGATATAGCCTACTCTAGATGGTAATAAACGCTTCAAATGGTTCCTGCTGTGAACATTTAATTTCTACGTCTTAAATTAATTGAAGAGCTTATGCTTTTGTGTCACTATGAATACAATGGAATCATTCTTTTTGTCTACATCATGTTTCGGATGTGAAAGGCTTGAGGGTATACTCGAAGAAAATATCCCTACGTGGCAGGAACGCATATACGATATTACTGGCTTAAAGGTAGTTGAAGAACATGGGAGTGATCACATTAACGACAATCCGCCATATTTTGTTCGACTCGAAGGTGGGAGTTTGGCTGATTACAGGGTCGTTGATTTTACTTGGAGAGATGCCCGAAATGACCATATTGAACGCGAGCAAGCAATCAGGGATATAGTAGAGAATTGTCCTGGTTATGTAAAAAACGCCCGAAAATGTGGCAAAATTACTCTTGAAAATTATACGGAGCAATAACTAGATAATCTTGCATAATACTATTAATTCTTTCACAATATAAATATGAATGAAATTATTGATCCATCAAATCAGTATGCGCATCCGTCTATTCTTCAAGAACAAATGGATAAAGTAGCACAGTTACAGGAACTTCAAGATTCAGGAGCCGATCAAATTGATATATTTATGGCTGAACAAGAATTAGCAGCAACACAAGCCAAGCTAGAGAGTGCACCTGAAATTGATCCACCAGGCATATATGAACATATGAGCCCAGTACTAAATGATGACAGTTCGGATGAAATGGTGGTTGTCGAATCAAGTGATAAAACAATAATTTCATCACCTAAAATTTACGATATACCTTCAGTTAAGACTTCGATAGCTTTTCAAGGACAAGTTTCGTCTAATAGATTACCTGAAAACTATAAAAGTGCCCTGGATGCCGCGAAAGAATTATCAGAAACTTCACTTATTGAAGAAGTAACAGATACTCATGGAATCCCACTTCAAAAACTTTCTGATCAATCAGATTCACCAGATTATAGAAGTCTAGTAGCCCAGGCCTTACATGGTGAAATACAAACTGAAGACATCCCGAAACCAGCTAATGAAGCACAAAGGAAATTAGCAAGATTAGCCATTCAAGATATAGCAGATATAGAAATTGCTAACGATAATGATTTAACAAATAAGTTCCACGAAGTACAAGTAGCATTGTTGAAAGTAGACAAGAACTAAAAAAGTATTTGCTTATGCTTGTAATAAACTCGTTGCAGGTTGAAAATAAATAAATGACAGAAGAAAAATTCCCAAAAGTTGGACTAGGTCTGCTAGTCGTAAAAGACGGCAAAGTTTTAATGGGGCAACGAAAGAGTTCTCATGGAACTGGTGAGTTTGGTGGTCCTGGTGGTCACTTAGAACATGGCGAATCATTTGAAGAATGCATTCTAAGAGAGATGGAAGAAGAGGCTGGAAAAGATTTTAAGGTAAAGAATTTGGGACTACTTTGCGTAACAAATATGACAAAGTATATGCCAAAACACTACGTGGATATTGGAATGATTGCTGAATGGGAGTCCGGCGAACCAATAGTTGGCGAGCCTCATAAGCTAGTTTCTTGGAATTGGTATAGTCCAGATAATATGCCAAATCCACTTTTTGGTTGCGTACAAAACTATATAGAAGCATACAAAACTGGTAAAAATTACTTCTTAGAAGACTAAATAATATTGACAAAATATAAAGTTTGTAGTACAATATAGCGCATAACTAGGAGTTTTTTGTGAAGAAGTTAACCATGCTATTTTTTGCTCTATTATTAATGATTTCCCTTTTGGTTTTTCCTGTATCTTCGACCAGGGCAAATAATGCCAAGAAAACAAATGTATCATCAAAACATAGTTCTAGATTTATACATGTAAAGTTTGATAGTTCAAAAGAAGTAGAGTTGGGCAACAATGCTTTTGTATCTTCAGATAAGTCAGACCTCTCTTCAATAAATAACTTACTAAATACTCAAAAAACTGAAAAGAAGAAAAAATTAATTTCTCGCGGAACCGATAACATCAAGAAAGACCGTGAAAATTTAGTGAAAAAACATGGTAATAAAGTACCTAATCTTAATAACTACTATAGAGTAGAATTAAAGCCTGGTGTTGATTACAAGAGTTTAATCAACCAAATAAGTACACTTGATTATGTAAGTGAAGTTTATGCAGAGCCATTGCCTGCTCCTGCTCCAGCTAGCCCAGATTATACAAGCCTTCAGACTCATTTAAAAGCTTCTCCAACTGGAATGGGAGTTTCGGGCACAGAAAATTACCTTGGTGCAAAAGGTTCTAATGTTAAAGTAGTAGACTTAGAATATAGCTGGAACACTTCACACGAAGATATTTCAGATGCTAGACAAGTAGACACTATGATTGCTAGCGGTGACTTTGTTGATCCATGGAACAACACAGACCATGGAACAGCAGTTGCAGGCATAATTAGTGGGGACAGAAATACTATAGGAATTAACGGTATAGCTTCTGATGCCAGACTACACACAGTAAATACATACAGTTCTAACTTTGGCTGGGATATTGCTAGCTCAGTATATACAGCTGCAAGTAGTATGTCTGCTGGTGATGTAATGTTAATCGAACAGCAAACCTATGGCCCTGAGGGCAGAGGCTATCTTCCTGTTGAATGGATACCTGCTGTTTACGATGCTATAAAGTTCGCCACATTAAAAGGAATTATAGTAATTGAGCCTGCTGCAAACGGTGGCGAGAACCTTAATGACGCTGTTTTTGGTACTTCATTCCCAATGGGTAAAGAAGACTCAGGTGCGATAATTGTTGGTGCAGGTTCTGCCTGTGGCGGTACTGGAAATCACGCAAGAATGTATTTTTCAAACTACGGTACTAGGGTTAATGTTCAAGGATATGGCGAATGTGTAGTTTCTGCTGGCTACGGTTCTTTACAGAATAATGGCAGTCCAAATTCACTATATACAAATAACTTTAATGGTACTTCTTCAGCATCAGCTTTAGTTGCCGGTATTGCAGCGTCTGTTTCAAGCTCATATGAAGTTCAAAAGGGTCTAAATATATCCCCAATCAATCTAAGAAATCTACTTAAACAGACAGGAACTCCACAATATACTGCAACTAACCCAGGAAATATTGGTCCCCTTCCAAACCTTAAAGCTGCACTAGATACATTTACAGTACCAAAAGACACTACTGCACCGACCGCGCCTTCGCAGCTGACAGTTGGATTAAATAAATACACATCAACTCTTAACTGGAAACCATCTACCGATAATTCAGGTTCAGCAAAGTACAAAGTGTATAGAAACAATAAACTTATATTTACTACAAGTAACTTAAGCTATATAAATATCAACCTATCTAGGTGGACTTCATATACTTACAAAATACAGGCAGTAGATGCTACTGGTAATGTTTCCGGATATAGTAACTCGGTCACAATTAGAACTAGATAATTGATTACTATTCTATAAAATCTGATAAACTAAAAGCATAATAATTTTTTAGGGAGTTTTAAATGGCTAAATCAAAAAACGACACGGGTGTTTCTGATACAGTTTTACTGTTTTCAAAAATGGCAAGAGTAGTAACATATATCATATATTCATTCACTGTAATTGCATCAGTATTCCTATCATTAGGATTTGTACTTCTGCTTTTTGGGGCAAATCCAGAAGTTCCATTCACTGAGTTCGTATATAAAGTTGCCGCTGAGTTCCTGCAGCCCTTTAGAGGAATATTTCCACCAAAGCAAATATCTGAAACGGGATATTTTAGTGCTTCAGCCCTGTTTGCAATAGTCATCTACTTTTTGGTAGCAATGAGTTTGCACGCTTTAATTGTCTATATAACTAGTAAAATAGTTGAGCACGAAACTGCTTTAGAAGCCCAAATCGAAAAAGTTGAACGCAAAATACAGTAATTTGTGACTAATATCACAACTAACAAGTGAGAAATTGAATACACGACTTTCCTTTTAATAGTTACTATATTATTGGAGAGGAGGACTTAAAGGTGTTCAGAATAATTCGTCGCTTTATTAGACAACCAGAAAATACACAAACAAAAGAAAACTGGCGCCAATTCATTGCCTAGTTTTTAGGTAAAATATATGAGTTGCTTACAAATAATGTCCTCCAATTCTTTGAGGATACACTAAAAGAAAGAAATTAATTTTTTTCGGTCAGGTACGACAATTAGCCCGTCTTTGTGGGTAATAATTCCATTTCGGGTAAGATATGATAGTTCTCTGCCAGTAGTTTCACGACTAGCATTTATTGAACTAGCTATATCTTGTTGTCTTAGAGGGACTCTAATAATCATTCCCTCTTCTGACTCTTCGCCAAATCTTTTGTACATAGTGTACAAAAATGAGACTAGTCGTTCTCTAACTGATCTATATCCGAGTGTTATGATTCTTTCTGAATGAACCCTATACATCTCTACTGTCATGTCAAGGATTGTTGACATTGCATCGGGGTTTGTGTCGATAAAATTGAGGTATGATTTACGACTAAGTCTATAAACTGTACATGGTGCAAGAGTTTGGTATATAACACTTCTTTCTTGCCCGGTTATTGCCCAAATCATTGGAAAAATTTCGTTCTCTTTTCTAATTATTAAGAGATTCTCTTCGCCGTATTTTGTGATGTTGTAAGCCTTTACGAGGCCCTCATCAATGTAAAATACTGCGTTTGGAGTTTCGCCAGGCCGAATTATATACTCTCCCCTTTTATAAGTGAGTTTAGTGCCAGATTTAAAGGTTTCGGCAAGGGTTTGTCTGCTCGGCTGACTTGCAAACATATCGATATTATTACACAAATAGTATTAGTCAACAAACATCTGTGATTTTTATCACTTTTTTGAGGTGATTTGTTTAACAGCATTTTATTGATAATGAATGTATATTTGTAATGTAAGTTGGAGGTAGTTATGGTAAATAATAAGACTATAAATATGCAGTTGGCTGCTATTGATGCAGATGTACCCTTTTGGCTAAAACCCGAGATAAAACAACTTCCAAAACTTTTAGTACCAGATGAAAACATTAGGCATGCTATAAGCGGTAGATATGAAGGTGGAACAGCATTACTATGCGCAACTGACATACGGCTATTAATTGTTGATAAGAAACCCATGTTTTTAAATGTCGAGGATGTTCGTTATGACATGATTGCTGAAGTTAATTACACTCACCAGGTGTTTTATGGATCTATTCATCTTTTAGCGTTCAATAAGGATTTTGCATTTACTAGTTTTAACAAAGACGATCTACACAAAGTAACTGAATATATACAGCACAAGCTTAGTGAGGTACGACAAATGTCTCAACAAGTTGAGCCTCGTTTAATGGAAGGTGTGATTAACTCATATAAGCCAAGTGACAGAGTTATTTCTCAGGATCAAGCCAGAGAAGTTTTACCAAATACTTCACAAGCATGGGATAGAGTGACCGATAAGTTAGATTCGATAAATGGAATAGCTGATAATACGTCCTTAATTACAAGGAGACGTATTACTAAGTTTGATACATTCCAGTAAGCTAATCTATTTGTTAATATAAGAGCATGGCTAGGATTATTGTTGATGTGCGAGAACCTGTTGAGTTTGATTCGGGCCATATAGAGGGTGCAATTAATATTCCTCCTAGTGAATTAATGGCTGGTGCAAAAGCGCTTCAAGAAATTCCAAAAGACACTGAGATAATACTTTACTGTCTTAGTGGCAGCAGATCTGATGTCGCAAAAGAAATTTTATCCGGAATGGGGTTTACAAATTTAGTGAAGGGTATAAATAAGCAACATGTCGAAGCGAAGTATGTTTAATTCTAAAATTATTCCTTGGATGTTTATTACCGTCCAGGCACTGTTAATTATGTTAGTTGTATTGGTTGACTCTGGAAACACGAGTATTACAAATTTTGAAAGATTTGCATCCTATTTTCTGATAATTGTTGGTATTTTGGGGCTGATTGTATCTGGAATTAACTTAGGTAAATCACTGACAGCGTTACCTACTCCAAACAAAAGAGCGCAGTTACAAATTGATGGTTTATATAAGTATGCACGTCATCCTATGTATACAAGCGTGTTAATGATTTGTTTTGGTATTGCAGGGTTAAATGGAAGTTTCATAAAAAGTATTTTATGCGTGCTGCTAGTAATATTATTTATTTTTAAAGCTAAGTACGAAGAAAGACTTCTTAGTGAGAAATTCAAGGGTTACTCGAGCTACGTCAAGAATACTGCGATGTTTTTACCTATTAAGCTAAGCAGCAAATGAAGATTGTCGTTTTTGGAGCTTCAGGAAAAGTGGGTAGATTAGTTGTTGATGAATTATTAGCAAAAGACTATCAAGTAACAGCTTTTATTTACGGTGAAAGTCCTTTTAAAGAATCAAATAATTTAAAAGTTGTAACTGGAAACGTCAAATCACTTGACGACGTACAAAGTGCAATTGATGGGCAGGATGTAGTTGTTAGTACTTTAGGAAGTTGGGGTACCAAATCTAAGGATATATTATCTAAAGGGATAGTAAATATAATATCAGGCATGAAGAAAGAAAATATAACAAGAGTTGTTTCGCTCACAGGAAGCGATGCCTTTATACCTGGAGAAAAACCTAAGTACATCAGAAATATAAGTCATGCACTACTTAGTGTAGTTGCCAAGAAAATAATGGATGACGGTGAAATACATATTGAAAAATTATTGGAGTCAGAGCTAGACTGGACTGTAGTTAGATCTCCGTTAATGAGCGACAATGGTAGCGAGAAATATAACTTGAACGACAGTCCATGTTTGCCATGGGAGACAATAAACCGTCTTTCAGTAGCTAGGTCGATGGTTAAAATCCTAGAAGAAGACTTATTTTTTCGGGAATCGCCATTTATACATAGAAAAAACTAGCCATAAAAAATTTGCACTAAATTATGAGTTCATTTCGTAAAAATTAACTCCAGAGTGATAAAATTAAATAGTTCAATTTGGTGAAAGTTTGGAGAGGTGCAGGAGTGGTTGAACTGGCCGCTCTCGAAAAGCGGTATGGGGCAACTCATCGAGGGTTCGAATCCCTCCCTCTCCGCCAAATGTGTCAGGTTCGAACCCCGGTCAGCAATGGCCGGGGTTCGTGCGTTCCTGACCCTGCGACAGTTGCGTGTTCGTGTCTGGATCTCGTGATCGACGACGGATACGAGTTCGGTTGGTGCGTGGGCTTCGGCGAGTTCGATGAGGGCGGCGAACTCGGGGTTGAGGGCGACGTCGGCGACGTAGGGGATGCCGTCGTCGCTGATGTCGAGGTGGATGCGTTCGAACATGACTTGGTTGAGGGTCTGGCGTTGTTCGTCGGCGCAGCGTTGGTAGAGCTCGTCGGCTCGGGTGAGGAGTTCGAGTGCGAGCGCGATCCGTTGGCGGATCTGGTCGTGGTGTTTCGACGCCGAGGCGATGAGCCGGCGTGCTTCGGCGAGTTCGGCGGTGATGGCTGCTTGGCGTGGCTTCAGGTCCTCGAGTGGGACGGCGTCTGCTTCGTAGGCGTCGAGGAGCTTCTTCTTGCGTCGTTCGAGGTCGCGGACTCGTCGCTGCTGGGTGTCGAGGAGCCGCTTGTCGCCGAGTTGCATGGCGTCGAACTCGGTGTCGACGACGTCGCGGACGAGGTCTCGCAGTGTCGGGGTGAACCGGACTCTCGCCCATTGGGCGGTGACTGCGGCTTCGGTCGCTTCGGCGGGGAGGTAGGGGAGGTCGCAGTCGTTGCGTTTGCGGTGTCGTCCGAGGCAGAAGAAGTAGGGGTAGGTGCCGCCGTTGCCAGTGGACTGCGCGTAGCCGAGTCGTTCGCCGCATCGGTCGCAGTAGACGCTGCCTTTCAGATACTGCTGGTGGACCCACGACCGGTCACCGGCGTGTCGCCGGTTCGCGAGCACCGCTTGGACGATGATGTAGGTGTCGGCATCGACGATGGGTTCGTGGTTGCCGTCGTATTCAAAGCCGCCGTAGCGGAGACGGCCGGTGTAGTAGGGGTTGGCAAGCATGCGGTGCACCATCGACCGCGACAACGCCACAGCGACACGTTTCGCGGTCGGCCGGGATTTCATGCCGCGCCGTTCGAACTCGCCGTCGCGCACGTGCATCACGGCTCCTCCCCCGCTTCGGCCCGGCGTGCTGTCTCGAGCATCTGTCCGAACGCTGCTGCGGCGTGCTGATGGATCCTCCACGAGGCCTCCTGGGCTTCGCGCTGGATCCGGATCCGCTCGGACGCTTCCGACACCGCTGGCAACAACAGTCGGACCGCCAGCGCCACGAGCACCACCGATAGCGTGAATGCGATCGAGATCCCCATCCAGGTCATGGCCGCTCACCCGAGCTTCCGTGCCGTGTCCGCGACCACCTGGGCCACCGACAACGCCGTCATGTCCGCGATGCCCTGCAACCGGGTCACCGCCAACGGACAGGCCTGCCCGAGCTGCTGCTCCATCTGGGACACCATCGCCACGACCTGCATCGCCTGCTGACCCACATAGCCAACTGCTTGGGCCTTGGCGACCTGCTGCAACGCCTGGCTCTC
>JBGSIS010000019.1:0-31990 GCA_041742395.1 Saccharimonadales bacterium (SeqCode)
GATATTGGCGCTGTACATTTACAGAGCGATAAGGTGAGGTTTGAGCTTTTCGAAACCCCAAGATATGATCGACAAGAAAATGAAATTATTTCTCACCTTATGCTTTATATGGCAGAAGAGTTTCTTAATGCTGGTCTTAGCGTTTTATATGATGGAGATGCAAATAAACAATCTCTCAGGAGACAAATTAGAGAAGTAGCTCATGTAACAAAATCATTTCCTCTTCTTGTTTGGCCGCAAATTGATATTGATAGTGCATACTCTAGAATTTCAAAAAGAGACAGAAGAAAGAATGACGACAAGTATGCAGTTCCTATGAATAGGAAAGCATATGAAGAGTACATAGGAAAAATGCAAAACCCCGATATTACTGAAGACTACGTAGTGATTAGCGGTAAACATAACTTTCAGACTCAAGCAAACGCCGTAGTTAAAAAGCTTTACGATGTAAGTTTAGTTTCGTCTGATAATGCTAGATCTGGAATGGTTAAACCCGGTTTGGTAAACTTAGTACCAAATATGCATAATGGTCGAGTCGACGATTCTAGAAGAAATATTTCAATTAAATAGAAAATGCCATCGAAATTATTTGAAATAGAAGACATTGGAAAAGTTAAAGTTGTTCGATCTAAGCGTTCTAAACATATTCGCCTTTCAGTAAAATCAGATAATACTATTCTTGTGTCGGCACCCTATTGGACGCCTTATCGTATCGCTCTGGAATTTGTTCATAGAAAAAAAGATTGGATATTATCGAATCTATCCCATCAAGAATATATATATCACGGTGACAAGATTGGAAAGGCTCACAGACTTTTAATTGAATCTACTGATGTAAAAAGGCCGTACTCTACTGTAAAAAATAATGAAATAATTGTAAAATTCCCAAGATCTATGGATATAAGTTCGATGGAAATACAAAACTTAATAAAAAAGAAAAGTATACAAGCACTAACAATAGAAGCTGAGAGTTTATTGCCTCAGCGACTCAGAGTTATATCAGAGAGACATAATTTGCCATTTAGTTGTGTAAATATTAAGACATTGAAGAGTCGATGGGGTAGCTGCAATTCAAAAAAAGAAATTACACTTAGTTGCTATCTTATGCAGCTTTCTTGGAAAGAAATAGATTATGTAATTGTTCATGAATTAGCGCACACAATACACATGTCTCATGACAAAAAATTTTGGAATCTTGTGGTTTCTACTATGCCCGATGCATTGGAATTCAAGAAAATATTAAATACAAAAAAACCCAATATAATTGCTCAGTAAGCCAAACATTTGTACAATTTAGTTAATGCTTAAAAATAACTCAGAATCTTCGAATGGTTTACTAGAGAGAGAAAGATTAGTTAGTCTAATCAATAGCATGGCAGACGGTGTTATTGCAATTGATGAGAAAAAGAAGATCGCAATAACAAATGGAGCTGCTTTAAATATCCTAGACGTTAACTCGTCATTAAAGGGTAAATATTTAAGTACGGTACTTGAGTTAATTGACTCAAACAACCAACTAGTAGACATTAGTGACTTAATTAATAGCATAAAAACATCTTATACGTCTCGCGATTTTAAAATACGTTATCCCGATAGTAGTGCTATTAGGGTGTATATATCAATATCTCCTGTTAGATTGGGATTTGGCAAAGATGGAATGAAGGGCTATGTACTCATAATGCGTGATATCACTAGAGAAAAATCGCTTGAAGAAGAAAGAGATGAGTTTATTTCTGTAGTTAGTCACGAGTTAAGAACTCCTATTGCTATAGCTGAAGGTAACATAGGTAACGCCGAATTTATATTCAAAAAGTCTGGAGTTGAAAACAACGACATTGTGGAAAGTTTACATCAAGCTCATAGCCAAGTTATTTTCTTATCGGGTATGATGAATGACCTTGCAACCTTATCTAGGGCAGAAAGGGGAAAACTAAGCTTGGAAGTAGAGCCTATTAACGTTATAGAGCTAATTAGTGAAGTACGTCGTGCGTATTCTAAAGATGCTGAAAGTAAGGGTCTTGAGATTCGTGAAGACGTAGATAAAAATTTAGAATTTTTATTATCTTCACGTCTCTATGTTCGAGAAATTTTGCAGAATTTTGTCACAAACGCTATTAAGTATACTCAAGAAGGTTTTGTGAATATTGGTGCAAAGAAAAAAGAAAATGGTGTAGAGTTTATTATAAGTGACACGGGTATTGGGATATCAAAAGCTGATCAAGAAAGAGTTTTTGATAAATTCTTTCGTTCTGAAGATTTTCGTACAAGAGAAAATAACGGAACAGGATTAGGTCTTTACGTGACACTAAAGTTAATGAACTTGATTCATGCAGAGGTTGACATTGAAAGTCAGTTAAATGAGGGCTCGACTTTTAAGGTATTCGTGCCAAATATTGAAAAATAAATATTAAATATGAGGTAATTTCGGAGTTACTTGCATAACCGGAATGCATATATTTCTTTCTTTCCATTTAACCTCTGAAAACTCATATTTGTACATTGATATTAAACCTATAATAATCTCAGCAATAATAACAAATGGGTAATTAATGAGCGCTATAGGGACACTTGAGGGGTTACTAACATACATAATTGATATATGCGTAGAAAGGTTAATCACTATAATTACACCAGCTAAAATTACCGACAAAATATTTCCCGTTGTAATCAAATAAATAATCAACGCATAAGGCATAAGTAATACCGTTAAATGAAAAAACAGTAAAATCATTACTAATTCGGGTCTTTTTCGAACTTGAGGATATCTAACTCTTATGGCCGTATCTCGTTGATCACTTATAGGCTTAACAGTTTGTACATCAATTAAGTCGGTTGTTTTAATGAAGGTATACTTGCGGTCTACATAAAACCTTTTAGCAATTTGTCTTTCTGGTAGTACGGAATTTTTTGCTGCTTTGAATCCACCTATTTTAATTAATTCATGTCGATTTGCCACCCAGCACGTACTTAATACAGGAGGACTTTTAAATAGGTCTCTTGGCAGGGCTAATTCCCACCAATATCTCATTGGCTGAATCAGTGATGCTAGATTCGAGCTCGTAACTCTAATCGGCAAAACACTTATCATGTGTAGGTTCTTTGTTAACAAAAGAGATACCAGCTTTGTAATTGTATGTGGAGCAAAACGCGTATCAACTCCGCAAAATAATACAATTTCACCCATGGCATTATCTAATAGCTTTTGATATGCTTGGTTTTTTGGCAACCAGTTATTTTCTGGACTATCACCTTTGATGAACCTAACTCCATCATGTGCAAATTTTTTGATAATCTCAGATGTTTTGTCTGTGGAGCAATCGTCTAGTACTATCACCTCTAGTTTCGGGTAGGTGCTGGCAAGAAGGCTATTAATACATATTTCCATTTGCTCAGTTTCATTTCTTGCGGGAATGCAAATACTTACTGTAGGCAAATCTCTTTCTAGATAGCTATTAACCTTAGTATTTCTGCTTAACTTATAAATATTAATTGATACTGTACAGGCAACAGCTAAAGATGCGATAAGCTGAGCATACTGGAAGTAAATTATCGGGAAATTTTCTATTTTAAAAAATTGAGCAACTCCAGATATAATAATGAAACATAGTCCTAGAAATAATGAAGATTTAAACCCTGCCGACTTTAATCTTTCTTGCGATGTTCGGCCTTTTATTATCCTTAAATAGTTTATTATCCTGAACAGGAAGATATAACACAAAAGTATAATCAATATTAGACTATAACCCTGAAGAAACATCAATCCAAAAATCATTATATTTATAAGCGCAACCAGCCAAATTAAAATCTTCCTAACTTTCCATACACCAGACTCAAACATCAACAATTCAAGCATACAGCCCGCAAAAATAATAAGCATATACATGTTAATTCTAATTATAACTAAATATATAAATATTTGGTATGTAGAATAAAAGTGTGTTATAGTTGACTTTACAAAGACCTACAAACAGTAGGTTTATTTAATTTACAGGAGTTTTTGTGGCCGCAAATAATAAGTCTGACAAAAATAAGAAAAAGTCGACAACAATGCGCGAGAAGGTTGAGGACAGCCAAATAGAGAAACCCTCAAAATCTCGCAAAATAAAACAGACTGCTGGTAAGGTTAAGAAACCTTTTACTTCGGCAAAAAGTATAGCTAAAAAAGAATACTACATACCAATGCCTGACAATAAAGCAGGTAAGTTTTTAAATAAAAAAAGAAGTTTTATACCAAAATACTTCAAAGAATCTTGGCGTGAGTTAAAGATGGTTCAATGGCCGAACAGAAAAGAAACAACCAAATCAACAATTGCTGTAATTGTTTTTGCGGTAGTATTCGGGTTACTAATTACAGTTGTAGATTTTGGATTAGATAAAATATTTAGGGAGTTATTACTAAGATGAGTAAAAGATACGACACCACTAAACAGTGGTATGCAATTCATACATATAGTGGATATGAAGAAAAAGTAAAAGAGAGTATATCTCAGCGCGCTGAAAGCTTAGATATGAACGATAAAATATTTCAAGTTCTCGTACCTAAAGAAAAAATGATTGAAGTTAAGAATGGTAAAAGAAAAGTTGTCGAGAAAAGAATTTTCCAAGGCTATGTTCTTGTTCAGATGAAAATGAGTGAAGATGCTTGGTATATTGTTCGAAATACTCCCTCTGTGACTGGATTCGTTGGCAGCGGTTCCGAGCCAACTCCTGTCAGTGATGATGAGATGGAAAAAATTATGAAGCGAATGGGACGAGCTGAGCCTAAACATAAAATTGACTACAAAGTTGGAGATGTAGTTAATATTACTGACGGTCCGTTCAAAGGTTTTGATGGTTCAATTAACGAAATCGATCAAGCTAAGGGCAAACTAAAAGTTCTTGTTAATATGTTCGGCAGAGAAACACCGGTAGAACTCGACAGTCTACAAGTTAAAAGGGTTTAGAACTGTATGTCGCCCATTCCTGAAATAATGGAAAAAACAACGAACAGATTTTTAATTTCTTTATGGGGAGGAAGTTTATTGGGGTTAGCTATTCATGGCGAATTAATCCAAAACCCTGCGTTACGCATAGGATTGGGGTTAATTGGTGGCGCGGCAATATCAGCAACAATATTTTACGATAATCCAAATGAGCAAAATAAACTACCAGAAGATATGGACAACAGAGGTAAAGTGTAGTATAATCTTTAAGTTACGCACTTCTATCTAAATATAATTTTAAGAAAGGGAAGGAGAATTCGCTTTTTTGTGCGAGTTCGAAAAAAACTATGGCAGGAATAAAAAAAGTTAAGGCAAATCTAAAACTTAGGATTCCAGCAGGTAAAGCCACCGCAGCACCTCCAGTTGGTAGTACGTTAGGGCAATACGGTGTAAATATGATGGATTTCATACAGCCTTTTAATGATCAAACTAAAGAAATGAAAGGTATTCTAACCGTTCATATCAATGTATTTGATGACAGAACAATGGCTTTCCGAGTTGTGTCTCAACCTACAGACGACTTAATTCGTCAGAAACTTGGTATTCAAAAAGGTTCAGGAAAACCAAATAGCGAAAAACTACCACAAAAGCTCACTGACGCAGCACTAACTGAGATTGCTGAAGAAAAAGCTAAAGATATGAATGCTGATGATATCGAAGCTGTCAAAAAAATGGTAGCTGGAACTGCTCGTTCAATGGGTGTAGTAATCGAGGGATAAATGGAACTTCCAGAAAAATTTCCATATCACGAAGACCAAATTAGAAATGCTACAGATATTGCTGTGAGTCGCTTAGGTAAAGGTCTTCTAGTTCCAAGGGATGCATTTGACTGTTTATCGGTTACACATACTAGTATAGAAACTGGTGAAGTAAAGTTAAATCCAATTGATGATGCAATAGTAATCAATGGTTTGAGCAAGATATTTAAAAGATAATTTAATTTGTGGGAGAGCTAACTGCTTGTACGTACCACAAAAGGAGAACACTATGAGTAAAAAAACAGATCTATTAGAAAAGGCAAAGGAACTAGGCCTAGAAGTTACAGAAAAAAACACCATAGCTGAAATAGAGCTAGCTATATTAGAAGGAATAAAAGAATCTGGTAAAGAAGTGGTTCAAAAAGAAGCAGAAGAAATAATTGAGTCTGAAACTGAAAAAACTGAAGTTGCAAAATCTGGAAAACGAAGTGCAAAAGCTATCGCCGAAAAAGAAGAAAAGATAGCTAAAGAAGAGCGAAAAAGTTCAGAAGATGAAGCACCTGCAAAGCCAAAGCAAACAGCCAAGCCTTCCAGAAGCCGATTAGAAAGAAGAGGCAAAAACTATAAGAAAGCTGCTGAACTTATTGATAGTAAAAAAACATATAACCTTAAAGAAGCCATTGAATTAGCACTTAAAACTAACCCTGCTAAATTTGATGCAAGTGTAGAAGTTCACGTTAGACTAGGTGTTGATCCAAGACAGGCTGACCAAAACCTCAGAGATACAGTTAAACTACCAGCAGGTACTGGTAAAACAGTTAGAGTTGCAGTATTCGCAGATATTGATGACGTTGCTAAAGCAAAAGCAGCTGGAGCAGATATTGCTGGAAGTGAAGAATTTCTACAGCAATTAGATAAGGGTGTGTTTGATTTTGATATTTTAATATCAACCCCAATGATGATGGCTAAATTAGGTAAATATGCCAAAGCTTTAGGACCAAAGGGATTAATGCCTAATCCTAAAAGTGGCACGGTTACACCAGATGTAGCTAAAGCTGTAGAAGAAGCTAAAGCCGGAAGGGTTGAATATCGTGTAGATAGCACCGGCATAGTTCATGTAGGAGTCGGTAAGGTTAGTTTTGGAGATGATAAAATCCAAGAAAATATAATGGCTGTTTTTGCTAGTCTTAAGGCAGCAAAACCTTCAAGCTTAAAAGGAAACTACGTAAAAAGTCTCTATATCACTACAAGTATGGGTCCCTCTATAGCTATAGAAAATTCAGAACTCAACTAGTATCCATAAAAATAAGTTGTAATATTGTGCTAATTGGTTGGTCATTAATTTGACGCCAAGTACAATATATATGAATTGGAGGGTTTTATGGGTGTATACAGTAATATTCAGATTAAGCAGGCCATTGATGAAGGACACATAGTTTGTGTACCTTTCAACGAAAGTCATGTAAGTCACGCTAGCTTGGATGTGACACTAGGTTACTATTATTATCAGACTGGACAGCAAAAAAGAGGCTATATATATAATCCTTTTGATCAGAACGACGTGAGACGATACTTTGGTGAAGTAAAGCAGGCAATTCCTCATCAGGATTGGTGTAATGCAAATGGAGTAAAACCGCTAGCAGGTATTCCACTAGATCACCCTGTAATTCCATTGAAGCCAGGTGAGCGAATATTGGCACATACTCATGAGTTCTTTGGAATTAAACCACCTGGTGCATATGAGGTTAAGTCTAGGTCAAGCTGGGGAAGAAACGGCGTAGCAGTATGTTTTGACGCAGGTTGGGTAGACCCAGGATACATAAATCGTCTAACACTAGAAATATTTAACTTAAATGAACATGAAACAATTCTACTGCCTGTTGGAGAACGAATTGCTCAAGCAGTATTTCTAGAAACTGGTGAAGTTGAAGGTAATTACGGCCAAGGTCGTAATGATGGCTTTAGCGGTAAGTATCAGACAGGAACCAATCTTGAGGAGCTAATTGTTGAGTGGACTCCTGATCAAATGCTTCCAAGAGCCTATAAAGATAAAAGGTCACTGCCAGAAAGTATTCAAGGTTTAAAAGCCAGATGATTGAACCTACCCCAAATTATCAGGGTGGGTTTTTTGTTATAGAAGGTACAGATGGTTCGGGCAAAGGTAATCAGGCAAAAATACTTGCAAATAGACTACGAGATACTGGGTATGATGTTGCAGAATTTGATTTTCCACAGTATGAAGTTAATTCCAGTTATTTTGTGAAGCAGTACTTAAATGGATCATACGGAACAGCCGATGAAGTCGGACCATATACTGGGTCATTATTTTATGCAATGGACAGGTTTGAAGCAGCCAGTCGAATACGTCAGGCGATTGTCGATGGAAAGATAGTGATCGCAAATAGATTCACTGGCTCAAATATGGCCCATCAAGGGACTAAGTTTATTAATCCTGAGGAAAGAAGGGGATATTTTATTTGGCTTGATAATCTAGAATTTGAAATGCTAAAAATACCCAGACCTGATAAGAGTTTTGTTTTACGTGTTCCAGCTGAGATAGCTCAAGGTTTAGTTGACCTAAAAGGCTCTAGATCATACACCGATAAAAAACGAGACATTCATGAGGCAGATTTAAGTCACTTGATAAGATCTGTAGAAGTTTACGACGATATTTGTAAGCTATTTCCAAAAGACTTTGAACGAATCGACTGCGTTAGAAGTGGTAAATTAATGACAATCAATGAAGTTAGTGACCATTTATGGAATAAGATAGAGTCACTACTACCCCTTAAACCAAATAATACAACTTTAGATACTAAGACAGCAATTAACAAGGAGAAGTTGATGGAAAAAGAACCAAATCCATACCTAAAATACAATAATGAACAATGGGAAATAACTGATGAAGGTAATCACTTTCTTGATGATGCTGTTACCAATACCGAAAGTAATGTTTATTCGTTTACAGACAAGCTTAGCGCAATAACTATTGCAGCGGCAATGGCACGCTTAAGTCGTCGTGGTGACGATATGAGAGTTACAATACTTGATGAATTTGCACCAAATATGGGTAAAGATGAGGCATTGATTCAAAGAGTTATAACTGCCTATGGAGATGACTCTGTTCAACAACTTGTTGGTCAGCATGTCGTAGTTGAAAATGCTAGTAACTTATTAACCAAACAACTTGAATGGGGCAGGCTTGCTTCATATTTAGAACAGTCAACAAGGTATATATATTTTGATAAAAAGGACAAAGAAGGTAAGTATAAATACTTCACTCCCGAAAACATCGATAGTCATACAAAAGTAGTTTTTGAAAAGTACATGGATAAAATATTTGATAATTATTCAACTATGGTACACCAGCTTACAGATTACTTGTCAAGAAATGACACTACTCCAAAAGAAGAACAGGATGCAGCTTGGAAAATGGCAATCAGAGCACAGGCATGCGATGCTATAAGACCTGTTTTGCCCGTTGCTACTAAGTCAACAGTTGGCATTTTCGCATCAGGCCAAGCCTTAGAATCAATGATAATGAGATTACGTGCTAGTGAAAGTAACGAAGCCAGAAAAGTAGGAACTCAGATTCTAGATGAAGCCAGAAAAGTTATTCCAACTTTCTTGGAAAGGGCAGATAAGCCAGACAGAGGAGGTGCAACTACGGCATACATTGCCGAAACGTATGCAAACGTCGGAAAAATTGCTGAAGAATATCTACCGGAAATACATAGTGCTGACTTAGATCCAGTTCAGCTAAATAATGTTTTGCCAAGAAATGAATTAGATTTAGTACCGCATATGCTTTATGAGCATACTAATATGTCACTTCAAGAAATTGAAGCTGAGGTAAAAGAATGGCCAATAGAAAAGAAAATGGAAGTTTTCAACGCTTACATGGGCGAACGGTTAAATAGACGACATAAACCTGCCAGAGCAATCGAACTGGCAAGGTATACATTCGACCTGATATGTGATTATGGGATATTTAGAGATTTACAGAGACACAGAATGGTAGATAATCTAAACTGGCAAAAGTTGTCTCCGCGGTTTGGTTACGAAATACCTCAGTCCGTAGAGGATGCTGGTTTAAGTGATGTTTTTGAATCTTGTTTTGATTTGTCGGCGCAACTCTACAGTAAATTACAAGAATCTGGATATGACTATGAGGCACAATACGCTACTTTACTTGGTCATAAAATGAGGTGGACTATTACCTATAACGCAAGAGAGGCGTTCCATTTTCATGAGCTTAGAACATCTCCACAAGGCCATCCTGGTTACAGAAAATTAGTAAAAGAGATGCACGATCAGGTTTCCGAGAGGCATCCTATGCTCACTGAAGCCATGAAATTCGTTAATATGGGAGAAGATGCCGAATTAACACGTTTGGCAGCTGAGAGAGCAACACAATACAGATTGGATAAACTTGACGAAAAAGCCTAATATAAATACAATCTATAACTGTGAAAACTCTAGTAATTAACCAAAACCTTCTCAGTCTTAATGGGCTGTGCTTCAAGTTTGGTTGAAGTCTAGAGATAAGTACTCCTCAGCACAGCCCACGTAATAGACTTCAACCATCGTGAAGTCTATTTTAATTAAGAGGAGTGAAACATGCCTTTAGACCAAGAAATAAATGAAAAATTAATAATATTTGATACAACTCTTAGAGATGGCGAGCAGTCACCTGGTATTTCGCTTGATCCTGTCGAAAAAGTTGAAATTGCAATTCAGTTAGGCAGGCTTGGAGTTAATGTAATTGAAGCAGGATTCCCTGCGGCAAGTATGGGAGATTTTGAAGGAGTTAGCGCCGTAGCACAGTCATTTAAAGACAATCCGAACTCTACGATATGTGGATTGTCCAGAACGGCCATTAAGGATATCGATAAGTGCTGGGATGCCATAGAACCTGCAGCATCTAGAAGAATACATACCTTTATTGCTACTAGTGATATTCATATGGAAAAAAAGCTTCATATGACTCGCCAACAAGTTATAAATGAAGCAGTTAATGCTGTTAATTATGCAAAAACTTTTACAGATGATGTAGAATTTTCTCCTGAAGATGCTTCTAGAAGCGATTTCAAATTCATGTGTGACGTCTTACAAGCTGTGGTTGATAGTGGTGCAACTACAATAAATATTCCAGACACAGTCGGCTTTGCTTACCCAGATGAGTTTAAACAAAGAATTGAGGATATTAGAAAACGAGTTATTGGCGATTATATAATTTCAGTGCACTGTCATAATGATTTAGGCTTGGCCGTTGCTAATAGTTTAGCTGGAGTCACTGCTGGTGCTAGGCAAGTTGAGGTTGCAATTAATGGTATCGGGGAAAGAGCTGGCAATGCGGCACTAGAGGAAGTTGTAGCAGCTATTTTATGTAAAAATAAAATTTTTGAGAATATTTCTATGGATATTCAAACTGAGCATATCTTAGAGACTAGCATGATGGTCTCTGAATACACTGGTTATCCTGTTCAATATAACAAGGCTATAGTAGGTAGAAATTCCTTTTCTCATGAATCAGGTATACATTCGCATGGTGTTTTACAGTCTCCTGAAACTTATGAGATTATGAATCCTGAACAGTTCGGTCAATCATCATTGATTGAAATAGGTAAGCATACTGGCAAAAGAGCTGTCTTAAGTAGACTTCAGGTACTAGGAATGAATACTGCAAATATTCATGAGATAACTAGTGAATGTAAATTAACTAGTGAAGAAAACAAAAGAACTTTAACAGATGTAGAAATCGAAAAAATTTCAGCACAATTTAGCGGTGAAGAATTAAGGGATGTTATTTCAGACGTAGAAATTGTTACTGCTAGTAAGGGTGGACAGGCATCTGCAAACATAATTCTTACAGTGAATGGTAAAGTAATGGAAATTGAAGACAACAATCATGGAGAGATCGGTGCTGCAACTAGTGCTATCCAGCAGATCTTTCCAGGTTATGAAATTGAGAATTTCGAGTCTAGAGAGATTCCTGAGCAGCACGGTGCTAGAGCCATAGGATATTCAAAAATTCGAGTATCTACACCGTACGGTCAGGAAATATCTTCTTATGAGCAAGATCACAATGTTACTCACGCAGCTATTAAAGCATTCATTAAAGCTATAAACTGTGGAGAAAGAATCAATCGGCGCCAATTTGACAAAGATTAAGTAATGATAAATACTAAAAACATGTTAAAAAATGCAGTAATAATTATTGGTCTAAACAAAAGGGACTAATTTAAATTTATTTGCAAAAAAAAGTCCCGAAAAACGGGACTTTTTTAAATTATCTATTACGGTTTTATATGAATAATACTGAAGAATTAAATTTTATAAAAGCAGTTACTATGTCTCCTGTATATGATGTAGCTAAGGTATCTTCATTGCAAGAGTTTAATGGTCTATCTAAAGCAAATACAAAGATTTTCCTTAAGCGAGAGGATAAACAGAGCGTAAAATCTTTTAAGTTACGTGGCGCCTATCATAAGATAAAAAGTTTGACTGAAAACCAGCTTAATAACGGCGTAATAACTGCCAGTGCAGGAAATCACGCGCAAGGTGTCGCGTTAAGTGCCAAGAAACTAGATATAAAGTCAGTTATTGTGATGCCAAAAACTACACCTGAAATAAAAATAAATGCAGTTAAAAAGTTAGGTTCAGAAGTTGTACTTTTTGGCGATAATTACTCCGAGGCTGCTGATCACTGTGAACAGCTAAACAAAGATTTAAGAATGGAATTTATTCACCCATTCAATGATGAAGGTGTTATCACTGGCCAAGCTACAATAGGCAAAGAAATACTTGAGCAACTACCTGAAGTTAGTCATGTATTTGTACCCATTGGTGGAGGTGGCTTAATTTCTGGAGTTTCTAGATTTATTAAACTTATTAATCCAAAAGTAAAGATTATTGGTGTAGAGCCTGATGATAGCTCGGCTATGATGCAATCTATATGTGCAAATGAAATTATAGAATTGGATCAAGTTGGTATTTTTGCCGACGGAGTTGCAGTTAAAAGAGTTGGTGATCTTACCTTCGAAATTACAAAGAAATATGTTGATGAAATAATGACAGTAAGTACCGATGAAATTTGCTTTGCTATCCAGCAGATTTTTGAAAGTACAAGATCAATTGTTGAACCTTCAGGGGCATTAGCTATGGCAGCAATAAATAAATATAATTTCGATGAGACGAGCAATTCAGTAGCGATATGCTCTGGTGCAAATATAAACTTCGAACGACTTCAGTTCATTGCCGAACGAACCCTGCTTGGCAGCGGCAAGGAGTCTCTTTTTTCTGTTCAGCTTAAAGAAAAGCCTGGTTCATTGCTAGAGTTCTGCAATAAAATAATCGATGGATACAATATTAATGAATTTGGCTATAGATTAAAAGATCGGAATGATGCTCATATATTTATTGGAGTAAAGTCCGCTTCTACTAAAGATAAAATAAACTTTGTAGATTCACTAGATGAACAGGGTTATTCATATGAAAATTTGTCAAATGACGACATAACCAAGCAGCATGTGAGATATATGATCGGTGGCTCACCAAAAATAGAAATTAAGGAAAAGATATATTTGATAGAATTTCCTGAGCGCCCTGGTGCTCTATTTGAGTTCTTATCAAAGATTAGTACAAAATTTAATATTAGTTTATTTCATTACCGTAGTCTTGGTGGTGATATCGGAAAAGTAATGATCGGATTTGAATATCAAAATCTCCATGCTCTTGAAAAAGATATTGAAAATACAGGATTTAAATTCGAAGAAGCTATTAGTAAATCAATCAAGAATTTTCTATAATTGACTATACATATTCAATCTGTTAATATACACCTATTGCCAAAGACAGTGACGTCAGTTTTACTGATTAAGAATGTCACCGAGGTGCTATAATATTAGTACTTTTAAACACCTTTGGTAATAAAGGTGTTTTTTACTGGCAAAAGTTTGTTTTTAGGTCGATCAAACTAAGTAAACTATAGTAAGAGGTAAACATGGCATTAACGAAGCAACAAAAAAATGAGATTGTCGAAGAGATTAATAATTTACTTACTAATTCTAAATTGACAGTTGTTGCGAAGTATCAAGGTACTTCAGTTAAAGCGTTGCAATCACTCAGAAGTGATGCTAAAGAGTCAAACACTAAAGTAAAAGTAATTAAAAACCGATTGGTTATTAAAGCGCTTTCACAAAATGATGACTTGAAAGACGTAGAAGTTAGCGACTTAAACGGTCAACTACTGTACGCCTTTAACGACTCAGACGAAGTTGCCCCAGCACAAGTCTTAGCTAGATTTGCTAAAGAAAATCCAGCTATTGAATTTGTTGGCGCAATTAGCCCAGAGGGAAGATTTGTATCTGCAACTGAAGTTGCAGTATTGGCAACACTTCCAAGCAAGAATCAGCTCATCGCTGAGGTATTGGCAACGCTATCATCACCTATTAACGATGTTATGGGTGCATTATCAGGTAATTTACATGGCTTGCTCGATGCTGTAGAGGCAAAGGCAAACTAGAAAGGGAATTTTATGGCAGATTTAAAGAAACTTGCTGAACAACTAACTGGTTTAACAGTAGTTGAGGTTAACGAACTAAAAAATATTCTAAAGGATGAGTACGGAATTGAACCAGCTGCAGCAGCTATCGCCGTAGCCGGTCCAGCAGCTTCAGGTGATGCACCAGCAGCCGAAGAAAAAGCAGAGTACGATGTTGTGCTCAAGGATGCAGGTGCCCAAAAAGTAGCTGTCATCAAAGCGGTTAAAGACATAACTGGTCTTGGACTAGGTGAAGCAAAGGCAATTGTTGATGGCGTTCCTAAGAACGTACTTGACGGTGCCAAAAAAGAAGATGCTGAGAACGCTAAGAAAGCCTTAGAAGAGGCTGGCGCAACAGTAGAACTTGCATAGTAAATTAAATAATTACTAAAAATATTATATGGGCCTATACAAAGGTCCATATTTTATTTTATCCACAGAAATATGATTCTAGTTTTGACAATAATGATTATACGTGTTAGTTTGGGTAGGAATAGTGGAGTAATAAAACACTTAAAAAATGTAAAGAGTGTTAAAAAGAGAACAAAATTATGGCAGATGTCCCAGACAAGCAAATCAAAAGATTAAAATCTTTAATACAAGAAGCAGAAACCAGTCTTGCAGCAGCTAAAGAGCTGCTATTAAGTTTAGTTGGCGAAGATAGTACCGTGAGTACGTCTAATTTATCAGAAGAAGTACTTGGTAAGGTTATAGAAGGCGTCTTTGATGGCCAGAATATGGTCGGATCAGACGGAAAGACATATCCAGTGCCTGCAAACTATGCAAGTAAGTCTAAGTTAGTCCAAGGAGACATTCTTAAACTAACAATAGCTGATGACGGTGCATTTATGTATAAACAAATTGGCCCTATACCAAGAAAGCAAGTAGTTGGATTATTAAAACAAGAAAACGGTCACTATTTTGTTGAAGCTGGTACTAGAAATTATAGAGTTCTTCTTGCAAGCGTAACTTACTTTAAAGCTAAACCAGGTGACCAGGTTAGTGTTAACGTTCCAGAAGATGATTCTCAGGCTGAGTGGGCCGCACTCGAAGCTGCTTTGTAACTCTTCTCATAAATAAAACAACATACGCATACTTCCAGAAGGTCTATAATGGTATTAAATTGGAGGAGTATGAAACAAGCTTTATACAGAAAGTATCGTTCGAAGTCTCTTGACGAAGTAGTAGGTCAGGATCATATAACTAGTACTTTGAAAAAGGCACTTGAAGATAATAGTATAAGTCACGCTTACTTATTCACAGGTCCAAAAGGCGTGGGCAAAACTTCTATAGCTCGAATTCTTGCTCATGCCGTAAATGAAATTGATTATAATGATGAGAGCATCCATTTAGATATTATTGAAATTGATGCTGCATCGAATCGTAGGATTGACGAGATCAGGGATCTTAGAGATAAAGTTCACATTTCACCATCATCTGCAAAATACAAAGTTTATATTATTGACGAAGTGCATATGCTTACAAAAGAAGCGTTCAATGCATTACTAAAGACACTTGAAGAGCCACCCGAGCATGTAATATTTATACTAGCGACCACTGAGTATGGCAAGCTTCCTGATACTATAATTAGTCGTACTCAACACTTTAAATTTAGTCCAGTCCCAGAAAAAGAAGTTGCAAAGCACTTAACCTCTATTGCTAAGTCCGAAGGATTTAACTTAGATGATCAAGCTGCAATTTTGATTGCTAGGTATGGAGAAGGTTCATTCAGAGACAGTATTAGCTTATTGGATAAACTAAAAACTATGTCAAATGATATTAATTCTGATCTAGTTCGCAATTCTCTAGGACTGATATCTGATGAAGAGATTTCAGATTTATTAGACGAAGTGCAATCAGGTAGTCCAAAGAGCGTGCTTGAGAATATTGACAGAATAAAAACAGGCGGACTAGAAATTAACACTCTTATGAATCAAATAAGCCGAGAATTAAGAAGAAAAATTATATCAAGTAGCGACAACGACAGTATTGAATTATATAAAAAACTATCTGAAATTAAGGGCAGTCCAAATGCCGAACTTCTACTAGAGATTGCATTAATAGATCAGAATATTAAAAATAAGTCTTTGAAACCAGACTTTGAAAAGAATATAAAAGAATCTCAAAAAACAATGTCAATCAAAGAAAATATAAGTAAAGATACTGTCATATCAACAAAAGAAGTCGTATTACCGGAGAAAATCTTAGATATCGAAACTATAAAACCTAAAATTAAAGCTCAAAAACCCAAAACTTCCGACCAATCTACTTCAAACCAAAACGATCTATTTGAGAGTGTACTATTAGCAATTAAACCTAAATATAATACTTTGTACAGCGTTTTGAGAATGTCTGAAGTTACTACTACAGATAAAGAGATAGTGCTCAAGTTTAAATTCCCGTTCCATTATAAAAAAATTAATACTGCGGAGAACATTAAAATAATTTCCGATATTGCATCGGAATTATCGGGACATGATGTTAAAGTAACTTGCCAACTAGGTGAGAAAAAAGAAAAGCAAAAAGAGAATCTTACAAACATAAACAATATTTTTGGTGGCGGCGAGATGCTAGAATCATAGTAATCATGGATAATAGTAAGAACTTACCACCCCAAAATCTAGATGCAGAAGCAAGTTTGCTTGGAGCAGTTTTAATTGATAACGAGGCTTTGGTAAAAATTGCAGATAAAATATTGCCTGAAGATTTTTATGACGATAAACATCAACGTATTTATGAATCAATCATGCAACTATATGAAAAAAGGAATCCGATTGACGTACTTACTCTTTCTGAGCAACTAAAATCCACTGGCTTTTTAGATTATGTTGGTGGAGCATCATATTTAACTCAGCTGACAAATTTTGTTCCAACCGCTTCACATGTAGAAAATTATGCTGAAATTGTAGCCCAAAAATCTCTAAGAAGACGTCTTATAAGAGCTTCACAAGACATAATTGGCCTTGTAAACGATGAATCTAAAAACCTACAAGAGTTAATAGAAGATGCTGAGATAAGACTGTTTAATGTAAGCCAGAAGCACGTAAAACAAGATATTGTTAGTCTTGAGGAAGTGTTAGGTGAAAGTTTTGAGAGGCTCGATGAATTACACAAAGATAAGGAAACGATAAGAGGTGTCCCAACTGGCTTCAAAGATCTAGACTCTATTTTGGCTGGTTTACAAAAGTCCGATTTGTTTATATTAGCTGCCAGACCTTCTATGGGTAAGACCGCATTAGCTCTTAACCTTGCCCACAATGTTGCAGTTAAGGCAAGTCAGCCAGTCCTTATATTTAGTTTAGAAATGAGCAAAGAGCAGCTTGTTGATAGAATGCTTTCAATGGAATCTGGAGTCGATGCATGGGCATTAAGGACTGGAAACTTAACGGATGATGATTTTGAAAAAATTGGACAAGCAATGGGAACCCTTTCAGAAGCACAGATCTATATTGACGATACTCCGGGAATTACAGTAAGTGATCTTCGAACTAAAGCAAGACGAGAAGCTCATATTCGTCCATTAGGATTAATAATCGTAGACTACTTGCAACTAATGAGTGGAGGTAGGCGATTTGGTAGTGAAGGAAATAGAGTTCAAGAAATTTCTGAAATATCGAGAGGATTAAAAGGAATTGCAAGAGAATTGAATGTTCCTCTGATTGCTCTTAGTCAATTAAGTCGTTCTGTTGAAAGTCGAAGCCCACAGATACCTCAATTAGCTGACCTTAGAGAATCTGGATCAATAGAACAGGATGCTGACGTTGTAGCTTTTATTTACAGAGAAGAATATTATAATCCTGAGTCCGATCGAAAAAATATTACTGATATTTTTATCAAAAAACACAGGAACGGTCCAACAGGAGCAGTTGAACTATACTTTGACAGAGAAAAGCAAAGGTTCAGAAGCCTTGATACTCGTCATAAGGATGCTTTTAGTCAATAACATATTAAATGTTATAATTTATTCTTAGAAGTGAAAAGAACAAAATTCTATTTTAAATTATTGTGGAAGCCAATCACTATTGGAATTTTAGTATTAATATTAACATTGTTGATAGTATTATCCTTTCAATCGATAGTACCTGGCGGTTATTCTGCTAGTGAAATTTCATATTTTGATTCTGTCAAAGAAAATGCATTAATACCGAATAATCCTTTGTACTTACCAATATATTTAATTCACAAAACTGTATTATTGATATTTGGTAATAACATATTAAACCTTAGAATTACCAACGGATTGCTTGGAATTGGGGCGGTATTACCTTTATTCTTCATACTCAAGTCTTGGTTTAGTTTTAGAGTAGCAGCATTTACTTCGTTAATCTACGTGTCTTTGACGTGGTTTTTAGTAAACACTAGGAGCTCATTACCAGATATTATGGTATTGTATGCGGCATTTATCCCTCTTCTAATTGTATGGTCTCAAAAAACAAAAAAACAAAAATGGGTTCTAATAATATCTGCCTTAACACTTAGTTTACTATTGTATGCCCCAGGTATAATATGGTTTCTTATTATTGGTGTATTATGGAAAATAAGAAGTATATTTTACATACTAAAAAAATCTCCAGTATGGAATGTGTTAACTGCGATAATAGTATTTTTTATTGTTCTAACTCCTTTTATTCTTAATGTCACAGATAAAGAATTTATAAAATCTATATTAGGCATTAATTTAATTAATCTAAGTCCTATGTCCTACTTTAAGAATATTTATACATTCATAATAAATATTTTTTGGAATTCAGATTATAACAATGGAATAGGAATAGGTTCGCAAGCTGTTTTTGATATATTCACGCTTGTCTTAATTACTGGTGGAGTAATTAATATTGCAAAAAAATGGAAAAAAAGTCGATCAAAGTACATTATAATTTCAGTGATAATAGGGCTACTTTTGATAGGGCTAGGATCTACTATAACTAGTATTATAATTCTACCTTACTTAATTCTGCTCATCGGCTGTGGTCTTGGATGGCTATTACAGCAATGGTTAACTGTTTTTCCGAAGAATCCATTCGCACAAAATATTGGAGTTGCAATATTGGTTTTAGCTATTGGGATGTCCTCAATATATAATGTTTATAGATTTTATGTAGCATGGCCTCATATACCTATTACAGAGTCAAAGTATAGTATTGAAGTATAGTTTTGTTACAATATATTAATAAAGGAGATTTATGAGTAAATTTGATCAAGCAAAAATGCTTTTAAAGGTGAAAAAACTACAAAAAGAATTACAGAAGATGATTATCACTGTTGAAACTGGGGAAGGTGCCGTAAGAGTAGATATTACTGGCGAACAAAAAATTAAAAAGATAAAAATTGACCCCGAGAGTGTTGATTTGGATGATATTGGACAGCTTGAAAAGTGGATAGAAGATGCAGTTAAAGACGCAATCTCTCAAAGCCAGAAAGTTGCAGCAGAAAAAATGCAGCCAATGATGGGTGCCCTCGGTGATTTAGGCCTATAGTATATGGCAATTTTGCCTAGAGCATTAACTGAATTAATAGACTCGCTAAGTAAACTTCCTGGAGTAGGGCCTAGAACTGCTGAAAGGTACGCATTTTATCTGTATAAAAATAACCAACTAAGTATTACAATGTCTGAAAAGATTATTAATCTAGATCACAGGGTTAAGACTTGTCCTATAACATTCGCAATGATCGATAGTAATGAAAAAGAATCTGAACTTTATACTAACCCAAACCGAAATAAAAGAGTTATCGCTTTAGTTGCAGAACCATTTGATATTGTAGCAATTGAAAAAACAGGCAATTACCAGGGTACTTACCATGTATTGGGGGGATTAATTTCACCTATTGATGGAGTTAATCCAGATAATCTTAATTTAACTGGTCTAGTTAAAAGAATAAACAAAGATAAGGTTAATGAGATAATTATTGCTTTTAATGCATCTGTAGAAGGCGAAACAACTGCACTCTATCTTCAGAATATATTACCACAAGATGTAAAGATTACTCGTCTTGCCAGAGGTTTACCAGTTGGATTAGATATTGAATATGCTGATCAGATTACTCTTGGAAGAGCACTTGAAGGCAGAACTACTCTATGAATAAAGATTCTCTTGAGCTTCTAAGCAATCGTATAATGTCTACGAAAAAGGTACTAATAGTTCAGGCCGATAATCCAGACGCAGACAGCCTAGGTAGCGCTCTAGGGCTATCTGAAGTACTCAATGAGCTAAATATCGAAAACCAACTATATTGCGCTGTTGATATACCAGGATACTTAAAATACATGACTGGATGGAGTTTGGTTGATAGTGAACTTCCCGCCAACTTCGATTTGATAGTTATTGTAGATGCATCAGCAGCAAGTTTACTAGAATATGTAAAAAAAGATAAAAATTTCAGTAAATTTGTAAAATCAGAAAAGATAATTTTAGATCACCATGCAACAACTAATAATGATATCAAAAGTACTCTATGTATAAACATTCCCGATCTATCTTCAACTAGTGAATTAGTTTACAAAATTTCAAAATCACTTGAGTGGCCCATTAATATCAATTGTGCTGAATATCTATTGTCAGGTATACTTGGCGACACTCAAGGACTTAGTAATAACCTTGCTAAACCGGACACTTTCAGAGCGGTTGCAGAACTATTAGATAAAGGAGTTAATAGGGATCAATTAGAACTTAGACGACGGGAATATAGTAAATATGCGCCTGAAATATATAAGTATAAGGCTGATCTTATTGAAAAGACAAAATTTGAATTAAGTGGAAAATTAGCAATTGTAAGAATTGATCAAGACGAAATGATTAAGTTTAGTCCTTTATATAACCCATCAGCGTTAATCTTACCTGATATACTTCAAACTATTGGCGTTTTAATTGCAGTAGTGATAAAGGTGTATGATGACGGTAAGATAACCGGAACTATAAGAGCTACAACTGATTTTCCTTATGCTGCAAAGATTGCTGAAGAACTTGGTGGAGGTGGACATGACTATGCTAGTGGCTTTAAAGTAACAGGTGATAAAGACTACGATATAATAACTAAAGACATTATTAATAAAACAGGGTACTACATAAATGAAACAAGTTAGCCTGTACAATACACTTTCTAGAAAGAAAGAACTTCTAACTCCACTAAGTAATAACGTAGTTAAACTTTATACTTGCGGATTAACTGTTTACAGCCAACCACATATAGGCAATTGGGTTGGATATATATACTGGGACGTATTGCAACGTATACTAGAATACGACGGTTTCAAAGTAGAAAGAGTACAAAACTATACTGATGTTGGGCACCTAGTTAGTGATGACGATAGTGGCGAAGACAAGATGGAAAAAGGTGCAAAAGCTGAAGGCAAAACTGCTTGGCAAGTTGCTGAAAAATATATTGCAATTGCCGAAAAAGAAGGTTATGAAATGCTAGGACTAAGAAGACCCCATTTAGTCAGGGCAACAGACTGTATAGACGAACAAATTAAATTCTTAAAAGAACTTGATAATAAAGGCTTTACATATGAAATTCCAGACGAAGGAATATATTTTGATACTAGTAAACTGAGTGATTACGGAAAACTAGCCAAACTTGACATAAAAGGCCTGAAAGAAGGTGCACGAGTTGAGGTTTATGGTAAGAAAAATCCAACAGATTTTGCTTTGTGGAAATTTAGTCCAAAAGACAAGAAGCGCGATATGGAATGGGATAGCCCATGGGGTAAAGGTTTTCCGGGATGGCATTTGGAGTGTTCGGTTATTGCAATGGATAATTTAGGTGAACAGATAGATATTCATTGTGGCGGTATTGACCACATACCGGTACATCATTCAAATGAGATTGCTCAAAGTGAAGCCTACACTGGAAAGCAATTTTCAAGTATATGGCTACATAATAATCACCTCAAAGTAGATGGCGGTAAAATGGCCAAGTCTTTAGGCAATATTTATACACTCCAAGATATAATACGAAAGAACTACTCTCTAGATGCCTTCAAAGTAATGGTTCTATCAAGCAGCTACCAAACTGAAGGTAATTTTACATGGGAAATAATCGACTCAGCTAAGAACCGTTTAACTAATTTAGAGAATTCCGCCGATCTGAAGTATCAGCAGAATAATGATTCAGCCAGGCTTGATTTTGAAAGTATGAAAAACGATATCATTAATGCGCTAAATGATAATTTAGATACACCTAGGGCGTTATCTTTAATTAGTGAACAATCTTCAGATATTGAAAAGAACCAAATAAACAGTAGTCAATCCAAGGAATACCAAAAATATCTTAAATTAATTGATGAATTACTCGGTTTAAACTTGTCTAATAGACCCGATATAAATAAAACCCAAAAGAAACTTTTAATTGAACGTAAAAAAGCTCGAGAATCTAATAACTGGCAAATTAGTGATGAAATTAGGGAAAAGCTCAAAAAACAAGGTATTTCTGTTCGTGACGATATGAATAAACAAATTTGGTTTAGGTGTTAACCTTTTTTGTTTAGTTTATTGAAATCACTATAGTCAGGGAAGTGTTGGGTTATGAAGTCTTCCAATATTATCCTTGCGCAGCCAGCAATTGGAATTGCGACAAGCGCGCCGAGAATACCGGCTACACCTGCACCAATAAGTGCTGCAACAAATACAGTGAGTGGTGTTAATTGATTCTTCTTTGATTGAATGTATGGTTGTAATGTGGAGTTCTCAACCTGTTGATATATTATAAAGAAACCTAGCATGATTAGAGACATTGGTAGTGATGATATCAGGCAAACCAATACTACAATTACAGAAGAAATAATGTTTCCGACTAAAGGAATTAATCCAAATATAAAAACTATACCAGACATAGCAATTGGGTTAATAGAAGTGTTGAATAGATGATTTAGTATAAGCAACATTATTGCAGCAAAAGTTGCTGCAATAAATGCAATTAATACTTGTCCATAGAAAAATCCAGTGACTACGTTATACATTTTAATTGCTGTTTCTTTTCTTTTTTTCCTAACTTCAACAGAATGCAAAGAAAGATATTTATTAAACCACATAGGGACCTCAACTAGCATCATGAATGTTAGTATAAGAACAGTGATAATTGATACAATCGTACCACCTATCCGACCGGCTGTATTTAGCACAGGGTCAGAAATGTTATCACCGAATCTTTCTTTATAATTGTCGATTGAGTTTTGTATACCATCATCAATATTGTATCTTCTGATAGTTCTTCCAGTGGCATTGTCGTCTTTTCTTAAGTTATTTATTGTAGATGGTATTTCACTAATAAACTGCGAGGTTTGCTTAACAAGAGGTGGTATTACAACGGCCATAAAGGAAACTAACAATGAAACTACGATAACATATGCAAATCCAGTAGCTCTCAGGCGGCTATTACTTTTGATTTTTTTAGTTATCCAGCTAACCGCTGGATTTAATCCAATTGCCAATAGGAAAGATATAAAAATCAATGTTAGTTGATGAGAAATATTTCCTAAGACTTGCCAAATAATAAAAGCAGAAGCTGCCACCAAAATTAGTTTTATAATTGTAGAAGTGTTGATGGAAATTGTTTTATCAGGCTTGTTGAATAGTCCCATAAGTTAATTATCCGATAAGTTTTGTGTTTTTCCAATTATAGAACTGTAAATGTCTAATATTCTAGGTCCTACTTTTTCAACGTCATATTTTTTAACAAGCTCTTGTTGTGAATGGTGGGTTGTGTCAAATAAGTCTTTATTATCAGAAAATTGAATAATTTTGGACGCAATTTCTTCTGGACTATTTGGGTTAAATAATACATTGTTGTTATCAAGAACACTTCTGTAACCAGGGTTGTCTCCGCCTAATATTATTCCCGCTCCCGAAGACATTGCTTCAGTTAGTACAATCCCGAAACTTTCACCTCCAAGACTTGGAAAAATTGCTATCATCGATTCAGAAAGAACTTTAGCTTTGTCTTTTTCGCTAATATACCCAGCCAGCTTAATTTTTTTGCTTAAATTTTTACTCACTATAAGTTTCTCAATTTTAGGTCTTAGGGGGCCGTCGCCATATATAGTCAAATTCAAGTTAGAGTTGTCTGGTAATATTGAAAATGCTTCTATAAGTTTAAGTGGACCCTTACGCTCTACTAGCCTTCCTAGAAAAACAACTGAATTGTTGATTTGAATTTGTTTTGAATTACTCTTGAACTTAGAAATATTTATTGGATTTGGAACAACTATTGAATCTACTCCAAAATACTTCTTGCAGAATTCTTTTGCTGGTTCTGATACTGATATAAACTTTGATATTAATGTATTAGTTTTTCCTACGGATTTAGATAATAGCTTTGTTGAGTATGTTTCAAGTTTAGAGTATGGGAGTATATGAAAAGTAGCTACTACTTTTGTTTCTTCGGGCAAATTTTTAATAACTTGTCCAGACATAAGAGGGCTGTATGGGGCTTGGACATGAACTATATCAAACTTTTCTTTATTTACTAATTTAAGTATTTTTTGTTTATTAACTTTGATAGGAATTGTTAATCGATTTTTATTAAACTTTACTTTTATATTCTTGGATAAGCTGTACATGTTATTGAGGTCAGATCTAGTAGTTTCACCACATAGATAAAAAACTTCGTGACCTTGTTTTTCAAACCAACTTCCAAGAGTAGTTACATATTGTTGGACGCCGTCATTAGTATCCAGAGTATCATCTATTAAGTAAGCGATCTTCATTTTTTAGTTAAAGCCTGTTTGTAGAGCTTTTCATACATCGCAACTACAATATTATAATCGTATTTTTTTATTTCAGATTCAGCCCAACTGAGCCACATATTTCTTACAGATTGATTGGTACTCATTAGCTCAATAATCTTTGTGAATGATAGTTTATCTTTAGGATTTACCAAACTTACTGAACCTTCATTAATGAGAACACTTGAATAACCAGGGTTATTGCCGGCTATTATTGGAACCCCCATTGCCATTGCTTCAAGAATAACAATTCCGAAACTTTCGCCATATAGTGCAGGTGAGCAAACCAGACCAACTGTACTAAGAAGATTAAGCTTTTTCTTTTCGGATACATATCCCAAGAAACTTACTCTATCTTCAATTTTTAGCTGCTTTACATAAAATTGTAATTTTTGTCTATCAGGACCATCGCCAGCGATAATTAATTTGATTTTCTTGTCGTCAATATCTTTAAAGGCGTTTATCAGGTACTTAACACCTTTTCTTTTCTCAAGCCTTCCAATAAATAGAATGTTTTTATTTCTTTTTTTATTAGCATTGTCGTACTTAGATAAGTCAATACCGTTCGGAATTATTTCAATATTTTCAGTAGATAATGTCGATATATAATCTGTCGCTGCTTTTGAAACTGCAGATAAATGGTGTAGATCTTTAATAATTGATTTTGTATAAGGTGTAATGACTTTTTCGATTGTCTTAGTCATTACTGTATCAGGTAATTTGGCGTGAAAAGTAGCTATGTTTTTTGATGAACTAGAGGAGAGTATTTGTTTACTTAATATTGGCACCCAGGGTTCATGGAAGTGAAGTACATCAAAATCTTCTTGATTAAGTATATCTTTTAACGCATCACTTTTAACGTTTACCGATATTTGTGCAGTTGTATGGAAAGGCGATTTTATTTGGGCTGCAGTTCCAACAAAAATTACACCTTTCATAACGGGGTTCTTTATGTTTGTCGGAGAGGGAGAGATAATTCTGGCGTAATGACCTCTATTTTCCAGTTCTTCTCTCAATGCCAATACACATTCCTGGACACCACCGCCCCTGAACATGTTGTATGGACAAACTAGTCCTATTTTCATAATTAGCTATATTATAGCTTATTTGGGCTTCTTTGTTAGTAGTTGTCTTAATTTCTTAGGTATAAACGGTGCAGCGGCCTCTGCGTCTGCAATAACAGTAGGTGCATGTCCTTCCATTTCGGCATATATAACAGTTACTTTGCTATATATTACTCCAAGGTGCTGTTCAACGACCGTGTTATTAAAGAAATGATCGTCAGCTATTGCTACATGATACACCGGCAAATCTACTTGTTTATCACAAAGGTTTATATTAAATATATCGTGACTTATTCTAGCTCTAGTTCTTGGGTCATTTATTTTCCATAGTTTAATTTCATAATTAATTCTGTTTTTAAGTTCATTTTCATCGGCATCGTACATTTTTCTATGTTTCTTGGCGACAGTTTTATATGTTGCTCTAATAAGCGGGCCTCTAAATATAAAAGTCTTTATAAGATAAGCAGGAAATCTGTGTGAGCCAACCCATGAAACCGTTTTGAGTAAAGTCATGTCTTTTTTGCTCATTCTGAAGTCCTCATGGTGGGCAAAGCCAACTAAACTAACTAGCAGGTTTACTTTACTTCTTAGTTCAGGAAATTTTTGCAACATTCTGGTTGCCACAATAAACCCATAAGACATGCCGATCAAAGTTAGCTTCTTTCGTTTATATCTCATCTTTATAAGTGTCGCTAGGTAGTCAGCCATATTATCTAGAGTAGGTACTTCACCAATCTTATAAAAGCTATCCATTCCACCGAAACCAGGTAAATCGGCAATAGTTATAGAACCATAACGATTAAGATCTTCCGCAAGCCCAAACATTCTTTCAATACTTGCATGCATTCCGTAGACAATTAGTATCTCTCTTTCTTTACCTTTAGGTGCTGGCATTTTCAACATTCGACCATTAAGGCCGTTCAGGTTCATGGGTATTATGTAGTCGGACGGATCTGGCCGTATTTTATCGTTTTTTAACATTGTTACTTAAATACTAACTATTTATTATGTTTGATTCAAATGTCTATGCTTATTATTTCAAATAATCAGTCCCGACCCATACATATTCCCATGGTTCTGGCTCCGGTCCTTGTTCATCGGCACCCTCTGGATAGCTAGGAACCCAGCCTGATTCTTTAGCCTTTAGGTAGTTGTCTTTTTTAATCCATTCGAAACATACACTATTCAAAAATGCCGAACTACCATCCTCACACCAAAGATCGATTGTATAACCAGTGTGGTGTCTAGAATAGCCAGGAACAGCAGCCGACGATAACGCGCCATTAATTGCTTTGTCTTGTATTCCTGCGGCTATTTGAGCTGGAGTTATACCATTAACAAGTAATCGACTCAAAAATAAGTCTCGTTGCCATTCTGGCGACCTATAGGCTGAAATTATTGCAATTGGTATATTATCGGTTTTAGCTGCATCTTTTAGTTTTTGCCATCCAACAGACGATAGCGGTTGAAGTAAGTTATCATTTTCCAGTCGCGGTTCATCTATTTTTACAATTGCACCCTGTGGAATGGATGTCTGCTTATAGCCTCGTTCTTCTGCGAGTTTACGTATTCTAGCATCAGCTTCGTCGTTGCCAGTTATGCTAATTGGTTTTTGAATTTGTTGAGTATTTGGATAGGCAACCGAAAGATATAACTGCTTAAACTCGTCCCCGTTGAATATTTTAAAAGGTTTTAATTCTTTATCTTCAGCTATAAGCTCTGGCTGCTCAACCGCCACAATACTAGGCGATTCTTTGACAGCCTTTTTGTCATTGTTTGAAATATAAAAATAGCTAATTCCAGCTCCAACACCTATGATCAAAACAAATACAAAGAAAATCTTAAAACTACTATGTTTTTTATAGACATCTTGTTTATTCCCAGACTTAATGTGTCCTCGATTAATTACTCTCATGCTTGGAATTAATTATAAACAATTAAAATTAATTAATGAAATGCTATTTATACGCTAGTATAAACGGAAACTTAAAGCTTGGCTGAGGAAAAGGGGATTCGAACCCCAATATGCATGGAGCAATACCATGCGCCTTAACTCTTGGCCATTTTCTAAAAGTAATTACCTATTGTTTAAACCTATCATTATTATCTCTAGATTTTTTAGACATATAAATTATTAATGCATCATCATGACGGATAACGTTTAATCAACTTATGCTAATATATAATCAATTAATAGTGAGACATTAATGAAAACTAGCATTAAATACGAGCAAAACATTAAAAAGTTATTTAACAAAAAACCGCTTATTATTTTTATAATCACGTTTGCATTAATTGGATCTATTATCTTAATTTCCACTAAAGCCGCTACACCTTATGTTCAACTAGAAGCTGATAGTGGGACTATTACCTCACCAGCAACAAAGATAACTGATTCTGCCTCATCGGGCGGTAGTGCGGTAATGTTTGGGAGTGGAACAGTAGTTTCAAATGGAACATGTTCTAATATTACACAATACGGCATTACTTGGACTTTCGACAAATCATATCCTTGCGGTCAGTTTGCTAACAGCGACTGGTGGGTAGCACCAGGAGGTGGAACAGACGTACGAATCACTAGAATTTCACCAGACTCCAATACCGGCAGAAACGGCTGGATGATAAACCCCAGTACGGCTGAGCATGCCTACGATAATCGCATCGGAGAAGTCTATAATGCCGCTATCATGCCAACTTTACCGTATGCTGCCAAGCCTGGTGAATCAATCGTAAAAAGTATTTCTAATACTGGAGACTGTGGAAACATTACAGGCCATCCACCATGTCTTACAACAGCGGCTGTTTTAACTGTTCTTGGAACCATACCAGCAGATAATGGAAAAAATACTTTTCGACCCTCATACGCTGGTAACGACAAAACTTTATATACGGTATCCCAACTCAACACTAATTTGCTACCTAGCTTAACTTCTGTAGCAAGTGCACCAAGCCTAGATACGATCAAAGGTCGATTTCAAAGAGTTCAACTTGATCATGCAAACACTTGGCGAGGAAGGTATATGCATCCTTTTGAAAACTATTTATTACCTGGTGCCACAAAAGCTAGCAATTACGGATCTGACTTAGCCCGAGATAACGGTGATGCCGCTTTGAGACTGATGCTAAACGATTCAACAAGCGCAAAAATGCCAGCGCTTATAAATTTTGTGCAAGCTGGAATTGACTGGTATGGTACGGTGAAAAATGATGGAATAAACTACGGTTCTGATGGAGGACATTTTAATGGTAGAAAAATGCCCATACTATTTGCAGCCATTCTTCTAAATGATACCTCTATGAAAAACTTTATAACCAGTAACAATACTGATCGTACTTTCAGTGAGAATGATCAGATATATTTTGCTTCACAAGCCAACAGGCCATTATACGGAAAGCCCTGTAACCCAGGTGAGTACGAGCGAAATCTGAGTATCGGACCTGGTGGCAGTGGCAGTCGAGACTGTAAAGATCCATCCGGGCAAATTGACGGAGGTGAAGTTCCTGGCGGAACGTACCAGTTATGTTGTACAGCCAAGAATTTCAAGGCTCATTCGCTTGCAACTAGACTTTTACCGGGTGGAAAGGCTGTATGGAACCAAAACTACTTTCATGATTATGTCGATCGTTGGGTCAATTTTGGAGCCTGGACTCTACCGGACAGCCAAAACAGATACCCTCAACTTCATGGCTCTAATAAAAATGGTGGATCTTACGGAAACGCTTTCCAGGAAAATATGTGGAATACATACCGAGGTTCGATTCAATAAAGTAATAGTCTAGTAACCATAATAAAATCAGATTGAAGAAAATTGTGTTTTAAAGTAGAATTTATCTGTTAAGCCAACAATAATGGGATGTGGCCAAGTGGTAAGGCACATGGTTTTGGTCCATGCATTCGGGGGTTCGAATCCCTCCATCCCAGCCATAAACTATTTATGGCGAACTGTAGTATTCAAACAATTTATATAGATGATATAATACAATCATGAATGATGATCAATTCACAAAACTATTTGTATATATTCAAGATGAGTTCAAGAAAGTAAATGATAAGCTTGACCAAAAAGCATCTCAAGCTAGTATGGAGCAACTTATCAGTACTATTGATGGTTTTGTAAAACGAATTGATGACAATGAAATAGAGCAAGCATCTCGTGATATGCAGTTTGAGCGACTCTTAGAGTGGGCCCGTAAAGTATCTGAAAAAACAGGTATTCCATTAAAAGATCTATAGTTTTTCATTTATTTAACCAAACTATTTCGAATCCCTTATCCCCAGCCAGAAAAACAACCCTAATTTACATCTGTGATAAAGTTTGATTATTTTAGTAGGCAAACAGAACAATCAAACTTTTTTGTTTTTAAGAACTTTTTCACAGTACTGTATAGATTCAGCAATGAACAACTCTAATTGCTGGTAGCTCTGTTTGGTTTGAGCGAGTTGTAAATATTTATAATAGGCACGTTTTCGTTCTCGTTGCACAAGAGGTGGGTAGATATCATTATGAAGTGCTTGCGCCAATATTAGTAATCTACCAGTTCGACCATTACCGTCACTAAATGGGTGAATCTTTTCAAACATAGCGTGAGATTCTGCGAGTGTATTTACTATATCATCTGATGTTTTATGGCAATCTTGTATGAACCCTTCCATTTTTTCTGGAATTTTTTGCCAATTACTTAGTGCAACGTGACTGCCGAGTATACGAACTGCATGACGGCGATACTGACCAGCGTTACTCATAAGGCCGTTCATAAGTCGTACATGTAGGTCTAATATAAGCTTTTCGGTGATTTCGAAATTCTTACCTCGCTCAACAATAGTATCCAGTAACCATAGTAATGCTGCCTGGTGATTTCGTGCTTCTGTTTGCTCGATAGCTGTTCGATTTGATAACACCTTATTATCAAACAAGACATCCTCAACATCAGCTAGTGTCATAGTACTGCCCTCAATAGTATTTGTGTGGTACGTTAGGTGAAGAATTAGCCTATCTAGAGCATCTTTATTATTTATCAAGGCCCTGGCTGAAATAGTTAGTGAGTTTAAGGCATTTTTTGCCTCTTGTAACTCATCGCTATCAACAACATCATATCCATGTATCTGCACATATAAAAGATCAATTCTCTCCAGTGCTCGCTTGCGTGGTTGTGACTTTCTATTAATCCAGGAGTTTAGGGTTGGGAAAGAAGTGCCTAGTTCCTGGGCAAGTTTCTCTTGTGACCATCCTGTAGCCTTGATTATCGATTGTAACTTCTGTTGATATGTCATAACTTTATAATCTTAACACTTACTTTATAAAGTTACAACATTATCTGTAGTACAGGGAAAATGAAAAAATGATTAATCTTCGGTATTATTGATAATATTTTCGAGCTCTTGTATATCTATCTCATCAAGCTGATCTTCGTCTGAAAAAGTTTGATTGACGTACTTCCATCCCAGCCATGACAAGACCACCAGCATTGGTGGTTTTTTCATGGCTTAGAGTGGTTCTAACCGCCGATACACGAACGAAGTGGGTGAGATCGGGGAGTTCGATAACAAGGAGCTATCGCAGAAGCTAGCTTCGAGAAAGCTTCGTAGGTAGTAGCGAAGCGTTCATCCCTCATCCCCAGCCATATACTAGACAAAGCCGACCTACATAACTAGATCCTGTATTCCATTTTTAGAAAATAATTTTGAGGCCTTCTAAACGTTCTCGTTGTTTTAGCACATTTACAGACCGACAGCTTTTAACACACCTTGGTTTAGACGATGGTCTGGGAATCCAAGCCTAATCCCTGAAGCCATTGCTTTTTGCGCAGCATCATCTCTAGATGAAACACCTTCTTGTGTAGCAAGGTCAGTAAAGAATGTAGCGAGCTCGGCTAGGGTAGAAAGACTATCACTTGAAATATCTAACGGTAAGTCATCCGGACGATATGCGAGGTGGTACACATTAACTTTTCCAGTTCTTATTTCATAATCTCCTCGATAT
>JBGSIS010000020.1:0-43645 GCA_041742395.1 Saccharimonadales bacterium (SeqCode)
AACTAGCCAAGAACTACACCTACTGGCACCACATTAAAGTAGTAACCATACCACTATTCAAATACAGACTAAGTATTAGGGTAGAGAAGAAGAGTAGGAATGCTGTAGAGGGGGCGTAGGTAATTAATTATCAATAGCTTAATAGGCTTTCAGGTTGAATTAAATGGCAAAAAACTTGTATTTCTAGAAAACTCCTCTTTTACTTTTTATGACATTTTTGCAAAACAAGGAACAGCTTCGATTGACCTAAGTAATTATTTGTCTGGAACTTTCCAGCTTAAGTTCTAAGTTCACGACAATAGCTTTAATGTTAAAGAAATATCCCAAACAGTTACGTCAAAGTAAAATATTGTAAATAATCTGTTAATTTATTTGCTATAATCTAACAGATATGAACGCACAAGAAATACGTAAATCTTACTTAAAGTTTTTTGAGGAGAGGGGTCATGCAGTAATTCCACGTTCACTCTTAGTGCCGAACAATGACCCAACTACACTATTTACGGGTTCTGGCATGCAGCCACTTATTCCATACCTCTTAGGTGAAAAACATCAGTCAGGAAGCAGGCTTCTTAATAGTCAAACATGTTTGAGGGCACAAGATATTGATGAAGTGGGTGACAACAGGCACACTACTTTTTTTGAAATGCTGGGCAACTGGTCATTAGGTGAATACTTTAAAAAAGATCAGATTACATGGTTTTTTGGATTTCTGACAGATGTAGTAGGCCTAGACCCTAACAAGCTATATGTAACATGTTTTATAGGAGACGAAAAAAATGGCATACCCCGCGATGATGAAGCTGCAAAAATCTGGCAAGAACTATTTAAATCAAAAGGAATAGAAGCAGAAATTATTGAAATTGGAAGTCAAGAAGACGGCGATAGACGAGGCATTAATCCTGGTGAAAGAATATTTTTCTATGATGACGGCGAAAACTGGTGGTCACGTGCAGGCGGGATTGAAAGTACTCCCATTGGCGATCCATGTGGCCCGGATAGCGAAGTTTTTTATGACTTTGGAGAGCAAAATCATAACGAAAGTTATGGAAAAGCGCATCCAGCAAGTGATTCTGGAAGATTTATGGAGATTGGCAATCAAGTATTCATGCAGTACAAAAGAACAGAAGCTGGTTTTGAAGAGCTTGCTACGCCAAATGTAGACTTTGGTGGAGGACTTGAGAGAATTTCAGCTGCTGCTATAGATAGTCCGGATGTGTTTAAAATTAGTTTAATGTGGCCAATTATTGAGAAATTGCAGCAAATCAGCAAGAAAAATTACGAAAGTCACACTGAGAGTATGCGCGTAATAGCCGATCACCTTCGTGCTGCAACATTCTTGGCAGTTGACGGTGTAGTGCCAAGCAATAAAGAACAAGGATATGTAATGCGACGTTTAGTGCGTCGAGCTATTAGATATGCGTTTGAGCTTGGTATTGAGCAAAACTTTTTGCAAGATATCGTTCCGGTAATCGCTGATTTATACTATGAAGATTATCCAGAAGTTGCAGAAAATCGTGAAAAAGTCATTGAAGTTTTAGTTAAAGAAGAAAAAGCATTTCGAAATACCCTCAGAAAAGGCATAAAAGAATTTAATAAGCTAGCCGAAGATAAACCAGAACTAACTGGTGATGATATTTTCAAACTTTATGATACGTATGGTTTTCCTATTGAGCTATCTGTCGAAGAAGCATTTCAGTGGAGTAAGCCACTCGAAAATGAATGGCGTCATAACTTTGATAAGGCAATGCAAAATCAACGATCTTTGAGTCAGACTGCTTCCAAGGGTACGTTTAAGGGTGGTTTAGGTGGTCAGACACTGCAGCATAAGAAGTACCATACGGCTACTCATTTAATGTATCAGGCGCTTCGAGATGTATTAGGTGATCATGTTATACAGCGCGGAAGTAATATTACAGAGGAAAGATTAAGGTTTGATTTTTCTCATCCAGAAAAAGTTACTAGGGAACAACTCGACAAGGTTGAAGAAATAGTTAACCGCGAAATAGCCAAAGATCTACAAGTATCTTGGGCTGAATTTCCAACTGAAGAAGCTACGGGTAAATTGGGAGCATTGGGCCAGTTTGGCGACCGATATGGCGATACAGTTAAGGTTTACTCAATGAAAGACTCTAAAACAGCCAAAGATGTTAGACCATTCAGTTTTGAGATATGTGGCGGGCCTCACGTTGACCACACTCTACAATTATTCGAAGATGGTAAGAATTTCAAAATCTTAAAAGAAGAATCTAGCTCAGCTGGCGTTCGCCGCATAAAAGCTGTACTAAAATAGTTTAACAGTCTTGCACTACGGAGTATAATAGTTCTTATAGTTATTTACATTAAATAAAGACAGGAATAAAAAATGAATGCAGCGCTACTTTTAGATAAATTTGCTCAGAAAACAGAAAAACTTGGTAATAATGCTCCTCATGTAAGCGGGGAAATTATTCTTCAGGGGAGTCGAGTCGAGATATTGTTTATTCCAGAAATACCCAGGACTAAAGATGAAAAAACTGTTAGAGACGGCGCAATTAAATCAATTGAAACTGCATGTGCGGCAGAACCCGAAGGAGCTCGTAAGGTAGATGCACAACTAGGAGATCTCGCCCTTGCGGATATAACAACTAGCGACATAGATGCCATTAGTAGTTTACCTGGTGTTGTTTTCAGACAAACCTTAGTTTAGTCTGACATTCGTATTTTCTAAATCCAAACAGATACAAATCATTTTAATATCTGGTATAATCATTAGGATTATGATCGGTAAAATTAAGGGCATAAGAAAAAAACCGGCAAAAGACGAGGGAACTTACCTTGTTGGACTTGATATTGGTACTGAGTACGTCAAGGCTCTTATTTCTGAAGTTAAGCAAGATAAAATTGAAATTATTGGTGTCGGAAGGGCACATCAGTCATTTAGTGATATGCAAGCTGGAGCAATATCTGACATACAAGCAGTTGTTAAGAATTGTGATAGGGCATTGACGGAGGCAGAAGAACAGGCGGGTGTTAGTGTCAGGACAGCAGTTATTGGTATAGCTGGAGAACTAGTCAAGGGCGCAACAATTACCGTAAAAGCTCATCGTAAAAACCCGAGCAAAGAACTTGATTTAGCTGAAATTGAAAGAATAATAAGACTAGTCCAAGAGAGAGCTGAAGCTAAGGCTAAAAAGCAAATTCTGATGGAACTGGGTGGTAAAGATATTGAAATTCGACTAATAAATAGTGCACTAGTTGGGCTAACTATTGACGGCTATCCAGTAACTAATCCAATTGGTTTTCAAGGTAAGGAAGTAGTTGTTCAACTCTACACGGCATTTGCTCCACTTGTTCATATCGGGGCTATTGAGCGCACTGCACAGCAACTTGACCTTGATTTACTGGCTGTAGCAGCTGAGCCTTTTGCAGTTGCAAGGTCAGTTATTGGCGATGATCAAAATGCGACAATGAGTGCCGTACTAATGGATGTCGGTGGTGGAACTACTGACATAGCCGTAATTAATGATGGCGGCGTTCAGGGAACTAAAATGTTTGGAATAGGCGGAAGAGCATATACCAGGTCTGTCGAAAGAGCTCTTGATACTTCATTTGAAGAAGCCGAAGATCTTAAGCTAGCATTGAGTACTAATGGTTTAGCTAAGGATAAGAGAATAAAGGTTGAGACAGCGCTAGTGAAGACCGCTAAAACCTGGTCAAGTGGCGTAGAACTAGCTCTAGACGAGTTTAATCAGCTAGATCATCTACCAAATAAAATATATCTTTGTGGAGGAGGTTCTAGCTTGGATATATTGTTTGACGAGCTGAGTAGGTCAAATTGGCACAAAGAGCTACCATTTACCAAAAAGCCGGTTATCCAACACATCAATCCTACTCAGGTGTCAGGTATTATAGATAAAACTGGCAAAGTCAAAGATCATACTATGATTACTGCAATGGGTCTACTCAGAGTAGGTGTTGACACGTTAGCTCAACAAGATGAAAAATCAGCTAGCTCAATCAAACAGAAAATTGATAGGATGCTACAAGTATGAACGACCAAAAAGATACTATTTATATTGATATTGATGACGAAATAACCTCTATAATTGACAAAGTTTCGTCTTCAGACAAAAAAGTTATTGCTTTAGTGTTGCCCAAAAGAGCAACAGTTATGCAAAGCGTAGTCAATATGCGGCTCTTAAAAAGAGCGAGTGATAACGCTGGAAAGAACTTAGTTTTAATTACGTCTGATCCGAGTGTGTTACCGCTAGCGGGTGTCGTTGGTATGTACACTGCTAAAACACTTCAGAGCAGACCCTCTATTCCAGATTCTATTCAAGAAGAACAAGAGCAAGATGACGTCTTAGAAGAAGACTCAGATATAGATTCAGATAAGTCAGTTGGTGAACTTGCAGGAGCGGCAGTTGTTGCATCAGCTTTGAATGATGAAGATACTATTGAGGTTGATAATGATCCATCAGAGCAAACTTCGGATAAAGCCAAAAAATCAGGTAAAAAATCATCAAAAAAAGACAAAAAGCTAAAAATTCCTAATTTTGATTCATTTAGAATGAAGCTATTTTTGGGTATTGGCATATTACTTCTAGTTATAGTTTTATGGTATGTATTTTTCAAGGTATTACCTAAGGCTACTATTACTATCAAAACAAACGCCCAAACAGAGCCAATAGACGTTTCATTCACAGCCGACCCTGATGCGAATGAACTTAATACTCAAAACTCAATTGTCCCAGCAAAACAACTAAAGCAAGATAAGACTAAGACAGAAAAGACTCCAACAACCGGTGAAAAGAATTTGGGTGAAAAAGCATCTGGAACTATGACTTTTCAAACAACCACAAACTGCGTTAGCGCACTACCAACAATTCCAGCTGGCACAACAGTCAGCTCTAGTGGCTTGAACTTTATTACTCAGGAACCGGCCACAATAGGGGGCGTACCAAATATTCAGAATGGTAAATGTGTATTTACTTCTGGTAAGACTGATGTAACCGCATCTGAAGGTGGTGGAAAATATAATCTAAGTGAAAGAACATACACAGTATCTGGTTTTACTTCAGTAGTGGCTAATGGCTCAAATATGAGCGGCGGTACTGATAAAATTGTCAAAATTGTCAGCCAAGCAGATATAGACACGGCCAAGAACAAAGCTCTTGAAAGTAATGTAGATGAAGTAAAAGCTGAAATGAAAGCTACTTTAGATAAAGACGGATATCTATCTCTAATTGAAACATTCAATAATTCAGAGCCAATTGTGACTTCTTCACCTAGTGTTGGCGCTGAGGCAAATGAGGTAACTGTAACTGTAGTGACAAGTTATGTAATGACTGGCGCGAAAACTGACGACCTCAAAAAACTTATAGATGATCAATCTAAAGAAGAAATTAATAGCGACCAACAAAAAATAAACGATTATGGTCTCGATTCTGCAACCACTAAAGTTAGCGAGATTCAACCTAATGGACAAGCCAAAGTTCAGCTAAATACTAATGTCACTACTGGCACTCAACTAGACTCTGAAAAGATTAAACAGCAAGCTGCCGGTAAAAGGCGCGGAGAAATTCAAGACGAACTCAAGTCAATACCGGGTGTAATAGATGTTGAAGTTGCCTATAGCCCATTTTATGTCTCAAAGACACCAAGTGATAAAAATAAGATAACGATAGTTATTCAAAATGAAGGAAACTAACATTCTAGCCTTTGATATTGGCAAAAAAAAGATAGGTATAGCTCGTTGTTACTCAAACTTTGGTATACCATCTCCTTTAAAAACTATTCTAAATGATGAAAAAGTTTTTAGTGAGATTGAAAGCATAATTATTCAAGAATCAGCAAATTTACTAGTAGTTGGAATTCCAAGAAATATGAATGGAGAATTCACCGAACAGACAAATTATACTCGAGATTTCATTACAAAACTTTCAGATAAGTTTAGTTTACCAATTGTAGAACAAGACGAAAGCCTTACTACTAAAAAGGCCGAAGAAGAAATAAGCACAAAGAAAAAATTCAACTTTGATGATGATTCATTGGCGGCAACATATATACTCGAAGATTATTTGGCTCAGAGCGGGGTTTGAGCAGTGTTTAAAAAGTACAAACAATATAGAAAGAAAACTAACTGGCCTATATTAATCGGTGTAGTATTAATTATTCTTATTACTATTGGTATCTCAACAATAGTTTTAATAAGAAGATCTTTTTACGAAAACCTAAAGCCAGTGAGTGCCTCGCAGAATAACCAACTAGTTAATATTCCTCTTGGCTCGTCTGTAAAAGAAGTTGGTCAAGTGCTGCAAAGTTCTGGTGTCATCAGATCATCTTGGGCCTTTGAATGGTATATAAGAAACAATAACCTTCGTGATGAAATCCAAGCTGGATCATACTATCTGAGGCCAAATCAAAGCGTACAAGATATAACTAACATTATTACCCAGGGTAAAGTAGCAACAGATTTAGTAACAATTCTTCCAGGACAGAGAATTGATCAGGTTAGGAATACATTGATTGGCTATGGATATAGTGAACAAGACGTCGATAAGGCTCTAGATCCTTCAAACTATAAAGACCACCCAGCTCTAGTAGATAAGCCTGATAATGCTAACTTAGAGGGCTATATTTATCCTGAATCTTTCCAAAAGACTTCAGAAACCAGTCCAGAAACCATAATCAAGTCATCATTAGACGAAATGCAAAAACAACTTACTCCAGAACTGAGGGCTGGAATTGTAAGACAAGGACTTACGGTTCACCAAGGAATAATATTAGCTTCCATAATCGATAGAGAAGTTAGTAACCCTGAAGATAAGAAAACGGTCGCACAAGTATTTTTAAAAAGATTAAATCAAAATATGCCACTACAATCTGATCCTACAGCTATATATGGTGCAGTTCTAGATAATCAAGAGCCATCAATTTTCTACAGTTCTCCTTACAATACTTATGAGAATAACGGCTTGCCGCCAACACCTATAAGTAATGTAACTGGCTCTGCTTTAGCTGCAATCGCTAAGCCGGCAAACTCAGATTATCTATATTTCGTGGCCGGCGATGACGGAAAGACCTATTTTTCAAGAACAAATGAAGAACATGAGGCCTTAACGGAGCAATATTGTAAGAAACTGTGTGCTCGTCCTACAGATAACTAACAGGGGTAGTAGGCTTAAAAGTACTTGAAATATGTAGTTAATTTGTTAGAATACAGTGGTAGTTTTGTATTTTAGATTATTAATCATACTTACAGTACTACTCTTCAGCTGCTAGTTTTAGTAATCAAGATTGGTCGATCTTTCTTGGAAGTAATTAAGAACCAGTTTGAAGATAAAGCACATTATTGTGCACGGAGTTTCGTATTCGTATCAATTCAAATACTCTCAGCAGAAAGCTTGGAGTAGAACAAACAACCAAAAACTATAAACGAACACTCAGAAGAAAGTTTTTACGTTCTCGTAAAAGACTAGTTCGATATGGTTTATTGGCAGCAAATTTTGCAATTATTGCAGTTGTCGCAACGTTAGTAATATCCAGCCCATCAGGACAGTCTACTCAACAGAATGCTTTTGTTGGTGCTGAAACCGCGACTACAAACCAGAACCCGCTAGATCAGCTTTCTTCAGCGGATATTGCTGTTAATGTTGCGTCAATAACTGGTTTAACTGAAGCAACTGCAGTTAAGAATCAAGCTGATTCTGAGAATGCCCTACTTACAATTACACCTTCAGACGATAAAGTTGTAGCTAGGCCTCAAGTAGTAGCTACTGAGAGAAAATCTAAAGAAGACATCAAACTTTACAAAGTCAAAGATGGCGATAGTCTAGCTTCTATTGCATCACAGTTTGGAGTATCGTCTGAAAGTATAAAATGGAGTAATAATCTAAATAGCGACAGTGTAAGTCCCGGTACTGATTTGACAATACCTCCTTCAGGTTTGAGCGGTCTTGTCTATACTGTTGCTTCTGGAGATACTCCTCAATCATTAGCAGAGAAATATGGCTCAAACAAAGACTTAATAATCGCCTATAATGACGCTGAGATCAGTGGTCTAAAGGTAGGTGAAAAGATAATAATCCCAGATGGAAGACCTCCTACGCCAAGAATTGCAGCGTATATTGCAAGTCCTGCTAATTCTAGTTTTGCTTGGGGAGGCGGTGCTCCAGTATATGGTGGTGGTGGCTATGACTACGGATACTGTACTTGGTATGCTTCTGTAAGACGAGCTCAATCAGGTCGACCGGTTCCAAGTAACTTAGGTAACGCTAGTACATGGAAGTTACTGGCTGCAAGGTCTGGGCTCGGTACTGGTAATGTTCCTCAACCAGGAGCCGTTATTTGGACTCCTCCTCGAGACTACTATGGTCACGTTGGATACGTTGAGTCGGTTAATCCAGACGGATCTGTAAATATTTCTGAAATGAATACAGCAGGCTGGGGTGTAGTTAGTAATAAGACTTTATCTGCTGAACAGGCTGCTGGATACGGCTATATCTACTAGACTGTTTACAAAATAAAATAAGAATTATATAATATATATTAATGTTTGTAGACAAAGTAAAAGTTGAAGTCAATGCCGGTAACGGTGGTAATGGTATTGTTAGTTTTCGTCATGAGAAATATGTCGACAAGGGCGGTCCTGACGGTGGAGATGGCGGTAATGGAGGTAATGTTGTAGCTTTTGCAAGCAGTAATAGTAATACTTTATCGGCCTATCGATATAGTAAAATATTGAAAGCAGAACCTGGTCATTCTGGTTCTAAAAGAAAAAAACATGGCAAAAGAGGAAAAAATCTTACAATAAAACTGCCTGTCGGTACAGTGATAGCAACTACTGAAGGTGAAATAATTGCAGACCTTACTACTGAAGGACAACAGATTATTATTGCTAAAGGCGGTAAGGGTGGCTTTGGAAATGCTCACTTTACTTCCTCTGTTCGTCAAGTGCCTAAAGTCGCCGAAAAAGGCGAGCCTGGAGATTCTAAAGAGCTAACATTCGAACTAAAAATGATTGCCGATGTAGGTCTAGTTGGTCTGCCAAATGCCGGCAAGTCAACGTTATTAGCAAATATTAGTAATGCAAAGCCTGAAATTGCCAACTATCCATTCACTACTCTTAAACCAAACCTTGGTGTAGTTGATTTTGAAAATAAGAGCTTTCTTGTAGCCGACATACCTGGTTTAATCGAAGGAGCAAGTGCTGGAAAAGGTTTAGGAGATGAATTTTTAAGACACATTGAGAGAACATCAATAATTATTCATCTTATTGATTCTTATAGTGATAATGTAGCTAATGATTATTCAGTCATTCAATCTGAACTGAGTTCATATTCAAAAAGTTTAATTAAAAAACCGCAGATAGTTGCTTTGACTAAAATAGATGGCTTAGATAAAGATATTACTAATGTAAAAGTTAGTGAATTAAAAAAAGTTGTACCAAGAAACGTAAAAATAATGGCCATTTCTTCAATTACTAAACAAGGAATTAACGAACTTTTAATAAACACACAATCGGCTATAAGTAAACAAAGTGCAAAGGCTGTTAAGAAAACTGAAGTGCCAGTGATTAAATTAGAAAATATGGATAAAAAATGGAACGTAAAAAAGGTCAATAACGGCTATTTAGTTACTGGTCATAGGATCGAAAAGTTTGCTCATAGAACTGATTTCAGTAACGAGCATGGTGTGGCTCGACTTAGAGATATAATGAGAAAAATGGGTATCATGCATGAACTTGAGAGAAAAAAGATAAATGCCGGTAACAAAATAATTATTTCCAATATTGGTGAATTAGAATATTAGTTTAACCTTCACTGATGTTAAACTAATATCAAATGGACAGCACATTCTACTTTTACGATCTAGAAACAAGTGGTTTTAATCCCAGGGATGCAAGAATTATGCAATTTGCCGGCCAGCGAACTGACATGAAGTTAAATCCTGTTGGTGAGCCGGATAATTTTCTTATCAAAATAACAGAAGATGTCTTACCTGAACCTGATGCAATACTTGTAACTGGAATTACACCACAACAAACTGTAGCTGATGGTATAACTGAGTCAGATTTCTTAAAGTACTTTCACGATAAAATCTCAATTCCAGGCACGATTTTTACTGGTTTTAATACCGTAAGATTTGACGATGAATTTATGAGGTTCGTAAATTATCGAAATTTCTACGATCCGTACGAGTGGCAGTGGCAGGATGGAAGATCTAGGTGGGACATTTTGGACCTAGTTCGTATTACTAGGGCTTTAAGACCTAACGGTATTAAATGGCCGTTCGATAGTAAGGGTAGACCTTCAAACAAACTAGAGCTACTCACTTCAATAAATAAACTAAATCACTCGTCAGCACATGATGCCCTTTCGGATGTACTGGCTACCATAGCTGTTGCTAGGAAGATCCTTAATAAACAGCCAAAAATATTTAATTATCTACTAAGTATCAGGAATAAAAGTGCCGTAAGGACAGTGGTTAACAACAATCAACCTTTTGTGTATACGTCAGGTAAGTACAGTAGTGATTATGAAAAAACTACTGTTGTAGGAAAACTCTCAGACCACCCCAATAGTAAGGATGCGGCATTAGTTTTTGATCTTAGGTATGACCCTAGCGCTTTTATTGATCTATCATATAAAGATTTAGCCGCTGCTTTAAGACGCAGAACTGATGAAGAAGGACCACGATTACCAGTCAAAACTATTAAGTATAATAGATGTCCAGCGATTGCACCGATAACCGTTTTGGATGATGAAACATGCCACAGACTAGAGATAAGTCTAGAAAGCGTCAATAATAATTATAATAGTTTAATATCTATGAAAGACGAGTTGTCTGTTAAGGTTCTAAAGGCAATTGAAATGCTAGATGAACAAATGCAATCAAAATTTATAACTGATAACCTAGACGCAGATGCAATGCTATATGAAGGATTCTTTAATGACTCCGATAAAACAAAAATGAGATTATTAAGAGCCAGTCCTAGGGATGAATTAAACAATCTTGAGTTAGTTTTTAGCGACTCAAGATTACAAGCTTTACTTCCTTTATATATTGCCAGAAATTATCCCACTCAATTAAGTGACGAAGATCGTACTATCTGGGAGCAATTCAAGGAAAGAAAACTACTAAGTGGAGGAGTAGAAAGTAAAGCAGTCAAGTATTTTAATCGAATTGCAGAGCTTAGTAATAGGACAGATGTTACCGCTAAACAAGTATACATACTTGAAGAACTTAAGCTATATGGTGAGAGTATATTGCCCGTCGAATAATTTAAGAGACTATTGGTTTTCTGTGTCAGTATTTTCTTGTTTACGGCTTAGGACTCTTCGTAAGTCGTACATAAATAATCCACAAACAATCAATACAATTAACCAATTGAAAGTGATGTACATTTCCGTACCTGGAATTCTTCCTAAAACAATAAACTCAATCATACAGTTAAAACCTCTATGATTAATATATTACACAAAATTCACAAAAAGTCAATTAGATTGTTTAAAACATTACCTTTTTCTTTTGATTTTTTTGTACCTGTCTTTATTACCAAGTAGTAAAACAGCCGAGACGATTATTAGCCATATTGCAGCTGTTTTAAATACGCTCTGTGTAACCAGTACCATGACAACAACAGCCGTAGCTAAAAACATTATCCCTACAATGTCTACAATAATAGTTGTTCTTTTCGAACCATTGAATAATTTATCAGAAATCTTCAAGCCATGTTCTTTTATTAGCATAAGCCACCTTTGTGCCCAGTCATGATTGATTGACAAAAGACTTAGACCGGCAATAAGTAGAGGAATTCCTCCAGGTCCAGGTAACCAGCCTAAAAGCCCTGACAATATGATTAAAAATATTCCAGCAATATCAACTAAAATTGTTCTCAGTTTGTCTTTTAACTTATTCACCCTACTATTTTAAACCAGAATTGTAATTTCCAAGAATCGTTAAATTACATCCCATGTTTTCAAGGTTATTAATAATTTCCGTGTATTCTTTGCTAGTAGAGTCTATCTCGATATCCATGTAAAACATGTAGTGCCATGCTTTACCTATTATTGGTCTAGAATGAAGTGCAGTCATATTAATGTTGTTATTGGCAAACTGACTAAGAATGCTTAACAGTGAACCTGATGAATTATCCTTGAGTGTTTGAACTACTAAAGATGTTTTATTTGTTTTGACTTGTAAGTTTTGTTTACGGCTAAGCACCACAAACCTAGTGTAGTTTTGTTTATTTGTCTCTATTGACCTTGCTAATACTGTCATATCACTTTGCTCTGCTGCTTCAAAGCTTGCTATCGCTGCTTTAGTCTTGTCGTCCCACTTTTTTATATCTAAAACACTACCGGCCGTATCATGGTGTTCAAACCTAAGTACTTTTGGTAGAACCTTGTCTAGAAAATCTTCACATTGTGCTAGAGCAACTGGGTGTGAGTGTACTTCCTTGATTTCATCTAATTTAACATTCTTTATTCCGATTAAGTTTTGCTCTATTCGCAAATAGATCTCGCCAATTATAAAAACATCATTGTTTAATATTAGGTCGTATACTTCATTTATTGTTCCATAAAGAGAATTCTCTATAGCTACAACGGCGTACTCAGACTTTTTGCTGCACAGTTGATTAATTGTCTCTCTAAAAGTCTCGCAAGAAATGATTGTAGGATTATTAAAAAACTTATTTGCGGCAATATCATGAAATGAATTTGCTTGACCTTGTATCGATATGTTCACAATCATGAATTATATACCATAATATCTTGGTCAATAAATGTATAATTTTGCAAAAAATGTTTTTATATGTAAACTGAATATAATGTCTAGAACTAGTGATAAGTTAAGTCTTTACGGAGAGTGTGTTCCGTTATTAGAACCGCGTTTAGAATCTGCACGTTCTGATTGGCCAGCTGTAAGAATTCAGAGATCTGCAAGCATATTAGATCATGATGACAATTTCCAATGGGGTGATTATTTGAATATATTGGGTAATATAAATCACGGTAAAGGAATTGCAAAATCTTTAGGTTCTATTGCGGTGACTTATGTAGACGCACAAGAGTTAGGCCAAATGTTAAATGCAAAATATCCAAAAGCTTACCAAGACAGATCCAAAACCAAACAGTTAGTTACTAGATTTCAAAAAGACTATAACCAATTCGTAAAATACAAAAGCTTGCAATTAATCGAAAACCAGACCGACAGATTAATATATGAAAAAATTGGTGCAGATATTTCAATTGAAGATGAAGATTCAGACTCTAGAATTTGGGGAATAGCAACCGTAGCACTATCTAGTCAGATTAGTGAATGCGGAAAAAATAAAATGGGACAGAGTATTAATGAAGATTTTATACTGAGAGAAATGCAGTTTACGATTGAGTATTTAAAAGACTGTAATTTAAACACTGAGTATATAGACTCCAAGAGAGAACCCCATATTTCGATTTTTAAAGCAAATGTTCCAGTTGCCAATGCCGGCTTAATCGTGCCAGAGGAGAGATTAAATACCATTGTTCTAGACTATCCAGCAGCAATTACAACTTAGATTATATTTGTGCTATAATTGCAAATTATGAGTTTAGGTATTCCCACTAAGAGAGAGTTTACTACTTTAGAAATTTATAGACCAATTTTTGGAGCTGATGAATTTTTAGCTAAAGTTGGGCACTTCTCACTTAATATATACGGAATTACTAATGAGGCAATAGTCACCCAGCCAAGTGAGGAATTTTTTGAAGATGGAAACAGGACTATTCTTTTAGAAGATGTAATAGGTGTAGGTTTTCCTAGAGTAAAAGTTGCCCGTCCAGATGAACTAAAAGTTACAATTCTTGAACGAATGATACCCAAAGAGATGAACTATACCAGTGCATTTCATATGGCCGCAAGAAGACTAATTGCCAGAGGTGAAAAAGTAGCCCTTCCTGTCAAAAAAGAAGGCGAGGATGCTATAAAGTATAGAACAAGCAGCTTATATGAATCATTAGATAATATTGGACATAAGTATGATATTTTTGATCAAAATAGTGTAGATATTGTTTGTGGTGGAATTCAGACTGATGTATCTGTAGAGGACACAGATGGGACGGTATTGTGTTTGGCTTTTAATCCAGCAAAAAAGTCTACAAAAATGTTAATCGAGCAGTCACAAAGATGTCAAAGAGGGCTCGCAGAAAATTCCAGTAAGTCAGCATATCCAGCAGCTAGAATGCCAATTAGTATACCTTTCGCAACATTACCCCCAGATACGACAGAAAGACAAGCAGAAGAATTCGTAGAATTGACGTCAAAACTATTACCTTTAAGACTAGTAATGAAAGGCATAGAAAGTCGAATTCAATTCTAGAGCACTGGAAAAATTACTAAATTTCAGCTATAATATATCGACTTTATGAGTGATTTTATTGTAGTAAAAGGTGCCAGAGAGCATAACTTAAAAAACATTAGCGTAGAACTACCAAGAAATAAGCTGGTGGTTATTACCGGATTGTCTGGTTCTGGTAAATCTTCCTTAGCTTTCGATACAATTTATGCTGAAGGTCAAAGACGTTATGTTGAATCTCTCAGTAGCTATGCTCGTCAATTTTTGGGTCTAATGGAGAAACCAGATGTTGATCAAATAGATGGACTTAGTCCTGCAATTAGTATTGACCAGAAATCTACAAGCCGAAATCCTAGGTCAACTGTTGCTACAGTAACAGAAATTTATGACTATCTAAGATTACTATATGCTAGGGTTGGAATTCCGCATTGCCCAATTTGCGGAAAGGCCGTTGAACGTCAGACACCCGCAGCGGTGATTGACCAGATAAGAATATTGACCGATTCAGCAAAGATTATTATTTTAGCGCCTATTATTATTGATAAAAAGGGTGCTTATGAGCATATTCCAGAACAATATATGAGAGTTGGATATGCTAGAGCCCGAGTTGACGGAGTAATCTATTCGCTTGATGAATTTCCGGAGCTGGATAAAAAATATAAACATAATATTGAAATTGTTGTAGATAGGTTAGTAAATAATAAAGACAGTTCAGGTCGCTTAACTCAATCAATTGAACAATCTTTTGACTTAGCTGATGGTAAAGTAATAATTCATAATGCCGACTCAAAGGAAGATATTAATTTTAGCTTGAAGTACGCATGTACAGAACATCCAGAAATTGCAATACCTGAGTTAGAGCCAAGAACTTTTAGTTTTAACAGTCCACACGGAGCATGTCCTATATGTACTGGTCTTGGTTCACGTTTAGAAGTCGACCCCGAACTTGTAATTCCAAATGGAAGGTTAACTATCGCCGAGGGAGCAATTAGACCATTTAATAGAATAAACGCAGATGCTTGGTATACCAAAAAAATGCAAGCAGTTGCCGATCGTTTTGGCTTTTCTTTGCATGTTCCAACTGGAGAATTAAAAGATGAACAGCTAAATAAGATTCTATATGGTACTGGCGCTGAAAAATATAATATTGAGCTAGGTTCGGGTCGTACATTTGCTACGACTTATGAGGGTGTCATACCTAATCTAGAAAGAAGACATAAAGAAACAGATAGTGATTTCATGAGGCGAGATATCGAAAGATTTATGCGTGAAAGACCGTGCCATGAATGCAGGGGAAGGCGACTTAGACCAGAAGTTTTAGCAGTTACATTTCATAAAAAATCAATTATGGATATATGCGAACTTTCCATACAGGATGCCATAGAATTTTTGCAGTCGGTAAAACTTACCAACAACGAACAGACCATTGCAAAGCAAATATTCAAAGAGGTTTTTGCTAGGCTAGGCTTTATGCATGATGTAGGTCTGGATTACTTGAATCTTTCTAGAAGTGCTGTAACTTTATCGGGTGGTGAAGCTCAAAGAATTAGGCTTGCGACTCAAATAGGATCTGGCTTGCAGGGTGTGCTATACGTATTGGATGAACCAAGCATCGGCTTACACCAAAGAGATAATCAAAGACTAATTGATACTTTAATAAACCTAAAAAATTTAGGCAATACTGTAATTGTTGTTGAGCACGATGAAGATACAATCCGGACTGCAGACTATTTAGTTGATATCGGCCCTGGAGCAGGTGTTCACGGTGGAAAAGTTGTAGCAAGTGGCACACCTAAAGAAGTTCAAAAAAGCACAGAAAGCATTACCGCTCAGTATTTGAATGGTAAAAGATCTATTTCTATTCCTAAAAATAGACGAAAAGGTAACGGAAAAAAATTGGTCATTAAGGGTGCTAAAGAGAATAACTTAAAAAATATTGATGTCGAGATTCCGCTTGGAGAACTAGTTGTTGTCAGTGGTGTTTCAGGTTCAGGAAAGTCTAGTTTAATTAACGATATCTTGTCTAAGGAGCTATCTGCAAGACTAATGAGGGCCAATGAAGTTCCTGGTCGTCACGATGAAATAGAGGGAATTAAAAATTTAGATAAGGTAATTGTAATTGATCAATCTCCAATAGGTAGAACACCAAGATCCAATCCAGCAACTTATACTGGACTATTTACTCCAATAAGAGAATTATTTTCAAACGTGCCAGAATCAAAACTTAGAGGATATTCGCCAGGTAGATTTAGTTTCAATGTAAAAGGCGGCAGGTGCGAAAATTGTTCTGGGGATGGCATTATAAAGATTGAGATGCATTTCTTGCCTGATGTTTATGTCCCTTGCGAAGAGTGTAAGGGCAAGAGATATAACCGTGAAGCGCTAGAGATACACTACAAAGGTAAAACTATAAGTGACGTTTTAGGAATGACTTGTGAGACAGCGCTAGATTTTTTCTCAAATATACCTTCCATATCTAAAAAGCTCCAAACTCTTGTTGATGTCGGTCTAGGTTACATTACTTTAGGTCAACCTGCGACAACGCTTTCGGGGGGCGAAGCTCAGAGAGTTAAATTAGCTACTGAATTGTCTCGAAGACCAACCGGAAGAACTTTATACGTACTTGATGAACCTACAACTGGATTACATATGGAAGATATTAGTAAGTTACTTGGGGTTTTACACGCCTTGGTCGATACTGGAAACAGTATGATTGTAATTGAACATAATTTAGATGTTATAAAGAATGCCGACTGGGTTATTGACATGGGCCCAGAAGGCGGAGCTGGTGGTGGAGATATTGTAGCTATAGGTACTCCTGAGCAAGTTGCTAAAGTTAGTAAGTCATACACCGGCAAATATTTAAGTAGAATTATTTAGTTATTTTTTGATTCTTAATTTCTTGAGTAAAATGTTCCTAGTTTTTTCTTCTCTAAGTAAGTGGAATAAGGAGCTGAAGATACTTATTGCAACAACTAAAATAAGTACGTAATGAACGTATTCTTCTAAGTGTGGTATCTTAGAACCAAACCAGTAACCAATAAGAGTTATGCCTGCACCCCATAATATTGCCCCAACAATGTTATAAGCCATGAATCTTCTTCTATTCATGTTACCTATGCCTGCAACAAGAGGAGCAAAAGTTCTGACAACAGGTATAAACCTTGCGAGAATTATGGTTTTGCCACCATGCTTTTCGTAAAACTCTTCAGCTCTCTCGACGTGTTCTTTTTGAAATAATAAACTGTCTTCTTTTTTGAATATTTTTGGGCCCGTTTTTTTACCAATAGTATACCCAACATTATCGCCAATTATTGCAGCTAGTATGATGGCGATTATTAAGGTATAAATATTTAATTCACCCTGCGCAGCAATTATTCCAGCACCTAGCAGTAAAGTATCGCCAGGTAACCAAAAACCAATCAGCAAACCTGATTCTGCGAATATAATAAAAGATACAATTAGTATCCCACCACTTTGTATTATGCTGCCTATATCTAACACTCATTATAGATTACAGCTATGGGACTTAAATTTCTATAGTAATTTTGTTATAATCAGTAATACAAATTGATAGCATTTCTAGTTTAGGAGGGAAGATGTCTCAGAATATTACGGTGGATTTACAAAAACGTGAAGTAATTGGAAAAGGTTTAAACAAATTAAGAAACGATGGCATTGTGCCTGCGGTTATTCATGATCATGGAAAGGATTCCATTCTTGTAATGGGAAACTACCGAGATTTTGTAAATGTTTATTCCGAAGCAGGTAAACATCACGCTGTTGATTTGAAGCTAGACAACAAAAATCATTTAGCAATAATTAAACAAGTTGACTTTGATCCTAAAATGCATCAAATAAGACACATTGTATTCCAAGCTATTAAACAGAACGAAAAAGTTCAAACAGAAGTACCAATTGTACTTGATGGTGATATACCCGCAGAACAAGCTGGTTTACTAGTTATTAGACATATTGATAACGTAGAACTTGAAGCATTTCCTAAAAACTTGCCAGATCAAGTAGTAGTAGATGCCACAGTACTTGAAAATATTGGTGATAAAATTCACGTTTCTGACATTACCCCAATGGAAGGAGTGACAATACTAACTGAAACAGATGCCACTATAGCAACTATCGAAGAAACTAAAGCACAGATGAGTGAAGAATCAGCAGAAGAGGAATTAGAATCTGAGGAAAGTGCTCAATCAGCTAGTGATTCAAGTACTAGCGAAGAAAAACAAGAAAGCTAGTCATTCATAAATCCACCTGATTGATGCTTCCAAAGATCTGAGTAAGTACCCTTAGTTCTAATCAGTTCTTTATGTGTGCCTTGTTCGACAATATTTCCGTCATCCATAACAATAATTCTATCCATCTTTTGAATTGTACTTAACCTATGAGCAATAACTATTGCTGTTCTGCCTTCCATTAGTTTCCAGAGGGCATCTTGGATGAGTACTTCACTTTCACTGTCGAGTGCACTTGTTGCCTCGTCAAGTAATAAAATTGGTGCATTTTTTATCATGGCTCTGGATATTGCAACTCTTTGACGCTGTCCACCAGAGAGTTTTACTCCACGTTCTCCAACTAATGTTTCAAAACCTTCAGGAAGTTCTTTAATAAATTCGTAAGCATTTGCCATCTTTGATACTGCCAGCACCTCATTTAATGATGCTTCTGGGTTACCATATTTTATATTTTCAGCGATTGATCTATGAAACATGAGTGGTTCTTGTGGTACATATGAAATAGATTGCCTTAATGACTGTTGAGTTACTTCTGATATATTTTTATTATCAATTAGTATCTCTCCGTCAGAAATTTCCATAAGTCTAAGAAGTAATTTAGTCATTGTAGTTTTACCGCTTCCAGACTTCCCGACTAGTCCTATTTTTTCTCCAGGTTTAATGTGTATATTTAGTTTCGAGAATAATATCTTGTCAGTTTGATCTGGGTAATAGAAATCAACATTATTGAATTTTATATCTCCACGCCCTTTTTCAAGATTAGCTGCATTAGGTGAATCGATTATATCTGGCTTGAGATCAAGAATATTTGTCATGTCAGTTGCGTCGCCAAAGGCCCGATTGAAGTTCCTAAGCGTGCGTCTAGATTCCCACAGTCTTCTTGTTAGCTGAAGAGTGTAATTTACAGCTAGAAATAGAACTCCAGAAGGCGCGTCCAAGATTGAAATAGCAACTATTCCTGACAATAGAGAAATAAAGGCAATTGAATTTGTCATTGTATGACTAACAATATCGTTTACCATGACCTTACTTAGTAGCTTTTGGTATTTCTTAGTAGTGGTTCTAGCTTGTTTTTCAAATAGTTTATTTTCGTAGTTTTCTCCTGCATATGTAGTTACAGCAGAGACATTTGTAATCATGTCTGCAATTTTTGCTGTTCTATCACTTTCGCTTTTAGCTAAAGCTCTATCGTATTGCATCGTTTTAACAGTTTGTTTCCAAGCAATCCAGAAATATATGAAACTTATAAACAAAAATACTAATGCATAATAAGGTGCTACTGCTGTAAGAATTATTAATGACGTTACAAATGATACTATTCCTGTTGTGACACTCCAGGTAAATTCATCCATAATCCTTTCGTATGCACCGAGGAATTTATTTGTTTGTGAAACTAGTGAGCCACCGAATCTATTTGCATGAAAGTTTGAACCCATTCTTTGAAGGTGGTCAAAGATGAAGCTAGCGATTTCTTCAATCGTTTTAATTTCAAATTTCCAAAGAAACCAAACTTGTACTCGCCATATAAGTACAGATACCAACATGAGAAAGCCATACAAAAAGATTTGAACTTGAAAATCAGAAAATTTTAGTTGATCAACCGGAGTGTTCTGTATCTTATTAAAAACACTGGCCACTATGAGAGGCGGCACAATATCTTGAATAAATACACCAGTTGCTGCGAGTGTAGTGCTTAACCAAAAATACTTTCGTCTTGGCTTAGTAAAATTCCAAAACAATGAAATAGTACGTTTATTAGTAGATTTTTTTGAGTCTTTCAAACCTAGCTCCGTTATATTATGTTAATTGTGAGTTCTTTATTTTTAATTAGTTGGCGCTCATCAACTAATGTTATTATGTTATTGTAATATTATACAAGAAAAATAGTCCTTAGCAAGCTTTTTATAATACATCAGTTAAATTTAAGATTATAGTATGGAAAACAACTCAGACGGTAATAGTTCAGATAAAGATAAAAAGATGAAAGAATCTTTTGAATCTAGTGAAGACTCTAATGAAAAAAAGAAAACAAAGAAGAGTGATAAAAAAACACCATCTATATTCAAGATAATAACTGGCGAAGGTGATGAACAGAAGCCCGAAAAAAATAGTAAATCTAGCGATGAGGAATTCAGCTTAATTAATATGATTATGCAAAAAAATCAAAAAGAGACTAATGAATTAGATAAATCGGAAAACGAAATTAATGAAAATCAAGCAGTAGATGTTTCTGAAAAAAATAATGAAGAGAGTATCTTAGAGAATAATGAGAATTTAACCGATAGCGAGAAAGTTGATTTAGCAAATGAATATATAGACGTTTCTTTATCTCAAGTTGAGGCCGAAATAAAAAACTCTGAACCTGATAGTAAACAAGAAGCTAAGTCGAATGCTAGTAAGCAGTATCTCGAGAGTCTCAAAGACAGTATTTCAATAAGTGATGAAGTAACCAATGAACTTCCAGAGGAAGTTGCCGATAGGGTTATAGAAGATAATTCTTCAGAACATACTGATATTGATGATGAAGTTAGTATATTTGATGAAGACACAGAAAGTAATACATTTGAACCCGAGTTTGGTAATGATGACTCACAAAGTAACGTTGAGGCACCTTTATCTACACCAAATGAAGTTGAAAATAGTAACTATACTCCAGACTTAACCAATAATCGTTTAAGTAGTAGAGAAGTTACTCAATCTGAAGATTCACGTGAGCAATTAGAAATAAACGTTAATAGGAGAAGAGCAGGCGATTTTTTGATAGGTGGCCTAATTGGCTATGTTATCGGTAAGCGTCGTGGTGAAAAACTTACTGAAAAAAAATTAAATCCGATTAAGGAAAAACTCGAAAAACAAGTTATTGAAATGCAAAACAAAATAACCGAACAAGAAATGAGAGTTAGAAACTTGGCTTCCGAAAACTATGACCAAAAAGTTTCTTTTGCGTCAAAAGTTAAAGCAATAGAATCTGAAAAACAAAAAATAAAAGAATCTAGTAATAAACTAGATCAAGAAATAAATAAAGAGGCTTCAAATAAAACTGAAAAAATCGAAGTTGCTGAAAAACAACCCAATCCTAGAACTGTAGAAATTTTATCATTAACAGTTCTATTAGAAATGTCTGAAAGTATTAAAATTGAAAATAAGTCACTAAGATTTTTGTTTGAATCTGGTGAGATCAATCAAAAGCAGCTCAGAGAAATTATTAGAAAACATTTAAATGGGGAGAAAATAGATGATCAATTACCTGAAAAGTATGAAATTAATAAACAAGATAATATTGAAACATTAACTTCCACTAAATCTAACCGTATAAAAGAGTACACTGAATACCAAAACGAGAATAATAATCAATCAATACAAAATAAGCAAGAGCAGTACCCCCACGAATTTGAAGACGGATCGAGGAATGCCGAAAAAGAAGAAAAAATTACGCATGAAAAACCCCTACAGATAACTCATACATTACTATTTACAGTTATTCTAGCTATTGTTGTGGCGATAATTTTAATAGCGTTCTTTACCTGATAGAAAACTGGTGTAGAATACCTATGATGGAGAAAATAATACTTTATTATAAGTTTGTACCAGTAAATGATCCGGAAATGACTAAACTATGGCAAAAGGAGCTTTGTGAAAAGCTAGGACTTAAAGGTCGAATTATAGTTAGTAAGCATGGAATTAACGGGACTTTAGGCGGTGATATTGAATCGTTAAGAGAATATAAAAGATCTATGAACAAAACTGAAATATTTAAAGGAATAGTCTATAAATGGAGTCAAGGTGGCGCTTCTGAATTTCCTCGATTAAGTGTTAAAGTTCGTCCGGAAATTGTTGCTTTCGGTGCCTCAGAAGAATTAAAAGTAGATAAAAATGGAGTAGTAGGTGGAGGAAAACACCTAAAACCAGAACAATTGCATAAGTTACTGAAAGAAAAGGGTGATGATGTTATTTTTTTTGATGGACGAAACTCCTATGAAGCACAAATCGGCAAGTTTAAAGACGCAGTTGTACCTGACGTTAAGACGAGTCATGATTTTATCAAGGAAATAGAAGACCCTAAATATAACGATATTAAAGATAAACCAGTTGTTACTTATTGCACTGGAGGAATTAGGTGTGAAATATTAAGCTCCTTGATGATAAATCGTGGGTTTAAAGAGGTTTACCAAATTGACGGTGGAATTGTTAAATATGGTGAAAAGTTTGGCGATGAGGGTGAGTGGGAAGGTAAGCTTTATATTTTTGATAACAGGATGGTTACTTCATTTAGCGACAACGCAAAAGACATCGGTGAATGTATTCACTGCAAATCCAAAACTAGTAATTTTGCTAACTGCTCTAATATGGAGTGCAACAAATTAATTCTTGTATGTAAGGGATGTGAAGAAGATGAGTATTGCCCAGATTGCATAAAAACTAATCTCAAACTAGCAAAATCATAGGTCAATCAATACAATAGTAAGATATGAGGACCTTAGATGTGAATAGTCAGTCACCATTAGTTATTCCAAATTACCTGGCAAGCTCAGTTCTTGATATTGATTTTAAAAAGATTAAAAACGATGGAATTGACTATATAGCATTTGACGCAGACGCAACACTTGTCGGTTTTAGAAAAAAAGCCTTGGACGACAAAACAAAAAAGTATCTTGAAAAGGAGTTAAGAAGGTTTAAGGGTGTATGTATAGCCAGCAACAGAGTTACTAATGATCTTCACGAAATAGCCGATGATATTAATGCTCATACAGTAAGAGCAACACTTACCACTAGAAAACCTTCAGTAAAGTTCTTTCACAGAGTAGTTGAATTGTTTGATGTAAAACCCAGTAAGATAGCTATGGTTGGCGATAAGTTAATAGCAGATATTTATGGCGGTAATAAAGCTGGATTTAAAACTGTTTGGGTTGATAAAAATGGTCGAGACAGTATTATCGATTGGGTTGTTCAGACCAGAAGATTCGAAAGGCGTTTGACTAAAAAACATTTCAAACGCAGCAACTAATGACAGATAAAATTGAAGAAAAGCTAAAAATATTACCCAAAGACCCGGGTGTATATTTTCATAAAGATATTAACGACGAAATAATTTATGTAGGTAAGGCTGCTGTTTTGAGAAATAGAGTAAGACAGTACTTTCAGAAAAGCCGTTATCGAGACCCTAAAACTATTGCTCTTGTTGAGGAAATAAATGATATAGATTGGATGGTTGTTGGTAGCGAAATCGAAGCTTTGTTTTTAGAGGCTGAGATGATTAGACGCTATATGCCTAAGTATAATATTTTGTTAAGAGATGATAAGTCATTAATATATATTAGGGTTGATTACGACAGTGATTATCCAACTGTTGGAACCACTAGAAGACCACTTGATGATGGCGCAAGATACTTTGGTCCATACTTAAGCAGCTATTCAATTAAGCAGGCACTTAAGTATCTTAGAAGAATATTTCCTTATGCAACTGCCAAGCATCTTTCGCAAAAAAGAGCAAATTTACACTATCATCTTGGTCTAGACCCGGGGCTAGAAGAACAAAAAACTAGCTTGAATGAATATAGAAAAAATCTAAGAAAACTTATTCGTGTTATTGAGGGAAATATTGAGTCTGTAGAAAAAGAAATTGATAAAGAAATGAGGCAAGCATCAAAAAGTCATGAATTTGAAAAAGCCGCCAAGTTACGAAATCAGTCAACTAGTTTACGGGCCTTGAAACATAAGATTATTTTCGGTGATAATGAATTTATGGATATATCTAAGGATCATGCTTTGGATGAACTTACCCGACTGCTTAATTTAAAGACTCATCCATCAAGAATTGAAGGTTATGATATTAGTCACATGCAGGGAACAGACGTTGTGGCAAGTATGGTGGTATTTGCAAACGGTGTAAGCAATAAAGCAGAATATCGAAAATTCAAAACTAGGATTGATCAAAATAATGACTTCTACAATATGAATGAAACAATCAAAAGGCGCTTAAGCGACAAAAATATTAAGCAGTGGAAACTACCAAGTCTTGTCTTAATTGATGGCGGAAAAGGACAGTTAGATGCTGCCATAAAAGCACGTCAAGATGCTCAAATTTTAATACCATTTATTGGTTTAGCTAAAAGAGAGGAGCAAATAATTATTGAAAAGAATCTCTCATTAGTAGATATTGACCAGACTTTTCTTAATAAACTTGGTGGATTCTATTCAGAGACGGATAGGTTTATAACAGTTAATCTTCCTAAAAACACCAACTTAATTAAGTTGCTTCAAAGGATTAGAGATGAATCGCATAGATTTGCAGTCAGCTATCATTCGACACTAAAAAGAAGTAGAATAACCAAGAGTCAACTCGATGAAATACCGGGAATTGGACCAATCACAAAAAAGTTATTATTAAAAAAATACGGTAGCTTAAAATCAATTTCCGCAACCGATGAACTGGAATTGACAGAAATAATTGGTAGTTCAAAAGCTAAATTATTAAAGAAGTATTTAAGATAGATGTTTAATAAAGATTTTTTTACTAACAATAGAAAAAAACTCAAGGAATCAGTCGGTAATGACTATCCGGTAATTCTTGCGGGTAATTTTCTAATGCAACGAAATAGTGATATTTCTTACAAGTTTCGACAAGATAGTACATTCTGGTATTTTACTGGTTTAAATATACCTGGTTTAATTCTGGTTCTTAGTTCCAAAAAAGATTTTATTATAGTGCCGAAAATAAGCGATAGAAGAAAAATATTTGAAGGTACTTCCAACTTTGATGATATAAAAATAACTTCTGGAATCGATGAAGTCTATTTTGAAGAGCCAGGCTGGGAATTAATCGATAAAATTATAAAACCAGCAAATAAAGTAAATACTATAAAAACTCAGGTCAGTTTGGACGTAATTGATGAAATTGCTATTAATCCAGCAAGAGCTAAGATGCTAGCCAGATTACATTCCAGCATTGAAGTGATTGACATAAGAAAGCAAGTTATTAAATTACGAATGGTTAAACAATCTGAAGAAATAGTTGCAATAAATAACGCTATAAAAGTATCATCGGAAGCTTTTAATAAAATTAAAGCAAGAATAAATATATTTGAGAATGAGAGTGATGTTGAGTCTGTTATCAATGAAGTCTTTGCTAAAAATAAGTTAATATGTGCATACGAATCTATAGTTGCTAATGGAATAAATGGCTGTACTCTGCATTACATAGAAAACAACTCAAATTTAGATAAAAATAGCTTACTACTTATAGATGCAGGCGCTGAATTTAATAATTACGCCAGTGACATAACCAGAACTTATTCACTTAGTAAGCCAACCAATCGACAAATTCAAGTACATCAGTCAGTGGTAAATGTGCAAGAATTTGCTTTTACTTTGCTAAGACCTGGAATAACTATCAAAGATTATGAAAAGCAAGTAGAGAACTACATGGGTGAAGAACTGCTGAAGCTAGGGTTAATTAAATCCGTGAACAAAGACAACGTACGTAAGTATTTTCCTCACGCAACTTCACATCATCTAGGTTTAGACACTCATGATGTAGCCGATTACGAGGCTGAATTAATAGAAAATATGGTTTTGACGGTGGAACCGGGCATATATATTGCCGAAGAAAAGATTGCAATCAGAATTGAAGATAATGTTGTTTTGACCCATAAGGGCATAGATAATTTAAGCAAAAGCTTGTCTAGGAATTTATAGTACCCTAAAATACTATACATGGATAAAAGTCTGCTAGGCAGGTTTGTAATTAGGTGGTTCGTTTGTAGTCTTGGACTATGGATTGCTTCAGGATTTTTAGGGCAAAGAATTACATATGATAGTAGGTTGGGGGTAATAATTATTGCTGGCTTAATGCTAGCTGTTGTTAATGCTGTTATAAAACCGTTGGTTGTAATACTTTCACTTCCAGCAATACTGTTTAGTCTAGGATTGTTCATGATTGTAATCAATGGCTTGATGGTTTTATTTGTAAGTTGGATATATCCACCCCTTGAAGTAGATAACTTTGGAGCTGCAATGCTTGCAGGTATGGTCATTGGCTTGGTAAACTATCTAGTGTCAACTATTTTGGAGGAAAAGTGAGTATATATAACTACATAACTATAGTTTCAGCAGTAATTTTGACGTTTTTAGTATTGATTCAAACAAGAGGCGCATCTTTGGGTGCTGGACTTGGCGGTGGTGGGGGTGAAGTAAACACTGTTAGAAGAGGAACTGACAAAACCATACATCAAATGACAATCATTGTGGCTTTTGTTTTTGCAGCTTCAATTTTGATTAGTGTTGTATAGCCTATAAAACTGTATGATTAATAGAACAACTAGACTTAGATGGCGTCGAAAATTTAGGCGCAAGAAAAACCAAGTTGAAGATATCGGTGTACAAGCCGAAGAGAGTTTTGATAAGCATTTTACGAGAAGAATAAGTCGTCTATCGGAAGTTAGAAGATTTATTATTGGATGGATAGTGCTGATGATTTTGTGTATTGGTGGTGTTGCCTATCAAATGAGACAACTAAGTGATGATTTTCAAAAAACTGTATACGCCGATGGTGGCGTTTACACAGAGGGTATAATCGGCGCGTTTACTAACGCCAACCCCATATATGCAACCGGAGCCGTAGATAATAGTGTATCTGAATTAGTTTTCTCAGGTCTCTTAAAATACGACGAGAATAATAATTTAGTTGGTGATTTAGCTGAGTCTTGGACATCAAACGAAGAGGGCAATATATATACAGTTAATCTAAAACCTAACTTAAAGTGGCATGACGGAAATACATTAACCGCTCAAGATGTTGTTTTCACATATAGAACCATTCAAAATCCGGATGCAAAATCCCCGTTATTTTCAAGTTGGCAAAATATCAAGGTAGAAGCCAAAGATGATTCGACAGTAACTTTTACATTACCGAACGTACTGAGTTCTTTTCAGTATTCTTTGGTTAATGGGATTGTTCCAAAATCAATATTAGAAAAAGTTCCCGCAGCAGAATTACGTTCAGCCAGATTTAACAGTGTAGAACCAATAGGATCTGGTCCATTCAAGTTTGAAATTGTTCAGGTTGAAGGTGGTAATTCTGAAGATCGAGTTGAGCAAATTGGACTCGTACCATTTAATGAATATAACGGAGGGGCACCTAAGTTACAAAGATTTATCATTAAATCGTTTAGAAATGAAGATTTAATGATTGAGAGATATCGCAATAACGAGCTTAATGCACTTAGCGGACTTGATTCAGTTCCAGACACTATTGAAAAATCGGAAGTAAGTGAATATAACATTCCATTAACGGGTCAAATAGCTGTATTTTTGAAAAATTCTGAAGGTGTTCTGAGTGATCCCAAAGTTAGGCAAGCTATTGTTCAGGCTTCTAGACCGGACGAAATCATAAATGGATTAGAATATCCCGTTGTAGTATCAAATAGTCCTCTTCTTAAGAATCACTTAGGTTATGACAAGACATTGACACAGCTTCCATACAATATTGAAGCCGCTAATAAGTTGCTTGATGAAGCTGGGTGGGTAAAAGGAGATGACGGAGTTAGAAGAAAAGATAACCAAAAACTAACTTTCAGACTCTTTTCTAGAAATACCAGTGACTATACCTTTATCAGCCAGAAGCTTCAGGAGCAGTGGAAGCAAGTTGGTGTTGATGTTAAGGCATTTTTGCAGACAAATGATGAACTTGAATCAACTATTGCAAGACATGAATACGATGCTTTACTTTATGGAATTTCATTAGGTCTAGATCCGGATGTATTTCCTTACTGGCATAGCTCTCAGGCAGATATACGTGCACAGAACAGGTCTAACCTTTCAGAATACAAGTCTGCTACCGCAGATAAGGCTCTAGAAGCTGGCAGAACAAGAAGTGACCCAGAAATCCGTGCAATTAAGTACAAACCATTTCTGGAAGCTTGGAGAGCAGATGCACCAGCATTGGCGCTTTATCAGCCTAGGTATTTATATATCACTAGAGGGAACTTAAATAATTTTGAGCCAAAAGAAATGAACGTAGCTAGTGATAGGTATGCAAATATTGTAAATTGGCAGATATTACAAACTAAAGTAAATAGATAATTATTAATCAAAATTGATTTGAAAATATGGTATCATTGAGTCTAGATGCTAAAGCTTTAATAGGGGTTTTATATAGATAATGAATAAAGTTGCACACTACTTGCAAGAACATTTAGTAGGCGAAGTCATCACAGCAAGTGATGCACGCAGTTATTTTTCTACAGACGGAAGTATACTGTCGATAACGCCTGCTATTATTGTGTATCCGAGAAACGAAAATGATGTCCGTAAGACTGCACGCTTTACCTGGCAACTTGCTGAGAGAGGAAAGGTTATTCCAATAACCGCCAGAGGATCGGGAACAGACCAAAGTGGTGCAGCGATAGGCGAAGGTATCATTCTGGCGTTTCCTGCTCATATGAATAGGATTCTTGAGCTTGATGGCAAATCAGGAGATATGATCTTGGAGCCCGGTATAAACTACGGAAAGGTACAGCAAACGCTATTCACTCACAATAGATTTTTACCACCTTATCCTTCGTCTTTAGAATATTCAACAATTGGTGGTGCTGTTGCCAACAATGCATCTGGTGAAAAAAGCGTAAAGTATGGCAATACATATGATTTTATCAATAGTCTTAGAGTTGTTCTTGCTAATGGTGAAGTTATTCAAACTGGTAGAATAAGTAAAAGAGAAGTTAATAAAAAACTTGGTTTAGCAACATTTGAAGGTGAAGTATACAGGAACTTAGACACATTAATTGAAGAAAATTCACAATTAATTAAAGATATTAAAACTGTAAATACATCAGCTGGATACGGATTAGCAAAAGTAAGAAAAAAGGATGGTTCTTTTGACTTGACACCACTTTTTGTTGGTTCGCAGGGCACATTGGGACTTGTAACTGAAATAAGTTTAGCTACTGAACCACATAATCCAAATACATCTGTAATTTCTGCAAGTATTCATGAACTGGAGGTAATGTCAGAAGTCATTCGTGAGCTTAAGGCGATGAAAGAAAAGCCCAGTGCTATTGAGATAGTAAATGATCAACTCCTAAATTTTGTTCATGCGCATAATCCAAATCAGTTAAAAGGATTAATTCAGACTCCATATCCAAAGATTTTTATGATTATTGAATTCGATAATCCAGCTGATAGAGTTCAGAAGAAATTAGCTAAAAAAGTATCTAAACTACTTAAGTCAAAACATATCGAACATAAAGTTGAATTTGATCAACATGAAATTGAAAATATATGGAGAGTGCGCCATAGCGCTTCGTCGTTTATTTCATATGCAGATAAGAATATGAGAGCATTGCCAATAATTGAAGATGGAATAGTTCCAACGGACAGACTAGCCGATTTTATGAAAGAGTTGTATGCGTTGTTATCAAGAAATAACTTTGACCCAATAGTTTGGGGAAGTGCCGGCATGGGGGTAATCCACGTTAGACCAATACTTGATCTACAACAAGTCGGGGATAGACAAAGGGCCTTTAAAGTAATTGACGAATATTACAGCTTAGTAACGTCTATGGGTGGAAGCACGAGTTCAGGGCATAATGACGGTCGTTTAAGAGCTCCATATCTTGGTAAGGTTTTCGGACCTGAAGTTTTGGGATTATTCGAACGTGTTAAACAAATCTTTGATCCTTATGGCACGCTTAATCCTGGAGTTAAAGTTGGAGTGGGACTTGAGGATATAAAACCTATAGTAAGAAACGAATTTGGTTTAAATCATTTCTATGATCACTTGCCAAGGAGTTAATAGTGCTAACTGAATTAATAGGAATTTCAGGTGGTATTCTTATTTTGTTTTCATTTACCCAAAACACTTCAGGTAAATGGAGTGGTTTTTCAATAAAATATAAATTATTTAATCTTTTGGGTGCTGTGTTTTTATTCTTTTATGCCATGCAGAAAGATGCGTATGCGTTTATTTTACTTAATGCAATTTGGATTGTAATTGCCTTATATGGAATCCATATTGGAGAAAAGAAATTATATTTTAAAACTATAAAAACCAACAAGAAAAAACTTAAGAATAGCTCGCGAGCTTGAGTTTTGTTTCGTAAGAAGTTATTCTTAGAGGACTTATAGTATTAATTCCAGGGCGAGTGGCGGAATTGGTAGACGCGCCAGCTTGAGGGGCTGGTGGGAGCAATCCCGTGGAGGTTCAAGTCCTCTTTCGCCCACCAAATAACTTAAGGGTGGAACAGGAGAATTTATGACAGAACTCGAGTCTGAAGCTCTAATCCAAGGCCCGAATATATTGCCACCAGATCCTATTGATCATTCAGAAATATCCAAAAATTTTCTTGTTAATAAAACTGATTCAATGGGTCGGGTACATGGTATCTATGTTTTTGACAAAGACAACCAAATACCAATTAGTGTAGCCGAGTGGCTTAGGTATAGGTCATTTACCGAAAATAGTGTAGGCGCTAATCACGAAGGCGATAAAACAAGGTTTAAGAACGTTACTGAAATAACTGAAAATTTCTTAGAAGACCAAGGTGGAAGAACACTCTATGTTGCAGTTAGCCAAGATAACAACAGACTCTATGGAGCAAGCTGGATTCATACTTTGCAAGATAACGAATTTGATATGTTGCTCGCTTTGACTGCAAAAAAATATATGAATGAAAAACTAGGATATGAAGAATTTAATCTTAATGAAGTATCCACTTTTGCAACAAGAGAATATGGCATTATTCATGAAAGAAGTATAAGCGAGATGTGTGTTAGGATTGGTTCTATCGCTATTGCTAACTACTTTTCCGACTATAATTCAGACTGTAAGCTAGTTATTGGTCGTTACGGAGAAGATGACAACTTGCATACTAACTTTAATAGTGCTGGTAATAATTCCGAACTTCAGGGTAAATTTAAGGTGATTGATAAAAAGATCGGTTATATAATCATGGGAGTGCTCAGACCTGACTTACAGGACCTTCATCCATTATATTCTTGATGAGATTTAAGATGTAATGTATAATCTCAACCTGACCTTTAGGGTGATTAGCTCAGTTGGCTAGAGCGCCTCGTTTACACCGAGGAGGTCGGGGGTTCGAGCCCCTCATCACCCACCATAAAAAATACCTCATTTAAAAATAAGGTATTTTTTATTTAATTCAAGCAACTTCATACAATTATATTTTTGAAATAATACAATAAAGTCATATTATGGATTTATGGCAAATTATGTTGGTAGTACAGAGTGGATGCAAGAAGCTATGTGTTCAGACGTTGAACCTAGTATATTCTTTCCAAAAGATGGCCCTGGAGTAGAAATTGCTAAAAGGGTATGTGCTGATTGTGTTGTTATATCAGAGTGTCTCGAGTATGCAATTGCTAACCGCATTGATCATGGCGTGTGGGGTGGAGCCTCAGAAAGAGAACGAAAAAGAATTATAAAGAGTCGTAGCCGAACTAAATATAGTTAAACCATAAATAATATATAAATCTGATATATAATTAAATTATTAACTGGAGGTGATAGATGGTGGGTATTGTAGTATTTATATTAGTTGCTGGTTTTTTTATATTAGTTGCTGGTATTAGAATAGTTAATCAGTATGAGAGAGGAATAATATTAACTCTTGGAAAGTATACTGGAACTAGAAACCCTGGTTTAAACATAATTATTCCATTTATTCAGACCATGCGAAAAGTTGACGTTCGTTCAACTCCTGTTGATGTTCCTAAGCAAGAAGTTATCACCAAAGATAATGTAACGGTTGGTGTTGACGCAGTAGTTTATTTTAGGGCGATAGATCCAGCTAAGGCGGTTCTTGAGACAACTGACTATAGTTACGCTACAGCTCAGTTTGCGCAAGCAGCATTACGAGATGTAGTTGGGAACGTTGAGTTAGATGATTTACTTAGTAAACGAGAGAATATCAGTGTGCAAATTAAAGAAATCGTAGATTCGGAAACTGATAAATGGGGAATAGATGTAGAGAATGTAAAATTACAAAACATTGAACTTCCTCAAGATATGAAAAGGGCAATGGCTAAGCAAGCAGAAGCTGAGCGCGAAAGAAGAGCAAATATTATTAATGCTGACGGTGAAAAGCTCGCAGCTCAAACCTTAGCCGATGCTGCTAAAATGCTTTCTTCTGCGCCAGGAGCAATAAATCTTAGGACTCTCAATACACTGGAAAGAATATCAACAGAACCATCACAAAAGACAATGTTCTTATTCCCGGTAGAGATGATAGATGTTCTTAGAAACATCGGCGGAAACAAGTAAGTAAATACATCTCTCGAAGTTGAAAAATAATATCTTATAGGGTATGCTATTTTAGTTAATTATGTGGCTCTTTAGCTCAGTTGGTAGAGCAGAGGCCTGAAGAGCCTTGTGTCCCCAGTTCGAGTCTGGGAGGAGCCACCAAATTAGAATATTAAAATGAATTACAATCAGCCAACAACAAAGAAGATTAAGATTAAGCCCTAGCCAACGCGGCCTACTTTATTGATGACTCCGCAGCGGCGGGGTCATTTTTTTTGTTCGAAAAAATGATTCATAAAGGGCATCTCCAGAATATATAAAAAGAATATTTAAGGAAATTACAATGATAGAAAAATACTTAGAAAAAAACGAATTAACTTCTTGTGTGTCCATAAGTGAAAGAGCCGCTCAAGCTGTTGGTCCTGCAGTGACTGCTCTATTACAGGATAGTGGATTTATTAAAGTAAGAGGAATGAGCTTAGAAAGAGGGTTGCCAGCTTCAAGAATGGCTACTAGTTTGAGATGGATAGAAAATGAAAGTGTAAAACACCCTGATTTTGCAGATGGATTTCCACTTTTAGAGTGTTATGACGAACAATTAGATAGATTTATTGGATATATAGCCTTGCCACAGTTTGGATTTGATCTGAGTCCATGCCGAACATCACAAAGAATATCCAGTTGCGTACCTAAAATGATCCTGCCAAACCAGCGTTTCGAGCAAGGAGCATGATGGATTAAATATAAAGTGACATATAATAAGAAAATATATGAACAAAAAACCAAATAACTTTTTGAGAGATCAATTTATTGCGTTGTCACTGACAATTATTACCTGTTTGGCAATGATTGCTTTATTGAGGATTGAAATAGGTCTTATTAATATGTTTATATCCGACAAAATCAGTACAAGCATCAGGATTTCTGATATTATAATTGGCTTAACAATATATCTAAAGACTTCGGTAGATTTTGCCATATTTATCGGACGACTCATGGACAAAAACCAGGGTCTAAAAGGACGTATTGGTATAGAAATAGGCACAGCACTCGGTAATGCTGCCGGGACAATGGCAATTCTTTTGATTTGGAGTATTTTTAAGAGTGTTAACTGGCTTTTGGCATTAATGATAATTATTGCCTCACTAGTCTTAGTTAGACTTGCAGAAGATGGACTAGAACACATCAATATAAATAAAAAGGGATATCCAAACTGGTTTAAACTTATTGTAACTAAGTTTGAATTTATTCTGGTTAACTTTAATAAACTTACAAAACCACTACTAAATAAAATTATTCCCGAAAGATCTCTAGAAGTTAATAAAAAGCTTACTTTTTGGGCTCTTATGACTATGGCCTTTACTGTGCCATTTATCTTAGGGTTAGATGATTTTGCTGGCTATGTACCATTATTTGACGTTGTGAATGTTTATGGGTTTGCCATAGGTGTGTTTGTTGGTCATATGATATTGAATGTTCTACTATATTTGTCGCCAAAAAGAACTATAGAATTGGTAAAAAACCCAGTTATATCTTTTATTGGAAGTGTAGTTTTTATTGGTTTGGCTGTTTGGGGTTTTATAGAAGCATACGAATTACTATTTCATCATTAAATTTAGCATTGTAGTTTTAAATAAGTTGTATTATAATTTACCCCTGTTATGCGAGTGTAGCTCAGTTGATAGAGCGCTTCCTTGCCAAGGAAGAGGCCAGGGGTTTGAGTCCCCTCACTCGCACCAATTTTGACCTTTCTTCCTGAGTAACTAAGAAACAGATAAGAACACTCGTTTTAGGGTGTTCGTTTATTTTAGGATTTTGTGTGCTTGAAAATACTCTTCGAACACAAGTAATTATTTGATAAATAATTCTTGCTAACCATACAAAAGTATGTGTAATAATATGTATGGACTTCGAATGGGACGACTCCAAGAACAGTAAGAATATTACTAAACATGGGTTGTCTTTCAGTGAGGCCCAGGATGCCTTCTTCGATCAGTAACGAGTTATTTTGCTAGATAAGGAACACTCAAAGGTCGAGAAAAGGTACTTTTGTATAGGTAAGACGTCCAGCGGTGGCATCGCCACTGTGATATTCACAATAAGAAATAGCCATATTCGCATCATTGGTGCAGGATACTGGCGGAAAGGAAAGAAAATATATGAGCAACGTTAACTACACAGATGCACCTGCCGATATTGACCAGGCACTAGCAGGCTCCGAGAGAATTGAAGATTTCATACCACGTCCTGAAGAACTGGTAAAGAAAGCTGATAAAGAAAAGATAACTATAGCTATTGATAAGCACAGTCTTGATCTGTACAAAAAATATGCCAAGAGTCACAATGCTAAATATCAGACCATGATAAATAGCGTAGTCGGTGCTTATGCAGAAAAATTTCTAAAGAAATAGTCTAACCACAATAAAAGGTGTTCGAAAGAAAGTCGGTCAAGGGCACCAAGAAAAGTGCCACACTTGCGGTGGCTTTTTTTGTAGATAAATATCTTAAATGGTGTGTATTTTACCTTTAGGGTAGTGAACATGCCAAAGAGGCGCTATAATAAAACAAGAAATATTAACTAATAAATGTGAGGTTGTGTAGATATGGTTACAGGATACTGTGTTAAATGTAAGGAAAAAGGCGTTGAATTGACAGCACCGGAAATTAATCAAACTGCTAAAGGCGGATTTATGGCCAAGGGTAAGCACCAGAAATGCGGAACTACTGTTTGTGCAATGATGTCTAAGGATAACGCTGAAAAGGCAATAGAAGAAGGCGCAAAAAAAGCTTATTAAGCTTCATGCTAAGATTGCTTATAGCTACGAAATAATAAGCAATCTAGTGCATATATAAGAGACGGTTAAAACCGTCTCTTTTTAAAGATTATGGAATTAATATGAAGGCTTAGCATAAATTATATAGATTTTTTTATTTTAGTCTGGGAAGTAAGTTTTTGAATCGTGCAGCCTTTTATTTGATATAGTTAATTTATGAGTAACGCAATTTTAGTTCCAGGAAGACCAGACGGGCATGAACATTACGACCCAAAACGTCCAAGTAATAGTGAAGATCACTGGTTTAGCTGGCTTAAACGCCAATTAATACTTAAAGATATTCATGCAGTTTCTATTGAGCCACCATTTCCATTTCGACCTAGATATGAAGACTGGAAAAGGGAATTTGAGCGTTTCGATATTACACCTGATACTATGCTTATAGGACATAGTTGTGGAGGTGGTTTTTTGGTTAGATGGTTAAGTGAAAACAAGGATATAAAAGTAGGTAAAGTAATATTAGTTGCTCCGTGGATAAATCCAGACAAAAACCCCATTTCGGATACTGCTGATTTTTTTGATTTTGAACTAGACGTTGAGTTTCCGTCAAGAGCTAATGGTGTAGTGATATTCATATCTAGTGATGACGAGACAATCGTAGTTGAAACAGTAAATATATTGAAAGAAAAAGTTCACGGGCTTAAGCTTCGGGAATTCGTAGATAAAGGACACTTTACTAAAGATAATTTAGGTTATGTTGAGTTTCCTGAACTGCTTCTGGAGTTATTGTAGTTAATCTTATATGCGTTTAGTAAAAACCAACATACCTTTCTTTAGAAAGTAACACTAAATACTTTTCGTAAATGAAGGGTCTTTTTTGTTATGATTAGGTTAGTGAAAGATGCGCTGGAAAAATCGAGAGCTAAAAGAGGTATGAAGATGTTTTTAATAATAGTTGGAATTTTAGTTATTGTTGAAATATTAGCGTTGTTATGGTTATTGAGTAGCGTAAGTAGATACGCTGAATTTTGGTCTGAAAAGGCAAAACAAAATGGGGAAATTACTTATTTGGCATTAGGCGATTCTGCGGCTCAGGGTATTGGTGCGAGTAGTCCTATGAAAGGATACGTAGGTTTAATTACTAAAGAAATTGAAAACAAGTCAGGTAAAACGATAAGAGTCGTAAACCTTAGTAAAACCGGAGCAAAAATGGAAGATTACTTGAATGAACAAGCTCCAAAAATAGAAAAGTACAACCCAGATTTAGTTACAATAGAGATTGGCGCAAACGATGTAGCAAACTTTGTTAGTACAGACTACCGAGATAAGTTTAGAAAAGTACTAGAAACATTACCGGATGGTAGTTTTGTCGCGAATATGCCCCTGTTTAATAGTCGTCCTAGCAGTACGCCGAAAGCCAAAGAAGCAAGCATGATAATTGAAGACGAGTTAAGAAATTACCCAAAACTGAATTTCGTTGATTTGCAGACTGAAACACAGCAGAATCAGAGAATATTTGGATTTGCACCTGATCTTTTTCATCCGAACAACTTAAGTTACAAAAATTGGGCAAACGCATTTTGGATAAAAATTAACAACAGCAAAATAATATTTTAATAAACGTCTGTATTAATTTCAGTATTAAAAAATTAAAATATTTGCAGAAAAAAGGGAATATAAACATCAAAACATAATAATAGACAAAAAATACAATAAGTGCTATAAGTATATATTGAAATGACTAACGGTGAAGTAATTAGCAATCAAGGTAACCCAATCGATAGATTACAGGTCGTGAATGGGCAATTAGTTGGTTTACAACTAGAGATCGAAAGGCAGTTATCTGTCCTAAGTCACGTACCATTTAATGATAGGATCGTTCAGGATTTAGACGAAATTCGTCTAGTATCTGATCGAGTAAGGACTATTGCTGAATCAATTTTTAAAACTGCGGGTGATGTAAAAACAGAGTTAGTAAATAAAAATTTAAATGCAACTGCAGTTGATGAATTTATAGAAATACCAGAATCAGTAAAGCCTGAAAGAGAAATAACTTCACGAGAACGTGATCGAGAAGACTTTGATTCAGAAATATGTCCAGAGGCTAGATTTATTCGCATTCGAAGAGCATTAAAATATCTAGATAAAAGAGAGACTACAAGTAAGGTTTTTCATTCAAGAATTGTAAGAAAAGGCTTCGGCCATTCGCTCGAAAGGGTATCAGAAGCTCAGTACGAAGATTTTCTAGATGATTTGGATCAGTTAGTTGATGCCGGTTTTCTTGAGAGTAATCTAAATGGATCAACTTATCGACTAAAGCCAGGGATGGATATCGATAAAATAACCCTTGAAGAAATATTCATGAAAGAAGGCCAGTCTATACCAGAAAGTAACCTTGATTCAGTCGATACACCATCTTTAGAACTTCATGAAGATACACTAATCTTATCTGGAATCGAGCAATCTATATTGATGCTTATGGTTAAAGATGGCGGTTTAAGAATGCAAGATATACGAGAACAAATACCCCAGTTAAATTCTTTAGATACAAAATCTTCAGAATGGTTAGAGTTTAAGGGGGATTTTACTATGATAAGAAAAAAGATAGCTGAATTTATGATACAGCATCAATATATTGCTCACTGGTCTACATTAGGCAAAACAAGGGGTACTCGTTATTATCTAGAACTTTTTGATAAACGCTAATATTGATTAAAACTACAAAAAGTTATAAAATATTCTTCTTATGGAAAAAGAAACAAATCTTTTACAGACTCGGCAGATTGCCTATGAGTCTCTTTTCAGTGGCGAATGCCCAGATCAATTACAACCTGAATTCAACGAAATAGGTTTAGCTGGATTATGGAGAGTCTTTTCTCAGAAGTTCGGAAGAAACAGTATTGAATTAAGGAATTTACTAGATACTGTACCTTCAAAGGTAGCAACTATACTAACTGAACACGATGAACTTGCTCGTTCGGCAACCGATAGCAATGAAGCTATATTCTCAATGATAGATCCAACAGATACATTAAATAATGTATCTGACATTACTTCATGTGTAATAGGTATATGGGAAAAGGCGTTATTTAAAAATAGCGAAGAACCAATTTTTAGTAAAAGTAAAGATAAGATTTCTGAAGAAACAGATAAACGTGTTAGACTAGTACACTTTCAAACTCCCGAATCTTTAGTAATTGAAACTGCAGCAGTAGTTATGCAGGTTTTGCCTATTTGGTCCGAGACACCATTTAATCCTAGTAAGGCGGATAAAACTAATTTAGCTCAGATTTTAGCAAATTGGGGTCCGGGGTTTTTAAAGCAGTGGATGGACGGTACTATTTTAAATAAGTGGATTGAAAAACAGAGCATTGCAGATACAGAAGCCCAGGAATATAATGAAATTTTTACGCCAGGACTACTCAAGCATTTCGTCATTAATAATATTTCTGACCCGCTAGCAATTTTAGATAAAGTTGCTAAAAATTTAGCTTTCATGACTGACGAAGTTTTAGCTGAATATCTAGAATGGACTGAGGAAGAAGTTAAAGAAATATTAACTCCTGGTCTTCGAAAGCGTTTCGCTGTAAATAATATTTCAAATCCTTTAGACGCATTAGATAAGTTTGCTGCAAATTTAGATCTTTTGTCTGACGAAGTTTTAATAGAATGTCTCGGATGGTCAGAAAGTGATGTGATAGAGAAGTTAACTCCTGGTCTTCGAAAACATATTGCAGTTAGATATAGTTCTGACCCACTAGCTGCTGTTATTGATTATATTGAAGGGAATATTCCTTATTCAAATAAACGACTAAACAGTGAAAATAAATCAAAATATTCTTAGTTAGCAGCAGATTTATGTGAATTAAAATTATTAAAACCAAGAAAGACTTTTATTGCTATTGCAAGCAGTATCAAAAAACTGAGATACTATAATAATATGTTACAAAATGACGCTCTAGATATTTTAAAAATGGGGCATAATGTTTATCTTACTGGTCCTGCTGGAAGCGGTAAAACCTTTATTCTTAACGAATATATTAAATACTTAAGAGAGAATAATATAAATGTTGGAGTGACTGCCAGTACTGGAATTGCTGCTACACATATGAACGGAATGACAATTCATTCCTGGGCGGGAATGGGCATTACTGAAATTGGTGAACAAGAAATTAAAAGAATGTTGGTAAAACCAACACTAAAAAAACGAATGACAGAAACAAGAGTGTTAATAATTGATGAAGTCTCCATGCTTGACGGTCATGTGTTAGATGCAGTTGATGCTATATCCAGAGCTTTTAAAGATAATACAAAGCCCTTTGTTGGACTCCAAGTAGTATTAAGTGGTGATTTGTTTCAGCTCCCACCTGTTACTCGTACTGGAGAACCGTTTTTTATATTTAAATCTAACGCTTGGAACAACATGAATCTAAAGATTTGTTATCTCGAGGAACAACATCGCCAAGACGATAGTAATCTATTAGACATTTTGAGTGCTATAAGGTCAAATACAGTCGATGATTCACATTTTGAAGATCTTACAGCAAGAATTGATGCAAAATCAAAAGACCAAAATATTATTAAGTTATATTCACACAATGCACACGTAGATGAAATTAATAATACGGAGCTTAATAAATTACAAACCGAGACCATGGTTTATGAAATGACAAGCAAGGGTCGTAAAAGTGCTGTTGAATCTTTGATCAGTAGATGTTTAGCTCCAGAACAATTGGTGTTAAAAATAGGATCTGAAGTTATGTTTGTAGCTAATAATCCACAAAAACAATTTGTTAACGGAACTCTTGGAAAAGTAATTGATTTTAATGACGACGATATGCCAATAATTAAAACAAATAATCGTGTTATCACGGCCGATGAGCATACTTGGAAGACTGAAGATGGCGATAAGGTGATTGCAGAAATTACTCAACTTCCACTTCGATTAGCATGGGCAATTACAATTCATAAGAGTCAAGGGATGAGCCTGGACGCTGCTGAAATAGATTTATCTAGATCTTTTGAACCTGGCATGGGCTATGTAGCCCTGTCCCGAGTTAGGAGTATCAATGGTCTATTCATAAAGGGTATTAACAATATGGCCATGGTTGTAAATCCACAAATTATCGAGCTTGATGTTCTACTTAGGTCAAAGTCTGATAAAGCAAAATCTGAACTTGATAGAATTGATTCAAAAATAATTCAGGAACATCATAAAACTGTACGATTAGCTCTCAGATCAGAAGAAGATAAAGTATTAGATGGCTACGATGAGGAAGTATTCGAAAAACTTAAAACATGGAGATTGAGACAGTCCATGAAGCAAAGTGCCCCAGCATATGTTATCCTTTCAGATAAAACATTGAAATTAATTGCTGCAATATTACCCAAAAACGAGAAGCAACTTTCACAAATTAACGGAATAGGTCCTCAGAAATTAGAAAAGTATTCAAGGGATATTATTAAGATTATTAAAAAATAGTCTACAAAAATACTATGTTTATGCTAAAGCTTACTATGAAACAAAATTGACAAGAACAGAAAAATCATTTAAATTTTAAAGTATAAAATTTAAAGTATTAACGGAGATGTAAAAATATGTTAAGCGCACTATATAATGCATTAATTGAATGGAATCGTAATGCAAGCGACAGAGAAAAATTGCAACACACATATTTAACCATTCTAGTTATTTCTGTGGTAGTAGCTGGTTTAGTCAGTCTAATTGATGTGATTACTGGTCAAGATTTACTATTAGTAAGTGCAGTTGCTGGAGCGATATATCTTGTAAATGCAGTTGTCTGGGCCCTGTTAGAGTCTGTAGTTTTCACTAGACTATCCGGTAAAAGAAAAAGACAATAATTTACCATAAATGCTAGCTGCAGTTTTTGCAGTAGCCGTCGACTTCGAATGTGTGCCTTCGAGGCTTAAATCCTACTTTTGACGAGACGTTTTTAATAAAATCATCTATATGTTTTTCGTCTTCAATGTCTATAATCTTGCCACAACTAATACAAATTAAATGATGGTGATGAGCAATAAAAACATCTGAAAGCTCAATTTTGTATTTCCATCCCGTATAGACTCTGTGCGCAATTCCTAGCTTTTCAAACAAATCTATATTTCGATAAATACTAACTCTATCTATCTTTTTATTTGACTTCTTTATTACCTCATTCATAGATTGAGGTTCAGGATTAACTAGTAGATTAAAAGTTAGCTCTCTTGCTTTAGTTACTTTATAGCCATTATTTGAAAGAATTTTTTTAAAATTATTTAAATCATTTGAAGGCATCCTACCTAGAAGTGTATAATTAAATGCAACATAATTGCAATGCACAAATTTATATTTTCTTCATTCAATATAAATGAATAGCTATTGACTATTACTGATCCAACTACTGCAATAATTACCAGACCATTAATTTTATGAGTTTTCTTTGTAATTTCAAGATCAATTAAGAGATGCAAAATCATTTGAGGAGCATCGCGCTAGAAAAGTTTCACACGTCTACAAATTATTAACTACTGAGACTATATAGTTCAGCTACTTCAACTAATGTTAATGATTTTAACGGCACCAGAAGACTAAGGATGTTTACTCAAGATGAGACGCTTACAAACAGTTTGTTTGTAAGTATTGAGTGCAATACTATGAAAAATTGCACTTTACCAAGTGTATAATTATAAAATTCAGCAGTATATTTTTATAAAGAAATTCAATAATAAATCCTAATAGCCGTGTTCTTTACGGTAATAGTCATCATACTTGTTCTTTGCAGATTTATTTAATTTGTATCTTGAGTACATATAAAATACAAACAAAGACCCGAATATCAGAACTGCAATAATAGTTAGAACGATGACAACTCTAATAATTAAAGGAGTAGTTTTAGTTTTTCCAAGTATCGTAAATGAAGTCTGATCTTTTATCTCGAAGAAGCCAACATTATCAGAATATTGACCTTGAATTTCTTGCCAGTCATCTCCATATGCGTAATACGATAATGCAGCGTAATTACTATCTTCAGTGTTGTAAGTTACGGCTAGCGGGGCATTAAATGATTCGATTATATTTCCATCTTGGGTTTTACATAGTATTTCATATGGCCCGGCAGCGTTTTCGAAGCCTCCGATTTCGGGTGGTAGAATCCCATTGTTGTTTATCAAATTACACTGCGCTTCACCGTCGATAGATTCTTTAGGTATCCTTACTGAAAGCTTGCCGTCTTCAGAATTCAAAGTTATCTCGTCTGAAGTAAAGTTTGCGGCGAATGGAGGTGTAGTTATATCGGTAGCGATATAGTCAGATTTATTATCAGAGTAATCAACTGCCCTAAGTCTATAGTAATACTTAGTTTCAAAACTAACGACAGTGTCACTATAAGTTTCATTTTCAATAAGCGAATCTTGGACTTTTTCCCAATCTTGCTGGTTCAATGACCTTTCTAGCTCGTACCCAGCTAGTACTCCATTGAACTCAGGTTTAGTCCAAGTTAATTCAACAGCAGTGTCGTTTTTAACGCTTGCACTGAAGTTAGTCGGTGAAGTTGGAGGTTCTGACTGAGCAGCAGGAGTAGGGGTGTTACTAGCACCCGATGAAGGAGTTGCTGGAGTTGGTCTACTCCCCCCAGAACTTGATGATCCACTACTTCCAGAAGATGAGCCTGAACTTCCACTACCACCTCCTCCAGTATTTGCTGGAGGAGGTGGGTTAGTAACAGTGACTTGTCTTGTGCTGGCACCAGAGCCTACTCCGTTAGAGCAAGCTAGGGTATAAGTTCTAGTTCCAGATGAAGAAGTATCTGTGTTTCGGTTCTCACTACCGGAACCAGGCTTATTTCCACCCCAGTTACCTGATGCTACACATTTTGTTGGACTATTTGTTGAGGTCCAGTTAAGCGTTAATCCGCTTCCTCTTTGAAGACTTAAGTTTCCTTGATTATTAGCCATAAGTGAAACAGTCGGAGGGTTTGTTACCGTAATCGATTTACCTGTGCAGGCAGTTGGAATAAAACCTTGGTAGACTATTCCAATACCC
>JBGSIS010000021.1:0-3715 GCA_041742395.1 Saccharimonadales bacterium (SeqCode)
ATATAATTCTAAAGCTTGTTTTGATAACAGTAAAGAAGAATTATCATATTTGAACATTGACAAAAATGCAAATACGTGTATAATAAATAGTGTTAATCGCGATAAAACAAACATATTTCAGAAAAGAAATAAACAATACAATTTAAACATGAACCTTCATGAAGAAAGGGCGCTAAAAAGTGTGATAACACTAGCAAATGGCATGGCATTTGAACTATTGCCAACAACAAACGAAGACATTCTTCAAATAGATTCAATATTAGAAAACTTGTAAGTAAATTACAAAGGAGAAAATAAAAAGTGTTAATTCAAGACGTTGTACCCAGAAGAAAGCAACAAAAGCTTAAACGAGTACATAAGAGAATAATCTTAATCGCTCAATAAAAAATACCCCGGGACGCCGGGGTATTTTAATTTCTTAAATTTGGTACCAGGAGCGAGACTTGAACTCGCGACCTCAGGCTTATGAGTCCTGCGCTCTAACCAGCTGAGCTATCCTGGCAAATTGTTAATCTATAATGAACAGGGGTAAATATAGCATGTTTTAGGTCGTATTACTAGATATTTTTGCAATAGCTAACTTTAATATTATCTATTTAAAACCTATAATATTAATCAATGGATATTTCAATAATTAATGGTAGATACGTAGTGGCTGTTTCGGGCGGCGTTGATTCAATGGTACTTATGGATATCTTGAGTAAACAACCAAAAGCAGATTTAATTATCGCTCATTATGATCATGGCATAAGGCATGACTCTGAGATTGACAGAAAGTTAGTTCAGAATTTAGCAAAACAAAAAAATCTAAAATTTATTTATGACGAAGGTAATTTAGGTCCGGATGCAAGTGAAGCTCAAGCTAGAGAGGCAAGATACGATTTTCTATATAAGGTTAGGCAAGCATCAAGAGCTGACGCAATACTTACTGCACACCATAAAGACGATTTATTAGAGACTGCAATTATTAACCTTATTCGGGGTACGAACAGAAGTGGACTATCTTCAATAACAGATAATAATATGTTAAAAAGGCCATTACAAAGTTTAAGTAAGAACCAAATAATTGAATATGCTAAGGCCAATAATATTAACTGGCGCGAAGACTATACTAACTCAGATATCAAATATCTTAGAAATTATATACGTCATAAAATAATTCCAAATATGACATCATCTCAAAAAGAAGAACTACTGAGCCACATCAAAAAATCTCAAAAAGTTAATACTGAAATCGATGAATTAATTACGTCTATCCTCCATCTACAGCCAAAAATCGACACCATAGACAGAAAGTGGTTTATTGGGCTTCCAAACGTGGTTGGACGTGAAGTTATGAATACTTGGTTAAAAAAACACAACATAAAAAATATTGATAAAAAACAATTACAACGACTAGTTGTAATATCTAAGACTAGTCAAAATAACAGGGAGTTCAGCTTAAATTCAACTAAAAAACTTAAGATTTCAAAAGATATGTTAAGAATTTGTTAATCAAACAGATAGCAAAACACTAACCTAATCTGTATAATATCGCTGGTATGGAGAATAAACCGAAGAATCAACCCAAGGGAATGAATAACAAGACAAGAAACTATAAGAATTTTGGATTTGTAGCAATAATTATTTTATTGGTTATGGTGGTTTTTGCCGCAAATCAACAACCTAAAAAGCTAGATGAACTACCAATTTCTGAAGTCATAAAGGCCGCTAACGAAGGTCAGTATAAAGAAATCGATGTAAAGGGAAATAATCTAGAAATAACCAAAAAAGACGAAAATGACCCAACCATAAAATCTTACAAGGATCCAGTTGTAAGCTTGCAAGAAGAAGGTGTAGATTACTCTAAAGTTAAGGTTGATGTAATGCCAGCATCTAACGCTGGATCTACTTGGACAAATGTAGCACTTTCTATTTTGCCAGTACTACTTATCAGTGGAGTTCTATTCTTTATGCTTAGAAGCGCTCAGGGCCAGGGTAACCAAGCAATGAGTTTTGGAAAAAGTAAGGCCAAGTTATATGGTAACGAAAAGGACAAGTTAACTTTTAAGAGTATTGCTGGATCAGATGAGGCTAAACAAGACTTAGAAGAAATTGTTGAATTCTTAAAATTTCCTAAAAAGTTTCAAAATCTAGGAGCTAAAATTCCAAAAGGAGTGCTATTAGTAGGGCCACCGGGAACTGGTAAGACAATGTTATCTAGAGCTGTAGCCGGAGAAGCTAATGTACCTTTCTTTAGTATTTCTGGTTCAGAATTTGTTGAAATGTTCGTTGGTGTTGGCGCTAGTCGAGTTAGAGATTTGTTTGGTAAAGCAAAGAAGAATGCACCTTGTATAATTTTTATTGACGAAATCGATGCTGTAGGACGTAAGCGTGGATCTGGAATGGGTGGTGGACACGACGAAAGAGAACAGACTCTAAACCAAATTCTTGTAGAAATGGATGGGTTCGAACAAGGAACTAACGTTATAATTTTGGCCGCCACTAACCGAGCCGATGTACTTGATCCAGCCCTACTTAGACCTGGAAGATTTGATAGAAGAGTAAATATTGGTCTGCCAGATAGAAAAGACAGAGAAGCAATACTCAAAGTTCACTTTGATAAAAAACCATTAACTAAAGATGTAGATCTTGACGCTTTAGCAGCTAAGACTGCTGGTTCATCTGGTGCAGATTTAGCTAATATTGCCAACGAAGCAGCTATTATTGCTGCCCGACACAACCGTAAGGAAATAAATCAAGCTGATGTAACTAATGCCTTTGAAAAAGTAGCAATTGGACCAGAACGTAAGAACAAGATTATGAGTGAAAAAGAGAAAGAGCTAACAGCTTACCACGAAGCTGGTCATGCAATAGTTGGTCACGTTTTACCAGATAGTGATATGGTGCATAAGGTTACAATTATTCCTCGTGGTGGAACCGGTGGAGTAACTTGGTTTATTCCCCCAGAAGATAAAAGCTATCACAGTATAATTGAATATAAGGATGTACTAGCTAGGATGCTTGGTGGTCGTATTGCTGAAGAAGTAGTTTACGGTCCAGACAGAGTTACCACAGGTGCCGGTAATGATCTTCAGAAAGCTGCCGAACTTGCTCGAGACATGATCATAAATCAAGGTATGGGTAAAAAACTAAGAGACCAAGTCTTCCATATAGACGAAGGTATGATGATGGATAGACTAGTTCATGAAAAACAATATTCTGATGAAACTGCAAAAATAATTGACGATGAAGTAGAGTCCTTAATATCAGAGGCTGCCGATAGAGCCAGAGATGTTATTAAGTCAAATAGAGACAAGCTAGAAAGTCTTAAGGACGCTCTATTAGAAAAAGAAACAGTCGAAGCTGACGACGTACTGAAAATTCTTGAAGGCAGTGCAATGCCAAAATCTGCAACACTATATTAAAATAGTACTATTTTTAGATAGCAAAACTGAATATAATGTATCTTGAATGAACAGATTTATTAAACGCGCAAACACTAAACTTGGTGTAAGCGGCGCGGCAACTTTATTGTTAGTCATTTCGCTTATCGGACAAGTATTGGGATTTTTACGATATAAAATCGTAAATGCTAACTTCCCAGTAGTTGGTCCTCAGAGTACTGATGCATATTTTGCAGCATTCAAAATTCCAGACTTCTTTTTCTATACACTCGCTGCTGGTGCACTGGGGGTAGCTTTTATTCCTATATTGACAGAGCATCTCGATAAGG
>JBGSIS010000022.1:0-4006 GCA_041742395.1 Saccharimonadales bacterium (SeqCode)
ACTCCATCAATTTCAACTTCACTAATCCTACCAACTATTACACTACGCACTTTTCCTTCAACCAATGAAAGGTTTACGGCTTCTCGTAGTTCAGCAATTTGCTCATGCTCTATAGGGTTAAGGGAATAATTCATGAGCCCAGTATAGCAAATTAAAAACACATAATAATTAGATTTGGATGTAAACTGTTTGGCTAATTGGTGTTCTTGGCAACAATAAAACTATTTTGATAACTTTTAATTATTATTATATTATATAGAATAATAATTAATGATTGATTGTATATAACATGTCAGAACCCTCAGAAAGCAAGTTAATAATTCTTAGTGACGACGCTGCCACTTTTGTTCATGGTGAATCTATCATTGAGGGCATATCGCCAAATCAAATTGTTCATGACGCAATATTACTATATTGAACAGTTATTCCTGAGATGCGAGCTAGCGATGCAACTCTGTTTATAGAATCAGATATTACAGAAGAAAAAATGCGATTAAATAAATAAAGACTATCTAGTTTCGGGAAAGCATTATTAAGTGGTCTTGGTTTTAAAGAAGAAAGAATCAGAACTCAAACTATACATTTTAAATCCAGAACAAAGGATAGAAATTGGAACCACCTAGAAAACGGTGAATAGAGGATTATGAAAAAATCCTCAAATCATTAAAGTCCTTGACCGAGTTCAATGCTATGTGGGTTTTGAGGGTCAAAAACCTTTGCACGTTCAAAATCGATTGGCAATAATCGTTCAATGCCTAGTTGACCATAATCATTTTGATCTCTGCCAAAAACAATCATGAAATCTTTCAAACGCCATGGTTTATCAAGTCCCGTATCTCGTCTAATGGTTTCCGCGATTTCATTCATTTTCTCCTCAGCCTCAGCCAAGAGATATGACTGCTCTGACTCATTTATAGAATTTTTCTCAATGTACTGCTTAATTACACGTCCACTAATACCTGGTAATTTCTGCATGACAATAAAACCATGTTGTCCACTCGTAAATACTCTACCTAACGGTCTTGGCGCATCGATGCCGAGGTTTTGTAGAAGTAGTAGTGCTTCAAATTCATCAAGTGGCCCTTGTTGTTTGTCGGTAACTACACTTTTAACAATTACTCCATCTGTTCCTGATAACGGTACTTCAAAAACCGCTTCATCAGGGTATGGATCATTAGGGTCGCTTATTTTTATCGTTTGGGCAGTTGCCAGCAGTCTTTGACCTATATTGTCATGGTCAAATAATTCGGTTAGCTCCTTTTTTTGTGATTCATCAAGCTCGGTACTAAGACGAAGTTCGCCGCCTTGGAGGGTTTGGGCAGCTGAAGCAATGGAAACCTATTTCCGAAAAGAGATACTAAAAAACGAGCAGTTAGCAATATCTGTACAGCAACAAATAGAACGCTTATATCGCATGCAGAGCAACCTGTATGACGATAAATTATCTGGAGAAATTACTGCTGAGCTATATAAACTAAAACATTCTGAAATACACTCACAACTTCAGCACTTCAAATACAAACTTAACAATATAGACCAAATTTCTGTTGTAAGACTGAAGCAAAAGCTAGTACTGCTTGAACTATCGCAAAAGGCAGCATCAATATACCAGAAACGCTCACCTGATCATAAACGCATAATAATAACCAAACTTTTCGAGAATATAACATATAAAGGAGGTATCGTATCTGTTAAATACACAAATTTTGCGCGAGCAATCGCCGAAAATGTTTTAGAAACACGTAAAATACTAGGAGTATAAATATGAATAATCAAACCATAAAAAAAGACCCAGATAACGAGGGTCAAGATAGTATAGAAGAACGTTTGCGTTCTATATGGCTGGGGAGGAAGTACGTTGATGGAACTTTTCTTGGTGAAGAAGACCTAGATGAAATAGATATCCATCAACTTAAAGATATTATGAATAGTTATGGTGAGAAGATTCAACCGAACTATACAGGAAGAGTGCACTTAGGAGTATAGTTGAAGATACCTGCAGAAATATCGCATAGCTCGTGACTGGTATATGGACTTCTGCATTATTAACTAATCTGGCGCGAATACTGGCGCGAATATGGCGCAATAACTAAAAACTATGCTAAACTAGCTATATGACCTACAACCCAAAATACCAGATAACGGATGCGCTGCTTTCGACTATTACTGAGATTGAATCGCTTCGTTCGCAGGTTGCTCACAGCCGTATCTTGCCGGAACGCGAGATAGAACTGCGCCACCGAGCTACCGTTGAGGCGATCCATAGCTCAACCGCCATTGAAGGTAATCCGCTGAACCTCAAGCAGGTTGAAAAGGTGCTTGCTGATGGTACAGTACTGACACGCCACCAGTATGCCGATATTGAGGTACGCAATTACAAAAAAGCGCTGGACTATATAGATAAACGCAAGGTGTCTAGTAATCCGATTGAGCTTAAAGATATCCTTTGCATTCACGAACTTATTATGGAAGGTCTGCTTCCTCCTGAGAAAACCGGAGTTTTACGAACTGTTGGGGTAGATATTATCGATCAGGACGACACAGTACTATACAAAGGGCCAAAAACGACAATCCTAAAAGAAGAAATAGCTTCTCTGCTTGAGTGGCTGATGGAGAGCGAAAACATACATCCCGTCATTGTGGCGGCTATTCTTCACTTTCATTTTGTCTCTATACACCCGTTTTCCGATGGAAATGGCCGCACTACTCGCGTACTGACGCAGCTCTACCTTGGAATACGTGATTATGATTTTCGGGGTACACTAGTTCTTGATTCGTATTACTATACTGATAAGCGTGCGTACTATAATGCGCTGCATACGGTACAGGGCGAGAAATACCAAATTGCCACAACGGCAGTGCTCGACCCTTGGATTAGCTATTTTGTGGATGGTTTTTTGTCATCAGTTAAAGTACTGTCAGTAGAAATCATGATACTATCCAACGTTATTATGGGAGATAGCCCGGTGAAGCGTATCAACTCTGAGGATGCTGATCTGCTGAGCTATGCCAAGCAATTTGGCTCTATATCCCTTTCCGAAGCCGCAATTGTACTGCCTAATGTTCCGCGCCGTAGTTTGCAGCGCAAGCTCAAAACCCTGGTAGATAACGGCTACTTGACTGTCTCGGGTAGTGCTCGTAGCACAATTTATGTGTGGGCTAAGAAATAACGACCGTAATTCTACGTTTAAGCAGTTATTGTCCTTAGAAAACATCATAAATCTAGCATAATTAGTTGTATATATAAAAAATGCAGGAGTATTTGACGTTTTTTAGTCCAATTTGAGACACGATCATCTTTGGCTGAGCATACATGTCTAGGACGTTATTGATAGTCGTAAATATTTTAATTTATTTGGCTTGATATTGACCGGGCCTATTTTTAGTTCTGGGTGAGTGTGATGTACCGATATCACATGTGGCGTCCTTACAATTATGCGAGTCATGATCAATCATATTTTAAGTATAACAAAAATCAAGCAGCATGAATGCTTACTGGACTATAAATCAAACATCTTGGCTGGGGATGAGGGATATCGGACTTCGTCCTTTTCCGCTGCGCAAGTGCTCGGAATTAATTCCTGCGCCCGTCCTCGTTTCACCGAACCCCTCGTTCGCTATGCTCACTTTATGGCGTTCGGATCCCGTATCTCGTGATACTAAAAAGCCCACCAATTGGTGAGTGTTTTAGTATGGCTGGGCATTAGGAAGCATAATAGAACTCTAGAAATAAATATATCTTAATGCGTTGGACTGAAGAGTAATGGTACTCCTCTGCGGGTCGCAACACTTGCAATAACTTCACCAAATGTTATAATATGCATATGTATATACCACAAAACCAGACTGCCGAGGCATACGATCCAGAAAGGGCAGTCCATCGCTACCCGCTAGTTCATAGCAACTACCCTAGACAAGAGCTAGCTGGCTTTGAAATTGGCCGGGTGCTTGCCCAAACTGGCACACTTGATGAAACAAATAAAATTGCATCTACATTTGATCGTAG
>JBGSIS010000023.1:0-1954 GCA_041742395.1 Saccharimonadales bacterium (SeqCode)
GGTTGGCTGTGGAAACAAGGCAATCAAGCGAGCGAGATCAAATATTTTTCCACTGGGGAGCTCTACGGGAGTGTTCATAACAGAAATTATTACAAGTATTTTAGTTATTTTTTGGTTAAATGACGCTTATTTGACCAGTAACCCCGCGCTGTGCAAGCCCCTAAATTTTATTTATGGGGGTTAAGCGCGGGCGAATTTATTCGCCGTCAAGTTTCTTTCTGATTTTGAATGTACATTTTAATAGTATCTAAAGGCGCACCTCCTACTGTGGATACAAAATAAGAATTAGTCCACAGGGAGGGTAGCCGCTTTTTTAGTTCAGGAAATTCTAGCCTTAAATACCTAGATGTTGCCCCTTTAAATCTCTTTACTGCTTTGTGTACTCCAAACTGGGGATCAACTTCTATTAATAGATGCACATGATCGGGCATTATTTCCATTTCCAAAATCTCAACTTTAATCTCAATCGCGATGCTTGCAAGTAATTCCTTAAGTCTAGATGCAACCACATTAACCAATACCTTTCGCCTGTATTTAGGGCAGAAAATCACATGATACTGACAAGAATATATAACATTATTATTTGATTTAAAGTTATTAATCATTTTATCTAATAGTAGTTTACTTATCTGTATCTATATGATAAGATATAGCTAACTAATAAACAAGTTAGGGGAGGTGATTTAAAAGTGTTTGTACTGGAATATAAAGCAGTTGCAACAAAAACACAATTAAAAGCAATAGATGAGGCTATTCGGACTTGTCAGTTTGTCCGCAATAAAACGCTTAGATATTGGATGGATAATCGCGGTGTTAGCAAAAAAGAACTGTATCAGTACAACACTCAGCTACGTTCGGAATATAAATTTGTCAACGATTTAAATAGTCATGCTTGCCAAGCATCTCTTGAAAATGTAGAGCGTGCTATTAATAGATTTTTTGATAATTGCCAGAAAAATCAACTGGGAAAAAAGGGGTATCCTCGGTTTAAAAGACATAGCCGCTCCGTGGAGTACAAAGTCTCAGGCTGGAAGCTGCACACAACAAAACGCCGTATAACTTTCACTGATAAAAAAGGTATTGGCGAACTCAAGCTATTAGGTAAATGGGATATTCATCAATACCCTATTGAACTAATTAAACGAGTTCGGATTGTGCGTAGAGCTGATGGATGTTATGTTCAGTTTTGTGTGAAAGTGGAAAATATCTTAAGTGTTCCGCTAACTACATCAGAGATAGGTATTGATGTCGGGTTAGAGTATTTTTATTCTGATAGCAACGGCAACCATGAAGAAAATCCTCGATTTTTACGCCAAGCAGAACAAGATATAAAACGCGTTCAACGTAATATTTACAAAAAGGCATCAGGGTCGTCTGGTAGAAGAAAAGCGCGTGGTATTTATGCTCGTAAGCATTTAAGAGTAACAAGACAAAGGAATGAACACGCCAAGAGACTGGCGCGTAACTTAGCCCTAGCTAACGCTAAGGTAGTTTTGGAAGACTTAAATGTTAGCGGCTTGGTGAGAAACCATAAGCTAGCCAAGAGTATTAGTGATGTTTCTTGGTACAATTTTCGCCAGTGGCTCGAATACTTTGGCAAGAAATTTGGGACAGAAGTTATTGCAATTCCTCCCCATTTCACCAGTCAAGAATGTAGTAATTGTGGTATTAGAGTACAAAAAGCTCTCAGCACTCGCACACATTCTTGTCCCTATTGCAGATATGTTGAGCAACGCGACATAAACGCAGCCAAAGTAATTCTAAGTCGTGCAACTAGGGGAGGGCATCCCCGAAGTAACGCTAGTGGAGTTGTAGCCTCTACTCTTGTTGGTCGTAAGACTTGTAAGGGCAAGCAACAACTGTGAAACTAGAATCCCCCGGATTCATCCGTGGGGAGTGTCAAAAAATCAAATCCTTATGAGTAGGATTCAATTCATTGTTATTCAAGGATATT
>JBGSIS010000024.1:0-61400 GCA_041742395.1 Saccharimonadales bacterium (SeqCode)
GTTTAGTTATTTTATTGCCACTTTTTTGTCTGGGAGTTTATTATATTTTAGTTTCACTAAACACAAAAAACAAAACAAACAAAATAATCATGAAGAACAGTAACTACAGCGTTTGTTTGTTATCTTCTCAAAACTTACTTAAGCTAGCCTTGAGTAACATTAACAACCAATTTGTTAAAATTGACCACAAAATTGCAAGCGTTAGTAGTAATGGTATTTCATTTAACAGTGATATATATGCCAACAAATTAAAAAATATTTCAGAAAGTTCAAATACTTCTGATGAAAGTATAAATTTGCCTGCAGAAAGAAAAAATTCCTCCAAATATTTATTTAAGAAGATGGTTTTATTACCGTACATTATTATATTTACATTTTGTCTTGTATTTAACACGATAATTTATCTTAGTGAAGAATCAAAACAAATGTACTCTAATCTAATATATTTAGTTGTTATTGGAGCTACAATATTCTTGTTTATAGATCTATCTTTTAATTATTATTTAAGAGTATTTATAAAACACCAGTCCACTTTGCTTAAAGAATCTAAAATTAATAAAAGTTTGAAAAATCAGTCAGATAATTCAAACAATTTCATAAAATTAATCCACGACTATCTGGACACACTAGAACTGTATGCTTCTAAAATGGAAAATATTCAACAGGAAGATATAAGAAAAAATTATTTATCAATTGAAAAATACCGAGATCAATTAGTGTATATAAATGAAATTCTGAAAAATGATACTTACAAAACTGACTTTAATGAAGTAGTGCACAAAGTTTTAAAAACTTGCGATAAAGAAACGGAAGATTTAGGAATTAAAATCGAAGCTACTTCTGAACATCCGATATCTATCGATATAAGTGAGACTTCATTATTTTTTATACTAAGTGTAATAATCAATGAATCCATGAAAAAAAGCACAAAAGATTCATTGATAATTATTGAAGCTAGAAAAGAAAATAATAAAGTTAGGATAAGTGTAGTTGACGAGAATGCCAAAATACCTAAAACACTAAAAGACAATGTCGACAAAAACGTAGAGTCTTTAGATCTTAAAAATATTCAACCTAGTGAAAATGGGTTTAGTTTTTATGTAGTCAAAACTATTTTAGGTCGATATGGTGGTCAAATGATTCTAGGTTCAAATTTTTATGGTAACAATGTGCAAATTATACTTCCGCTACATAATTAATTTGTTTTTTTCGTGCCGGCAAGAGTTGCTGCATTATTGAACTGTGATTCTAGGGCAGTTTTAGTATTTTTTGAGCTCGTACCTTGATAGGCTGATTGAAGGGTTTTTGCGTAGTCAGTTAAGTCATCCCTTAATATTAATAAGAATACCTCATCGAAGTTATTCGCTTGTTCTGCTTGAGTCAATTTTTCATCTGTATCTTTGTCTGGTCCACCAATAGATTTAGCATCTGTTTTTACTCCAAGTCCCTTCAGTGCTGTCTGTAATTCAGATTGTTCACTAGTAAGGCTTATTTGGGTAGTTATTGCAAGGTTCTTAGCTTCATTGCTCCTGGCTTTTTTGACACCAATCTCAGATATTCTAATTAGTTCTTTCTGTTTATAAACAACATCCTTAAGTTGCTCTTTTTGGGCTTTGCTTTCTTGGCCAAGGAAACTTGATGCAATTATGAATATAAAAATTAGCAAAACTAAACCACCTAAAATTATAAAAATACGCTGTGACTTAGAATTTCCACCGGGAAGTTTAAATTTTTTAGATTTTTGGTCTCCAGGGTTAATAATAAAATCATAAGGGTTTTTTTCGGTTGGCATGTTCTGAGGATTAATTGGTGGAGGTGCAGGATTTGGATTGTTTGGTTGCATAACCATAAGCATACTATTTACAGAGGTAATTAACAAGACTAATGAGTATTGAGGGGGATAGTAATATGGTTATGCTAGACCGTAGCATTTAAAACCTATAACCTATAACTATGGATGCCGTAGAGGATGTAAAAAGTCGACTAAGTATTGAAGACGTTGTAGGAGAGTATGTTCAACTTAAGCGTGCCGGCAGAAATTATAAAGGCTTGAGCCCATTCACCTCGGAGAATACACCTAGTTTTATGGTTAGCCCGGAAAAACAAATATGGCATGATTTTAGTTCTGGCACTGGTGGAAATATGTTTAGCTTTATTATGGAAGTTGAAGGGCTAGACTTTAGGGGCGCACTTGAGCTTTTGGCTAGAAAAGCCGGAGTTGACCTAGATCAGTACAATAGCGGTAGAAACAAGGGGGTCGCGAAAAAGAAAGAAAGAGCTTACGAAATTCTTGAAACCGCTGCAAAATTTTACCAAGTACAGTTTTCTAAGAATCAAAAAGCACTGGAATATATTCTCAAAGACAGAAATTTCTCCAAACAGACTGCTCTTGAGTTTCGAATCGGCTATTCTCCAAATACTGGAGATGCATTGGTAAAATACTTGATTAAAAGCGGTGTTACCGAGAATGAGTTAAAGACAGCTGGTTTGGCCACCAAGACCATGAATGGTCTAGGTGATATGTTTCGAGGCAGAATTATGATTCCATTGTCAGATGCCAATGGTCGTGTAGTTGGATTTACGGCTAGATTATTGGAAGATTTACCAAACTCCCCAAAGTATATAAATACTGCTCAAACTATTTTGTACGATAAGAGCAGAAATGTTTACGGGCTTCATTTGGCTAAGGAATCAATTAGAAAATTGGGGTACAGTGTTTTAGTGGAAGGTAATCTTGACGTGATTGCTAGTCATCAGGCAGGCGTGAAAAACGTAGTAGCCACCGCGGGAACCGCTTTAACAGAAATGCAGCTAAAGACATTACAAAGATTTTCTAGTGAGGTCAGATTGGCTTTTGATCAGGATAGGGCAGGTATTCAAGCGGCAGAACGATCTATTCCAATTGCTGCAAAAACTGGAGTGAATCTTTCCGTAATAACTATTTCGGGGGGAAAAGATCCAGATGAGCTTATTAGAAAAGATCCTATTCTTTGGACAATTGCTATCGAAGATAAAGTACCAGCAGTCGATTGGCTGATTAATTTGTACGAATCTCAACTTGATCTAGAGACTGCAACTGGAAAAAGTCAATTTAGTAATATCGTAATGAAGACAATAGACGGTTTAGAAGATAATGTTGAAAAAGAACATTATATTGAAAAAGTATCAAAAATTATTGGAGTGTCTAAAAACGCACTTATGTCAAAAGTGGATGCAGGAACAAAAAAACAAAACTACAAAAAAACAAAAACCACCCATAAACTAACTGAAGATATAGAGACGGTTAAAATACAAAGTCAGTTGCTGGCTTTGGCAATAATGGTTCCTTCTCTTAGGAGTGAACTCAATATAGTGGATTCAAGCATGTTAATTGGCGATGACGCGAAGATAGTTTTAGACTTTTTGAAGCTTAATCCAGAGTTTAGTGGTAAGCCTGAAGAGATGAACGACTTGAGAAATGTTTCCGATTATGTCAAAATGTTGTTATTACAGTTTGAGACGCTATATCATCAGCTCGATAACAAAGAGCTGAAATATGAGATAAAGATATTACAATCGCGTCTGATAGAAATTTATGTAAAGAATCAAAAACTTATTCTCGCTAAAGAATTCGATAGCGCAGACGAAAACAAAACTAGATCATTACTAGAAAAAGTTAAATCATTAGATTTGCTTTTGAATGAAATTCAAGGAGAATAAATATGGCCGATGACCCATTACAGTTAGCTAAAGAAGAACTGCTAGCAAAAGCAAAAAAAGACAATAAGATTAGTCAAAAAGATATCTTTAGTAAGATACCTGATACTCCAGAAAATATTGATATTTTGGATAGTTTATATACTGAATTGGCAGATTTAAATGTTGACGTAAAAGCAGCAGACGAACCAAATGTTGAATTTATTGAAGAGGAAGAAGAAGAGATTGTCTTAAGTGATTCCACCTACTTAGAAGATATTGCCGATGATTCAGTTAGACTTTATCTTAGAGAGATTGGAAAAATTCCGTTACTTAACGCCGAAGAAGAACTAGAACTTGCTAATAGAGTAGTTGCTGGCGATAAAGACGCAAAAGACAAAATGGCGGAAGCGAATATGCGTTTGGTCGTATCAATTGCAAAACGATATGTAGGTAGAGGTCTAGACTTGTTAGATCTAATTCAAGAAGGTAACACTGGTCTATTAAGAGCTGTTGAAAAATTTGACCCTGATAAAGGTTTTAAGTTCTCGACATATGCCACATGGTGGATTAGGCAAGCTATAACTCGTGCAATTGCTGACCAAGCTCGTACTATTCGAATTCCTGTTCATATGGTTGAAACAATCAACAAGCTTCTAAGGACGCAGAGACGCCTTACTCAGGAACTTAACCGAGAACCAACCAATGAAGAAATTGCAAAGGCAATGGAAATTGACGTCGACAAAGTCGAACATATTATGAAGATTAAGCAGGATATATCCAGTTTGGATGCTTCTGTTCGCGATGACGAAGAAGATTCTGTTTTAGCGGATTTTATTGAAGACGAAGATACTGTTTCCCCAGAAGAGTCGGCTACAGGACAATTACTTAAGGAACACGTTAAAGATATGCTTAGTAGTTTAACTGAGCGTGAGCAAAAGATTCTTAAACTACGATTTGGTCTTGAAGACGGTAAAAGCCATACACTTGAAGAAGTCGGACAAGAGTTTAGCGTCACTCGTGAGAGAATTAGGCAAATTGAAGCTAAAGCTTTAGCAAAACTCCGGAAGCACAAAGACAGTAAGAAACTTCACGACTATATCAAGTAATAATCGCGTATTAATTTTATGAAAGAGTTACTTTTATTTATATTTTTACCAAGCATAATCGCATGTATTATTTTAATTCCGTATATTATCTATAAAGATAGAAAAAAGAATAGAAATAAAGATTTACAGTAACTTTACTAATATGTTGGTAGAATATATATAGTGAGTAAAAAAGTTATTGTTATTGGTGCTGGTTTCGGCGGCCTTAGTGCCGCAGCATATTTAGGCCAATACGGCTACGACGTAACTATATTAGAAAAAAACCCATCTGCAGGTGGACGAGCGATGGTTAAAATGGCTCAGGGCTACACCTTTGATTTGGGCCCTTCATGGTATCTAATGCCAGATGTTTTTGAGGAATTTTTTGGAGACTTTGGTAAAAAACCAAGTGATTTCTACGATTTAGTTGATCTAAATCCGTCATATAAAGTCTTCGATCAGAAAGATACTTTCGAGGTGCTCACCACTCCTGATGTCTATCACTTATTCGAAGATTTGGAACCCGGTAGTACAAAGGAAATAAAAAAACTGTTAAGCAAAACCCAAAAAGAGTATGAGACAGTTAGGAAAAAGTTATTAATTACTCCCCAAAAAAGTATTACTGAAATTGGGAGAAATCCAGAGTCACTCAAGTTTTTACTTAACCCAGAACTAACGCGTTCTTATCATTCAAGAATTAGTAAATATACTAGTAGTCCCGAAATACAGAGAATCTTAGAATTTATGACTGTATTTATGGGGGGCAGTCCAGAGAACATACCTGCAATGTACAGTTTATTGGCACATGTAGATTTGGGGATGGGCGTAAAATACCCCTTAGGTGGAATGGGTAAATTAGTCGATGCTTTTGTGAATGTCGCCAAGAAACAGGGTGTAAAAATAATCTATAATTCTGAAGTTAAATCCATAAAATCAACAAAAAACATTGTTAGCAATGTAGAGACCTCAAAAGGTAAGTTGTTTGAAGCAGATATTGTTATTGCAAATGCTGACTATCATTATGTTGAAACAAAGATGCTAGATACTAAAAATCAAAAATACTCCGAGGGATATTGGGATAAAAAAGTTCTGTCGCCAAGTGGTTTGCTAATTTATCTCGGGGTAAAAAAGAAATTACCAAATTTACTTCACCACAACTTGTTTTTTGATGCTGACTGGCACAAACATTTCGACGAAGTATTTAATAAGCAGGTCTGGTCAGAAGAGCCACTGCTTTATGTTTGCGTACCAAGCAAAACGGATAATAGTGTAGCGCCAGAGGGGAAAGAAAATATGTTTATTCTTGCTCCTGTTGCTAATGGTGATCAGCCATCAGACGAAGTTATTAAAAAAACAGTTGATTCAATTATAAAAAGAATTGAGAAAAAAATAGGCACTAAATTTAGCCAAGATATTGAGTTTAAGGACGTAAGGGCTCACGATTACTTTAAAAATACTTTTAATGCGTACAGAGGCAATGCCTTTGGCTTGGCACATACTTTCATGCAATCAGGTCCTTTTAGACCAAAAATGCAAAGTACTAAGCTTAAGGGTCTGTATTATGTTGGTCAGTACACTAACCCAGGCACCGGTGTGCCACTAGTAACTTTGTCAGGAAAAGCAGTGAGTAATTTAATATTAGGTAGAAGATGAGTAAGTCCGTCGAGCAAGATATATTCAATAAAGGAAGTACAACTTATTATTGGAGTAGCAGGTTTTTTCCGAAAAGTGTTAGAGAAGACGTTTTTAGACTCTATAGTTTTGTTCGTGTAGTTGATGACTATGTCGATTCTGTACCTCAGCAAAAAGAAGAATATTTTAAAATAAAAAATCTTTATCTTAAAAGGGTCAATGAAACTAATCTAGACACTTCAATCAAGGAGAGTGACAACATAGACACTAGAGTTATAAAAAACATAATTCAAGTTTCTAGAAAGTTTTCTTTTGATGAAGATTGGGTTGTCTCATTTTTTGATTCCATGGAAATGGATATTAACAAAAAAACTTATAGAACTATTGAAGAAGTTGCAGAATACATTTATGGTTCAGCAGAAGTAATTGGGCTAATGATGTCAAAGATTATGGGACTAGATAAAGAGTCATATAAATATGCTCAACTTCAGGGCAGGGCAATGCAATGGATAAATTTTTTAAGAGATATTGACGAAGATTTATCATTAGGCAGAGTTTATTTACCGGAGGAAGATTTAAAAAAATTCGGTTTCAATAGTTTCAATAAAGAGAGTATTAATGGTAATCAAGAGGAGTTTATCGAATTAATTAAGTTTGAAATTGGCAGATATGAAGAATGGCAAAAAGAAGCATACCAAGGGTATAAATTTATACCCAAAAGACTTCGCATACCCCTAAAAACTGCGACAGACATGTATAATTGGACCTCACGATTGATATACGATAATCCTATGATTGTCTTTGACGAAAAAGTTAAACCAAGAAAAAGAAGAGTGATTTTAGGAGCAGGAGCAAATTTGATTAATGGCTAATTATCTTTATCTGGTTATGAATTTATGTGTATTTGTACCTTTATTTATTGCTAGTTATTTTGGTTGGTTCGGTATCAGAGTAAGAAAACAAATATTATATTCATATCTACTCGTTTCTTTGCCGTTTATTATCTGGGACATTATCGTAACAAAACTGGGTCACTGGTCGTTTAGTCAAGATTATACTTTGGGTCTATCTTTGGCCGGAATACCATTTGAAGAAATACTATTCTTTTTCACTGTACCATTCGGGTGTATTTACGTTTGGGAAATTTTAAGAAAGTACCTAAAAGATGATAGGACATTTAAAAATAGTATTGCTACCCTTGCCGCATTATTGTTGTCTGCTTTCGGATTCTTACTAATGGTTACGGGAGGCGGCTACAGTAATATAGCTGGCGCTTTGCTTATCCTGACTTCTTTTACGGCGTATTACACGGGTTGGTTAAGTAGATATGATTTTTGGCGATTTCAAGTTGTAGTGTATTGTTTGTTCGTTGGTTTCAATCTGATTCTAACGGCTATACCAATAGTAACTTATAGTTCTGATGCCATCACTGGTTTGAGATTTATTACCATTCCAGTTGAAGATTTTGCCTATAATTTTGTTTTAATAAATGTTTCTCTTTTTGTCTACGAGGCTAAGAAAAAGTCTAAATAAAATTTTCTTTTTTGAGAATTATATCAACTGAGTTCAATAGGTCTTGCATGCTAGAGTTATTGCATACAGTATAGTCAGCATTGGCTATTGGTCCGCCTTTTTCAAGATTTTCTATTTCAGCGTACTCTCTAGATGTTACTTCGACTTCTGTGAGTGGTCGCACAGGACGGTTGCTAAGTCTTTGATGACGAACTTTTCGGGGTGTGGCTATGGATATGACTAATGAGTTATTATCAAAAGTCTGCTTGAAAAGTTTATATTCTGTCCAGCTATAAAGACCATCGGCTATAACAACTTGGTTGCCGCTTTCATAAAGAGAATATATTTTACTAATAATTCTTTTCGCATAAGCGTCCTTACCTTCTTTTTCTCTGATGTCCTCTCTAACTAGTTTCTCGTTTACTTCGTTTACTTCAAGTCCTCGGGCTTTAACTTCGTCAATGGTTATTCCACCAAAGTAAACAGAAGGGATTCCAAGTTCTTCTAAGTGCTCGACACAAGAGCTTTTACCAGCACCAGGCATTCCTACTAAAACTATGACTTTTACTTCTTTCACTACAATATTGTACTAAATATGTAATTTAAAGCTATAATTGAATTAATGAAAAATTCGACTAAGACTTCGAGTGGCTTTTTAGTTCAGTTATCCGAATACAAGAAATTGATTGATGAAGATATAAATCAATATGCTAAACAGGTAAGAAGAAGCACCTTACAGCAGTATGGAAGTAGCGCTAGATTAGAGATTGATGCATACTTGGATATTTTGGGCCGCGGAGGTAAGAGAATAAGGGGTGCATTAACAATTCTTGGTTACGAAATGTCTGGCGGTAAAGACATGGAAATGATAGTTCAGGCTGCTAGGGCAGTAGAAATGATACACGCCTATATCTTGATTATTGATGACATCCAAGACAGGTCATTAATGAGAAGGGGAGATAAGACCGCACACATCAAATTAGCAGATTATCATTTGAAAAACGAGCTTGCAGGTAGTTCTGATCACTTCGGTATATCTATTGCTCTTGATTCAGCTCTGTCGGGCATGCATGCAGCCCAGATGATACTGGCAAACTTAAACGTTGACGAAGAACTAAAACTTAAAGTAATAAGTATTATTAATTTGACAATGACTGTGACTGCTCATGGCCAAACCTATGACATAATGAACGAAGTAGTAGCTGATGTTAGTCAGGAGGATTTGGATAGGGTACTACGGTGGAAGACTGCTCATTATACTTTTCTAAATCCACTTCATGTCGGTATGGTTCTGGCAGGAGCAGATTGTCAGGCAACTGACGCAATTACTGATTATGCAATTAACACTGGTATAGCCTTCCAGATAACTGACGATATTATTGGTGTTTTTGGATCAGAACAAGAAACCGGCAAAAGCCCCATGGACGACATAAAAGAAGGAAAAAGAACTGTACTGGCAATGTATGCACTCAATAATTCTTCTTCAGCGGACAAGAACTTTCTCATACAAATGTTGGGTAATGCAAATTTAACTCCTGCTGAATTCCAGAGAGTAAAAGATATCTTGGTTGATACTGGAGCGCTCGATAACGCTCGAATATCCGCAAATCACTATATTTCAGTTGCACTAGAGTCACTTCAAAAAGAAATACAGAGATGGACTCCAAATGGAGTAGATTTTTTGCGTGATATGGCAGAGTTTATGCTTAAAAGAACTAACTAAGTGCTTTAGGTTATAAAACAACAGTTATGTAAACTGTTTTTATGTCTCATGAACAGCACTCTCATGAAGAGTCTAAAAAATTACTTGGTACTGCGACCATTGTAAATGGTTTATTGGGGGTGGGTGAAGTTATCGCTGGCATCGCTACTGGAAGTAATTTATTGCAAGCTGACGCACTTCATAACGCCGTTGATACTTCTATGTATGGTATGAAGTGGAAGCTGGCCAGTAACGAAAGTAAGGAGAGAGTAAATAAATACAGAAAAGCAATTATGGGAATAGTATGCTTGGGCTCGTTAGCAATAGGGGTAAAGTCTGGTATAGAAATTATTAATAACGATTTTGATAAAACTCCACCAATTGTTGTTGGGGTTGCGGCATTAGCCGGGGCTGCAAATTTTTCGATAGCAAAAAAGCTACATGATAGTGCCCATGATAATGAAGGTGTTCATAAAGACGGTATGAGACATGCTGCAAGCGATGCAGTTGGCTCTGTTATAACTGTTGGCTGCGCAGCAATGGCTTACAGGGGCTTTGAAGTTTCAGATCCCGCGGGTGCAATCACGACGTCTGCGGTCACTATAGCTATGAACTTTCCAACTAAAAAACGCCTTGGAACAGAATTAGTTACTGACTTGTGAGCGATGCAGTTCGACTACTTTATCTCGGTGGTCGTTTTTGCCGATACGTCCTACTTCTCTAAAAACTACAAAAATTAGCCCACAACCCAATGCTGTTAACCAGTCAGCTCCTGATATTGGCTGAGATCGGAAGAATGGGTAAATTAGAGGGTTATAGACTATATTAGCAATGCAGAATAACGATAATGCTACAGCAAATAGAAATCTGGGGCTATGAAGTTGATACATGGTAAATATGCCTTTTTGGCTTCTAATGTGAAGAATATTTAAAAGCTGACAAATCATAATTGTTACGTAAGTAAGGGTTGTTGCTTGCATGTGAATTTCGGAGTTATATTCAACAGTAGACGGATCGATACTTCTTCTTACGAAGAAATAAATAAAATTCATAAAACTCAATCCGCCAATTAAAATACCAACCCAGACTATTTCCTTTAAGGACTTTTTATTTAGTATATGGTCATTAGGATCTCTTGGTTTTTCGGTCATTACGTTACCCTCTGCCTTATCCCAGCCAAGTGCAATCATTGGGAATAGCTCTGCAATTAAATCAATTGCCAATATTAACATTACGGTAATTGCAAGTGGCGTAGATAGCAGGGATGCGGCAACTAGGCTTAGTAAATTAACCACTAGTTCTGAGATATTTGCATTAAATGCTACTAAAGTAATCTTTTTTATATTTTGAAATATCACTCTTCCTTGTTGGATAGCTTTTACAAGTGTCTTAAAACTATCATCAAGGAGCACTATTTCAGCGGACTGTTTGGCAACATCAGTCCCAGTTATACCCATTGCTACACCGATGTCTGCGCGTTTTAGGGCAGGTGCATCGTTAATGCCGTCACCCGTCACTGCAACAATATTGCCATTATCTTTTATAAGTCCAACTATTCTTAATTTATCTTCAGGACTAACTCTACTAAAAATGACACTTTTTTGGAGTACGTTATCTACAATATCTTTGTCTGAAATAGTCTTAAGCTCTTCACCAGTGATTATCTTTATATCCTGACCTTTTTTTACGAGGCCTGCTTTTTCGGCTACAGCTTTAGCGGTTGTGGCGTAGTCTCCGGTAACTATCGACACTCGTATATTAGCCCTGCGGGCTGCATCCATAGCTTCTGGTACGTCTTCTCTAACGGGATCTACCATTGAAACCATTCCAAGATAGATTAGTTTTGACTCAGTCTCTTCCATTTCTATTTTTTCAATTTTTTCTTTATCTTCAATTACTCTGTAGGCAAAAGCTAAATTTCTCATAGCTTTTTGAGCTAAGTTTTCGTTATTATCTAAAATAAATTTTTTGTCTTTTTCGGTGATTTTCCTGACATGTCCGTGATCCCAGATTTCTGTACAGTTTTTTAAGATTGATTCTGGGGCACCTTTTACGAATACATATTTTTTATTACTTTCACCCCAGGGCCTAATTGAACTCATTAATTTACGACTAGAATCGAAAGAGAATTGTTTGATTTCTTTGTATCTTTCTTCATAACTTTCTACATTAATTTTTCCTTTATAAGACAAAGTTACCAGTGCACCTTCAGTAGGGTCGCCTACACAGTACCACCCTGCATGGTCATTATCTGGTCGTCCAATTTTTGCATTACTGGCAAATGATCCTGTGACTAATAATAGTTCTAGATCTTTGAGTTGTTTATCGTTTAATGATTTTCCGTTTAGCAGTATTTCTCCCTTATCTTCATACCCCTTACCGGAAACTTCGTAAGTTTCTCTACCAACAATAAATTGTTCGACAGTCATTTGATTTTTAGTTAAGGTTCCAGTTTTGTCGGTACAGATTACACTAGTTGCACCGAGAGTTTCTACTGAAGACAGTTTTTTTACGAGAGCTTTATCTTCAACCATTTTTTTTGCAGCTTGGGCCAGAACAGTAGCATAGGCGGCAGGTAATCCTTGTGGAACTAGGGACATTGCTATCGCAACTGCAAGTAGTAGGCTTTCTTTTGCATCCAAGTCTAAGTTCATTGCAAATAGGACTAGGACAATAAATAAAAGCCCAATCGCTTTTGTTACTTTTGTGGAAATGTTGTTCATCTCTTTTTGAAGTGGACTTTCATCGACAGCAGTTGAGGTGCTTAAATTTGCTATACGGCCTAGCTCAGTACCCATTCCAGTGGCATGAACCACACCGTATCCTTTGCCGGTTGCTACTGTTGTCCCCATATATATCAAGTTATATCTATCGCCAATAGGAACTTCACCCTTAATGGGATCTATATTTTTTCGGCAAGGGTTAGATTCTCCTGTTAAGGCAAAGTCGTTTGTAGAAAGTTCAGATACTTCGATGACTCGAATGTCTGCAGGCACAGAATCACCTTCTTCTACGTAAACAATGTCTCCAGGAACTAAATCAGTAGAAGATATTTCTTCAATTTTTTGGTTTCTAATAACTTTGGCCTTTGGAACAACAAGTTTTTCTAAGCTTTCCATAATTTTTTCGGCTTTATACTCTTGCCTAAAGCCCATGTATGTATTTAGAAATACTATTGCCAATAGAGCTATTCCAACCTGTTTGTCTTCGAATACGAAGGAGATGAAGCTGCTAACAAGTAGCAATATTATAAGTAAGTCTTTAAATTGCCTTAAATATTTTATATACCAAGGATCTTTTTTGTATTCTTCTAACTTATTTGGACCATGTTCTTCAAGGCGCTGCTTGGCTTCCTCTGTAGATAATCCGCCTCTCGAGGTTTTAAGACTCTTGAGAATTTCTTCTGAAGTTAGTTGGTATTGTTCTTTTGTAGTTTTATGTTCCACCATGTGCCCTCGATTTAATAAATATCTCTATATCAGAGTATACTAAACATATGGAAAAAACTGATAAAAAACGGCTTGTGGTTATAGATGGAAAATCAGTTTTCTACCGTGGCTACTATGCAATGTCTTACTTAAGCATGAAGGATGGCACACCAACGGGGGGTGTTTATGGATTTGCTGTAATGGCACTTGAGGTTATTAAGCGATTAAGCCCTGACTATGTATGTGTAGCCTGGGATAAGCCAAAAACAAATATAAGAAAGAGACTAGAGCTTTATTCAGAATATAAAGCTGGTCGAAAACCTGCTCCACCTGATTTCTATGAACAAATACCAATTTTGCATGAACTTTTGGACGCTTTTGGTTGGCCACTTTACGAACTAGATGATTACGAAGCCGATGATATTATGGGAACACTTGCCGTTAAAGCTAAAGAATCTGGTATAGAGACAATCTTAGTAACAAGTGATCTTGATTTATTGCAAATGATAAATGATAGTGTTCATGTTTATGCTCTGAAGAAAGGGCTGAGTAACATCGAGCTTTTTCACCCTGAATCATTTACAGAAAAATATGGAATAGATGTTAGTCAATTCCTGGATTTAAAAGCTCTTAAAGGAGATAGTTCAGATAATATACCTGGAGTGCCTGGAATAGGCGAGAAAGGTGCGACAGAGCTTCTCAAGCAATATGAAACACTAGACGGTGTATACGAAAATATTAATCTTATTAAAGATTCTATTAAATCAAAACTTGTCGCCGGTAAAGAATCCGCATATTTGAGCAAAAAAATTGCCGCTATCTGGACGGATGCTCCGGTTGATTTAGATTTAGAATCGCTCGATGTCGCAAACTGTAATCCTGAGAAGGTTAGAGAAATATTACAAAAGCTTGAATTCAAGACTCTTGTTAGACAATTACCAGAGGTTATGCAAGTGCAAGAGCAACACATGCATCAAGTAGATGTTAATTTGCCACTTCCGAAAAACATTATAATCGATAACGATGATCTGCTCTCTCAAAGTTTAGATATTGAAGACGCCTCTGAGGTGATTGTCTATAGTTACTCTGAGGGCAAGCATGGGAAAAAACCAAAATTATTGCTCATTAGCCCATCTCCGAATCTACTGTATACAATAATTATAGATAAAATTGATATAAAGGTTTTGACTTCTAAAATTTCAGAATTGTTTGAAAAAGAAACTACTTTAAAAATTGGTTATGATATCAAAAATACTATCAAAGTTATTTTTGAACTTGGTATTAAGTTTGATGGTGTTGGTCACGATGTATTAATTGGAGCATTTTTATTGAATAGTCTTAGGAGAGAGCAAAGTTTGAGCGAATTAGCTTTGGCTGATCTTGGATATCAGGGTTCTGAGTTTGATAATTTGCCACCTGAAGAAGTTATCGATAGAGCCCCAGAAATAATCGCAGTAATTAGAGGGCTTTATGAGCAACAAGTTACTAAACTGGCAGAGTTTCCTAAACTCAACGAACTTGCTCAGTCTATAGAGTGGCCAGTTATACAGGTGTTGGCTGCTATGGAATACGAGGGTATAAAGTTAGATACATCTTACCTCGATAAAATGTCAGTTGAGTTAGCTGATCAGATTAGCGATATAGAGCAAGAAGTTTTTGGTTATGCTAATCAAGAATTTAATGTAAGTTCTCCCTCCCAGTTGGCAGAGGTACTTTTTAGTAACTTGGAGCTACCGACAGCAGGTATTAAAAAAGGAAAAACCGGGTTTTCTACTGCTGCAAAAGAACTTGATAAGCTTCGTGGTCAACACCCAATAATTGACTTAATTACTGAGTATCGAGAGTATACCAAGTTAAAAAATACCTACATTGATACTTTGCCTAAAATGATCGACAGTAATTCTCGACTCCATACTACTTTTAACCTTACTATCGCTCAAACTGGCAGGCTAAGCAGCATAGACCCTAATCTACAGAATATCCCGGTTAGAACTGAATTAGGTAATCGCATTCGTAAGGCATTCGTTGCTGGGGAAGGTAATGTTTTTGTTAGTGCAGATTATTCACAATTTGAACTCCGTCTTGCTTCATTTCTCGCAAATGATCAAGATCTTATGGATATGTTCAACCAAGACGTCGACATACATACCGCCACAGCATCTCAAATTTACGGAAGAAATCCAGAAGACGTTACTAAGAACATGAGGCGAGACGCAAAAGTAATTAACTTTGGAATACTATATGGAATGAGCCCGCATGGCTTAAGCGTAGCTACTGGAATGTCAATGCAGCAGGCTAAGACATTTATTGATAAATATTTTGAACTTAGAAAACCAATTCTGATTTATATGGATAACCTAAAAAAACAAGCAAAGATTGACGGATATGTAGAGACGTTGTTTGGACGAAGAAGGCCAATGCCAGATATAAATTCTTCAAATTTTATTGTTAGACAGGCAGCTGAAAGGGCGGCAATAAATATGCCAATTCAAGGAACTGAAGCCGATTTAATGAAGATGGCAATGATAGTTGTAGAAGATAGATTAGACAACGATTGTAAGCAGTTACTACAGATCCATGATTCAATTATGGTGGAGTGCCCAGAGTCAAAAGCAAAAGATGTGGCCAATTTGTTAAAACATACTATGGAAAATATTCATAAACTTCCAGTTAAGCTAACAGTAGATACTGCAACTGGTAAAACATGGGGAGACTTATAGAAAACGTGAAGGTTGAAATATTTAGGGGTTGATCCACCAGGTTCAAGCAATGGCGAGAATCATTTGGGCAAAGTATTGATGCAGGTTAGAGATGAATTATCAGAATCTAGTTTTTCGTAAGCTACCACTTTCTAACAAAAAGCTTGAAAAAATAGCGTAAATGTGATACAATAACAACATGAAATACTTATTGGGATTAGTAGGAATAGTGGTATTTGGAATTATAGCTGTAGTTCTATTTGGTAACGCAGTTGATAAAACGAACGATAATGCTCCTCAGGAGACTACTAAATCTGTTAAAACTACAGATTATATAAACGATACTTCTTCTGTTCAGTACACAAAGTACGGACAAATAGTTTCTAATCAAGAACGAAAAACGATGAAAATTACTGTCAGTCAGAAAGAATCTGTGATAGAGATATTTGATGGTTATCAAGAGACTGTTCAAGAAAGAAGGACTTACGCCAATAATTACGAATCTTACAAAAACTTCATGTATGCTTTAGATAAACTTGGCTACACAAACAAAAAAGAAACATCTGTAGAAAATCCCACAGGAATTTGTCCCGGTGGCTATACATATTTCTATAAATTAAATAACTCTGGCGGTGATCTGTCGAACCTTTGGAATTCTAGCTGTAAATTACTTGGGGGTGACTTGGGTAATAACGGATCAAAAATTAGAAGTCTATTCACAAAACAAATACCTGAATACAATGATATTGTAAAAAATGTATCATTCAACTAACTCTAAGCTCTAACATGTTACCATTTTATGGTGTACAAAGCCGTATTTTTTGATTGTTTTGGAGTTTTAACTACCGACTACTGGAAAGATTTTGTTAGTAAATTTGATCAACAAAATATAATTGAAAAGTTATCAGAGATTAACCGTCAACTTGACGCAGGGTTTATTGATAAAAATGAATTTATTTTAGAAATCGAGGAAATTACTGGATTAAAACCTCCTGAAGTAGAAACGCTTAAAAGTAACCAAATAGTTAAAAATAGTGAATTATTGGACTATATTAGGAAACTTAAATTAAGTGGTTTAAAAGTAGGAATGATAAGTAATATTTCATCAAACTGGGTAAGGGAATCATTTCTAGAACTTTCAGAGCAGGAAATGTTTGATGATATGGTATTTTCTTACGAGGTTGGAGTAGTTAAACCAGACGAAAGAATTTTTAATTTTGCAATCAATAGAATGAATGTTGAGGCACATGAAAGTATATTCATTGATGACATTGAACTAAACTGCGAAATAGCAGCTGAGATAGGCTTCAAATCCATTCATTTTGTTGATAATAATCAATTGTATAAAGAAATAAATAAAATAATAAAGGAGTAGGTTATGCCTGAATCAACAAAGCATGAAGATTTTAATGATGTCCCAATGGAAAGAGTAGGAAAAATGGTTTTGGTAGGGCGTGGTGCCGTCGAGGCATACGTTAGGGAGTTTGTAGAACAAGAACAAACAGATAAAGACAATTCGGCATCTGAATTATCTACCGATTCTGACAAATAGTCTCTTATCGGTTTTGCATAGTTTTTTCAATTCTAACAATTCCATTCGTAAGGTGTTTGCTAAAGCAGAGCTGGTAACTAAGATAGTTATTTGTTGATGGCCAATCTTAACTTTTGCTTTAGACTGATAATTCTCAAATACATAGTTTTTGATGATTCTTATTTCTTCTGGTTCAGCGTACGAGTTGCTGTCTAGTATGTCTTTTATTGAGTTACCCATGAATTTTGATTATACAGTTATTGACACCCGAGAGTATAATTATGTATAGATAAAATTACTCAAAACACAATTATGAATTTGATTCAACAAAACGATAATACAGAAATATATATTGAAACTTTAGTTGAAGTAGGACTAGTAAGGGAAGCATTTGTCGAACTGGAAGAGTTTGGGGAAGGTTGTGGCTCGGTTTTGGATTTAAGTAGATGCTATGAAGATATTGGCAACTTACCGTTTAGACTAATCGGTAAAGAAGCGTTAGTGGCTTTTTATGCGCTACATGATAATTATACAAACGTTGCTTTTGCTTAATGAGTTTCAATTCTGTCATACTATTTGTGTATGCCAGAGTTACCTGAAGTTGAAACCGTAAAAAGAGGATTATCAAAATTAATTGTTGGTAAAAAAATTATTTCGGTAAGTTTCGATTGGCCAAAAAGTTTTCCGAATGAACAAGATAAAGTTAATGAATTTTTAATTGGCTCAGAAATTTCTAGTGTAGAGAGAAGAGCAAAAGTACTTATTATTAATTTACTAAGCGATTATAGCCTAGTAGCACATTTAAAAATGACAGGTCAGTTCGTTTATAGAGGAAAAGAAAATTTTGGTGCAGGGCATCCTAGTGATAGTTTGGTGGGTAAATTGCCAGATAGGTCAACCAGGGTTATTTTTGAATTTGAAGACGATAGTAAGCTATTTTTTAACGATCAGCGAAAATTTGGATGGGTAAGATTTTTTCCGACAGTTGAGGTGCCAAATATAAATTTTATGCAAAAACTGGGACCCGAACCACTTAACGATAGTTTCACATCTCAAATTTTTATTCAGAGATTAAACCGTAGGTCTAATTCAGCTATAAAAGCAGTTTTACTTGATCAGACTGTACTAGCGGGTATCGGAAATATTTATGCTGATGAGTCTCTATGGGCAGCCATGATTCATCCAAGAACCTTAGTTAAGAACATACCTGTAAGCAATATTAAGCTGCTTCATAAAGAAATAAAAAATGTGCTACAGTTATCAATTGAAAAAGGTGGTTCTACAGATAGGAATTATGTAAATGCAGAGGGTAAAAAAGGATCTTATATTGAATTTGCTAGTGTTTTTCGGCGCGAGGGTCAGCCATGCAAAAGATGTGGTACTGAAATAGTTAAGATTAGAGTTGCTGGGCGAGGAACTCACATTTGCCCAAAATGCCAGAAAGAGATCATTAAATGATTACTACACTAATAGGAGAAAATGATTTTCTAATAAAAGAATATATCAACAAATTTAAAAATCAATATATTGATGACTATGGTGAAATGTCTGTTGAGCAGATTGATTGTGAGGAGTCTGAGGTTGATAAAATAACCGAGAGTCTAATAAACTTACCATTTTTAGTACCAAAGAAGTTGGTAACTCTTTTTTATCCTAGTAAAAATAAGCAATTTACTGATATTTTGGAAAATATTATTGATCTAGTTCCAGAAACTGTAAGAGTGATATTTATCGATACTAAAATTGATAAACGCTCCATTTACTATAAATTTATTAAAAATAAAACTGAGCTAATTGAATTTAATAAAATAAACGACTTTGAAATACATAGCTGGATTATTGAATATGTGGAAGGATTAGAAGGGAAAATATCTCAATCTGATGCAAAGTATCTAGCTGATTACGTTGGTAATAGTCAGATTAAACTTAGTAACGAGATTAAAAAATTAATTACATATGACAAATCAATAACAAGAGAGAACATTAATAAATTATCCGTACCTTCAATTAATAGTACGATTTTCGAACTCATAGAAGTAACACTTTCAGGTCAAATCAATAAAGCGCTAGAACTCTATGATGAGCAGAAACTTTTAAATGTTGACCCAGTACAAATTGTAAATCTGCTGTCTTGGCAGCTAAACATAATTGCTATCATAAAAACTTCGAAAGGAAAGTCGATGGGTGAAATCGCCAGTGCGGCTAAAATTAATCCTTATTCTCTTAATAAATCAAAAAAACTTGCAGATAATATTACTTATGAGCGACTCAAGATCTTTATTAACGAACTCTATGAAATAGATAAAAGACAAAAGACAACAATTTTTGATACTGATCAGGCTCTTCAGGCATATATAATGTCTTTAGCTGAATAAAATCAGAATAATAACTATTTTTTGGTAGTTTTCTTTGTGGCTGGCTTTTTAGTAGTAGTTTTAGTTGTAGTTTTCTTAGTCGTAGTCTTAGTAGTAGCTTTTTTTGTACTTGTTTTAGCACCACTTGATTTTGCCTTGGTCGATAATTGACTCTTCTTACGGGCAGCTTTGTTCTTGCTAATAACGCCTTTTTTAACAGCCTTATCTAAGTTACTCTGTGCTGTTCTTTGAGCTTCGCTTACACCTTTGCCACTAGTTAAAGCAGCTTGAAAAGATTTAAGAGCACCTTTTAAGCTACGTTTTGTCTTAACATTTCTTACAGTTGCTTTTCTAGCAACCTTAACTCGCTTTTTTGCTGATTTTATAATCGGCATCTAAAATCCTTTTTTAAATTTAATAGTATTTAGAAGTAAGACTATAGCTTAAAAGAGAAAATATTGCAAAAAATTGTGGAAACATAGTGGACAAGCCTGTTTATATATGCTAATGTGCAGGAGTAGATTTTAACATAAACAAAAAACAACAAAATGAACGAAAACAGGGTACAAGTAATAGAAAGACTTAAGCAGGCCAATAATATATTGGTTACTGTTAACAACAATCCTACTATTGATCAGTTGTCTGCCTGTTTAGGGATTACTTTGCTGCTAAATAAGATTGGAAAGCATGCAAGTGCTGTTTATAGCGGTAAAACTCCTTCAACCATCGAATTCTTAAAACCTGAAACTACATTCCAGAAAAATACCGACTCACTAAGAGACTTTATTATTGCTCTTGATAAATCTAAGGCCGACAAACTTCGCTACAAAGTTGAAGATACTATGGTGAAAATATTTATTACGCCCTACAGGACGTCAATAAGTGATAAGGATCTTGAATTTAGTCAGGGTGACTTCAATGTTGATGTTGTTTTGGCGCTTGGTATCCATGACAGAAGTCAGGTAGACCAAGCTATTATGGCTCATGGAAGGATACTTCACGATGCAATTGTTATTTGCATAGATAATACTCCAGGAGATAGCTTAGGAACAATTAATTGGGTTGAAGAGATGGCAAGTAGCTTGAGTGAGATGATTACTAGTATAGCTGATGAAATTCAGGCTAAAGTTCTTGACGAACAGATTTCAACAGCTCTTTTGACTGGAATTGTTTCTGAGACCGAAAGATTTAGAAACGATAAAACAACCTCTATAACCATGAGTATGAGCTCAAAGCTAATGGCTACTGGAGCTAATCAGCAGCTTGTTGCAACCGAGTTAGATCCAGAGCCAGTAAATGAACCAGAAATTGCAGAAAACAGCGTTGATGCCAATCAAGAAAACAAAAGTGATACTGAAAGTGAAGACAAGAATAACGATGGCCATCAAGAGCAGAATATTACTGATAATCAAGAGACAAGTGATGACTCTGGGTCTAATTCTGCTTCTGTTGCCGACGGAGAAATAAAGATTTCACACCTCGATGGACTCCAGGTAAAAGAAGAGGAACCGGAACTTCCAGAAGTTGACCCTAACGAGATACATATAAATGAGGAAGGTGAGTTAAAACGCTTAACTGAAGTTGAGGAAGAAAAATCTAGGCTAGAAAAAGAGGCCAAGGAAAAAGTCGCTCAGGAAGTCGAAGCCGAAGATAATACTAAGAAAGATTCCAGATTAGTGATTCAGCCGCCAACTCTAGGGGGTACTTTAACCGCAAATAGTCGACCAGAAGATTTGGAGCCAACTACAGATCCTCTTAGTAAAGCCCAAGAAGACCAACAGCCGATACTGGAAAGAAAGTCATTTATTGATGATCAGACTATAGATAAGATTGAAGAAGCAGTTCATCAAGACGAAAATAATCAAAACCAGGTTATAGATAAGACTGAAGAACCGCAACAACCTTACCCATCGTCCTATTTTGATAATCAGCAAATTGTCTCTCAGCAGCAAAACAGTGCTAATCTTGATGCCGAGAATGCTAGGAATGCAATTAATGATGCAATAAATCAAGCAGATGCCGCCGGGATATCTCAGCCAGAACCTCAAGTTTCTGTTGGTTCTACTCCAGTTGATTTAGATCTAAATCACGATCAGGATACCACCAGTCAGCAGCCACCTCAGCAAAATTTATCAACACCTCCAACTAACTTTCCGCCAAATTTAGTACCACCTAATGCTCCTTTACCTTTAGAAAATACGGCTACAGATGTAGTTAACCCTCAGTCACCGCCTCCAGTACCTCCACCAATGATGCCACCAACTGGACCTTTCAGCAGCTAACTCAAAATTATAAGAGTTTTACTCTGTTCTAATATAGTTATTTTTAATGATTTAAAGTATTAGGCAGAGAAATATAGACAAACTACAAAACTCATCTTTTTAAGAATAATACCAGTAGATTTGTAGTAGAATTTAAAATACATGAATGGATATTTATTGATTGATAAACCCAAGGGTTGGACAAGCTTTGATGTAGTTAATAAAGTAAGGGGTTTAATACAAAACTCAGAGTATAACCATACTAATAAAAAAAGATTTCCAGTTGGCCATACTGGTACACTCGATCCTTTAGCGACGGGATTAATGGTTATACTTATTGGAAACTACACAAAAAAATCGGATAGTTTAATGAAGTTCGACAAGACATACGTGACTACTATTAAAATGGGCCAAGAAAGTTTAACGGGAGACGAAGAGGGTCAGAAAACTTATATATCAAACATTGAGCCTACAGTTGATGATATAAATAAAACTGTAAAAAGTTTTATCGGTGATATTAAGCAAGTTCCCCCGGCATTCTCTGCAATTAAGATCAATGGCAAAAAGGCTTATGAACTTGCCAGGCAAGGCAAAAAAGTCGTAATTAAACCCAGAGAAGTTCATATTTATGATATTAAAATTTTGGATTACAATTATCCAGAATTAGAAATAAAAACTATGGTTTCAAGTGGAACATACATCAGGACTTTAGCTGAAGACATAGGCAGAGAACTTGGAACCGGTGCTTATATGAGCGATCTGAGAAGAATGCAAATTGGTAATTTTAAGCTGGAACAATCAATCACTTTAGAAGGTATAGATATACAAAAAATAAAAAATAATTTACAAACACTTGATTAACAGATTAAGATTTGATAGAATAACACCTACATGATTACAAACGAGAAGAAAAAAGCAGTTATTTCTGATCTAGCAAAGAGCAAGAATGACACTGGAAGCAGTGCTGTTCAGGTTGGTATTTTGACTAAAAGAATTGAAGAGATTACCGATCATCTTAAAGGAAACAAGCATGATCACATGGCCCGAAGGGGTTTATTGCAGCTTGTTGGCCAAAGAAAGCGACATCTTAAATTTATTGCTGAAAAAGACAGTCAAGAATACTTAGATTTAATCAAGAAACTTGGTTTAAGAAGGTAAGTTTACTAATTCGTTAGTAAACTAGTGTGTTTGCAAAATCGAACATCCTAGCCCACTAACGAAAAACCCTAAAAAGTGCTGCAGTTGGTGGCGCAACTTAAATTATTGTTCGTTGTAGGACACAGGTATCCTTGCTTTTCACTATAGCTAAGGAAACTTGAATCTTGCAGACGAACAGAAAGGAATGGAATGTCAGGAATAGTTAACCCTTATGGAAAAAAAATAACAATAGTAAAAACAGAGTTTTGCGGAAAAGAGCTGAGTTTAGAAATTAATAGAGTTGGCTTTAGAGCATCAGCATCAGTGTTAGTAAAATATGGAGACACAGTTGTACTTGGTACGGCTATGGTTGGAAAAAAGCCAATAAGTGGTATGGACTATTTTCCGTTGTCTATTGATTACGAAGAAAAAATGTATGCAGCAGGCAAAATAAGCGGATCTAGATTTATAAAGAGAGAAGGACGACCTAGTGATGACGCAATTCTAATAGGTAGACTTATAGATAGACCAATTAGACCTTTATGGCCTAAAGGATATCGGCATGAAGTACAAGGAATCGCGACTGTTTTAAGTTTAGACCCTGACTTTAGGCCTGATATGGTTGCCATGATTGCTGTAAGTGCGGCTCTTATGCTAACGGGCGCACCTTTTGATGGTCCAGTAGCAGGACTTAGGATCGGTTTAATTGATGGCGAATATGTACCTTTTGCAAGTTCAGAACAACTAGACAATGGTAAATTAGACATTGTAGTTGCTGGAAAAGAAGGCGCGATTATGATGGTTGAAGCTGGTGCTAATGAGGCTACCGAAGAAGAGGTAGCTGGAGCAATTGAGTTTGCTCAAGAAGCACTATTGCCTGCAATAAAGGCTCAAAAAGAATTAGTTGAAAAGGTCGGCGTTATACAGCAAGAGTTTCAACTTACGCTACCTGACGAAGCTGTTCAAGAAAAGGTTGATAAGTGGGTTCATGGAAAATTGGGTGAACCACTAAGAGTACCTTATCCAGAAAGAAATGAAATGATTCAGGAACTTCGCGATACTATGCACGAAGAGTTTGAGCAAGAAATCGGAGAAGAAGAGTTTTCGACAGTCCGAAAAGAATATGATGAAGCATTTACTCTTGCCGTGCATAAAGATGTCAGGAGAGGAATATTAGAAGATAATATTCGTCCTGACGGTAGAAAGTTCGATGAGATTAGGTCTCTTTCAAGTGAAATCGGATTCTTACCTAGAGCACATGGATCTAGTATATTTACTAGGGGTGTAACTCAAGCGATGAACATCGTCACTTTAGCACCTCTAAGTTATGCTCAGATAGTCGACACAATGGAAAGGGATAGCGAAAGACGCTACTTGCATCACTACAATGCACCATCTTGGACTGTTGGAGAAGTAGGTCGTCTTGGAAGTCCAGGTAGAAGAGAAATTGGCCATGGCTATTTGGCTGAGAGGGCACTTTCGCCAGTTCTACCTGACGAGTCGGATTTTCCGTACACTATTCGATCAGTAACCGAAATTATGAGCCAAAACGGAAGTACTAGCATGGCAGCAACATGTTCAAGTTGTTTGGCGTTAATGGATGCTGGAGTGCCACTCATTAGACCTGTAAGCGGAATTGCTATGGGCTTAATGAAGGACGGCGATAAAACATTTATTATTAGCGACATAGCAGATGCAGAAGATTTTGCTGGTGACATGGACTTTAAGGTTGCCGGAACTGAAAAGGGAATCACAGCTCTTCAGATGGATATGAAAGTTCATGGTTTGCCAGTCTCTGTATTACGAGAAGCTCTAGATAAAGCAAAAACTGGTCGCTCACAAATCTTAGACCATATGATTAGTGTTATAGGTAAGCCAAGAACTGAGATGAGCGCCTATGCTCCAAGAGTTGAATCTATAAGTGTAAAACCAGAAAAAATTAGAGAGATTATCGGTAAAGGTGGTGAGACTATCAACAAGATTATTGCTGAAACAGGCGCTGAAATTGACATTAAAGACGATGGAAGTGTATTCATCTCTAGCCCAGATAAAAGTTCAATTGATGCTGCTATTACTATGATAAATAACATTGTTGCTGAGCCAGAAGTTGGCAAAATTTATGAAAACTGCAAGGTAGTGAGCGTATTGGATTTTGGAGCATTTGTGGAAATATTACCTGGTAAGGACGGCTTAGTTCATGTATCTGAAATGAGTGATGAAAGAGTCAATAAACCAAGTGATGTTGTTAGTGAAGGTGACCTTGTAGATGTAAAACTAGTTGCAATAGATGATAAAGGAAGATTAAACTTAAGTATGAAAGCAGCAAAACACGAGCAAGGAAATGCCGACAAAAAATAATCAAACAATTTCTAATTCTCAATCTGGATTAGTCTACAAGCTGATGCACGCTAAACAAGGACTGGTGTTTAGGGGAGTTTTGGGAATTGTAATTGGATATGCATTTCTTTCTAGAGCTTTCGATACAGGTAGTTGGATTCAGTACTTTTGCTCTGTAGTCTTTGCAGTTTTAGGGATTAGGTTAATTAAGCGTTCTTTTACAGTAGAATATAATGGCAAAAGCAAAACAAGAAAATCTAGATAAGATTAAGCAGCTTATAATCGATAATAAAGTTTGTAATGAACTTTCAGAGCAGGCTACTAATTTGGTTTTTGGTAAAGGTAATCCTGACGCAGAAATATTTATAATTGGTGAAGCTCCCGGTAAGAATGAAGACTTGACCGGAGAACCTTTCGTTGGTGCAGCTGGTAAATTTCTTAATGAAATGCTAGATGGAATTGGGTTCAATAGGGATGATGTCTACATAACTAACATAGTTAAATATAGACCTCCAGAAAATCGTGATCCTCTACCAGAAGAAAAAAAAGAGTTTTTGCCATACTTACATGCCCAGCTAGAAGTTATTCAACCAAAAGTAATAGTTACTTTAGGTAGACATAGCATGAATTGCTTCTTGCCGGGTATGCAAATCAGTAAGATTCATGGTCAAACCCAGATAATTAACGCAGTTAAATCACCTAGGTTGATAGAAATTACTGGCCATAAACCGGATCAAGTAGAAAATAAGTGGGTAATAATGCCCCTCTATCATCCAGCGGCAGCATTATATAACGGCGGAATGAGACAGACGTTAATTGAAGACTTTACTAAGTTAACCCAAATAGTAAATTAAATTGAAATTAAATAATAAATCCTTAAAAGAAGGGAAAGAAATGAATAAACCTAATAATAAACCAAAGAGAGATAACTCAAAAGCTAGTCCTTCTAGAACTGTTTCTAGAGGAGCTGCCATTAGAGCTCAAAGAAGAAACCACGAAGACGCACATAAAATAGTAAGTCAGTATTCAGATGCGTCTGATTTTAAATATGATGAACAATCTAAAAGAAGAGCTAACTCTATCGACAACAACCCCAGATTAAAAATAATTGGTCTGGGAGGCATGGACGGTGGTGGTTCAAAAAACACCATGCTTGTTGAATACATGAATGACGCTGTAATTATCGATTGTGGAAACGAACTTGGCGTTGACTTGCCAGGAATAAATTATGGAATTGCCGATATGACTTACCTGGAGAAAATTAAACACAAGCTCCGGGCTTATATTATTACTCATGGTCATTTAGACCATATTGGGGCATTACCTCACATTGTACCTAAGTTTCCTGCGCCAATTTATGGATCCAAATTTACTATTGGAAGAGTAGAGGAGATTTTTGGAAATTTTGGTTTACCAATGCCAGATGGTTTTGAGCTTCATACCATAATGATGAATGAAAATACTCACGAAAGATTGAAGATTGGGCAATTTTTTGTCGAATTAGTTAGAGTAACCCATTCAATTCCAGGAAGTACCGTTGTGGTACTAGATACTCCGGTGGGTAGAATTATTAACACTGGTGACTTTAAATTGGATCCAAACCCACTAGATCATGAAAGAACCGATATCGAACGTCTTAAAGAACTTGGCAATGAGGGAGTGTTGGCATTGATGAGTGAGAGTACTACTGCCGATCGTCTTGGACGAACACCGAGCGAAAGTAGTATAGAACCTACATTTGTGGAGGTTTTGGACAGAGCCCCAGGAAGAATTTTTATGGCGATGTTTTCTACTAACATCAACAGAGTTCAGTCTATAATTAACGCTGCAGTTCATCACAATAAAAAGATCGCTTTAGACGGAAGAAGCCTAGTGAGTACTCTAGAAATGGCAATTCGTCATGGATTTGTTAAGATCCCTAAAGGTACAATTGTTCCAATTGCTAGCGTGCCTAACATGAAAGACCATGATGTAGTTGTTGTATGTACGGGTAGTCAGGGCGAACCAAATTCAGCATTGCAGAGAATGGCTGCAGGTGAACATAAACATATAAAACTTAAAGAACAAGATACAGTCGTATTATGTTCAAGCCCTATTCCGGAAAGTGGCAACGATGCACTAGTTGGTAGAATGGTTGACGACATGGTTCGTAAAGATGTTCATGTTTTTGAGCACCGTACTCATGATCTTGATGGTTTAGGACCACTTCATACGTCTGGACATGCATCGCAGGATGAATATGCTGAAATGATTAATATGACAAAACCAAAGTTTTTCATTCCAATATATGGTGCTCATAGAGTAAAGCAACGACACATTGAGTTAGCAATAGAGCAGGGCATACCTAGAAAAAATTGTGTGAACGCTGAAAACGGTGACGTAATTGAGCTAAGTCCTGAGACAATGGAAGTCACCAATAAAGTTCCATGTGGAACTGTGCTAGTTGATCAAACCGGTGCAATTGTAAGTAATGTTGTAATCAAAGATAGATTAATGCTTTCTGAAGAAGGACTAGTTGTAATAATTCTGACCCTAGATAAGAAAACCGGCAATCTATTAACCAGTCCTGACATTATTAGTCGTGGATTCATCTATATGAGGGATAGTGAAGAGCTAATGAATACTTTCAGAACAGAACTAAGACGAGCCGTTGGGCAGAGATTTAAGCGAGTTGAGCTTGATAGATTCAAGCAAGAAATTAAAGAACATGCAACACACTTTCTGTATGAATATACTCAGAGAAGCCCGATTGTAATACCGGTGGTTAATGTAGTTGGCGGTGGAAAGCCTCAAAACCAAGAGAATAACAACAATAAAGGTAATAAACCAAATAACAAAAAGCCAGAAATTGATAAGTCTCCAGATCAAGTAGTCGCAGATCAACAAAAACGATTTGAAGAAATGAGAGCTAGGCTTTTAGGTCAAGACCCCAGAACAGACTAGTTGACAGAAACAGTCAAAGTTTAATAGTATTATCTTTATGGAAGAGGACACTCTTTGCAGAAGTTGTACGGCTGCTTGTTGTCGGTCTGGTGTTACTATGGAACTTAACGATACTGAAGTTAAATTTTTAACAGATGCTGGCGCAAATTTGGAAATGATAAATCAGGGATCAAAACGAGGCTTACTCGCTAACATCAGTAAAAGGATTCTTAGCCAGGACGTAGTTAAGGATTATGTAATGATTGAAGATTGCGTATTTTTAAAAGAAAACGAAGAAACTGGTGTTAATGAGTGTTCTATATATTCTGAATCTAGTAGACCTGCAATTTGTTCAAGATTTAAAGCAGGAGAATACGGTTGTATGTTAATCAGAGCAATTAACGGGATAGATCCACCAGAAGTTTTTGTGGAGTGGAAACTAAGAACACAGAGATACTAGATTTAAAGCTATATAAACATATTGACAAAAAAGATAATGTGTAGTAATATATAAAGTACTATGAAACCAAAAAATTACTCAAACCCAATAAAAAGTAAAACAAAAGAACTTGGTGAACAATTTATTTTGGATATACCATACGATCAAATCTAGTCTTTTTAAAAAGACTAGATTTTTGTTTGAGTATACGCAATCTGTAGTAATTTAGGCATAACAAGGGTGACAACCCGTAAACAATGGTATAATATGTAACGGTTATGGCAAAAAAGAAAAAACAAACTAGAACTAGAAAACCAAAATTAGAAGAAGCCGAAAAAGAGAAGTCGGCATTTTGGTCGATTACTGGTTCAGTGCTTTTAATGATCGTTGGTATTTTTTTAATATTGGGTATGTTTGGCACCGGAGGCTCGCTTCCTACCTATATGTATGGCGTATTTTTTGGAGTTCTTGGTTTTGGTGCGGTGCTTGCTCCAGTAGCTGCGGTTTACTGGGGCTACTTAAAGTTCAGAAATGAAGATCGAAGGATTCCGTTATCAAAACTTGTTGGGATGACTCTACTTATAATTTCTGTTGCAAGTTTTATGCATGTAGTTACCGCATCAAGAGAAACACTGACTGATACATTTACTGGTGGAAATGGTGGAGGACTTGGAGAAGTTTTGGGCGGCGCAGTTTTGAATGCTCTTGATAAAATTCCTGCAGCAATTGCGTTTTTTGTAATTGCGCTATTTTCATTTTTCTGGACTTTTGGTATATCTCCAAAAATTCTTCTAAAGCCATTTGAGAGGAATAAGGATAAAGATACTGACATTGAAGACCTGAAGAAAAACGATACTGGGTTTAAACTCAACGAGGGTGTACCAGTTGTACATCATACTCGTGATGAGAAAAATAAAATGTCTAATGCCAAGAACTTACCCCAAAAGCCGTTAAATATCGAAACTCATAATGAACATGCTCTTACTGTTGCAAGTGACCCTGACTGGAAGTACCCAGACCAAAAGTTACTTAATCAAAAACAAGATAAAGCAGATGCAGGCGATATACAGGGAAACGCTACTATCATAAAAGAGACTTTCGAAAACTTTAATTTCAATGTTGAAATGGAGGGGGCAAATATTGGTCCTAGAATAACTCAATTTACTTTAAGGCCTCCAACTGGAGTAAAACTTACTAAACTAACGGCATTAGAGAATAATCTTGCTTTAGACTTGGCAGCTACATCAATTCGTATGGAGGCACCAATACCAGGAAAGCGACTAGTGGGAATTGAAGTGCCTAATATAAAATCAGCAACAGTTACTATACATGGCATATTAAACAGTCGGGAATGGCAATCAGTTAATAGTCCTCTTGGCTTTGCGATTGGTAAGGGTATTTCTGGAGCGCCAATAGTTGCAGATCTAGAAGAAATGCCACACCTTTTGATTGCTGGTCAAACCAAATCAGGTAAGTCAGTTATGATAAACACGCTTTTAGGAAGCTTACTTTACAGGAATAGCCCGTCTGACCTTAAATTGATTTTAATTGATCCTAAGCATGTAGAAATGGCTCCTTACGAAGATATACCGCACCTTATTGCACCTGTGATAACTGATTCTGAAAAAAGTATTAGCGCTTTAAAATGGACTGTTGCAGAAATGGAAAGAAGACTAAAGACTTTTGCGGGGGTTAAGCAGCGAGATATCCAAGGATACAATAAACTTAAGAAAGAAGAAGGCATGCCGTATATAGTAGTTGTTATAGATGAACTTGCCGATCTTATGATGATGGCCGCGCGCGATGTTGAATCGTTAGTCGTTAGAATTGCTCAGAAAGCTAGAGCTGCTGGAATACATTTAGTTCTTGCTACTCAACGTCCAGATGCTAGCACAGTTACAGGTCTTATTAAGGCAAACGTACCGGCTCGAATAGCTTTTGCAGTCCAGGATCAAATAAACAGTCGCATTATTATAGATTCTATGGGTGCTGAAAAACTATTAGGTAAGGGAGATATGCTTTATAAGACTACTGATATCCCTCGTCCAATTCGTGTTCAGGGAGCGCTTATAACAGGCGAAGAGACTAATAAATTATGTGATTTTCTAAGAATGCAAAGACCACCAAACTATAATGACGATGTAATGTCTCAACCTGTACAGTTGAGTGGACGAGGTGGACTTCTTGCTAATGATCACGGTGGCTCAGAAACTGATAGTGAAATATATAAAGACGCAGTAAGCGTAGTTATAGATGGCGGAAAAGCCAGCACTAGCTTGCTTCAGCGTAGACTAAGAATTGGATACGGCAAGGCCGCTAGGTTAATTGAGACAATGGAAGAACAGGGAATAATTAGTTCTGCTGACGGAAATAGGCCCAGAGAAGTATTAGTTAGTTCGCTAGATGACGTATTTGGCTCTACAGGTTCTCCATCAGATGACGAACTTTATGACGAAAATTTTCCAGAAGAAAAACTTAGCTAGCAATTTGCCAGCGGTAGTCGATTATTTTGTCGGCTGCAATTCTACCTAATCTTTTTGCAACAATTCGTGGCGGTCCGCTTATGTCTACAATTCTATGTTCTTCGGGTATTGATTCTTGTTTTACAAGTAATTGTTCGTATGAGCTGAAATGCTTGTGTAATATCTCAAACATAATTTCTTCGCCAATAATATCTTGACCATTAAACCCTTCTTTTAAAATTGAAGGATTGTTTTTTACGAATTCACGTCTTTTTTTCTGAATCTTTTCCCATTGAATGGTTTTTCGGGCTGTTTTAAATAAATTTTTAGCAACATGCCAAGATTCAATGCGATATTGCATTACCTCTCTATCGGGAACTGGTGGAGGAAGAGTGACTCTATGAAGAACGTTTTCGAACTCTCTCAAGACAATACCCGTACTGATCGGAAGATTTATGAATTTATAGGGTATATAATCTCCGTTCAATCTTGAAGATGTATACCAGTTATCTGGCCATTGAAAGTGATGTAGGCTTGTTTGGTTATCCCATTCATAACTTGGGTCGATACATGCTTTTACTAATTCAATTGTCGCATGTATATCAACAACACCGTTGTGGTCTAATTCTGTTGGGATTCTATCTGAATACTTTTTGGGCAGATAAAGAAAGGCATCTCTTGGTGGCAGCCCTACATCTTCGTGCAAGACTTCGCCACTCACCTTTAAATTAGCTTTCTATTTTTTACTTGGATCATCTTAACTAATTAAAACAATTTTTTATTCATATATCAACCGTATTGACTAACAGAGGTAAATGAGGTAAAATTGTTACATTATTAACTCGGCTTGCAACATATGTGGGTGCAGGCTTTAACCAGAGGAGGATTCTAAATGAATCAATACGAAATAGCCGTGTTGTATCACCCGAGTCTAGAAGTTGATTTGACGAAAGCTGAAGAGCGCGTTAAAAAAATCTTTTCAGACAATGGCGGTAAGGTTACAGATACGGATAATTGGGGCAAACGTAAGCTTGCATACCCTATTAAGAAAGAAGAACATGCCGTATATGTTTTTTATAAAGTAGACTTAACAGGTGAAAGTGTTAAAAAGGTTGAGTCAACCCTTAATATTACTGATGAGGTTATTCGTTATCTAATTGTTCGTCCAGACTTAAAAGCAATCGATAAGGCTGAAAAAACCAAAGCCGAAAAAGCTAAAAAAGCTGCTGAACGAGCAAGCAACAACGATCGAGAAGAAGCAGAAGAAGACGAGTAGATTTAAGAATAGGAGTAAACAATGGCACGAAGTCTCAATCAAGTAACAATCATGGGTAACTTAACAAGAGACCCAGAGCTAAGACAAACACCTAACGGCCAAAGTGTATGCAGCTTTAGTCTGGCACTAAATAGAAGCTACAAAGATTCTAGTGGTGAGTGGCAAGAAGCCACAGACTATATAGATGTAGTTGCTTGGTCAACTCTAGCTGAAAGAATCGCTCAATACCTTAGTAAGGGTAGACGTGCCTTAGTGCAAGGTAGACTGCAAAGCAGAAACTGGGAGCAAGATGGACAAAAGAGGAGTAAAGTAGAAGTTTTAGCTAATGACGTTACTTTCTTAGATAGTCGCGGTGGCGGTGATTCGAGTAATGAGACTAATGAAGAAGCTCCAAAAAAATCTAATTCAAGTAAAAAAGATACAGTTGTCGAAGACATTGGCGATGAACCAATCAACCTTGACGACATCCCATTTTAGAAAGGAATATTATATGGCGAAGATTTTTAAACACCGAACAGATGTAGCATATTTTGACTACAAAGATTTCAAGACATTACAAAGATATGTAAACGGTTTTGGGCAAATTGAAACACGTAAGAAAACTGGTCTTAAAGAGAACGAACAGAGAAAACTAGCAGCTGCAATCAAGCGTGCTAGACATATTGCTCTATTACCATTTGTATCTAATAATTAATTTTTATTCAAATGTCTGAACTTGAAATTGCAATTTGTGTAATTGAGCAAGAGAGTAATTACTTATTTCAGTTCCGTAACGGAGACCCTAGTATTGGGGCGGTTGGGCTTTTTGGATGCTATGGTGGTAAAGTTGAAAAAAACGAAAACCCTATACAGGCGATCATTAGAGAATTATCAGAAGAAACAAACATTTCACTAAACTTAGAAAGTTTAAGTAAACTTGGTGAGGTTACGGTAGAATCTGATTATAAAAATAAACCAATTATAGTTAAGGCTTATGTTTTTTTAACCATTCTAGATAGTAAACATAAGGTTATTTCAAAAGAAGGTAAGCTTTTCGCTATTCATAAAGATAAGATAAAAGAATATTATGACAAGATGACCCCAGCAACCTCTGAGACTTTTAAGAAACTAATGGAAGGATAAATAATGGCGTTTGGAATAACAGATTTAAAAAAAGGAACACTTTTTGTATATGAGGGTCAGCCATATAAGGTAACAGAATATTCTCAGAAAGTTATGGGTCGAGGCGGGTCAATTGTAAACGTCAAAATTAAGAGTTTAATCGATGGAAAAGTTTTAGATAAAACTTTTAAGGGTAACGAATCAATTGAGCCAGCAGATGTGACTAACCAAACTGTTCAATATCTTTATAATGACGCTTCAGTATATTATTTTATGAACGAGGAAACCTACGATCAAATAGAAGTTTCAACAGACATGATTGGCGATCAGTCTGGTTTCATGAAAGAGGGTGACAAAGTAATTGCCCAAAGTTTTGATGGAAAAGTAATTAATATTGAATTTCCAAAAAATGTCCCATTAAAAGTAATTTACGCTGAAGACGTAGTAAAAGGTGATACTACAAGTAACGTAATGAAAGACGCAGAGCTAGAAACAGGCATAACTATCAAAGTTCCAGCTTTTGTTAAAACTGGCGATCTCGTAAGTGTTGATACAACAACTGGCGCATACCGTGAACGCGTAAAGTAATTTTAAAATGAACAAAATCAGACTAGATAATTTATTAGTAGCAAGAGGATTGATGCAAAATCGCTCAAAGGCGGAAAATTCAATCAAGCTAGGTGAGGTTCTGGTCGAAGGAAGGTCAATTACTAAACCTGGTTTTTTTGTTCGAGAAGACGCAAAGGTTGAAGTTAAATCCAATGGAATATACGTATCTAGAGCTGCATTAAAACTAAAGTCTGTAAGTGAAGCACTTGGCGCTTACTTCAAAGACAAAACTGTGTTAGACGTTGGTTCATCAACTGGTGGGTTTACGGATTTTGCGTTGCAAAACGGTGCAAAAAAAGTTTATGCAGTTGAGCTCGGTACGGAGCAGATGGATAAAATTCTTAAGCAAGATCCAAAAATTGAGCTTTATGAAAAAACTGACATTAGAGATTTTACTGAAAAGTTCGAGGGAAAAATTCAGGTTGATGTAATAGTTATAGACGTTTCTTTCGTTAGTTTAAGGAGTATTTTACCTTCACTCTTAAGAGTTTCGAATAAAAGTACAAAAATTTATGCAATGGTAAAGCCTCAGTTTGAAGCTGTAAATTCAGACCTCAAACACAAAGGCGTAATAAAGAACGACAAGATTAGGCGTCAAATTCTAAAAGACTTTGAAATATGGGCACAGGGTAAGTTTGTGATAGTGGATAAAGCCGACTCAAAAATAGCGGGTGCGAAAGGTAACCTAGAGCGATTCTATCATCTTAAATTCAAGAGTTAGATCAAATCGCTTATGCTATAATTTTTACATGTATTTTAATAACAGGGCCGAAGCCGGTAGATTACTGGCTAAGTTACTTAATGACTATGGAACTCAGAATACGGCTGTAGTTTCGCTCAATACTGGTGGAGTATTGGTGGGAGCGCAAATTGCCATGAAGATACATGCTTCATTGAATATGTTACTGACAAAAGATATATTTCTTCCGGGTGAAAATGATCCACTTGGAGCAGTTTCATCAGGAAATATATTTACTTATAATCGAATGTTTTCAGTAGGTCAGTTAGATGAAATGATCCAGGATTACCACAGTTACATTGAACAATCCAGGATGCAAGGATTACACGAACTGAATGTCATATTGGGTAGCGACGGAGAAATAGATAAGCATAAACTGCAAAGAAAAGTAATTATTCTAACTTCTGATGGTTTTCAGAATGGTTTTAGTCTAGATGTAGCAGCAGATTTCCTAAAGCCAGTTAATGTGAAAAAGATTGTAATTGCGGCCCCGTTCGCAACTATAAATGCCTTGGATAGAATACATCTTTTGGCAGATGAAATACATTGTTTGGATATTATTGATAATTTTCTAGGAACTGATCACTATTATGATGACAACACTATGCCTAAAACTGATGACTTATTAAAGGTGATTAGAAATACGCCTATTCATTGGCATAGATAATACTTGCATAAGCGCAATAAATGATGTATCGTTTAGACATAAAGACTTAAAAACGCACATCTAAAAATAAATAAAAATAAAAAAGGGAAAGCAAATATGAAATATTCATATTTGTATGGTTCTGTTGGCAAGCCATTGGCTTATCAGAATGTTCCGTACAAAAACAAAAAGTTTTTAATTGTTTCAATTGTATTGTTATTGGTGTTTATAATTGGAACATCAGTTTCGCAGTTTACCAAAACAAACTACAACATTGTTGAAGCTTCTCCTAACAATCTTACTGTCCAAAATAATGAGAGCACCGTTAATGAAGCTCTCGAATCAAATGATCAAGTTACAGAAGCTGAGGTCGCTACTAACTACACCATAGATATTAGTCCTTGGTTGGCTACGCACAAAGGTGACTATTCAGTTGCGGTTTTTGATGGCGAAAACAAAATCGTAAACCACCAAACGAATAAACAGTTTTATATGGCTAGTATCTATAAACTATACACAGCTTATATTGGTTACCAAAAAATTGATTCCGGAGAATGGAATGAAAACGAAATATATATGAATGGTTGGACCAGGGGAAAGTGTCTAACTGAGATGATCAGAACATCGAATAACGAATGTGGAGAGAAAATGGCTTCTGAAATCGGGTATGCATTTTTGCAAACGAAACTTAAGTACTACGGCATGTTAAATACTTCATTTGATTATGATTTTGTTACTACAGTAGATGATGCTTCAATTGTATTGAAGAGAATTTACGATAAAATGGATTTAAGTGAAGATTCAACTAATAAACTAATTGATTCAATGAAGCTCCAGATTCATAGAGACGTTCTACCAAGAGGTCTGGGAGGCGATTGGCAAGTTAGTAATAAAGTTGGTTTTAGAAGCTCTGATGCTATTTATAACGACGTAGGTATTGCTACAAACAAAGACGGCAAGGCTATAATTTTTAGTATTTTCAGCAAGGATGCGGGGACTAACAACTTATCTAATTTGGCAAGTTATATAAGAGAAAATCTAAAATAATTATTTAGTAACATTAAACCTAAATTCGACTACATCATTGGGTTGCATGACGTAATCTTTGCCTTCGGTTCTGACTTTACCAGAAGATTTGGCAGCTTGTTCTGACCCAGATTCTATTAGATCGTTGTAGTCCACGACTTGAGCAGCTATAAATCCTTTCTCAAAATCTCCATGAATTACTCCGGCGGCTTGAGGAGCAGTGTGTCCTTTTTTTATTGTCCAAGCCCTGACTTCTTGTTCGCCAGCTGTTAGATAGCTCTGTAGTCCTAGAATGTCATATGCATTGTGAATTACCTTTACCAGTCCAGACTCATTTACTCCGTAGCTTTCTAATAATTCTAGTCGATCGGGTTCGTCTAGTCCTCTTAACTCACTTTCAATTTTGGCGCAGACAAATAATGCATGAGAAGATCCCACTAAATTCTGGAGTTCTTTTTTCTTTGCATCATCACTAAGTGTTTCTTCGTCGACATTGAATAGGTATATGACTGGCTTCATAGTCAAAAGATGTAAATCCTGAACATATTCTTCGTTAATTTTTTCGCCCGACCCAGAAAGGGGCGTGTCATTATCTAGAATTGATTTAATTTTTATCAGTTCATCAACTTGTGGTTTTAGTTTAGGATTAGACTTTGCTTCTTTTTGAATTTTTGGCAGTCTGTTTTCTACGGTCTGCAAGTCAGCCAAGACAAGTTCGGTATTGATTACCTCAATATCTTTTTGGGGTGAGCGGTTATTATCGACATGTTGAACATCTGAATCTTCAAACGCTCGAACAACATGACAAATAGCATTACAGCTTCTAATATTTGCTAAAAATTGATTACCTAGTCCTTCACCTTTGCTGGCGCCGGCAACTAATCCGGCAATATCTACAAAAGTTACAGTCGCAGGCTTGATTGGCGCATTGCTGTACATTTCACTAAGTTTGTTAAGGCGATTATCTGGTACTGGTACTATTCCAGTATTTGGCTCAATTGTGGCAAAAGGGTAGTTTGCCGCCAATATATTATTGTCAGTTAGTGCGTTAAAAAGCGTAGATTTGCCTACATTTGGTAATCCTACTATTCCAATGCTTAGCATCTAACCCAACCTCTCTATCAGAATTATGTTGTGTTGTGTCTCTTGTATCGCTATGCTCAACATCTAACCCTACCTTTTTTACAGTTAATGATGTTGCATACGCTGGAATCTTTCCGCATATTCTTACTTTCTCCTTCGTTGCTATTACTTTATCAACTATTTTACGTACCGTAAAAAGCTTTTCATCGTAGCCCAGATTTTCTAGGTACTTCTTAAAAGGCTCTACAGACGATTCTAGATCTATCTCTCGCAGTTGGGCTAACTTATTCGCCTCTGGCTTATTGATCATGTCTAGCAGCTCTTTACGACGCCTCGCAACGCTATTCATCTGATCGGTATACACATCTTCAGACATTGTGCCCAGTCCCCAAGCTTTCACGTAACGACGTTCTTCTTGCTCAAGTGCTTTTTTCTGCATGAGTAGTTCGTCTTTTTTAGGGCTTTGTCCTACAAGTAGCTTTTTTTCTTCTGCGTAACGATCGAGCTGTTTCTGTAGTAGGGTAGGGTCTGTCATCAATTCGCACAGTTTAGCCCAACCCACTGCATCTAGTACCTGTACGTTTACTCCTGCTTCAAAACAGGTACGTGGCTTAGGGAACTTAAGTAGACGGTCAGTACAACGGTAGTAGAAATGACCATTCTGACCCTCGCCAGTACGAGAAGTGCCGCAAGTACACTTTATCAAGCCACCGAACAGGTAAGGATTCTTCTTAAAGCGTTGGCTGAGTTTGCCATTACTCTTAATCTGAGATTGAACTTTTTGATAAAGCTCATCACTAATAATACGTGGTGCTTCTACTTCAAGCCATTCTTCACGAGGTCTGGTTTTACGGCTACCTTTCAATGAATGACGATGTTGATATTTCTTCTGGGTTTTAGCCATAGGATATTTGCTAATAACACTCTCAGACTTATAGTAAAAGTGCTTACCAATATATGTTTCGTTTTTCAGCATACGGTGTATTGGACCATTCGACCATGTGTCACGCTTCTGCTTTTTCGGTGGAATACCCATATCATATAAGCGACGGATTACTTCCTTAATAGATACACACTCGATACCAATCCATTCGAAGATCATTCTGACTACTTTGGCTTCTTCATCATTTATAACGAACTTACCGTTGATCTTGTCATGACCTTTGCCTTTAATGGGTATGTAATCATACCCGTATGCAGCTTGATAACCGAGTAATTTTCCAGAACGAACCTTATTGAGTTTTCCAATACGAAAGCGTTCAGAAATTTTCATACGCTCATATTCATGGAACATTCCCATTACGCCGCCCATGAGCTTTTCTTCTGGTGATACACCGTTAATGTCGTGTAAGCTATGAAACTCTATGCCTAACTGGCTTAGTTCATCTATTACTATTTCCTGATGGAAGAATATACGGGCAAGGCGGCCCTTGTCATAGACATATAAAATATCAAACTTCTTTTCGAGTGCGTCAGCCCTCATAAGATCAAGTGAGGGACGTTCTAGTATTGCACCTGACCAACCTTCATCAACATATATACAGCTTTCAAGAAGAGAATTGCCATCTGATTCAATTTTTGGCTTAATCTCTGAAAGTTGGTTTTGTACAGTTTGTTCGTCTTTTTGAAGTTCGGTACTTACCCTAGCGTAAAGTGCTGCACGTAACATTATTTTGTTTCCTTAGATTTTTTAGTACTGCGTTTGGAGATGAAGCCGTCTAGTGCTTTTTGGCTGATGCGGTAACCCTTACCAAGTTTCAGAGCTTCTAATTCGCCATTCTTTATATAAGTAAGCACACTTTGCCAGTGTAATTTCAACAAATCTGCTACTTCTTGTACGGTGTAATATGTTTTATCTACCATGATGTTTACCATTATAAGCTTTTATAAACAAATATCAATGGTTACTCCTTAGTTAATTTTTCTATATATAGTAAGTAACGGTCAAATAAATAGTTGAAAGCATCGTCAACAGCCTGAGTATCACCGTCATCGACGTACTCGTACTCAATTTCAGGTGGTGATACAGGCTTTCGGGGCATGACTAAGCTTTCGGTTGCTCCTGAGTAGCTGACCCACCATGCTCACCACTATATTGTTCTGGTTCGAGGAGCTGAGGGAAAATCAGTTTGTTACGCTTATCATTCGGGTCTTTTTCTTGTGTGATCAGACCTGCCGCTTCAAGCATAGGTAAGATTTGACGGCGTAGAATATCGTCGTTTGGTAAGCGTTGCTCTAGTTCATAGTGACGTTTGATTATCTCTTTACGACTAACACCTTCATCATTGACTGTTTGATGACCTGAGTTCTTTGCCATGTAGATCGGTAGTATGAATTTCTTATAGAATTCATACGTGTAGGGGGGAATATTCAGCTCTTGGCTCTTATTAATCTTCTGCCAGACCTCAAAGCCCTGATCTACGTCAGTTGGTTGGGCTACTATGTTACCTTTGTCATCACGACGAAACCAAACATTTAGTAACGCAATACATTTGATTATTGAAAGCAGGTGACTGACATCACGCTGGTGGCGTGGTTTAGTTGATTGAACATGGCTGAGAAAGCGACGCTCAATTTCATTAGGGTTGGGAACTATAACGTCATCGACGTGCTCAAGTTTAATTGCAAGAACACGGTCTTTTAGCTGTTGACGTTCAGGATTCGATTCAATATTCGCTAAGAATTCAACCTTATTGGCACTACGATGCGTCGCCATATGGATGCCTTCTTTTACTTTTTCAATATTTGTCTCAGGGCTGAGTAAGATTGCACGAGTTGCTTCTTGTTCATCTAGACGCATACCTGCTGAACAAAATATTGTTGCAGGGAAGCCACGAATAATTATATTCTTCGCACGGTTCGAACCCTTTTGATTCTTATCTGTTATTTTGTAGGAAATTTCTTTTTTATCGTGCGACATTACAGGACGTAGATTCTCCTGAAGCTTAGGGTTTGGTTGCTCCAAGAAGATTAAAATCTTACGTTCAAGATCAACGATGTGTACGTTACGTTCTTTATCAAAGCTTGCGTTGTCGTGGAAGAATGCCGTTGGAGACGCACCACCAAATTGACGTACATCTGCATCAGGGAAGTACTGTGCCACTTGCGTTGGAATGTATGTCTTACCAGTTGAGGATGGTGCGTTAAAGCTTACATTGAGCTGGCAGTCTTCTGTATATGCTGAGAGCATACATAAGAAGCTAACGAGCTTGTTCTCGTTGTCGTGCTTTATGGTGAGGTCGAGGATTGATGCGAGGTCGGTTGTGGTTATTTCTTCAAACGAGCTAACGTCTATCGGTTTTGGACCAGAGCGTAGCACCCCATTCTTAAATAAATGATCAGGGTCGGCGTAAGGTAACTTAAGATAATCTGTAATGTCACCATGTTCACCAACTTCATCAGGTAGAGTAATTTGCAGTACAGATGTTGAGGGAAGTGCTTTAGACAGTTTTTCAATTAGCTCATCTGCACCTTGTTTCCCTGCATCATCGTTGTCGTAACAAACGTATAAATGACGAACAAAGCTGAGCTGCTCGATCCACTCATTTTTGAAGGTACGAGCACCTGCCGTTGATGATATGGCTGGTATACCGAAAGCACGAAGTACAAGACAATCAAATTCACCTTCACAGATGATAAGTTGATCGGGCATATCTTTAAGTACTTCTACGTTGAATAATGCTGCTTCACCACCCGTGCCCATATACTTTGGACCATCAGAGGGTAGGAAAGGGTCTTGACGTAGCTTCATGAAAAGCACGTTGCCTGTAGCATCACGAACGGGTATTGTTATCCAGCTACTTCCATAAAAAACTCCATAACCTAACTGAAAATCGTCAATATCTTCATCTAATAAGAGACGCTCATTCTTCAACCATTCACGAATGTTGAGGGGTAGTTGCTTGTGGTAGTTCAGGGCAAGTTTTGTCTTACTCGTAACAGGATTGTTGTTTTGACGAGGCAGGTCGGATGTATTTAGACCTAAGCTTTCACGTAAGCCCTTCATACCACCTTTTTCACCACACTTGTGACAGAAGTATTGACCTGTATCTGCGTTAATATACAGGTGAGCTTCATTACCACGACTATCAGCATCACAGTTATTGAAGATACAGTGAGTGACAAGTTCTTGACCACGTTCACGGTAGTCGATGTTTTTAGAATCTAAAAGTTCTTTGGGGTTATTATTTGGATTTTCGTGCATTACGTTCCTCTGTTTCATATGTCTTATACACGTTTTTCATTGCGGCCATGAGCTTGTCTGTAGCAGTTCCTTTTTTCTGCCCGTAGTAATCCGTAACAGCTTTCTCAATACTGCTAGTTATTACGAAATGGTAGATTAGATGACGAGTTCCTTCTTTCGGGTGCATACAAATTAGCTTGTAGCCTGAATTCATCAACCACATAGCCAAATCTGCTTCTTCGGTATCGAAGCTGCTGATGCCCTCATTCTTATTTCTTATTACTGTCCCCATTGTTTGTCCTTTCTTAAGACGCACTGAACAAGCCGTTAGGGCGTATAGCTCTACCGTTCTGTTCGTTAATATTTAGTTTGTGACCACCAAGTTTTAGATAACTTAATGTTACCTTCTAATTTTATAACACCATAAAAAATCCCGCTGTCAATGCCGAGCTAAAACGAAAAATCAATGATTAAAATCGAGCTACCACGAATTTCAGTTATGCTTTAGCTAATCTGATCAGCTCGATCTGCTCGTCGCTAAGTTCAACAGTCGATCTCACAATTACAGCTTTCGGAAATGCGGTCACAAAAGGAGATAATGGTTTGCCAGCACCAAAATGTGAAGTCCTGATTTGGTCTTTAATATTAAATTTCGCAGGGACTTTAATTTTAAGCTCCTTGAGTTCTGACTTGATAGTGTCAAAATCAATCTGTTCATTTGGGTGATTAGATAAGCAATGAGCAATTATGCTAAGTATTGGTCCGTCTCTCATTGAGCTGAAATGGTACTTCGTCTCACCAACAGTTACTACAGGTATTGAGAAGCCTTCTATAGATAGTTTGGCGTTCATCTTGTCCAGTTCATACTGAAAAGCTTTGATGTTGTTGTCAGCTTCAGATAGAAGCTTCTGTATTATTGGCGGAATTACTGGCTTTGATATACCCGCTTTAATACAGAGAGTTGTTACGTCTGCATTATGTTGTTGACCGTAGTCTGACCCTGAATTTGCATATTCAAAAGCTATCGTTTTGTACTCTCCAATATTTTCATGAAATAATTCGATATTTGGCATTACCCGCCAGCAAATATCGCCACGAACATTCTGAAGTTCTGGTTGGCGGTCGTAGATTTGTATGAGTTCTTCTCTCAGTAAGACGTAACTATGATTAAGAGCTGAAAAGTCGGGTAGTTCTTTCAGTGTATCCAAGAGGTAGAACATATGAATCTCACGTTCGTTGAGAACTCTTGCTAAGGCGTAATCATTGGCAGTTTCAGTATTTTCACTCATTTGGTAACTATTATAAGTGATTTGTAACAACTTACAGAATAGCCAATCTGAGATAATAGAAAGAGGGGACTAATACAAAAAAGAGGAGTCTAATATGATTAAAAAGACAATCAGCAATCGTCATAAAATAACCTACTTGACATTAGTCAACATTGCCGACGATATTCAACACAATAATAGCGTGGCTGAGGTTTGTAGGAAAAACCGAATCAGCCGCCAAACATTCTATTATTACTTAAATAATGAACCCGAATTCACGCAGTTAATAATTAAAGCCTACGAGTACCAAAGCAAAATTCCGACACCATTTTTTACGACTCGTTGATCTGACACTTTAGCGAAAACTTGCACCCTTTCACTGGGTTTTTAATAGATTTCTGTCAGATAACCATGCTCGTATATTTCGTCAATCGCATTAGTCCTGTTACGATCAAAATATGAAACCACCGAAAAGAAAAAAACCGCCAGTTGATACTGACGAAATAATTACGGTTATATTACCCATAATTAACAGTTAAAAAATGGCGTTAGGCGTAAATAGCTCCAAAAAAATTCTTAGGGTATCACTCATTGATTTTCAAAAATTAATAATGAACGAGATACTCTGTTAATATACATGCTTTGTGGCGCATTTACAGCATCGTGGAGCGGTTTCTGACCCAAAGATGAGTATATGTTCGTCTTTGATTTTTGTACTCTGTTTTCAGGGTGCTTTTGTGATATAGTAAGTATCAATTATGACAACAGTTTCAGGCTAACAAAAAGTGTGCCCATAACATATTATTTTCCTAGACCCATTATTGCAACGGATTAGTGGAAAATAATACCAGTCACTACTAAGGCATTTGCAGTCACAAGTGGTATATACACCATCATTAGTGGTTTAGTTTTATGCTTAATGGCGTAGATTGCCATAGTTGATGATGCAAACAGCATAAGTGACCAAGTAATAATTGATAATCCTTCGCCCTTACCAAGCACCCACACGTTGTATGCCTGTATAAATACGGCCAGTGGGATAAGTGGACCGCTAAATACAATTAGATGGTCGATAAAGCTTATTTGCGTATCACCACTGCGTTTTCTCAAGCTGAGGTGATGGTCTGCTACAGTACATTTATCGATTTGTTTTTTGTTATTTGTTTTGACTTTGCCATTTATTGATACTCTGGATTTTCGCTTTTTGCATTGGTAACGTGTTGCCATCCCTCAGTAGTATTGCCGACATCAGGTATCCCGCCATTATCTTTGAGCATACGCGCAGTATGCATAAGGTTCCATGCCATGAAAGTGGTGTTTCGGTTGGTGAAGTCATTATTAAAACCTACTGGTGGGTTAATTTTCTTGCCATCCCACTCGGTATCTCCGTAGCTTGCTCCTGGGCCTGCTTCGCCAATCCAACCACAATCTGCTTGCGGTGGAACCATATAACCAATGTGCTGCAGTGCATATAGAATATCCATAGCACAGTGCTTTATGCCATCTTCATTGCCAGTAATTACACAGCCACCTGTTTTGCCATAGTAGAGGTACTGGCCTTTGTCGTTTCTATCACCGCTATAGGCATACATACGCTCAATAAGAAGTGTCGCTACACTAGACTTAACACCCAGCCAAATCGGCGTACCAATTACCAAAATATCTGCTTCTAGTATTTTCTGCTGGATTTTAGGCCAATCATCTTTTTGACCTTCGTCTTTGCCATCTTTAATCATTCCAAACGCTATTTCATTGTCCAGGGCGTAGACATGCTCTACTTGGACGCCTTGTGCCTCCATTATTCTTGCTGACTTATTCATCAGTAGTTGGGTATGAGATTTGGTCTTATCTTTTTTGATGGAGCAGTTAATAAATAACGCTTTCAAATCATTGTATGTAGTTTTTGGATCATTCATTGTTTTTTATTATACCGCTTTTGGTCTTTATCCTCAGTTTTGATATTATAGTTTAGTAGTTGCTAAAGTATTTAATAACTATATCAATTGTACACCCATTTATATGAACAGAAAATACATAACATTGATTGTACTTATTATTTTAGCCATCGTTGGCTGGTTCCTGTTTAGTTTTCTAAATAATGGCGTGCAAAATAACGACTTGGAGCCAATCTCTAGGTCTGAAACTACAATAGACACCCAAGGTAGTACTGATACTCAATCGGCTATATTAACAATCGGCAATCCGAATGCAAAAGTAACAATTATTGAGTACGCAGACTATAAGTGTCCCGAATGCGGAAAGTATCATCAAAGTGCCGGTCAACAGATTCGAAAAGACTACGTCGATACCGGACGTGCAAAGATTGTTTTTCGACCATATCCTGTTTATGCAGAAGATGGTGCTAAGGCTCTAGCTGGCTCGTACTGCGCTCAAAATCAAGGCAAGTTTGTTGAATACCATGACGCTCTATTTGAATATATGTGGGTTAATCATTTTAGACAAAAGGATTACCAGAAAGCAATCGACCCTGTGTTAACCGAACCAGTTATGAGAGATATACTAAAAACACTCGGGATGAACTTTGATACATATACCGCATGCTTGAACAGCGAAGCGACCAAGAAGGCCTATGAAGACGATATATACCTCGCAGCCCCTGACGAGATTCAGGGTACTCCAAGCTTTATTATTGGCGGCCAGAAGATTGTTGGGCCGCAGCCGTACAACGTGTTTAAAACATTATTGGATATACAACTACGATGAAATTACCACTAAAGCTCAAGTTTAAAATTGTGTTGCGTGCCGTTGTCACAGTTCTGAGAAGGCCAAAGTATATTATTTTGTCGATTATCTCTACGCTTGCTATGGCCGGAATTATAATATGGTCGCTGAACTTGGAACTACTCGGCTATATACTGTTCCAAGCACCACTTGATCTGTTCGGTAAAATTGATTTTATTGCCTACGGTTATCAGAGTCTTTTTACCACCTACGATAATTTACTTTCGCTCGGCATCATAGTATTTACGGTATTCTTCGGTATTAACATAGCAATGTTGGTGTACGTTATTAAACGTCAAGGCATGAAGGCAGTCCCAAAAAAGAGTGGCGGCGGTGCCTTTATATTTGCAATATTAGGTGGTGGTTGCGTAGCCTGCGGTACTTCATTAGTTGCCCCTCTGTTAGCGTCATTCGGCGCTGTGTCTGCACCATTCTTAAGAGATCTGGGGGCTATCTTCAACTGGCTAGGCAGCCTTCTAATTATCTACTCAATTTATAAATTAAGTTTGCTTATATCTGTACCACCAGTAACCAACACGGTGCACAGTGGCAATAAAAGTAACAGTGAATAGAAGGAGCCTGTATGGTCAAGAAGATTAGTATCGGAGTAATCGTGATAGCCGTTTTAGTTGTAGGCTGGCAATTATTACCCAGTACGAATAAGCAAACTGCGAGTACCCAGCAGAATGAATCCAGTTCAACGACCACTCAAGCTGCAATTCAAGACGATGACCTGGTCATTGGAGACAAAGTCGCACCAGCTACAATAACTGAATATGGAGATTTTAAATGTCCGTCATGTGGACAGTTCCATCAAGAGGCAGGAAAACAATTAAGGGATGGTTACATTAAAGAAAATAAGCTAAAGATTGTATTTCGTCCGATAGCAGTCATTGGCCCAGACTCAGAACGCTCGGCTATCGGAGCTTACTGTGCCAAGAGCCATGGTAAGTTTACGGAATATCACGACGCTATATATAACTATATGTGGGATAACTACTATGAAGCCCGGAACTTCTCGGCGGAATACAAGGATATACTTACGAGCAAACTACTATCGACTATTGCACAGGAACTTGGCCTTGATACTGCGACTTTTGAAAGTTGTTTGAATGAATTATCGCAAGCTCAAAAGGTTGCAAACAATCAAAAGACGGCGCAAGAAATTGGTGTAAGGGGCACACCGACGTTTAGTATCAATAGCCAATTAGTGGTTGGCCCGCAACCATACAATGTATTTAAATCATTGGTTGATATACAGCTGAAGCAATAGGCTAGTTGACATATGTTTAAGTGATTGCTAAAATACTTATATGCAAATATTCAAGAAAAAGAATAACGTTACACTTTCCCAGTCTGAAGAGCATCTTATACGTGCGATGCAGTTATTGGGAGACAAAACGAGGTTTAAGATATTCAAACTACTGATGTCGAACGATGAATTATGCGTCACTGAAATAGCCGAAGAACTCGGCATAACCGTATCCGCCGTGTCGCAGCATTTCCGTAATTTTGAAATGGTGGGACTAGTAGATAAGGAACGTATGGGTCAGAAGATTTGCTATATGTTGAAAAATAATGACGACCTTGTAAGTGAGCTCATCAAAGTCGCAAATAAACGCAAATCATAAAAGAACAATTCTAAGGAGGGTTACATGGCAAAGATAACAATTTACAGTACAGCGACTTGCGCATACTGCAAGATGCTCAAAAGCTATTTGCAGAGCAAAGATATTGCCTACAATGAAAAACACGCCGACCAGGATCAAAAACTCGCTGAAGAACTTTACGAAAAGAGCGGTCAGCTAGGTGTGCCTTTTACTATTATAGAAAAAGAAGACGGTACTGAGGAAAAGGTACTGGGTTTTGACCGGCAGAAGATCAACGCAATACTAGGAATTGCCTAAATTCATGAAGGCTATCTGGAAAGGAAAAACCATTGCTGAAAGTGACCAGACAATACTCATTGAAGGCAACTACTATTTTCCACCAGATTCAGTTGCATTTGAGTATCTAAAGAAAAACAAACGACACTCGCTTTGCTACTGGAAGGGGCTTGCCAGCTACTATGACGGGATAGATGGTGACTACAAGGAAAAGAGCATAGCTTGGTTCTACCCAAAGGCTACTTGGGCATCAAGAAAAATCATGGGTATAGACTTTTCAAACTATGTCGCCTTTTGGGGTAACGTCAAGCTAACACAATAAATAAAAGGAGAATTATGCAAGCTATTTGGAACAACAAAGTCATCGCGGAAGCAAAAAAAGACGAATTGATTTACATTGAAGGCAACTGGTACTTCCCACCTGATGCAGTAAAGAAAGACTACTTCAAGCCAAACAGTGAACACACTACTTGCTTCTGGAAGGGAGAAGCCAGCTACTACAACATTGATGTAGACGAAAATGTGAATGAAGGTGGAGCTTGGTATTACCCAGCACCTATGAGTGGATCAGTGGAGCGTGTTAAAAAGGATTTCACTAACTACGTAGCGTTTTGGCGTGGTGTGGAAGTAAAGGAGTAAATAATGGCTAAGCAATACGATCTTATTGTTTTAGGAACGGGGGGCGCTGGTTATCAGGTTGCGATGCGATGCAAGAAAGCTGGCTGGCATGTTGCCGTCGTTAATGATGGCCTGATTGGCGGCACATGCTCAGTGCGCGGATGTATTCCTAAGAAAGTACTGGCTGGCACAGCCGAAATTGCCGATATTAACCGACGGTTAGGCGAGATAGGTATCATCACTGACCAACCTGCCATGAGTTGGTCAGAACTTATCAAGTTTAAACGAACGTTTACTGATCTAGTACCGCCAAGCACTGAAAAGGCTCTGAAAGACGCTGGAATAGACGTGTATACTGGCAGTCCAAAATTTACAGGTAATCTTAGTATTACCGTTGGGGATCATGTACTTAATGGAGAAAAAGTACATATTGCGGTAGGTGCCAAGCCAGCGAAACTATCGCTAGACGGTGCTGAGCATCTAATAACGAGTGATGACTTTTTAGAGCTTGACGCACTTCCTGAACGGATCGTATTTGTAGGCGGTGGTTATGTGTCTTTTGAGTTTGCCCATGTTGCGGCTCGTTTTGGAGCACAGGTGACGATTCTACACGTTGACGATAAGCCACTTGCAATGTTTGACCCCGACATTATCAAGAGCCTACTTGAAGCTACAAAAGATGTTGGTATTAATGTGGTCTTGAATGCTGGTGCCCAGAAAATCGAGAAACAAAACGACCTGTTCGTTGTGTCGACTACAGACGGACAGGTATTTGAAGCCGATATGGTGATTAATGGTGCGGGACGACCTCCAGCTATTGATGAGCTAAACCTAGAAGCTGCTGGTATAGATTACGATCCACGAAGGGGCGTATTGGTAAATGAGCATCTGCGTAGCACGTCTAACGAGAATGTTTACGCTGCAGGTGATGCAGCGGCCTCTGGCCCACCACTCTCACCAGTAGCCGGTGTGCAAGGAGGAATTGTGGCCGACAATCTGCTCGGCACAGAACACAAACAACCAGATTACCGCTCAACACCCAGCGTTATTTTTACGACTCCTACTGCCGCTAAGGTTGGACTGCTGGAGGGTGAAGCGGTTGAAAAAGGTCTTCAGTTTGATGTGGTGAATACTGACCTCAGTGGTTGGTTTGACAGTAAACGACTGGGTGTCAAGCATGCCATGAGTAAAATCATTGTCGAAAGAGACAGTAAAAAAATACTGGGAGCTCACCTGATAGGCAATCACGCTGAAGATCTCATCAACATCTATAGTCTGGCAATAGAGTTTGGCCTAACCACTGAACAGCTTAGGACCCCAATCATGGCGTTCCCTACTGCAAGCGACGATATGAGGTCAATGTTTTGATGCAGGCAGATAACAGCAGCCCAACACTAATTTTCATCTATAACGCCAAGGCAGGGTTTATGCACGGTATGATGGATCTAGTACATAAAACGGCTAGTCCCAAGACCTACCCCTGCAAATTATGCATGGTTACCTTTAGTGGCGCGACTATGAATAAGTTATGGAAGCAATATGTTGCGGGCTTAGGCATACCCGCAATATTTATGCACCGTGATGAATTTACGAAAGCATATCCAAATCAGCATGTAACTTTTCCGGTTGTCTTACTCGTGAGGAATGGCTCAATCAGTACACTTATCAGTAGTGATGAGTTCAAGACCATAACTGACTTATCTGAACTCATGAACGTGCTTACCTTGAAATTAAATAAAACACAGCTTAAAAAATGATACAGCTATGACGTACCTGCTTTTGACGATATTTAGTTTTAACTTGGCTATTTTTGTTAACAGCATGAGCGTATATCTTCAGAGGCATAATCATAGTTATGATAGGTTTGAAAACAGCTTATTAGTGCACAGCCTGATTATTACCCCTTTTTGGGTTTTGTTTGTGCTATTAGTAGGTGGGCTTGATCAGGCTTATAAGATAGATATGCCCAATTTTTCGGTTATTGGTTACGCCCTTGTTCTTGCAGCAGTGGGTCTGTTCGCATTATCGATCAAAGAGATTGGTTCTGGAGCATTGGTCAACGCCAACTTATTTCGCAAGAATAAAACGAAACCTACACTGTCGGGAGTTTATAGGTACTTGAAAAATCCAATCTATGATAGTTATCTCTTGTTATTCATTGGGGTTGGCTTCGCTCTATCAAACGCCATATTTTTCATAATCGCTGCTACTAGTTTCTTTGGTCTTAATATTATTGAAAGTAGAGTCGAAAGGATAAGATAAGTATATGGACGAGAAAAAAATATACCAATGCCTTGAGTGCGGCCTTCACTATGAAGACGAAACTATCGCAAAACAGTGCGAAGCATTCTGTAAAGAGAACAATGCTTGCAGCCTGGAAATTACTCGACATTCAATCGAGACTAGTCAAAGGCAAGGAACAGTGACCTAACCTGTTCTATAATGCTGTTTCAAATGAATGAGGGTCGTTTTCATAAAAGACTAAAAGAGATTCTTTCTGCTAATCGTGGTCCAAATAATAGCCCCGACGAGCAGTTTCATGATGTTATGCATAATGAAGTACTTGGGCGATCGAAAAAGGGTTGGGACGAAAATGCTGCAGCACAGGTTATAAGAGAATTTGAGTGGGCTACAGGAACTCAGCCCAAAAGTAATGAGCTTCCTGAAGGTGAGATAAAAGCCATATTTAAGAAGTTCTTGGAAGACCGTGACTGTACGTTCACTGCAATACCTGAAGACAAAAGAAAAACACCCGATAATTACATAGAGGGCAACAAACTAAAGTATATCTGCGAAATCAAATCACCTGAGTTGAAGCTAGATCTAGAAACCCAACTCTATAAATTTAAGACTACTCATAGAAAAATATTGGGCTTCATTCACACTGCGGTTAAGCAATTCGAATCTTTGGACTCAAAGCATCATCTACCAAGGGTATTAGTATTCACTTCGATTACACCACAACTAAATTGGAAATCATTTACAGATGCAATACAGGGTGGCGTTATAGATCAGAAAGGTAGTCGCTCACCTGATTTTTCTAAAACACCTGTGTATACGAGTACTCTGCCCTTATTATCAGACGTGGATTTATTCACTTGGTTTCAAGTAAGCGGAGCGGGTGATAAATTTTATCAAGTAAGCTATTTCATCAATGAAAAATCAACACAGAGTAAAGCATGTTTGGAGTTGGTTAATAATCTGTCACGTATTAAGGTTTCTAGCATGAATATGGATAACATATTCTCACTAATCAGTGCGTAAATACTTTAGTCAGTTAGAATAACAATATGGAAAATACTCTTGGAGTTAAGTCATTCATAACGTGGCATCCGCCCACTAAAGATGTTGTCGTCGGTAATATCAAATTGTCTAATGGCAACGGAGTAAAGATAACCACAAAAACCACTAATTCGAGTGGTTACTCGCAGCGGTCTACTGTGAGTCTTGAGTACGCAACTTTGGCTCAGGGTGAGCTAGATATGTGGGTGCTATTTCACGCTTTTATTCTGGGTGACCCGTGGGTTCTCCCGTCGTATATGGGAACCATTCATGGAGTTGTTGAGTGGCTAGACAAGCCCTTTGGCTCGGAGAAGGATTATGACGATTTCTTGAATACTGCATATCAAACAGAGGGCATCACTCAGAAAATGAGCTATCAAGAGCTGTACAAAAGGTTCGTTGGAATTAGCGAACAACAAAGCGGCATGGCAAATAATTGGCTTCTTGATTTGAAGCCTGGCGACGGCTGGTCGCATGGTGAGATGGCTGACTACTCGTATTGGAGAATGGTTATTGATTTCTCGATAGTCGAAGCAATAATGGGGCGGCAACCGTTTTGTGAAGAAGCTCATGAATGCTCAAAGTGTCATAAGACTAACATCCAACACAATCCAGAAGATGCAAAGGTATGGGCTAACAATAGGTTGTTGGAGATAATTGGTGACTCCGAGAAAACAGACCAGTATATGAAAGTTATTTGGACTGTACGACAGAATATACGACATAAAACCGCACACGAGAGTGATTATCCGCATCAAAGACCTTCAAGCCCGCTTCAGCATGGTGACAATGAGTTCGATATTGATACGGTCGTAAATAATTTCAAGACCGATAGCCATGCACTGACCGCACTAGAGAATAATATGCATGAGGTTACACGAATATTATTACTGGACGATATTCTGCAAACGAAAGTCTTCCCTGACATACGCCCATATATGATTCGATCAGGCGGGATGAGCTATGAGGAGTTCATGAAGTTAGTGGAGCAAAAATAGTAAATGCCACGTATAAAAGGTTTTGATGAGATTGAGGCTGAGCTTTCACACCATCCTGGGAAAATGGCTCACGATGAGTGGCAGAACTTAGCCAGAATCTTCTATGATATTTATCAAAAAAACAGAACAGAACTCATCAGGCTCTTAGAGGAGCCGTCAAAAAAGGATGAGCTATCCACTGAGCTATTTCAAAATGTAAGACCACCTACTGTAAGAGAAGCGTATACTAACGAGCTTCTGCGAAGTTTGTTTAATTATTTGTCGAGCCTAAGTTCTCTAGTAGATGCGAGTATGCGGCTTACTAGCAAATATAATAGCGAACAAATGGCTGGGTATAACGCCCAAAGGGAAATAATCACCAACTCGGATATAAATGATTTTTTCGGGAAGCTACGCAACTACATCCAACACTATGGGATTCCACCGCTAGATTGGACCATACAGCTGAACAATAACAAGCTAAATACATGTACATACTTTTTATCCAATGGTAAGTTGCTGGCTTGGAAGGGATGGAGTTCGAAAGCAAAGACGTATATTGGAGATCAAGATGTAGATTTACTCAAATCAATTCAGTTACATGGAGAGATGATAGATAAAGCTCTTCTTGCACTACTAACTCTTTTCCCAAACATTCACTCAGCAGATACTGAGTCATATAACAAGCTAATGCATCGTAGGAATGACATCTTATCGGGGAAAATCAAGCTCTAAGGATTGTAAAAATATAGTGGTGAGTGTGGTGGGTCTGTAATTTACCACTTACCGCCAGCAGTCTCTTGTAGTTCTTTAATCTGTTGAGGCGTATAGCCTCGTGTTCTTTTATCTAGTGGAGGCATCGAGAAGGTTATATCAAATGGTATTGTTGCGTCTTGTGAATACCAATTGATAAACTCATTAGATATTATCATAACAGAAGAGGCTGAAATTGACGAAATCACTTAAGTATGATACTATATAAAGACAAAAATACTAAAATAAAAAATGTCAGAAAAAGCGCCACAGCCATAAGTAAGGCAACATTTCTAAATTTAGAAGCGTTGCTGACAGTGTCATTTTGTTGTTACTATCAACAGATTAAAAATTTCTTCGATAATTACAGAGGTGATAATATGTATATTATGAATGATGAAAAACTTGAAAAAGCTTTGCAGGTAGCAATTGACGCCTCCAAGGAAGCTGGAACTAAGCTAAAGAAGCACTACGGTAGGGTTGAATCAGAGGCTAAAAGTGATAGTGGTAATCATGCTGGTGATGTAGTAACTCAGTTAGACAGATTGACCGAAAGTTTCTTGTCCAAACAATTTAAGAAATTTGATCCAAAGATTGGTTTTAGGGGAGAGGAGTTTGGTGTCGAAAACCATGCAGATACCACTTGGTTGGTAGATCCTATTGATGGAACTAGTCACTTTGTTCGAGGAATTCCATTTTGTACTACAATGATTGCCCTTGTTCAGAATGGTGAAGTTGTGATGTCGGTAATAAATGACTTCATTAGAGATGAAGTTTATTGGGCAATAAAAGGTAAAGGATCTTATAAAGACGGAGCTAGAATATATGTCAGTGACAGATCACTTAAACAGGCTGTTTTATCTTTCGAGACAAGACTAGAGAACCTTGAGAATATGGAAACATACTTGAATGTAAGGGAGTTAGCAGGGGGTATTGTTAGTACTGTAAACTGTGGCTTTGAATTTTCATTGATTGCATCCGGCAAATTGGATGCGAGAATTACCAAAGACCCTTATGGTTTCGACTGGGACTATGCTCCAGGAACGTTGCTAGTAGAAGAAGCTGGGGGTATTGTCAGAAATCACGGAAGTGATAACTACGACTTTACCAATCATGAATTTATTGCGGCAAACCCAGTTATTTTTGCCGAGTTAACAGAAGGTCGAGATGCAATATTTCCTAAGAGTGGTCAAAAATGAGAACCATAAACAGAGAAATAGTCGGTGCATTACTTATTTCAAAAGACAACAAGATATTGCTGGGAAAAACCGCAGAAACTGCCGGTGGAGTATACTCGGGTAGCTGGGTTATTCCTGGTGGGGGAGTAGACGACGGAGAAACTAGGGAGCAGGCAGTAATTCGCGAAGTTTCAGAAGAAACACATTTCGATATTTCAGGATTAAAACTTGAGCTAATTGATGATACGGCAACTGGAGAAAGTGAAAAAACACTTAAAACATCGGGCGAACGAGTTTTGGTAAAAATGAATTTCCATGAGTTTAAAATAGTTTTCGATAAGACTGCTATAGAATTACGCGAAAATCCTTCAGAAGAGTTAGTTGAGTTAAAGTGGTTTACTCCAGAAGAGCTTGAAACCGTTAAACTGTCTAAGCCAACTAGGGAGTTGCTTGTTAAAGTTGGCATTTTTGCAGACTATTCTGGTATATAGAAAATAAGAAATAAGACTCATCTAGCATTAAATTATGAATAGTTATTGTGCTTATAAATATTTAAAGATATAGTTTTATATAAGAGAACTATAATGAAAAAAATGTCAGGCAATATAATCTCAACAAGAAAATTCATAAAAGTTAATAAATTATATTTTTTATTTGTTTTTGCAGTAGCGGGGTCTCTTTTAATAATTTTATCTAATGCGGCATCTCCATTTTCTTCAGCAGAGGCAGAAAACGCCGTTCTAAGTGGAACAGTTCAAAAAGTAACTGATGTTAGCTCATCAAATGGGCAGGCGTTACAGTTCGGCACAATAGGCTCCCCTGTAGGTGCAAAAAAAATAATAAGTAGGTCAGATGTTGGGCCTCAATCTTCTACAAACGGCCATTCACCAGTAACCGTATTTAAAACGTGGCCATATGGAGGTTCAATCGAAGAAACACATTTACCTCGAACAAATGGCTATATGGTAATTGATGGTTATCAGTTTAATGGCCCTATAAAACTTAATACTGGAAACGTTATAATTAAAAACTCTTACTTTGCACCTGGAACTCAAACCGGGACAAGTAGTACCGCTTCAGATGGCTCTCTAAAATGCTATGGAAATAATGGGATGTTGTTTAATGGCTATTCTTCACCTCCTGGTGAAGTTATTCTCGAGTATGTACATATTAATATGGGTCCGACTGGGTGGACAAATGGCGGAATAAATCTAAGTGGTAAAGTTACTGTTAGAAATAATTATGTTGAAGGTACTTCTGATGGAGCGAAAGTCGGTAGTAATAGTTTGTATGAGAACAATTACTTTCAGTCTACTGGATCTGGCACGGAGTGCGCGCCTGGCCACATAGATGGCCTTCAGGCAGACTATGACAAAGTTAATTATGTTATCAGGAATAACGTTATAATTGCTGGCGCTGGCGTAACGAGACAGCAACTCTATGGCAATATCTGTGTTTGGGGTGCGGTCTCCGCATGGAGAGGTGCACCTCTTCGTAACTCTGGGGGCTTAGTAGAGAACAACTATTGTGACGGTTTTGGCACTGGCATATCAATGCAGGGAACGGATGCCAATAGCCCCCACATAGTAAGGAATAACTATTTCGGGACCGACTACAGGTATAATGGAGTATATCGCATTAGAACCTGGGGAGAATTTCCTCATACATCAGTAGAAAACAACAATAAATCAAACTACGATTACAATCCGCTAACTGGAGAGGTCAAGCCAGCAACTCAAAATTTGCTATCCAAATTCTCTTGGGAATAAGAACTCTAGCATTGTCTATATTGACAAAAACAACTATTCTTGCTATAATGTATTCATTAAGTAATTAAAAAACAAAAAAAACAACGAAAGAAGATAATATGCCATCAACTAATAGCGAACTACCACAAGATCCACAAATAATAGATACAACAGCAACTGTAAAGCCAGATGCTGGAGTTATTGAAGATTTTCAAGCTGGAACACCTATAAGTGGGGAAACTATAGAAAATGATTCAGCAGCCATTGAATCACCAGATCTTGATGACCCCAATCTAAGAGTTGTTCGTCCTCCACGACCCGAAGCAAATTCAAGAAAAATGGGTCCTAGGGGTTGGTTAGCGGCGGTTGTTGGTGGTGCAGTTCTAGCTGGAGGAGTTGCGGCTGGGGCAAATGCACTATCAAGTAACAATGATTCTGAGCCAATAAATAATGGCGATAAAAAAGAGCAAGTAGATAAAGTCACTACTATTACAGAAATGCCCATTTCTCCGACAACAGATGTAGAGGTTGACGGAGTTGATCCAAACTCTCCCGTAACTTCAATCAACGATAATTTACCCACGCCGACTACTACAGAACAAAGCGTGGATGATCCAGTTGTTGATGTTACTCCTTCACAAGGTGATAGTCCTAACATGATGGAAAGAACTCCTGGACCGGGCGAAGTTTCAACACCTATATCTAACGAACAAGTTGATAGTTCTGAAACGTATGAAGGCCAGACGTCTGTAAGGGATGCTGTAATGTTAGTAGATTATATGATAGGCAATCAGGCTTTAACCGGTGTAAGTCCAACAATAGAGATTGGTCCTAACGGCACGGGAACTCTAACATTTAGCAGCCCAAAATATTCAATCTCTGCTTACGCAAATTTTGATGCGAAAAACGGTACACTATTGCTAGATCAGCCAACTAGTTACACTAGAGGAATAAAAAGTATAGAAGTGACATATAATGGGCAAATTGTTAGAATAAAGTCCGACGATTTTAACGAAATACCGTCATTATACGTCTTTTCCGAAGGCAAAAATGTCACTACTAATCCGATTGAATTCGAGGGATCGGATAATGACCCTAAATTAGCATCTAGACTCGCTCGTGATATTATCGATGGTGTTAATAGAGAAGCTAGAGATACGAAATAGATACTTAAACTCAGACAGCCAGTTTACATTACTTACATTAGGTAATAGAATTAGATTAGATGAAAGCAGTTTGGAATAATCAAGTAATAGCAGAAGCTGATAAAGCAGATTTAATTTATATAGAAGGCAATTGGTATTTTCCTCCATCAGCAATAAACAAAGAATTTTATAAATCTAGCGTTACACATACAACGTGTTTTTGGAAAGGCGAGGCAAGTTACTACAATGTAGAAATAGATGGTCAGACCAATGAGGACGCAGCTTGGTATTATCCCGAACCTAAAGAAGGTTCGACAGAAAAGGTAGGAAAAAACTTCAAGGATTATGTCGCTTTTTGGCGAGGCATACAGGTTAGTGAGTAATTTATTTATACCAATTTTAGTAGGCACTAAAAGAGAACAGAGGTTGAGTATAAATGCGGCTCGATTAGTCGCTGAAGTAGGAAATTCAATCGATGGAGTTGAGACTATATTGGTAGATCCTAAGGACTTTAATTTTGCTGGCGATGGTAATGACCCCGAGGGAAAAGACCCGAAATATACAGAAATTGTTCAACGCGCTGACGCATTCTTCATCGTTACTCCAGAATATAATCATAGTTTTCCAGGAACTCTAAAAAGAATGTTAGATAGCGAATTGCGTTTATATATTCATAAACCAGTGGCTTTGGCTGGTGTATCTAACGGTCAGTGGGGAGGAGTTAGGGTAATTGAATCGCTGCTTTCGCCACTCAGAACAATGGGACTAACGACGACTTTTACAGATATGCAGTTTCCTAAAGTAGAGGAAGTATTTGATGAGCAAGGGAACTTATTAAAACCAGAGTACCGCGAATTTATATTAAAATCTTACGAAGAGCTAATCTGGATGGCGAAGGTAATGAAATATGGCCGCGAAAATATTGATAGCAAATATCACCAACCAGACGCTTCTATAGTTTAGAGACATTGACAAATAACTAAAAATTTGCTATAATGTGTTTGTAAAATTAAAAACAAAAATATGATACAAATAGAAAATAATAGTCAAAACACGACACCGGAATTCGATCCAAACGAGGAGAGTCTATTGCCAATTGCATTGGCTTCATTAAGAAATTATGTCGAAACTAACACCTTAAAGAATGAACTTCATGAAGCTATTGAAGCAATGGAAGCTATGAAACTAGAACTTTATGAAGAAAGAGAAAAAACAAATCTAGAAAGAGAAAAAGGAAGAAGAGATATTTTAACAGGATTATTTAATCAAGGTGCTTTTGAAGAAAAATACCAATCCATATTTGAAAACATTGAAGATAACCAAGTTATGTTTATGTATTTTGATTTAGATAAGTTTAAGCAACTGAATGATACACACGGTCATGATGAGGGCGATAAGGCACTAAAATTATTTTCAGAAATTATGATAGGAGTTCTTGATGACGTTGTAAGAAAAGATGATGTATTTGCCGCACGTAAAGGTGGAGATGAATTCGCTGTTATTATTGAGCCTGAAGCTAAAAAGAATGACGAAAATATTGATGGAAGAAGAAATCATGTAGACATGAATGCTATGAAAAGCCGTATACAGACAGAATTAGTTAGAAGAACAATAGACACAAAAATGCAAGGATTAGGCGTTAGTATAGGTTTTGCTAGTTTTAGGGAAGAAGGATTTGAAGAAGAAACACCATTAGAATTCAGAAAACGGGTAGATAGTAGACTTTATCATGATAAAGAAACCAAAGACTCACGAAATAAACAAATTCTTGAATTGGTTAAAGATTAAATTAATTGCCATTAATTAAGCTTAAGCATAAAATATAGATTAATAACTATGAAAAGTAAAAGCCCCCAACAGGATAATCATAAAAACAGTATAAAAGCAGTTTCTAAAACTGTAGATATTATTGAAGACAAAAATAACTCGATTAAAACAATGTATTCAATAAAAATAGTAATGCTGGTATCTGTATTGTTGTTAGTTTTTGCAGTAGGATCTTTTTGTACATATAATTATTTTAATTCATCTAGAGTAGACAATATTGATATGGTTTGTGCTCAAGACGAAGAACTTATTCGCAGCTCAGCTGGTGCAATTGCAAAGAGTAGCAAGGATGAGTTAAAGCAATATGTTGATGTAGTAAAATCTTTAAAAGGTAACGAAACAGATCAAAATTGTCTGTATATTTATTTGAACTATTTTTTACTAGAAGGCGATTTAAATAATTCAAAAATAGAATATGATAATTTTATAGCAATTTATAAAACTGAAAATGATAAATTTAATGAGTTCGGGTTAAGGGTTACGACTAACAAACAGTTAGAAAGTAATGTAAAATTTTTAAGTAAATTCGATAATGAATTAGTAGAGAATGCACGTATAAGAGGACAAAATGTTGGTAACCAGTAAAAAGTATAATGTGAATATTAAAACTAAATTAATTTTAATTTTTTACTTTTTAATAACCTTTTTTTTATTAATTACTCTAACATCGAAAAAATCTGAGGCTGTTACTTCATTTGAAAACGGAAGTAGTTATCCCTGGGCTGTTAGAAACCAATTAGAATTTTTTTGTAGGGGTTCTATTGACATCAGTAATCCCACGGCACATCCAATTACTCAACCTTCTGCAGAAACAAATTGGCTATCCATTGCAGGTAATCCTGGTCAATTGACCGCTAATGTCCAAAGAGGAGATCCATTGTCAATAGACTTGAATGTAGTAACTTCAAGATGTAGCCCAACTCAAAACACAGGTATTTTTTGGAACTATTGGAAACCTTTTAGTGGCGCATACAACGTTGTTGATGATTCGGGTAGTACATTAGCGTCTAATGTTAATATACCTACACTTTCACCCTCGAACCCTATTACTACGACTCCCCCAAACGTATTTACGGCAAAATTTGGTAGAGATAATTGGAGATTTCCAGTAAATACAAATTTATTTCCTGCTTCTGGTGGGACTATAACATTAGAAATTAGCGCTGTGACAAAACAGTATGCACACAGAGATTCTTGGTTTAATTTTGTTTGTATTATGGGATCCCCTCAGACTGTTATGAGTACCCATCCGGATTATACTGTAGCTCCCAACACAGATATTGACAATATATGTCCAGATGTAACTGTTAATTTGAGTATTATTATAAATGTTTTACCTCAAGATGAAGAACCTGAGCTGACATTAAATGCAATAGCCGACTGTACAGCAGGCGACATTGTTATTTCAGGAAAAGCAACTGATTCGCAGGGAACTCCTGTTGTTGAGGTGCGTATTAGGAACAACGATAATAATGGTTGGATACTATTGCCTAACCCAATTCCAGATGTAAATGGTGATTTTAGCGTTACCGTTTCAGATTCATATAAAGACGCTCACACAAGATCTGTTTTAGTGACAGTTAAAAATAACTCTAGTGGTTCAGCAGGAGGCGCAAGTGACATCGATGAATATACAGGAATCCCTAGATGTATCGTGCCTGAATGTAATATAGGTACAAATCCATCTCCACCAGAAGCTGGAATTGCTTTTACTCCTGTACTTAATTGGACATATGATGGAGTTGGTACTTTAGGTAGGCCAGTTAATCCTAATGGAAGAATTTCTTCAGCAGTTCCAGCAATCGGTAATAGAGGACCAGTAACAATTCCTCCAACTACTCTTCTCTCAGGCGGAACGCATTCTTTCGGCCCCCCAGTATCATTAATAACAGCGGGAACGTACACTATTAATGGGAATATTCAATACAATGACGCTATTTTACCTGGGTTGGTTTATACAAATAACTGCACTGACAATATAAACATTTCCACTAGACCCTACTTCAAAATATACGGCAACGATGCTGCAGCAGGTAGTACCTTCGCTAGCGGAAATACATGTTCTACTCCTCCCAGAAATGATGCGACATTCATAGGTTTTAATGAAGGTTTGGCTACCGTACCTAATGGTACT
>JBGSIS010000025.1:0-40412 GCA_041742395.1 Saccharimonadales bacterium (SeqCode)
CTACAGATAAAGCTACCTTTAACCTAGTAGCTGGTACAAGAGTGTTAACAATTACCGGTATAGAAAGAGGAATTAAGGTAGATAAGTTTGTACTTACCGATACTACTTGTATTCCTACGGGTACTGGGGATAATTGTAATATAGTGGCTCCGCCACCATCAACAGATCTACCTCCTGCTACTCCTACTGGTTTTAAGGTTAATTCTGTAGGAAATGGCGAGGTAACGGTTAGCTGGAATCCTAATACTGAGGCCGATTTCAAACGTTTCGCAGTTAGGTTTAAATTATCTACCGATCCAGACACAAGCTATGTATGGCCTGCTACCGACCTAACAAATGGAAGTTATAAGTTTACAGGACTTACTAACAACGTCCAGTACGACCTTGAAGTTAGAACTGTTGATCAAGCAGAAAATAAATCTGATTATGCAGTTGTGAAGGCCACTCCTACGGCTACTGGGTCTTCAGATATAACAGCGCCTTCAACTCCAGTCAACTTAATTGCAGCAGTAAATTCTAACACCGTTAACCTGTCATGGGGTAAATCTATAGATAATGTGGGTGTTAAAGACTACATAATTAGTAGGAATGGAGTACAAGTTGGAGTAACAGCAGCTACAACATTCTCTAACATTAACTTAGCTAATGGAACATACACCTACACAGTTAGAGCTAGAGATGCAGCAAATAACGTATCTACAGCAGCTACTATTACTAAGACCGTAAACAATACACTGTTTAAATAAACCTAAACTTGGGGCTATTTAGTTAGATTATAGCTTGGCTTACTAAGCTTCGAGAGACCATACTTAACCACCATTCCACTTCCGTAAACTCCTGCAGCTAATGCAGCAAATATATTAACAATCGGAATAGCGTAGAGCAATAGAAGTACTACTGAACCAGCCATCATGACTAATACCGAATTTCGCTTACCTTTCATTAATTGCCTTCCGATAAAATAAGCAAATAATGGTCCACTTAATATTAAAGTAATCATCCAAACTAATCCACTTAAAAACGCTAATGGAATTCCCAGAACCGTTATGAGCAAGAACAAAAGACCAAATGGAACTATAAAAATATTAACAGCACCAATTAGTGTGGTTTTTCCTATAGATTTTAATGATTCGTTATTTACGTCTTCAAACTTCTTAGGAAAGATAAGTATTAGTACCAATGAAGTTACTAGCATTGAAACTAAAAGGTATAAACTAAATATTGCGCTCGCTAGGGGAAATAGTATTGCAGGTTTGGAACTTTCTTGTTTTGGCTGATTCTGAGTTATAGATCCGCTGACTTTTGAACCTTCATCTTGGTTTATTAGATTGTCGCTAGTATAGTCAATTGATCCACCAACAGATGAACTAGAACCTAAAGTTAAACTTTCCACGGCTGACTTAATATTTCTACCTATTGATCCGTTGATATTAATATCAGTAGCACCCACGGTAAGATCTCGCATGATTTTTGCACCCTGATTAATAGATAAAGTTGAGGCACCTCCGTTTAAGTCTCTCCCGATTATAGCTCTATCAGATATGATAACTGATTGAGCAAAAACAGATACGCCATCTATAAGCTGTCCACTGATGTTGATATTTTGTCCAGCCAACCTTGCACTTCCATCAACTTTACCTGACAAATTAATGTTCTGACCGGCACAAAAAATATCGCCGTTTATATTGCCACTAATATTTATAGTGGAACCAGCACAGTACAAATCCCCATTTATATCTCCAGATATATCAATATTATTTCCTGAGTAATAAACAGCACTATCAATCTTTTGATCTTTAGTAACAGTAATGTTATCTTGCGACTTAAATTGTTGAGCCGATACTAGCCCCGTACTAACCGTTAATACTAGAAGTAATAACGAACCTGATAAAAATACTAACTTTTTCATTAAGAAACCTCCTCTTTAATTTGAATTATACTACTAAAGAGTAGGTTAATGGTAAAGATTCGCTTTAAGAGGCCTGTCCTACGGAGTTTGTATTGAAATTAGCGTTTTGGGCGTATATGTTCCAAGCGTCTTTCTGCTCTTGCGATAATTTACCTGCTTTTTCAGTCCATTCCTTAATTGTGTCTGAGCTAATATCGACTTTTTGACCTTCATTTAATTCAGGTGAACCTGCTTTTAGAGTCAAATTTGTTTCTACAAAAATAATTTGTGCTTCGCTTAAATTAACTTTATTAATAATTCCAAAAGTCTGAACTGCCTTTCGAGCAATTAAGCTATGTGAATCACCGGGTTGAGCGGTATATGAAAATACTTCACTACTATTCTCTGGCTGTTTATCGTTTACTGGCACGGCAGTTTGCTCTTGGCTCTGTTCGCTGTCTTGAGCATTAGCTCTAGATATATTTATCACCGCTGCAAAAGCAATGGCTAGAAATGTGACTAAAATTAAGTTTATTGAGATTTTTACTGATTTTAACATGGTTAAGGAACCCTCCTTGCCCACCGTTTATTTAGCTTATGATTTAGTAATCATAACAAGTTTGTTGTATGGAATGCAATATGTTTGTAAATTAAACTATGGATTTTGGCCTGTTGATTGTTCTTCGTTTGGTGAACAATTTATAGAATCAACTTTGATGCCATTATCTTTTACTAGATTCACTGCAACTAACTTTTTAGAATTTTTAAACTGGTGTTCTACGATTACAACTGCAGTTTGGCCGTCTTTTATCTCAGCTTTAGTGACTATAGTTTTTGAAGGTAATTCTGTAGAACAAACAATTGGTCCTGTTTGTTGATTTTTTTCGTAATATTCTAGTAGATTTTGTGTTCCAAATTCCCTCACAGCATCCGTACTTTTTTCGTTATTACTTCCTGCTTGTATATATTTATCAAAAAAATTATCGACAGATGTTCTGGCAGTTTCTGTGTCTAAAACTTGAATATCATTTATCGATACACTCGTAGTTATGGTCTTACTTTGTGTTATATAAAAGTAGGTTATGTATGCCATCGATACAATAATCAGCACGCTTAGTGCGATTATTGAAATATTTAAACCTTTTCCTTCTTTTCTCAATCAGATAACTTTCTTTTTAGTGCTCATTTAATTCTAATGACTATTGTCTCATACATCAATATTAAGTAGCAGTATATATTTTGGTGAATACTAGCTACTTCGAGATTTAATTCTTATGCTCTTAATTATTTTGCCGTCTAATAATAGGTGACTAAAGTAGCCGACAACGGCGGATCCATATAATAAAAAGGGAACTTCAGGTTGATTATATAAATTTGCTAGGGGTAATAAAAACATTGGCAAAGGCACTAAAAACATTGCTAACTTACTATGTGTCCAGCCACGGTGCTTGCCAACTATTGGTGTCATTGCTATTAGACCTAAATAAGCTGCTGCCTCAAACCTGGCACTAAGAATTAATAATATTGTCGATATAAAAGCTATGCCAATAAAAATATCTTGACCTTTGCTATTAGTATCGACGTCTGGCCAAAGTCCAAATAATATTGCAACTACATAAAGTCCAGCAACAAACTGCCAATCAGAAAGTAACACGGCTGAATTTGTTAAGTAGTCTGATTTAGTAATTTGAACACCAGCTAGATAAACTGTGTTTACTACTGTTGCCCCTGCAATATGTCCTTTCCACCCTGCCATTACTAAATTATACTTTAAAATATAGTTACAATAGGCTTAAATATGCTATTTTAATCATATTGACTAATTAAATTATCATCCTATTAGTTATAATATAATTAGCAGATGGAAAATAATTATAAACAAGAAAATAACCCTGAACTTTCATTTGTTTTGGCCACTCAAGAACTCGAAAAAAATAAAAAGTATCTGAGCGAGTACCAGATCTTAAGAAGTTAGTATTAATTATTATCGGTTTATCGGTAATTGGACTTCTTTATACTCAACTATTTAAATCTTATGTTGCTAACATAATGGGAGTAACAGAATCTCCCGTAAAATTACTAGATTATTTCAAATCTATAGGTTATGTACTGCTAATTATTTTAGGATTAATAATTATGAATACTAAAAACGTCAAATTTACAAAATTTATAATCGGAACATTGGGATTAATAATGTGCTTGGAAGCATTATCAAGTTTGTTTGTTATTGATCTTATTGGATTAGGAATATCAATTTATATAGTATGGTGGATATATAACCTATATGAAACGCTAGATGGCTTAATTTAAATTTAATGTTTTTTAGGTAAAGATAACTACGTTAGAACTTTAATTATTCAATGATATAGCATATTAAATCTTTATTAGATATACTCCAGCAGACTCAAGAATTGGCAGAACGCTGAGTGGATTAACTCTAAAGTTTTCGTGAATTTCAGGTAAATTATCTAGTATATTTTGGTCTCTCGAAGTTTTTGAAATTTTTCTAAATAAATTATTCACAACATCACGATTTTTAGGAACTAAACCATACTCTACATTATTATCTATAACTTCCCATAGCATTCCTTCAAGAACTAATTGCGAAGCATATTTATTAATCCTATTCTCATCTATACCAAATGCATGCGATGAGAAAAATTGATCTAGGATCGATCCAGAAAATGATAAATGACCTGGAGCATCTTCTTTTCCAGGAAATACCCGATCACATTCTATTCCCAATCCTTTATATAAATGGAAAAGCGCATGATGAGCAGTTCCATACATGACTCCTACTGGAATTTTTCCATTTTCTACACGAGATTTTTGGATTAATGCTCTCATTTTATCTGAATTAATTTCTCCAAAATCATCTCCACCTTCTTCTGTATTTAGTAATTGCAAGAGTGTCTCCATAACCTGTTTTGTACTCGTAAGTTCACGAACTGAATTCGAGTACATAACTAAAAGACCTCGTTGTCCCTGATTTTCTAACAAAACATCGAGTTCCTTACTCCTCAGTTCAAATCCTGGAACAGACCTATTTAAAAACTGTTGGTCATAGTCATTACCCATAAGTGCATCAAGTAGTCTACGAGAATAATGCCTTATATCTACTGGAGCAATAATACTTCCAGCCTCTAATAATCCTCTATCCCTCCAATATCCAAAATCTTGAGGTGATGATGGATTATATAAAGGACGTGATGCTTCTTGGTTATTAAATTTTTTATTAAACGCACTTGAAAGCGATAAACCAAATAACCCACTTTCTCTAATTTCAGCGTCTCCAGCATTTTCTACAAATGTAATGAATTTATTTTTAAGATGCTCCAATGATTGTCCAGTATGGACGCTATCACCATGAGAATTAAATACTAATATTAAATCAAAATTATCATTAATTTTATCAATATTTTCTGGAGTTGCAATTGTGTCTATTTCTTCTCTTAATTGTTCAGATGCTACGCGAAATGCATCAACTCTTTCGCTTGGATTAATATCTTCACGAAAAAGCCTAAGAATATCTGTTGATTTTTCTGAATTATACATATTTTGTAATATTATATTATATTTTTCAAATTGCAAGCATATACTTTTTGTTAATTGCATTTTCTTTTTAAAATAAAATTACAAAGGTAATTAACGTATGCTATTTATAATGCTTATGCTTTGGTCGGGCGTGGTGGTCGATGTTAGAGCAATGGTTATAATTTGGAAACCCTGGTACATACGAACTGGAACCTACTACTTTAGTAATTAAGTAGATGGGTGCAGTTATCTAGGGGAGTGTCAGTTGTGAGTTACTCTATCAAATCAAGCACTATAGTGTCGTAGAGTACACAAGCCAAATATTGCCTCTGTCTCCTGGTGTGCGAACCAACCGAAATACAAATGGTTGAGTCTCATCCCCGCAACTAAAGGTATAATCAAATGCTACAAATTCGGTATTTAAACCTTCCTTACTGTAAGATTGTGGTTTGATATATTCAAAGGATAAACCTTTAGTACATTGTTGCAAGCATTCCTCTCTGCTTTGTGTAATTTTTTTAGGAATTAATCGCAAATAATTAGCTGCTTCCGTATCGCATTTACTAACTGCCGTTAAGTAACTATCTGCCACTAATTTAGCTTCGGCAACTGTAGGGCTGTCTAAGCTTGTATCTTGAGTCAACGAATTTTCCTGTTCTGGCTCTTTTTGTTCTTTTTGGGTAGATGACTGAATTAAGTTATTGTTCTTATTTTGCGAGCTATAGACGTAATATCCAACACCAATTACAATGCCCATTATTACTAGTACTAATATCGGAACTAGTAATCCTATTCCTTTATTGTTCAGTTTTTTCATTTACTTAAACCTTTATCAATAGGCATAAGTTTATTCCAATTGATAATAATTAACAACATAAAAGATCGAGCGTTCGTTCACCCCAAAATAATAAAGAGGCCCGTCGATATCTGTTATTTATTATGTTTATGCTTTCGTCGGGCATAGTAGACTATGTTAGAGCTTTTTAGATACGTCACAGATTATGAATATAGAAAAGACTATTTGTTTTTTGTATATTTGTGTTATAAGTAGTAAATGCTAAACGATCCGTATACTGAAATTCGAATTGAAGATGATTTTAATTTTGAATTAATTGGGGATGAATCTAAGGTTCCTTTATCTTTTAAACCTGTAGTTGCTTATATAGTTAGATTTACATTAGCTAATGAACACGAATTTACAATAAATAACATTTATAAAAATGAGGGATTCGAAGAATTATGTGAAGATATTTACCCATTACATCGTTTTGATCATGCTTTTTCGAGATTAAGATTTACTCTTGATTCTGTTAACTCATCACTTATAAAAAATATTGGTAAATTAGGTTCTAGAAAACTTTACGAACGCAATAAAGATTACACTATCACCGATCCAAATAATATAATTCTAGATTTTAAAATTAATAATATTGATATTTAAATAGTATTTTTAAAACTTATATATACAATTTTGAATTGATCGTTTTGCATATAAAAAGTTCTATCGTCAGTTCAACCCAAATAATAAAGAAGTCTTTTGAACTCTGTTATTTATAGTGCTTATGCTTTGGTCGGGCGTGATGGACGAAGTTAGAACTAAAACCATATAATGGTAATTCAACTATTTGTTATAGTAAAATAAAATAATGGATGAAGTTGTTTTTAAGCCTACAAAAATTAGATTATTACTTTATTTAGTCTTAATTCCATTGTTAATTTATATTTTAAAGTACATTTTTGATATTCGTGACTTATTTTATTGGTCTGTATTATTAGGATCTGTAGTTTTATTTTCATTCATTGGTACCTTCGGGTAACAAATAACTATAAAGAATGATACCTTAACTTATAGTTATTTGTTTGGAATGTACTCGAGAAGTACAGATTTAAAAACTTTAAATAATTTAGAAATTTGGTCAAGGTTTACTGGAGAATTATATGGAACCCATATTAGTTTGAAAGATAGTACGAACAATGAAGTATCAATAAGCATTACTAGAAAAATATTGTATGTTTTTCCAAATATTAATAAATGGACAGATGAACCTAAACTTATGAGTACTGTTATAAAATACGCTTTTGCAAATAATTTAGAATTAAATAATAGAACAAAGAAAATAATTGAAAACTATAACTTATAATATAATTTAGTGTAAAAAGTTCGAATCTTATGTGGCCTATATACAATAACAGAGGCTATTTATTTCTGTTATTTATAGTACTCATGCTTTGGTCGGGTCGAACATACCCTACACGAACTATTTAATCATCTGTTGGGAATACTCCGATGAAGCCAAAAGTATCCTAGATGATATTAGAAAAGCTTGTAGGCCTAGTGACGATAAGATGAACTTAGACTTGAGAGTCGTGTTCTAGCAACACAACGTTCTACAACTATTGTTTCGGTCGCAGTAGATCTAATAGTGCAACATTCGCAAAGAATAGATACTTACCAACTTTAACTGACTGCATGACACCGATCTTTTCTAAACTTTTTAGATGACTTGAGCCAGTCTGATACGTTACTTTCAACATTTCTCCATATTTTGTCGGAGTGATGAATGGTTGGCTAAAAATAGCATCGACAAGATCTCTTGAGTAGATCTTCGGTAGTTCGCTTCTTATTTTTCTTTTAACATCCTCGTGAAGGTCCTTAATTTTCAGAAGAATATCGGTGCTCTCAATCGCTTGCTCTCTGAAAGCATTGAGCATGTAATTGATGTAGCCCTTCCAATCACCTTCATCCGTTACTCTCCTAATAGCTTCGTAATACTCGCTCTTGTTATTATTTATATACCCACTTATAAATAGAACTGGTAAATCTAACAATCCGAAGTGAGTCAGACAAAGAACCATTAGAATTCTTCCTGTTCTACCATTACCATCACCAAAAGGATGGATTGCCTCAAACTGATAATGGGTGATGATTGTTACGAGTATAGGGTCAACTTCACCATTACTATCATGTATGAATTTCTCTAAATCTGTTATGAGCTCAGGAATTGAGTTAGAGGCAGGTGGTGTGTAGATAACCTTTTTTGTCCTGTCATTAACAAGAGCGTTTTGAGTACGTCTATACCCTTTTTCGTCGGGGTCTAATATGTCATGAACTTCTTTAATCAATCTTGATCCTAGGGGTACATCCTTCAGCATGGTTAGTCCGTGAGATAGTGCATGATTGTATCGTAAAACTTCTTTATCAGCAGTCTGCTGTTCCGCCTCAGAAAATAATTGAGCCTGTAGCACATCTGCAAGAGTAGTGACTATATTTTCTATTTCAGAGCTTGCAAGTGCTTCTCGTAATACCGTAGGTGATAACAAGAGTTGTGGATTAGGCAAGCCATAACAGGCACCTTTGAGAATTCCAATATGCTTATGTACATCAATGAGTTGCTTATCAAACTGATCCAAGTTGATTGAGTCTAATTCGCTAAGTTTTTTGAGCTTGTGGGGGTTATTCATGATTTTCCTCTTTTAATATATGTTACTTCATACATTAAGAAAAGTCAATTCTTTTAATATATCATTATATGTACTTGTAGCCACTTAATGTATCACATTTAGCATGTAAGCAAACAAGACTTTGCTTAATACATCAATCTCAATACATTAAACGTATGGCAACAATTTTAATATGAACAATAAACGAAACTTAAAAAGCACTTTAGTCCGTTCACCCCAAAAAATAAAGAGGTCTTTCGACCTCTGTTATTTAAAGTACTTATACTTTGGTCGAACCTCACCGAACGTACTTGAACTGTTCTATTCTATCATCAAAGTTGGTGACCAATATGAACGTGCTTGCGTGGAACTAGAGGAATGTTTGAACTTTACGGTAGAAAACCCCTGTTATGTAACTTTGTAACGTGCTATACTTTAAGTAACATTAGCTAACAATAAGCCAAAGTAAGTGAGGGGAAATAACAGATGGATGACGAGAACCACGCCGACACAGCAAATACGCTAGATAACGTTGCTAGTACGCAACCTGTGGCAAGTGATGCCCCTGCACCTGCCGTTAATCCATCAACCGCAACTGACAGTAGTGGAAACAATATAATCTTGAACGAAGGCGGTCACAACACTGCGGATATATCTTCTACACAAGCCCCCTCGAACCAAGGACCAGACGAAATACAAAAATGAGTACCGTAGACACCCAAGAAAAGTTTATAGAGATGCGAGCGAACAACGAAAGTTACGCTAGCATTGCTACTAAACTAGGTGTCAGCAAAACGACCCTTATCAAATGGGCTAAGGATTATGAGTACGAAATACATAATCAACGGTCACTAAATATGGACGCTCTACAAGAGCAGTACAAGGTCGGTAAGCAACATCGTATACAAATGCTAGGCGAACGGTTGCAAAAGCTACAGACAGAGGCGGAAAACCGTGATTTGTCAGAAGTACCGACCTATAAGCTGTTTGAACTTATTGACCGTACTGTACAGGCACTAGAGCGTGAAGAAACACCATTTGTATACACAGAGGTAGAAGATGGTATGCGACTAGAGCCTCTCAATACAATAACTAAATTGAGCGTATAGCGTACCGAAAGTTGACCAAAAGTGTACCACTTTGCAATTACTATAACCAAAACAACCATCGACCTTACGGTTGACCCTATTGCTTTGCTTGCTTTCATAACAGCAACCGCATCGTTTATATTAAGTATCATTGCCCTGACAAGAGATAGAGCCAATATCAAAATTGATAAACGTGAGGGGTGGATTTTGTATGACCCAAACACAAAGCAAAAATCAGACCCCAAATTGTGCGTTACCGTAACCAACAATGGTCGAAGACCTGCATATCTTAGCAATGTAGGCGGAATACTTTTACGGCAGAAGGGTGGATTTATATTCTCTGACAGTATGATTAACGGTACTATAAAACTAGATGAGGGTCAGGCTTTCGACTGTACGATGCCACAAAAGACTTATGAAGAGCACTTGAAAAATGAGGGTGTGGACGCTTTGGTGGTTAGAGTGAGCACAGGCAAAGAATATAGGTTGCACGTAGCACCTTTTTACAAACGCTACTACTACGCCCTGCTGAAACGTACAAAAATGTCTGGCAGTAAACCAAAGAAGGACGAACAAGTATGAAGACCGATAATTTACCAGACTACCTAACGCTAAAGCAAGCGTGTGAACTACTACAAGTACACCCAAATACACTGCGTACCTGGGATAAAAAAGGTATTTTAATAGCTAACCGCATTGGTGAGCGTCGCATACGGCGATATAAGAAAACAGATTTAATAAAGTTTATGGAGAACAAATAATGGCAACAGACCCAAACACCATCAAAAGTTATAACGAGAACGCCGAAGTTTACAACAGACACGTTTCTGACCCCTCTGACAGCATATTTCACGCCTATTATGAGAAACCTGCAATCCGTGCGGAACTACCTACCCTCGAAGGATTAGATGTTGTAAGCATAGGTTGCGGTAGTGGTGTTGATGCACGATGGCTTGCAGATAATGGGGCTAAAAAGGTTGTTGGTATTGATATTTCGGAAGGGTTGCTAGGTATAGCCAAAAAGAACCACCCTGACATCGAGTTTCACGAAATGGATATGGAACAGTTAGATTTTGAGGATGCTAGTTTTGACCTCGCATACTCTAGTCTTGCTATCCATTATGTTGATGATTGGACAAAACCACTTACCGAAGCACGTAGAATACTAAGAGATGGTGGCAAATATGTATTTTCTTGTGGTCACCCTGTTGATAGTGCTATGGAATATGCAACCGAAGGCGATATAAAGTATGCAAGATTAGGTCGAAGGATAGATAAGACCACTCAAAAACGTACTACTTACGGTGATTATCTAGCAAATGAGGGTGGAGGCGTAAAGCCAGTAGAAGGTGCTTTAGGTGACTTTGAGGTTATTGTTTACCATCGTACATTTAGTAGAATGATTGACCAGATATTAGCATCTGGCTTTACGATTGAAAAAGTTACCGAGCCACAACCAACAGAGGGTATGAAGGCTGAAAACCCTGATATGTATGAACAATTATCAAAAATACCATCATTTATGATTTGGGTGTTAAGGAAGTAAATATGTACAAAACATTTACAGCCTCTGACTATAAAAAGCACCATAAATTACCAGAAGATTACACAGTAGATGCATTTTTCATATTCGGCACTTTTCACCCTGGTCCTTATGACCAGTTAAGAGAGGAACTAGAAAAGCTAAATATAAATGTTGATTACACACGTACACTCGACGGACCTTACTTTTCACCAATTTTAGAGTTTACTGTTAGTGGCAAGCGATACTGGTTCACCGTTGCTTACGGAGGTACGATGCTTAGCGAATGGACACACCTAGCTTGTCTATTTGGTAATAAAGCAAACATAGTAATAGGTAGTTGCGGTGGACTGTTGGTTGAAGCTGATACGCCTGATATTGTCATACCTACCTATGCGTACGCCGACGAAAGCACTACTCGTATGTATGCACCTGAAGCAAAAAATCAACATCAAGCAGACGAAAATCTTAACGAACGCATCATTAAACAACTTGATAAAAAACATAGAGTTTGGAATGGTCCGACAATCACCTGCCAAGCAATGATGGCAGAAACTTGGGAAGATATACAGGGGTGGTCTAAAGATGGTTACTATGCCGTAGAAATGGAGGCAGCAACCGTTTTTGCGGTATCTAACCACTTCAATGTTTCATCAACAGCACTTTTAGTAATCGGCGATAATTTGGTGCAAGAAAAGACTGTACTTGACGTGAATTATGAAGCTGGCGGAGATACTAGACAAAATGTTCGACGGCATATGCTTAGTGTGGCATTGCAAGAAATACTGAAGTAACTAACCCTATGGACGAAGAAAACAACAAAAAAGGTCCACTAGACGAACTGTTATCAATTTTTCAGGCAAACAAAGATTTACAAGAAGAAACAATCAAGCCAGAGAACCTGCGGTACATACTTTATGCTCGTAAATCTACTGTTGATGAGGGTCGGCAAGAAAAATCCATCCCTGACCAGATAAATGACTGTTTTGACCGTGTTATAAAACCCCTGCATATCACCTTGCCAGATAGCGACATTATCGAAGAAAAAGGGTCAGCAAAAGAGCCAGACATACGACCTCAATTTCGTGATATGTTGAACAACATTGTTGCTGGTCGCTATGACGGTATCATCTGTTGGCATCCTGACCGCCTTGCTCGTAATATGAAGGAGGCTGGCGAGATTATTGACCTACTGGACAAGGGCATAATTAAGGACCTGCGATTTGCTACTTCTGCCTTTGAAAACAGCCCCACAGGTAAGATGCTACTGGGTATTAGCTTTGTACTATCAAAACAATACTCCGAACACCTTAGCGAGAGCGTTACAAGAGGCAATAAACGCCGTACCGAAAATGGATGGTGCTTGAAGAAGCAACAGCACGGTTATTACATATCAGATGGCAAACTGTTCCCTGATGGCGAAAACTACAATATCATCCGCCACGCCTTTGATATGAGGTTACGGGGCAAGACACAAGCCCAAGTCGAACGTTATTTGAACAAACGGAGTGACTACAAGGTATTTCGCAAAATCAACATCAAAGATAAGCACGGCAAAGTGTTAAAACGTACCTTGGAGCGAGCACCATACAAATGGGATAAGGATGCTGTCTCGGAGCTACTAAAAGACACTACCTATGTTGGTATCTTGAAGTACGGTAGTGCCTACTGCGTACTGGGTGATTTTTATGATTTTACTCCTATGGTTACCGAAGATGAGTATTTGACCCTGTACCCTCGTCAGGACCTCGAAAAGCTACGGTTTAAGGCATCACAGGCTCGTAAGCAAAGCATATCGGCAAAATTACTCAATGGTCGTATCGTATGTGGTGACTGTGGTCAAACCCTGTCTGCTGGCATTACTACCAAGAAAAAAGGCACAGAGCAACGTTTTCGTTACCGCTGTGAAACCAAGAACTGCCCTATGTATGATAAAGGTCCGAGAGCGAAGGTTATTACCGACTTTTGCATAGATTTTCTTGATAAGTATCGCTTCACTACCAAGACAAATTACGATAATTACAGGGTTGAGATGGGTAGCTACCAAACAAGCCAACGCAAGGAACTAACAAAGCTCATAGCATCACTTGCAAAGCAGGTATCTGATAAGGAGCGTGAGTATAACAACTCTATGCGTATAGCTGCCGACCCTAAACACAGGCTGGCACAGCGGTATGCAGACCACGTTGAGATGTTGGATAAAGAATTAAAGTCACTGCGTAAGGATTTGAAAGAAGCTAAGGACACTAAAGACAAGCTAAATACGGCTATTTTGTCTTATGAGAGGTATCTCGAACTTTTCGATAATACGGCTAATTTACTTCGGTCAGAGCCTAGTTTGGAATTACTAGACAATGTACTGTCAAAGTTCTTCTCGAACCTTGTTTTGAAGGGTGCATTGATGCCACCAAAAAATGCTATTACCAGATGGGAAGTAACCGACTTCAAACTAAGAGAACCCTATGCAGGGTTCTTCAAAGATAGTAATTTCGAACTTGGTCGGGGTGAAAGGACTCGAACCTTCGACCTGACGGTCCCAAACCGCCCGCGCTAGCCAACTGCGCCACACCCCGGAAAAATACCGATGATTATAACTATACAATCAGGTGTTGATTATACAAAATTAATCTGTTAATTTCCAGTATCTAATAAATTATCTGAATTCTCTCTATAGAGTCAGCTTGTCCATTACTATTTGAATTAATTAAGACTGAGTTAAATTGCATTTTCCCTTTTGTTTCGATTTCGTTTTTGGTTATTATTCCTTCTTTCCATCTAGGTATTACTGAGTTAAAAGTAACGCCTAAACTAGAGTCCAAACTTCCGCACATACCTACGTCTGTGACGTGTGCAGTCCCTTTGGGGAGAATCATTTCATCTGCAGTAGGTACGTGCCAATGGTCGCCAATTACTGCCGTTACTTTACCATCCAAGTAATATCCTATAATTCTTTTTTCACTGCTAAAGTCACCATGAAAATTCACGAATGTAAGATTAGTATCTCCATCTCTTTGTGACAATATATCGTCTATTTTCAACAGTGGATTAGACATTTCTATTTCCTTGCCAACTTTAGATCCCATAAGAGATACAACCATTATTTTTTGGTTTTTGACTTTAACATATTTGTAGCCTTGTCCCGGGCAATCTGGTAGATTTGAAGGACCAATAACTGGAGACTCGTCATTCATTAGAATACTGTTTAGCTCTGTTCTAGAGGGAGTGTGGTTTCCTCCAGTAAAAAAGTCTATGCCAATTTTTTGCAATCTTTTCATATCCAATATTGTCATGCCCTTGCCGCCACTAACGTTTTCTGCCTGAGCAATAACGAAGTCAATTTGTTTGTCTTTAACGATTTTTGATAAATTATTCTCAACTACTTTTATTCCAGGTTCGGCCATTATATCTCCGATATACAATATTCTCATATGCTTATCTCCATTTGTTGACCATTAACTGGTTTTAGAACTTGAATTCTTTGTTTAGAAAAATAACCTTCAATTCTATCGTACATGCTACTGCGCCAATCTTCATTCCACATCCAGTCATGTATTGGGACTATCAACTTTGGCTTTAATCTGTCTGCCATTCTAATGCCATCAATTGCAGATCCCCAGGGTCCAGCAAGGGGAACAAAGAGAATGTCATAGGTTTTTTGCATTTGGTGACTATCGCCAGGATGAGATATTAGCTTTTTATAATGGATTTCTACATTGTTACACATAGGTAATGGTGCCAGTGGCGCCATACTTTGGTGCTCTAATGGCCTTAGTTCAACAACTTCATCAGACTCAGTCTTTATATTAATTGCACCCAGTAGACTTAGTTTTTCAGCTAAAGAGATATTAGTATAGAAAACAACTTCAGGAAAAGTTGAAATTATTTCTTTAATCAAAGGCTCGTAGAAATGGTCGAAATGCTCATGAGTTATACATACAAAATCTAATTTTTCTAAATCACTAATATTTAGTAGTCCAGACTCGTAAGCGAATTCACCAGGATCAAAAAGTACTACATTCTCTCCGTCATCAACTAGTACACAGGCATGCGTATATTTTGTTATCTTCATACTCACCATTATATCTTATTGAATTGATATAGTAATTACTTGGCAAATTCTACTGCGCGAGTTTCTCGAATAACATTAACCTTTATTGTTCCAGGATATTGCATTGTACTTTCTATCTTAGTTGCAATATCTCTAGCCATTTTTATTGCACCTAAATCGTCAACGTTAGTTGGAGTGACAAACACTCTTACTTCACGACCTGCACTAATTGCATAAGACTTTTCGACGCCAGTAAATCCATTTGCAACATTTTCGAGCTCTTTCATACGTTCAGCAAAGTTTTCGGCACTAATATTTCTAGCACCTGGTCTTGAAGCACTTATTGCATCTACAACCCTGACAATTAGAGCTTCTGTAGTTGTTGCTTCCATATCGTCATGATGAGCTTCAGCAGCATGGGCCACAGCTTCTGGAGCGCCATACTTACGTAACATTTCGCCACTAATATGGTGATGTTTACCTTCCATTTTATGAGTAAGGGCTTTGCCTAAATCATGAACTAAGGCTGCATATTTGGTTGTTTTGACGTCGGCGCCGACTTCTTCGGCGATTATTCCTGCAATGTGAGCCATCTCGGTACTGTGCTTAAGAACATTCTGTCCATAACTTGTTCGGTATTTAAGCTCACCAAGTAATTGAAGAATTTCTTTTGGAATTCCAATTATGCCAACTTCTCTTGCTGCATCTTCTCCGGCTCGCATAACATCTTTTTGAACATTCTTTTGAGCTTTCTCAACAACCTCTTCGATTCTTCCAGGATGAATACGTCCGTCTTTCATTAACATCTCAAGCGTCTGTCTGGCAACTTCACGTCTAACTGGATCGAAGCTTGAAAGAATTATCATTCCAGGAGTATCATCAACCATTATGTCGACTCCAGTGGCTCGTTGAAGCGCTTGAATATTACGCCCTTCCTTACCAATTATTCTTCCCTTCATCTCATCATCTGTAAGTTTTAGTGAAGAAATTGTTCTTTCTGCTGTTACTTCACTTGCCATTCTTTCCATTGCAGATGTAATAATATATGCTGCTTTTTCTTCTGCAAGATCTTGAGCTTCTACTTGTAATTTTGCAATAAGCCCTGTTAGATCACCTCGAATATCCCGTTCGGTCATCTGCATTAGTTTATCTGCAGCGTCACTCTTAGTAAGTTTTGCAATCTTTTCTAGTTTCTCTTGCTGTCTTACTCTTATATCTCTAATTTCGTTCTTTAGTCCTTCTACTTCATCTTCAGATTTTCGTAATCTTTCATTACGCTTATCTAATTCGTCTAGTTTTTTATCTAAAGATTCTTCTCGCTTTACTAGACGATTTTCAATATCTTTAAATTCTTTTCGTCTTTCGTTCTCGTCTTTTCTAATCTGATCGGCAACCTCTGCTGCTTCTATTCGTGCCTGCTCTTTAAGCTTTGCTGCCTCTTTTTTTGCTTTATCTAGTTTTTTATCGGCTTCGGCTTCGGCAGTTCCTACTTTCTTTTTAGTTACTACTGTACTTGCGCCAAAACCAATTCCAATGCCAACAATTGCCAGCACTATGGTAATTGGATCCATGTTTTTCCTTTCTATATATATCGGTGCAGACAATCAAGTGACATTCACTTTCACTTCATTAGTTACTTAATTATCTGGTTATCGAAGAATTAAAAAATTTCACTATTGGATTTTGCTATCTATGTTTGCAAGAAATCCTGTTATTAATATACCCTTTTAGAATAAATTTGGTCAATCTATTTTAGCAAAAACAAGAACTCTTTGCTCGAAATCTTTAGATTGCTCATTATATTTTCCGGTGCAGCTAATTAAATTTAATCCGTGTGAACCAGGAGTCAAGGGAACTAAGATATTAGCCATATCTACTTTCGAAGTTTCAACAATTTCTACTTTTTTAACTTTATAATTAATCTTGTTTCCATTGCCTTTTTCAATTGTTATTTTATCGCCATCCTTAACGTTTTTAAGATTATAGAATGCACCTTTTTGAGTAGGACCTGAAACATGACCGTCTATTACAGTCGAACCGCCCAAAGTGCCAGGTATAGCGCTTTCTTTGTACCAAGCTGTATCAAAAACATTTCCAGGGACGTCCAACTGTCCCTCTGCATTAACTCCGACCTGTTTAACTCTAGAGTTTACGTTTATTGATGGTATATAAATCATTCTAGGGTGGTCAGGGGATACACTATAACTTCTTTTTTCTTCATCGCTAGGTTCATCTTCAGATATTTCGTCACTGGATTGAACGTTATTTTGAGCCGAAACTTTTTCTGATATTTTTTTATTAACCTTGAAAGATTGCACTGAAACACCAATACCAACTACAAAAACAATAACTGCCATTCCCATGATAAAACGGTTAATAAATATATTTCTATTCTTAGGTTTTTTAGTAACTTTAGTCTTGTTGAAACTTTCATGTACTGGATTAGGTTCTATTATTTTTTGCACATTAACTCTGGGAACTGAGTTACTATTTTTAATATTTGGCTTATTAGTGCTTTTAAAATCAGTTCTTGTAGAAACATCAAATACTCTATTATTTGAGTAAACTATCGGCCTAGGTTTGTAGGTTCTAGACCTTGGCGCAACTAAGTCGAAACTAGATGACCTTTGATTTTTCATCTATTTATACTAGAAATTTAGATCTAATTTTTACTAAACCAACTAATGTAGTAGTCGAAAGTAACGTTGCAGATAAGGTGATAACAGGATTACTTATTAACGTCTGAATTCCGGTGCTTGGAGTTGTAGGAACAGACTGAACTGTCAATACGACGTCATTACCGTCTCCACCATTGTATGTAATTTTAAAGACAACTCCGCCGACTGTAAAAGTAGCGTCTTGTGGTAGGTCTTTGAAAGTTCCCGTGACAGCATCGGAGCCGTCGTTATCAATTATAGTGAAAGTATTTCCAGAGGCTGGAATAAAACTCCCGTAGAGTAGGGCGCTAAGAGTTGAGCTACCTAAACTTACAGTTCCACTAACCCTTTGCTGATCATACTCGGTACAAACGGTTGCACCACCTAGTTCTGCCTCAAATGTTCCGCCTTCTGCAAGACTTAAGTTTCCAGAGCTTAAGCAACCCGGACTTTGTCCAGGAGCTAGCTTACCACCAGCTTGAACCTGGATTGGTCCGACGGTTCCTGTTCCACCTAAAACACCGCCTTTTAATACCACATAGGTAACGTTTGGCTGGTTGCCGGTAACTATAGTCTCTGTCTTATCGGTTACATTTGTTGTGTATGTAGAAGTGGTACTACTTTTATCTATGTTTTTATTATAAGTAGCAGGAATCTCAGAACCAGCTATTACCAGTTTTCCTGAAGAACCAGGCACTCTAGTTAAATTAAAACCGTTTTTAGTTAAAGTAGTAATATTGACCGTAGAATCAGCTGATAGATTACTACCATATGTTGAGTTTGCTCCTAGTATAATTGACGATATTGTAATGTCTGTTTGAGCTTCTCCGCTCGAATCATCATTTATGGTAATTGCAGGTGTGTAGTAAGTTGTTTCTCCATTTGCATCGTTTTCTACTACTGGGTCTTCACCATCACCATTTAAAGTAACTGGTACATCTATTGATGATGCGCCAGCTGGGCAATAAAATACAATACTTCCGTCATTATTAATCGTAATTCCTTGTGCATTATTTAGAGTCTCACAATTAGAGGTTAAGTTTACGTCAAAATTATTTATTGTTAGATTTCCAGTAAAGCCTGTCATGTCGCCAAATAATCCAGCTCCATCATCAACAATCAAGTCACCAGAACCTGAAATATCTCCAACTATAGAAGCATATGTAGAAAGGGTCAGACTATATGTACTTAAATTTATAGCTTTTGTGTCGTCATTTAATAAATTATCGACTGTAGTTACTATGTTAGCTCCTAGTGTCATTCCTACATTTATTTCTGGAAAACCGTCATCACTATCAATATTTCCCGTTACTGTTATGTCATTACCGGATAAAGTAAAGTAAACAGAATCAACATATGTTCCTGAGAAATATATACCAGCAACAGATAGACCTACTATGTCGTTATTTAGTGTCCTGTCGTCAGTCGAAACACTAGTTGGAAATTCTAGATCATCTCCATTAACTGGTGCAACGTCTCCACTCCAGTTAGCATCAGTACTAAAATTATTATCAGCTCCTTCACCATCCCAAATTAGCGATGCTGCTGAAACTTTTGTTGTATTAATAAGCATTAGCACAATGAAGCTAATAAATAGCATCAAAAACGCCAATAAATAGTTATTGCGATATATTGTTTTCATTTTCCCTCTTTTTGTTGTTTAAAGTACGTTATATATAACGTAAGCTTAAGAGGTTTTTTTGTCAAGTATAAAATTTAATATTGTATACTTTTTTACAACTAATCTTTTGTAGCGTAAATAACGTATCGATTGTCTGTTAAATCTGAATTTGTTGTATTGGACTTATCTGTATAGCTAATTATATTTAGACCTTGTTTGTCTTCAACTTTTGATTTAGTTACATCTGATTGATCAAGTTCGTCTGGCTTAACCTTCTTAACTTCTTTGACAGTAAATATTAAAATCTGACCATCGCCAGTTTCAACCTGAATATAATCACCCAGTTTCATCTTGTCTATGTCGCTTAATGCACCAGTATTATCTGGACTAGAAACATATCCCACAAAAGTCATAATACCTTTATCACCTGATTTACTACTGTTTTTATACCACCCGATTTTATTACTGTCAGTAAGAGCCCTGTTTTGATCATCTAAGCTATCTATTACCTCAACTTTTGCAGGAACATCCATAATACTACTAGAAATCAGATACTTCGGTTCGTCGTTTTGACCACTAAGAATTTTTTTGGCACTCATAACACCCCCCCCACCATCACTTAAACTAAAATTTTTAAAGATTAGTATTGGCGTTAGTATCAGTAAAGTAATTACCGCCAGTGAGCTTACTGCGGTCTTGATCTTAAATTTCCTATTCTTTTTTTGGGGAGAAAATTCTGGTAGTTTTTTTAAACCTTTCCGCCTTAATACTCTAGACCTATCTTGCTTAGGAAAAGCGGGTGGCGTCTTGGGTGAGTTACGAACAATTTCTTGTTTACTATTTCTATTAATCGATTTTTTTAGCGGTACTTCGGAATTAGTTCTCACTTTCTGCTCGACTGGAGGGGAAGAATAATTTCTACGTGAATACGACCTGAATTCACCTCTGGCAACAGGTCTTGTAAAATCACTAATTCTTTCTCTTCTGGACATTTTTGGTCCTTTTTTTCACTATCAGTACTGATTTTTATTTAGATTTTTACTTCTTTTTGATTTTAAAAGTACTAATGTATATAAATTACTAACATTTACTATTATTGTCAATATACTTATTTTCTAGGTTTAGTTATGTGAATTTCTCCTCCGTATTCTGGAAGAACAACTATATCTGTATGTTTAGAACGTATTTCACTTATGCCTTGATTAATCCAGTCCTGTCCAGAACTTCCTATTATGGGTATTCCTAAACCGTATGCTAGTGCATTTGAAGTACTTATACCAATTCTTAATCCAGTGAAGCTTCCTGGACCTTTGTAGACTACTATTCCGCCTATTGCATCTAGAGTTTTAGAGTTATTATCTAAAATTTCTTTTATTTTAGAGTTTATAGTCTCGGCAAGTTGTCGATGCGCCGACCACTCATAGTAGCTGATTTGACTATTGTCTTCATAGAGTCCAATTTCTGATATTGGCTTGTCGGTCCTTATTGTTAATATAATCACTTATTAATTTCCTTTAAATAATCGAATTTGTCACTAAATTTAAAAGTTAGCTTACGATTTTCTTCTCCCAAATTTAGGATATCTATCTCTATTGTATCTTTAGGTAATATATTTTTTACTACCTTAGCCCATTCAGTAATAATAATGGATTTTTCATCGTCCAACACGTCACTAATTTCATGATGTATTAGACCAGGATCTGAAATTCTATAAAGATCATAGTGAAAAACAGAAATCCCCTTACTTGTTTTATAGTTGTTACATATCTTGAATGTTGGACTGGAAACGTGGTTATCGCTGCCAAGACCAGCCAATATGCCTCTTGTTAAAGTAGTTTTTCCTCCGCCCAAATCACTAGAAAGCTCAATTATTTCACCGCCCCTAAGAACTTTTCCAAGCTTCATACCTATATTAATTGTTTCGTCAGCGTTGTCGGAATGAAATTCTAATATCGTTTTTGCACTCATACAATAAATATCCTACATGTAAAATACCGATTACACCAATCAAATGTAACTAAATAATTAATCCTAGATTCAATCTATCTACTCGTATTAATGTACATAAACTGATATATAATATGATTATGCTTCAACTTTCAGCATCATTTATCAATAAACCAATACTCTCTCTTCGAACTGGGGGAACGATTGGAAATACCTCAAACCTTATAATTAATCCAAATAACTTAAAGATTGAAGGATTTTACTGTTTAGACAAATTCTCGAAAAAAAAGCTAATACTACCATCACAAGAGATTCGAGATGTAATCGACGATGGACTAATTGTTAACGACCACGACTCGATGACTCCTGAAGAAGATTTAATTAGAATTAAAAAAATTATAAATATAAGTTTTGAAATTATGGGGAAGAAAGTAGTTACAAAAAGTAAAAATACCCTAGGTAAAATTAATGACTACGCAGTTAATACAGATAATATGTACATTCAAAAACTATATGTATCTCAACCTATAATTAAATCTTTTAAAGGTGGTCAGTTAAGTATCGATAGATCACAAATACTAGAAATTACAGATAAAAAAATTATTGTAAAAGACCCTACAGTTTACGCAGACGAAGGCAGACCTATGACGTCTCCCGTTGCTGCATAGTTTCTAGTGCGGTTTTAATATCTCCATAGTTAAAGCCTTGTCTTGAAAGGTATGCTATAAGTTTTTCATTATCCTGATATCTTGTTTGTCTCCTTTTTTTATTAATAAATGATACTAGTAATTCAATTTCACTAGTATCATCTTCAGACAAAACTTTGCTAATTATCTCCTCGTTGATGTGTTTTTGCATTAGCTCGAGACGAATTTTTCTGGAGCTAGAACCCTTAAGCTTACGTCGATTCTCCAGCCAACTTCTTGCAAACGAATAGTCATCTAAATATCCCTTGTCGAACAATTGTTTAATTGTTTCATTAATTACTTCATCTTTATATGTTTTTCTAATCAGATATTGTCTCATCTCCCATTCTGATCTCTGTCGCCTAGATAGTAAGTCTATACACTGTGAGTATGACTTATCTTCTACTGCATCACTCTGTAATTTACTAAATTCACTGTCCAATATTTCTTGTCCAATTATTAATCGCTTATTTAATAATCCGAATTCAGAAAGACTAAACGAGTACTTGCCGTCAATATAAATAGAATATCTATCTTTACGTTTAATTTGTTGTTTGATATCCGTTATCTTCATGATAAGAATAGTGAACTATATTTTAAAAGATTACTAATTTGAGGTACCTAGGGGTAAGTGCTTATATGCTATTCTTTTTCGAAAGATTCTTTGACCTTTTTAGCAATTTCTTCTAGCACTTTAGGATTTTCCTCAAGATACTTTTTTGTAGCTTCTCGACCTTGTCCGATTTTTTGATCGTTATAGGCATACCAAGCTCCAGATTTATCTACAATACCCTTATCTGCAGCTAGATCAAGAACATCGCCAGATCTACTGATTCCCTGATTGTACATAATGTCGAACTCGGCAGTCCGGAAAGGAGGTGCTATTTTGTTCTTTACGACCTTTACTTTAGTTCGGTTGCCAATTATTTCATCACCTTGTTTGATTTGAGAGATTCTTCTTATATCCATTCTGACTGAAGCATAAAATTTAAGAGCGTTTCCGCCAGTTGTTGTTTCAGGATTTCCAAACATCACTCCAATTTTCATTCTTATCTGATTGATGAATATGACAGTGGCATGAGACTTATTAATTACACCTGTTAGCTTTCTTAAAGCCTGGCTCATTAATCTAGCTTGAAGACCCATATGACTATCGCCCATATCACCTTCAATCTCAGCTCTTGGTACTAGTGCAGCAACTGAGTCTACTACAATTAGATCTACTGCATTAGACCTAACTAATGTTTCGGCTATCTCCAGTGCTTGTTCGCCGTTATCTGGCTGTGATAATAATAAGTTTTCAGTGTCTACTCCAATTCTTTTAGCATAGGCAGGGTCAAGCGCATGTTCAGCGTCTATGAAAGCTGCCGTTCCACCTTGTTTCTGAATTTCGGCTATGGCGTGTAGCGTTAAGGTAGTTTTTCCAGAACTTTCTGGACCATACACTTCAATTATTCTTCCTTTAGGTATACCGCCACCTAAAGCGATATCAAGAGATAGACTTCCTGTTGGAACGCACTCAACCGAGATTTTATGTGCATCACCAAGTTTCATGATAGAACCCTTACCGAATTGCTTTTCAATTGACTCCAAAGCTAACCCAAGAGCTTTATCCTTGCCACTGTTTTGCTCCTCACCCTTCGTCTGCTTTGCTTGTGCCACACTTGTCCCCTTTACGTTAAGTAGTTGTACGAAAAGTATAACAAAATATTTATAGGTAGAAAGAGTTAAAGCTTAATACTTCAATTGATATGACTTAAATGATACACAGAAATAATTAATACTTTCCTTGCTTATGCTTAATTAATGTATAATTCTATTAATCATGCGTATTTCAGATTCTTTGGTGGAAAAGCTTTTGAATGGTTCAGGAAAAGCAGGACCTGACGAGCTTAATAATATAAAATCCCAAGGGGATGCAGAAAAGAAACCCCTGCAAGACCTTGTTGTTTCAAGTGGGCTAATTAGTGACGTTGACCTGACCAAGTTATACGCTGAAGAAATTGACGTGCCATTTATAGATTTGAATCCTAAAGAAATTAAACGTGAAGTACTAAGGCTAATACCTGAAAGAGTTGCCAGACAATATAATGTCGTACTGTTTGGACTTGATGAAGATGGCGCGCAACTTCTCGCCATGGAAGATCCTGACGACATTCAAGCGTTAAACTTTCTTCAAAAACAGCTTGGTAATAATATGAAGGTTCATATTGCTACTTCATCTAACATTAGACAGTCATTAGATCACTATAAAGGCAGTATATCTTCAGAACTAACTAAAGTCATGATTCCAGAAGATGATCCAGAGGACGAAGATCTAGACATCAGCGAAGATGAACTGGCCGAAGATTCACCAATTGCCCAAACGGTTAATCTCTTAATTGAATATGCCGTAAAGTCAGGTGCTAGCGATATACATATCGAACCAAGAGAAGACTATATTTTAGTGCGCTATAGAGTTGACGGAATACTAAAAGAAGCAAATAAGCTGCCTAAAAAGGTGTCTAATGCTTTAGTCTCAAGAATAAAAATCTTAGCAAATCTAAAAATAGATGAAAGACGAGCGCCACAAGACGGCAGATTTAAAGTGCAGGTTGGTGGTGAGCTTAGTGCTTTAAGAGTATCTACGTTACCGATAGTTGACGGAGAAAAAGTTGTTATGAGGATAATTAGTGAGGGTAATAAAGCTCTTACCCTAGAAGACTTAGGCTACTGGGGTTTTGCACTAGAAAACATTAATGATGCGATTGATCAGCCACATGGAATGGTGTTAGTTACCGGTCCGACAGGCTCAGGAAAGTCAACAAGCTTATTTAGCATACTAAGTCTACTTAATAAGCCCACTGTGAATATATCGACGGTTGAGGATCCAGTTGAATACAGAATATTTGGAGCAAATCAAGTACAGGTTAATCCAAAAGCCGGCATGTCATTTGCTAATGGTCTTCGTGCTTTGCTTCGCCAAGATCCAAATATTATAATGGTCGGAGAGATTAGAGACAGTGAAACAGCCAGTTTAGCGATTCAAGCAGCTCTAACAGGACATTTAGTATTCTCTACCCTGCACACCAACAACGCAGCCACATCGCTTCCTAGATTGCTAGATATGGAAATAGAGCCATTTTTAATAGCAAGTACCGTCAGGGCCGTAATTGGACAAAGATTAGTCAGAAAACTTTGCGTAGATTGCCGGGAATCAGAAACTCCCGATGCGCCTACCACTAAAAAAATCGAAGAAAAATTTAACACCAACCGTTCAATTGTAATGAAGACAATTCATATGCTTGAAGAATCAGCGCTTAAGGGTGGAATAGGCAAGTCAAACACCGGCAAGAGTAAATTCACTACAGCTGACCTTTCTACATCTGACACTAAAATTTTAAGAATTTGGAAAGCTAACAAAGAAGGATGCGAAAGTTGTGGACACACTGGCTATAAGGGGAGAGTAGGTATTTACGAGGTATTGTCTAACTCTGAAAATATTCAAAAGTTGATTGTATCTAATGCGACTAGTGAAACACTCCAAGAACAAGCCATAAATGAAGGTATGATTACTATGCAACTAGATGGATTCATAAAAGCCCTTAGAGGGCAAACTACAATCGAAGAAGTATTAAGGGTGACCTCAGAACAATAAAAAATTATGAAATTTTCTTATACAGCAACAACTAAAAACGGAAAAGTAGTAAAAGGCTTCATGGAAGCTGAGGATAGAGAGACGGCAATTCAGTCTCTGAAAAAACAACAACTAAAACCACTGCTCGTAGACGAAAGTAAAAATATCGACCTAAGTATTTTTAGGAATAAGAGAGTAAAAGCCAAAGATATAGCAATATTTACTCGGCAATTATCGACAATGATTTCAGCTGGAGTACCGCTAAATAGAGCCTTCTATACACTTCAAGAACAAGCCGAAAACAAATATTTCAAAGAAGTAATCGGTAATCTGGCAAAAGACATAGAAGGAGGCACCAGTATAGGTGATGCTCTCAGAAAGTATCCAAACGTTTTTGATGATGTTTATGTAAACATGGTAATTGCTGGTGAAGCTGGCGGTATTTTGGATGAAATACTAAAAAGACTTGCAACCCAACTTGAAAAAAATGAGTCAATAAAGAAAAAAGTTAAAAGTGCCACTACATATCCAAAAGTAGTTTTTGGCATTACAATTTTGGCATTCGTGGCCGTAATGAACATAATTGTTCCAAAAATTGGCGGAATGTTACTTGAGCTTGGAGGAGAAGATGCTCAGCTGCCATTACTTACTAGAATTATGATCACTATCAGTGACTTTTCCAAGAAATATATAATCCCAATTGCGATAGCCACTGTTATAATTGGATTCTTCCTTAGACGTTACATAAATACTCCGGGTGGAAAGTATAAATACCATGCCCTCCTGCTTAGAATCCCAGTTATTAAAACTGTTATTACAAAAATAGCTATAGCCAGATTCGCTAGAACCTTCTCTAGCTTAATGTCAGCTGGAGTGGCCGTAAATAAATCGCTTAAAATAACAGCCGCCAGTATGGGAAACAAAGTCCTTGAAAAAGAATTAATAGATACCTCTAAAGACGTAGAAGCCGGTAAACCACTTTCGGATTCTATAGCAAAAAGCCCGCATTACCCGCCAATAGTAGCCCAAATGCTAGCGATTGGTGAAGAGACAGGAGAAACTGACCAAATTCTTGTTAAGATAGCAGATTTCTATGAAGAAGAAGTGGATGCTACAATCGAAAGCCTCAGTTCTTTGCTGGAGCCACTCATGATAGTTATATTAGGTGGAATGGTTGGTTTAGTTGCTGCTAGTGTAATGGGTCCTTTAGGTTCTTTAAGCACAAATCTCGCAAAGTAGTTGACATTATATAAACTGTAAATATAAAATCATAAGCAAGATGGTTTAAAAAATAACATCTACTTAATAAGTAAACAGGAGGGTGGGGATTAAATGAAATCTCAAAACGAAAAAGGATTTACGCTCATAGAGCTTCTAATCGTAATTATTGTGATTGGAATTTTAGCAGCAATTGGTTTTGTTGCTTACGGTAACGTAACTAAGAGTGCACGTGACTCGGACAGACAAGCCGATGCAAGCCAGTTGGCTAAAAAAGCGGAAGAATACAAAACCGAAAATGGTCAATATCCAACATTGGCACAACTTACGGCAATGTCAGGTATAGATGCTAAGACCACATCAAGTCCAAGTGGCCAAGCAGCGCAAGACGGTGGAGCAACTACCGGAAGTTGTACTCCCGCTCCAACAACAAAAGCTAATGACTTCTATTGTTATGCTGTGACGGCAACAGGCGATGGAATGACTGTAGGATACTGGAATGAGAAGGATGGTACTATAGCAGTCTATATTAATGGCGTAGATAATCCATAAAGATATCTAGTATTAATTTAAAACAGCTCCGCTTAAGGAGCTGTTTTTGTTATAATCATATTAGCATTAGCATAATTTTGAAATAATGGTGGATAACAAAGGTTTTACAATAATTGAAATAGTGGTCTCGTCGGTTGTCATTGGCATTATGGCAATATCGACAATGGCTGCATATGTAGCACTAAACTCTACAGCTATTTTTGCACAGCAAAAAAAGATTGGTACAGAGTTAGCCACAAATAGGATAGAATACCTAAAATCACTTCCCTACGATAATTTAGCAGTTGTAGGGGGAGCCATACCTCATCCCAGTCCACTCCCAAATACAGAAAACGTAACTTTAGATAATGTAAATTATGAAATCAAGACAAGTATTAACTATATCGACGATGCTTTCGATGGTTGCGCAAATTACCCAGATGAAGCTACTAAAAACTTGCTTTGCAGAAACCTGCCTGAACCGGCATCGGCTTCTAGCGATTTAAATCCAGCGGATTACAAAATTGCAAATGTAAAAGTATACGTAAACAGTAAAAAAGTATCAGAGCTTGATACTAATATTGCCGCTAGGGTGGCAGAAACTGACAGCACAACCGGGTCACTAGTGGTAAGGCTTATTGATTCATCTGGAAATCCAGTTAGTGGAGCAAACGTCAGCGTCATAAATTCATCATTGGGGATTAATGTTAATGACAGTAGTGACAGTAATGGAGTAGCCATATTTTATGGCCTTACTCCAGATGGTACGAATGGTTATGTAGTTAGTGCCACTAAATCTAATTACTCTAGCTTAACCACTATTGCTAGCTCTGGATCGTTGGCACCTAACTTCCCCAATCAAAATATAATAGTTCAACAATCTTCTTCGGTTACATTAACTATTGATCCAATGGGTCAATATAGCCTTCTTGCAGAGACAACCGACCCCTCTGGTTCTGCTATTGCAAACTTAAAATTATACGCAAAGGGTGGACAAAAAAAATACAGTGAAACATTAGACACTTCATACTATTCTGATAACATGTCTCCCTCAGATAGTCGACCAACTTCAGATGGTTCTGGCAACTTAGTTTTACAAAACCTCACTCCGAGTAACTATATTTTCTGCGGAGATAATGGAGACACTAATTGTAGTGTTGGGGGTAGTAATTACTACCTAGTGGCTGCTATTCCCTATGTTGGGAGTAACCAGATTGGACCAATAAATATTCCGTCTTACTCGTCAAGTTCGCCACCTTCGACCACTTTTCCTTATGGTGGAAATAACTATTACCAAAAAGCTAGGTTGATGCTAACTACTAATTCTAACTTCCCTAGGATCTTAAATATTAGCAATGGTGGAGCTAGTAAGTCTTCAGGAACACATACCTTTTCTATATCTGGTGTAAATCTTTCAGGTTCAAGTGTAATAATTAAAAATTCTGGTGGAGATATGACTGCCGCTTGTGCCGGTACAGATACCCTACAAGACTGTGAAGTAGATCTTAGCAGTGCTAATGTTGAGCAATCGAACATTACCCTAACTAAGAGCGGTAACGTCATAGATATTCCAAATGGAACTGGCTTGATTGGAGGAATTAATGTCACTCCATAAATCCAATGAAGATGGATTTACTATTACTGAACTTCTTGTAGTTATTATTGCGAGCAGTATCTTAATTTCAACTTTGTTTATTTTTACTGCAAATACTATTAACGGATTTATGAGACTACAAGCAGAAGGCCTAGCACACAGTAAGCTTGCAGACGCTTCATTCAGAGTTTCTAGGGTTTTACGAGGAGCTAACTACATTGAAAGCGCCAGTGACGATGGTTTTTCGGCTTACGCTTATTTTGCTCCACAAGACCAATACACTTCTAAAATTGTTTATGTGCTTAGTCCCGATCAGAAACAATTACTTGCCGAGGTTACGCCCATGACGGCTGATTACCCAATAGGCACATTAATTCCTGCTCAGAAAAAAACAGTTGTGGTAGTTGATGGATTTAGGAAAATATCTGGTACTCCAACATTCAGGTATTATACTTCTACTTTTACAGAACTAAACTCTCCAGTTACAGATCTACAGTCCATAAAAAATATATCGGTGAACTTGTTCGCAAGAATTTATGATTCTACGAATAGTGAATATGCATCAAGTAGCGTTACAGTAAATCTAAGGAACAGGAAAACAAACCTATGATAAAACACAACCAAGATGGACACGTGTTGACATGGGTACTTGGTTTTATGGCAGCAATATCAATAATAATATTTGCGGCATCCAGTGTAATTGACCTTACTCTTGGAGATGCACTACGTACAAACAAGAATCAACTTTCCCTAAACATTGCCGACGCCGGGGTCAACTATTACCTATGGCACATGAGTCATGCTGGTGCGGACTTTCAAGATGGAAATACCGGTGGTAGCACCATAGTAGGTGGTGAGTTTGACGGCTTTTATGGACCATATGAGCACGAATATAAAGACGATAACGGTAATACTGTTGGAAAATATACGCTATATATCAAACCAAAATCTGCGGGGTCTACAGTAGCAATAGTTAGGTCAGTTGGTGAATCAGTAGACGGTAAGTATACCAGAACTGTAGAAGCTGAAATTGGAGCACCTTCATTTGCAAGCTATGGGTTGCTTACCAATAGTGCTGTTTATTTTGGAGCTACAGGCTCTGTAAACGGTCCTGTGCATTCTAATGTAGGAATGAGGCTGGATGCCCCAAACAGCGGCGGAGATGCCACGAGCGCCAACACTACATACACTCCTGGTACTTCCTTGGGCGGAACTACAAACAGCAGTCAGCACCCCGGAGTTTGGTGTAATGGCGGTACTAATTGTGCGAGTAGAAATACCACAAAAAATAATGGAACCTGGCGATATCCAGTTCCTTCGATAGATTTTAATTCTGTAACTGGAGAAATCTGTAATATTAAAAAGAAAGCTTTTGAAGCTAACGCTAGCACCGCTTCACTTGCCACAAGTCCTACAGCGTGTAATACAACCAGCGTAGCCAGAACTAGTTCATATATTCCCCACTATCAAGCTACCTATGGACGGTGGCGAGGTTACTTAATCGAGCTGAATACTAATGGAACATACAACCTGTACGGTGTTTCAAACGAAACCTATAACTACACAAATAACTCTAACTACACCTATCAATGGCAAACAGCACTTTCGGAAACACTTATACAAAGCAATATCGTAATACCCGAACCGAGTGTAATTTTTGTAGAGGATAATGTCTGGGTACGCACCAATCCTACATTTAATGGTCGGGTTACTATAGCCGCAGCAAGATTAACAGGATCATCTTCTGATAAAGCAAACGTTGTCATTGCTGATGATATTAGATATTCAACAAAAAATGGTCAAGATGTAATTGGAATTATTGCTGAAAATAATATATTAATTGCGCCATATGCCGCACCGCGGCCCTCAGATTCTGGTTTCCCATTTGAAATACAAGCTGCGTTAATTGCTAAAGATGGATTTGTTGGTGTTAGTGATACATACGGAAGTGGAAACCGTGATTATCCATATTGGAATGATTCTAATAAAAAATATATATATTACGGTTCTAATGCAGTTTTCGGGGTACCCGTTTCACTAAGAACTGGCGGAAGTGATAGTGATGGATTTCAGTATAGAGAGACTACTTATGACTTTAATCTGCTGTATGCTCCACCTCCAAGTTTTCCAATTACGAGTACTTATGACATATTAAAATGGCGAGAAATCCTGGTAACACCGTAGGAGTACTGATATACTTATGTTAATAATGGTTGGGCTAAAATTATCGGTGGGATGAACAACACATACTTCTATCAAGACAAACCTCTTTTTGGACTAGATATTGGGTCTAGTAGCTTAAAAGTTATGCAAGTAAATTCCGATGGTAAAAATCGGCACATTACTGGATATGGGGCAGCGAGCTTTGATCCTAAAGCAGTAAAAGACGGTGTAATCGTAGATCCTGAAATAGTAGCTAAAGCTCTGAAGGATTTATTTGAACATAATCTTATTGGTGAAATATCCACCCGAAGAGTTGCTGCTACAATTCCGGCAAGTAGAACTTTTAATAGAACTATCACATTACCCAGACTAAACAAAAAAGATATGGAAGAAGCATTAATGCTTGAAGCTGAACAATATATTCCAATGCCGATGAACGAACTATATATAGATTACAACGTAATAAATAATTCCGACAAAGAAACCGAAATTTTTGCAGTGGCCGCTCCAAAGTTAATATCTGAATCTTATGTTGATTTGATAAATATATGCGGTCTAGAGGCAGTAGCGCTAGAAACTTCTATAAGTGCTGCTGGTAGACTTTTTGTTCAAGCAGAACAGAGTGATATACCTTCTATTCTAATTGATTTTGGAACAAAGTCATCAGATATAACTATCTATGATAAAGGGTTAATCGTAACTGGTACAGTCTCCGGTGGTGGAGATAACTTTACTGACTTAATTGCAAACAAACTAAATATAACCTATCAAGAAGCCCACATTGTAAAAACTAAGTACGGTCTTGGAAAAAGTAAAAAACAAGAAGAAATAAGAGAGACTTTAATGCCTCTATTGAGTCAATTGCTTAAAGAAATAAAGAGAATTATTAGATACTACGAAGAAAGATCGGCAACTAAAAGTAAAATTGGTCAAATAGTAACTATGGGAGGTGGCGCTAACATGCCGGGATTATCTGAATATCTTACCGACTTACTAAGACTACCAGCAAGAATGTGTGACCCTTGGCAGCACCTAAATTTCTCCAAACTTCAACCACCCAATACTGTAGAAAAATCAATGTACGTTACTGTTGCTGGTCTTGCACTTTTAAACTCTAAAGAGATCCATAAATGATAAATCTACTACCACCTAAAGTAAAATCTGATATTTTATATGCTAGAAAAAATGCAATATTAGTAAAGTGGATAATCGCGTTTGGCATACTTCTGATATCAATAATAGTTATTATAATTATTGGCCAACTCTTTATTAATCAGAACAAGAAGAACCAAGCTGAACAGATTGCAGCCGGTAAAGAACAATTAAAAATACAGAAGCTAGAAGAAACCGAAGCTAAGGTTAAATCTTTAAGTGTTAGCGTAAAATTGGCAAATGATGTTTTGTCAAAACAAGTTTTATTCTCCAAAGTAATTACTCAGATTGGGACTGCTATGCCCAGTGGTTCAATTCTTACCGGCTTAAGCATTAATCAATTAGAAGGTGGAATTGACTTAACAGCAGCGGCTAAAGACTACAATACTGCAACTCAAGTACAATTAAACTTACAAAATCCAGATAATAAAATATTTGATAAAGCTGACATCGTCAGTATTGACTGCAGTAGTGATTCAAACTCAACACGAAGTGTTATTGAGGCAAATTACCCTTGCAAGATTACTGTAAGAGCGCTGTTTGCGAAAAATAATAACTTCTTATTTATAAATAAGGAGCCTTCATAATGAATAGTAGAAAAGTTTACTATATTCTAATTTTTACACTAATTATTTTGTTTGCCGGGTCTATTAGTGCAGTGTATTTGGGCAATAAAAATTTACAGAAATCCTCAGAATCTTTATTAGAGCTAAAGCTTGAAAAAAGCGTAATTGACGAACAAAAGAAAGCCCTGACAAAAGCAACTAAGGATTTAGTCACATATACTGAGCTAGAATCTATAGCAAACAAAATTGTTCCCAAAGATAAAGATCAGGCTAAATCTGTTAGAGAAATAACAACAATCGCTCAAGAAAACGGTATAACAATATCAAATATTTCATTTCCAACTTCTAATTTAGGAGTACAACAACCAAAGAAACAAAGTTCAAGCACTGAATCTCAAAGTACAGAAAAACAAGAAACTGCTCCTCCAGTATCTCAAGTAGAAGCTGCTCAAGGACTAAAAGGCGTATATAAGCTTGAGGTTACAGTTCAATCCGATGAATCAAGTCCTGTTTCTTTTGATAGTTTAGTTAAATTTCTTTCTGCTCTAGAAAATAACCGCAGAACTGCTCAGGTTTCTTCGATAAATATAACCCCTGATGAAGCAAATCCCAGTAACTTAACTTTCACATTAACAATTAACGTATTTATAAAGCCATGAAGATTGAATCTAAAAGTATAACTAGCCAAATAAGTAAATTTATAGAATTCTTGAACAGATATAAGTTGGAGGTTTTCGTTATTTTCGTTTGTATAATTTTCGGTTTTCTCATAATGAAGATCAGCGTATATTCTACTCAAGAACCATCAAGTAACTCTTTAGATGAAAAGATTAAAACTGTTAAACTACCTAAGGTAGACGAAGAAGCAGTAAGGAATATTCAGAAACTAGAAGACCAAAATATTGAAGTGAAGAGTCTCTTTAATGACGCTCGTAATAATCCTTTTAGCGAATAATTTTAATTGCCGAACTGAGTTAGGTTCTTTTCGTGTGAACCAACAATGTTTTTAGCGCGACGGTATGGATCTGGCACATAAGTAAACTTATAATTAGCCTGTTCACCAGCAGTTTCAATGACAATAGTTCCGTACTTAAATAATCTAGGAAATACACCTTCTTGATAAACAGTTACGTCCTGAACATCACCAATGCTTAGCTGAGAAATTTTTCGATTAAAAATTGTTTTGTATAGTACTTGTGCAATTTTTTCATTGGTTACTATAATAACGTCATTCTTGTAAAGATAAGAACCGATAAATGTAGCAACTGCTGACATAAGAACAAGAAGTAAACCCAAGAATGCAAATACATATGAATAGCTGCTCAAATTTATATCTAAAGCGTCACTATTTAGAAAACTAGGCATAACTGCAAAAAATATGAATATTATAGTGGCTATAGAAAAACCAGTAAAGTAAATTATAAATAGACCAAAATGATGTTTTCTTATCTCATCTACTAGCATTTCATCTTTGTCGAACTCAATAAGATTTAATAAATTCTTACCTACGGGTGATAACTGACTCGGATCCATATTGTTGTTTTGTTCCATTTAAACTATTATAGCAATTCTGTCTGTTCTTTTGATAATTTTTTATTTAGATGCTTATATGCTTTTGGTGTAGCTTTTCTGCCACGCGGAGTTCTTTCAAGTAAACCTATCTGTAAAAGGTAGGGTTCGTGGAAATCTTCAATGGTGCTTCTTTCTTCGGCAGTTAATGCGGCTAAAGTCTCTATTCCTACCGGTCCGCCATTGTGATTGTCGATAATAGCTGCTAATATCATCCGGTCTGAAGGATCAAGTCCCAACTCATCAATGTCCATTAATTTTAGTGACTGGGTTGTAATTGCAGTGTCAATTATGCCGTCACCATTGACATCAGCGAAATCCCTAGTTCTCTTTAGTAACCTATTTGCGATTCTTGGAGTAAGACGTGACCTCTTTGATAAATCTGCAGCCGCATTTTTATCTATACTGACATTTAAAATCTTAGCTGCTCTTTGAATAATCTGTTGAATTTCATCATGGTTATAAAATTCCAGTCTATGTATCATGCCGAATCTATCTCTAAGCGGAGCAGCCAATGCGCCGGCTCTAGTGGTGGCGCCAATAATCGTAAACTTAGGGAGGTCTAGACGCATACTTCTTGCACTAGGACCTTTACCCAGCATTATATCTAGCTTAAAGTCTTCCATTGCACTATACAGAACCTCTTCAACAGTTCTGTTCAGTCTATGAATCTCATCTATGAATAATATATCTCCGTCTTGTAGATTTGTTAACAGACTTGCTAAATCACCAGCACGTTCTATCGCAGGTCCAGAAGTTATACGAATATTACTACCCATTTCATTGGATATTACTGTTGCCATAGTAGTTTTGCCTAATCCAGGTGGTCCATATAATAAAACATGATCAATCGGTTCACCTCGTTTTTTTGCAGCATCAATAGCAACTTGTAAGTTTTGTTTTAACCTATCTTGACCAATGTAGTTTTCGAAATCTCTGGGCCTAAGTGTAACTTCGAGTTCTTGTTCGATAATATCTTCATCGTCATTAGAAGTATCTACTATTCTTTCAATCGCCATATTTATCCTTTTAGTGCCAATCTTATTCTTTGTTCAGTTGGTAATTCTTTATCTATTTTATCTAAAGCCAAGGTTGCATCTTGGGCTGAATATCCAAGAGCAATTAAAGCCTCTATGGCTTCATCCTGTAGACCAATTCCAGTTCTATTTACTATACCTTCTGCATTTTCTGTAACCATAGCACCAACCTTATCTCTAAGTTCTACAACTATCTGTTCAGCTGCCCGTCTACCGACACCCTTAGCAGTCTGCAGAAATTTAACTTCGCCTGCTGCAATGTTATTCTTTATAGCAACAGGGTCAGCTAGATCCAGGATTGCCATTGCTACTTTAGGACCAACATTCTTAACACTCAATAATTGCTCGAAAAGTTTTTTTGAGACTAGGGAACTAAATCCATAAAGCTCGTATACGTTTTCACGAATATTTTCATAAATATAGAACTTAGTTTCTTTTTCTGTTGTTGATCCAAAATCTTGACTGGTTACCACCAACCCGTAACCTACACCATTAACATCAAGTACTATTGATTCGCCTAATTTTTCGGATACCCTGCCTCTTAATGTTTGTATCATTTATTGCCTTTAACTTTTTTAAATCCATAATATATACTGATTGGAATCATAAAACCTATACTGAAATTAATAAACATATTCAAAGGTATCAACTCTGAATTATATGAATTTATATCAACTTCATTAGTTTTTAAGGGAAAACCTCTAATTGTAAAATCTTGATTGCCACCTGTAACAGTTAGACAATTTGCACTTGCAGAACAGTTGTATGGGACGTAAATACTTTCATTATTCAGTGGAATGAACACTAAGATGAACCCCGTAGTGACTGCAGCTATGTATAAAATTATTTTACTCTTCATTTAATCTATTATCTCATAGTTTAGTCGTCATGCTGTGGCAAATTGCCGCAGCCAAGGCGTCAGCACAGTCATCTGGCTTCGGAACGACTTTCAATCCGAGAATAACTCTGACCATTTCTTGTATTTGTTTTTTATCAGCACGGCCGTATCCAGTTACTGCCTGTTTAATCTGAAGAGGGGTGTACTCATACAAATCAAGTTTGTGTTGCTTTCCGCAAAGAAGTACTACTCCTCGAGCTTGAGCGACCGTCATCGCAGTTGTAACATTCTGGGCAAAAAATAGTTTTTCGACCGACATTACTGAGGGTTTTAAATCTACAATTATTTCGTGAAGTTCATCATAAATTGTTTCTAGCCGGATACTGTCCTGTTCTTTAACGGGTGTTCTAATTACTCCAGCATCAACTAATTTACTTTTACCGTTTATATAATCAATTACACCAAATCCAAGGATTCCGGTACCCGGATCAATCCCCAGTATTCTCATCTATTAATTAATTCCAAAATAGCATCATGAACTAGGCCGTTAGTAGCAATTAACCCATCTCCGTCTTGGTCGTAACGACGATCTTTTCCGTTGACGTCGGTGACCTTACCTCCAGCTTCTTCTACTATAATTTTTGTGGCAGCAACATCCCAAGCATTTGGCACTCCAATTAGTGTTGCTACGGCGTTTCCTGATGCAACGAAAGTACTTCCATATGCAAATGAGCGAAAGTTAAAAGATTTTCCATTCATCTTCTCGATTTCATCAAATATTTGTCCAGTGCTTTTCATTTCAGGTCTCATTCTGCTGCTTAGAACAATAAATGCCTGGGCAAGATCAGTCTTGTTTGATACATGAATTGATTTATCATTCATGAATGCCCCTTTTCCTTTTTGTGCCCAATACATTCTATTTTGGTAGGGATCATGAATAATACCAATTTCGGGCTGTCCATCTATTACTAATGACAAACAAAATGAAGATAATGGTGCGCCTATAGTAAACGGCTGAGTTCCATCAATGGGATCAACCACCCATATTCTTTCCCTGTCTGACTCAAATGATTCTTCTTCGCCTAGTACACCGTCATTAGGAAATTTTTCTTGAACCTGTTCAATTACCATTTTATTAATAGCAGTATCTGTAACTGTTAATGGCGTATTGTCTTCTTTCCAGGTTGCTTGAGTTTCTAGCCCGAAAGAGTTTCTGGTCATATCTGCAGCAATTTCAGAAATTTCTTTTGCAAATCTTAGTTCACTTTCTAAGTTCATTTTATGACCCTAATAATTCTTCAGGTATATCAAAATTTACATGAGTAGTAGTTACGTCGTCCAAGCTCTCAAGGGCATCCATCATTCTCATAATTTTTCCAGCAGTATCTCTATCAGTAACCTCTACGGTACTATTTGCAACAAAAGTTAAACTTGATTCCAAGATATCAACTTCTGCGGATTTTAAATTGTCTCTAACATTAGACAATTCCTTAGGATTTGTATATACAATTGACTCTTCACCATCTTCTATTACATCTTCAGCTCCTGAATCTAGAGCAATAAGCATTAACTCGTCACCACTTCCCTTGACTCTAATTACGCCTTTTCTTTCAAACTGAAATGCAACTGCACCCTTTTCTGCAATATTTCCACCGTGCTTACTAAAAGCTAGACGAACTTCAGGATAGGTACGGTTTACATTATCTGTAGCACATTCAACTAAAACAGCCACTCCACCTGATCCGTATCCCTCATATAGGATTTCTTGAATCTGATCTCCGCCAAGTTTACCGCTACCCCTATCAATGGCCTTTTGAATATTAGCGTTTGGCATATTTGCAGCTTTAGCTTTGTCCATTGCCATTCTTAGTGCAAAGTTCATTTCTGGGTCTGTTCCTGATCTTGCAGCAAGTGCTATTGCATTACCTAGTTTTGTAAATACAGCCCCACGTTTTGCATCGTTAGCACCTTTTTGTCTCTTGATTGTTTCCCACTTTGAATGTCCCGACATTTTTTTGCTCCGTTAAATCAATTTCTTATCTGTTATTATACCATGATTTTGAATATATTAGTTTCGTATTAAAACGAAAATACAACATATTTAGTACTAAATTATATTACTAGTATTTACTATGAAATTTCTAAAAATTCGTGCATAAGCATATCGTATCCTTTATGTATGCGGTCCTCATTATCTATGCCTAGTTGTAATAATATATTCCATAACTCAGCTTGAATTGCGTCGACGTCAATATCGTTATTTTCAAGTTTCTCCAATTCAATAAAAGTGCCCAAGTCTTCCACCTCATCTAGGCAGACTTCAATGTTTTTAAATTTTGCTGTTTGTCTTGTTTTACAAATTCGTACACCAAATGAATAACCAACTCTTTCTAGCATATCTGCAACTTCTTTTGCATCTTCAATAACTGTTTCTCGTTCGTGATTGTCCCGTGACCTAGAAGAGGCTTTGTATTTCATAGTTAGTATAGTTTTATCGCCCTGTTTACGAATTCTAAAAATATTCCAGTCGGGATTATCTTTTGGAATTTTTGTTTCGTAAGTTATATCTTCTTGGACAACAGACTCTCCAAAATTAATTCCTAAATTATGGGCTCTATCCAGTAAACTTTTTAGGTTTCTGACTCTGGCCTTTACTTCTATTTCTCTCATTCGTGTAGTATATCAAAAACAGAAAACATTAATCTCTGATTATTTTATTTGTTCGTAAAATATTTCTGGCGTAGTTTCGATGAGGTTTAGCTTGTGGGTTTTCTGAAAATATTTTGGTGGATTATCGCCACTGGGCACAAGTATAAAATGTGGCAAATTATCATCTGAGTATTCAAAGTTTAGTTTTTGGGGTCTATCAATAAAATACAAATATGGCTTAATCCAAGCTTTGTAATCACCGCCGTACATTCCTACTATTTCGGTGAATTTACTTTTATCAAAATTTTCTAATGTAGCATGCTCTAAATTATCCCGAAGTTCCAGAGCAGACTGCAGTTTATCTTTACGTCTAAATACCAAACCAGCTTGGATGTCTGCCATAACCCAGCCGTGCTCTTCTCCTTCGTAAAATTCAATAACAACATGACCCGCTCCATATTCTCGAGTTTCAACGTCTTTAGTTAAGATATTTACAGTTCTTGCTTCAATCCCATTAGCCACCATTAACCAAGCAGCTAAATGACTATACTCTACGCATCTAATTTTTTTTCCTGCTTGTGCTTCTTTTAGGATGGTTATTGGATCAGATGAAGAAGGGTGATTATCCCCATTGTGCGAAAAAGCTAAGTTAGCAAAACGAGCTATACTTAAAGCAATTTCTAGAGTAGACGAATCATTAGGTAATTCAAGTCGAGCGGTGTCTTTAAGTTCGTCTAATAGCTGATTTATATTCATTTAAAAATTATACCAATAAACAGAGACATTTTAACTCTGTTTATTGTAAGCGAAATTACATATGCGTGAAATAAAACTATTATTCTGCAGCTAAACTCTCAAACTCATTTGGTGGTCAATTTTTCTTGTAACTTTTATAGCCCAAAGCCTCTTTCAAATAAAGGTGGAGAATCATCTTTTGTACTTCCGTCATATTTAACTGGCACCTGCTCCAGTTTTGCTGGCCAGGTAATAGGCAGCTTGGCTGAGAATGGTGTATTCCCGAACAATACATCAGCAACTCCTTCTCCC
>JBGSIS010000026.1:0-28132 GCA_041742395.1 Saccharimonadales bacterium (SeqCode)
CTACAGATAAAGCTACCTTTAACCTAGTAGCTGGTACAAGAGTGTTAACAATTACCGGTATAGAAAGAGGAATTAAGGTAGATAAGTTTGTACTTACCGATACTACTTGTATTCCTACGGGTACTGGGGATAATTGTAATAACGTAGTAAACAACCCGCCTACTATTGAATTCAAGGGCGTGACAAATAATCAAACAGTTTCGGGAAGTGTTACTATCGAGGCTGTGCCATTAAACGCTAGCAACGTTACTCAAATTGATTTTTATATAGATGACAATATTATCAAGACAGAGAAGATAGCGCCTTTTTGTATAGGTGGAGACAATATCTCAGGAACAGGTTGTTTAGGGTACAGTTTAACTGGTTTAAACAATGGCATTCACACGGTTAAGTCTGTTATGTCATATGGTTCTTTGCAGACTGTCGAAGAAATTATCAGTATCAATATACAGAACACTTCTACGTATAACTTAGCCGATATTAACAAAGACGGTAGAGTAGATATAGTAGACCTAAACTTCTTTGTGAGTAGCTGGGATCCAAACGGCTCAAAACCAGGTTCGCTCGCCGATATTAACAAAGACGGTAGAGTAGATATAGTAGACCTAAATTACCTCGTGACTAATTGGACAAGTTAAATTAACAAATAGCTTATGCTATAGTTAATTTATGGAAAATGACCTAACTAATGAAGAAGAAAAACTAAACAATCAAAAAGACAACCAACTACCAGTAGAACAAACAGTCCAAGAAGATTTTGATGTTGAAGCGGGAAACTTAAGTACCGAAATACCAAAAGAAAACTCAACAATCACCAAAAATACTGTAAATACTCAGAACACTACCGAACTAAAAACCAGCTATACGATCACTCATGTAAATGAAAACAAGGATGATAATACTAAATCTTCTGAACCAACAGATAGTCAAGATTCTGACGCTGAGAAGCCAAAGAAGAGCAAGAAGAAACTGCTTATTTTTATAATAATTGTACCTCTAATTGTCGGTGGTGTAGCAGCATGGTTTTTCTTAGGTAGTAAAAAAGCAGAAGCACCTCAAGGAAATAGTAATCAGAATAACCAGCAAACCGAGCAGACAGAAACACAAGATCTCAAACCATACGCACTCGCATACTCTTATCAAACTGAAGAGGCGGATTTTACCCCAGACTGCAGTCCTCCGCCTGCCCAACAGAGCTTTTTGAGTCCAATAGACGGCTCAGAAAAGATTAAATCTACAGAATTTGGAAATATTATTGTCGGTGACACGTCACTAGATAAACAAAAAGTCGTCGTTGTAAGTTATTCAGGATGTGGTGCAGCAGAAGGCCAGACAGTTTGGTTTAGTCAGAATTCTGGTAAATCATACGATAAAATATATTCTGCTAAGAAACCAGAATCATCAGAATCTTTAGGAGAGCAGATCACTAGTGTAGCAATTTCTAGTGATGGTAAAAGTGTAGTTTTTGCTTTGCTCGAAAGTTCTGGTAGTAAAAACACAGTCAAAGAAGTAAATCCAGAAAATAAAGAAGTAAAAGACTTGTTTATTATTGAACAGCGAGGAGTATTTATTCGTGGGTACGATAAAGCCAATAATAAAATATACTACTTCGTTGGTTGCTATAACTGTGGTGGGGTTAATTTTAATAAGCTTTATGTAAGAAGTGTTGAATCCGACAAAGAAGAAGTGGTATATGAGCACAATAGAATTGGTTATCAGACAGTATTTAATAAAGATTTCACAAAAATACTAGTAAACAAAGAATCACAAGGGGATGGAATCGGCGGAGGTCCACCTTACGACATTGAAGAATTTAATATGGAAACTAAATTATTCAAGAATCTTGAAATAATTAATGAAAAGGATGTAGTCATAATTGGTTACACGGAAAAACAAGAACCCTACTATACTAGTCAAAATAAAATTGTGAAGAAAGTTGAAGATGGGACAAAAATAACAGTCTATAATTCTCCGAAGACCATTTTAAACGTATTTTTAGTAAGTGAAGATCAAGTTATAATTTCTGAAGGCGAATACAATAACTTTGAAGTAAACAACTATGACTCAAAAGATAAAAGTACCAAACTAGTTTTTAAAGGTGACGAAAAGACAAAAACATTCGGTATAACCTGGAAATAGAGAGTTCTCAGTCCTTATTTATCTAATTTAAGATTGAGATTATCGAATATTAACTGTAGTATCTAAATGAATGTCCCATAAATACTTAAGACTGAATTCAAGAACCATAATTAAGAATACTGATTGCGAAGTATTGCTACTCAAAAGATCTATGTGCGACACGGATAGGCCTGGCAGCTGGGATTTACCTGGCGGAAAACTAAAATTTGGAGAACATCCTAAAGATACGGCTCTTAGAGAAACGGTAGAAGAAACGGGCTTGTTGCTAGGTGAATTAATGTTATTAGATGTTCTTTCGGCTACAAATAATAAAAATTTTCAAAAGATAACTCATGTTTTTTTATCTAATTTGGATGAGCTTCATCCTGAGATTAGTTTAAATGAGAGAGAACACACAGAATATGATTGGTATAGATGTGCTGAGATAGAAAGTCTTGATTTGCCAAGAAAATACACAAAATTAATTGGTGAAGTAATTCTGCCGGGATGTACTGGATACTAACTTAAAAGTCTTTGCTGTATTCCGAAGTATAATTTTGTCCATTCTTTGTTTTTAATTTTCATTGATTGGTCTGTTAATGAGCTGATAGCCACTTTTGCTAGTCTAAGTTCCGTTTCGTCTCTGGGTTTAGGGATTTATTCAATTCGTATATCAAGACTAAAAACTAACTCAAGCAAACCAGCTTAGTTGTAATATTCAATTTCTTCTCTCAGTAAGGTAATTCCTTTAAATATTTCATCAAATCTTTATTGTGCTTCTTGAAGATCAAGTCTTTCAGGGCTGAGGAACTGTTTTGTGGAATTATGTGCGATTTGCACATCATTTTAAAGTAGATAAACTAAATTTTTGCAACTTTTATTAAGTTATAATCTAAAGAATAATATTTGTATTTGGTAGGGAATTCTTTAGTTTGCTAATAGTTTCTGGTGTTAATGGATTACCTGAAAAGTTAACTTCTTTAAGATTATTCTTTAGGTTGGCAATTTCGTTTGGAAGATCGGTGATTTTATTATTAGCATAATTTAAGTTCTCTAGTTTGTTTAGTTGACCAATTTCTGCCGGAACTCCTGTCATATTATTGCTGCTTACATCCAGAGTTTTAAGTGGCATCATTCTTATTTCACCGATTAGTGAACCTTCAAGTATATTATTATCTAGTTTCAACACCTCAAGTTTAGTCATTTTACCCATCTCGGAGGGAAGTGACTTAATATTGTTGTTCGAAAGTATCAGAACGGTTGTATTGGTCTTGCTGTATATGTCAGACCCGACTTTATCAAGGCCTTGACTGCTTAAGTCTATTGTTGAGCCTTTCGAGGCACTGTTTGATGAACCTTCAGTAGAACTTGATGTTTCTGACGTCGAATCGCTGTTCTGAGTTTTGTCATAAACAACCCAACCACCAAGTCCTAGAATTGCTAATACTTAAATAATTATTACTGCATTTTTCATATAATACCTACCTTTATTTCAATATTATACTCCTTTTAGTGAATATGCTTTAATGCCTACTTACTTTATTTATAAGCTTTCAATGTTGCCCGGAGGTAGGTTTATCCCGGAGTAAGCCGGATGATTTTTTATTCTATTGGCTTCTTCATCCGACATACCGTCCGGTATTTTTCCTACCCCCATTACGAACAAACAGACGTCATCAATTAACCCCTCACAAGTTCTTCTTCCCAATAATTCGGCTTTTTGATACAGACAGCCTTCATTAGTGCTCCAGAACAAGCAATTTTCGCCAAAATTATCAGTCTTAGGATAAAATCTTGATTCCATCAATAGTTTTCCTTTGTATTATCTAACCAATTGGATTATTTTATCATATACTAGTTTTATTGTCGGGGTGTGGCGCAGTTGGCTAGCGCGTACGGCTGGGGGCCGTGAGGTCGCAGGTTCAAGTCCTGTCACCCCGACCAATAATTATTGAATCAATCAAATCCAAAGAAAACTAAAGTAATATTTCGGAGTTAGCTAGATGCTTGTGATGCCCAATTATTGCTTGGTTAACTTGAACTAAGAGATTTAATCGAAGAAGACGATTATGGTAAGTTGGTTGAGTCTTAACTTGGCAAAGAAGCATTTTGCTAGATTAACTACATACAATGATCTAGCTAAAATTATTAAAAACTATAGCAATTAACACTATCGAACCAAGTATTTTTCGGAATATAGAGTCGCCATATGTAATTTCCAAGTATGCCCAAATTGCCAAAAAAATAGTTCCAAGAGCACTAATATTTTCCGATAATCCGTTGTCATTGATTAGTCGAGATATTACGACACAACCTAGCCAAACTAGTAGTGGAAAATTAGGAAATTGAAACAATGTCCATTTACCATTTTTGTCTTTACAGACTTTTTCAACTTCTTTCTTCATCATTTTAATCATAACAGATAAGTGTGTTTACAGTGACTTTACGTAATTTTTGCTATAATAATATTATGGCAAATTTCTTTTACGCATACTTAACTTCCTTAGGCGTTATGACAGTGCTAGATGCAGCTTGGCTAGGTTTTATTGCTCCTAAGTTTTATAAGAAGCACATAGGTTTTTTGATGACAGACAAGCCAAACTGGACCGCAGCTGTAATCTTTTATCTAATTTTTATAGTAGGTGTAACTGTTTTTGTTGTTTATCCTGGCTGGCAAAACGGCTATACATTACTTAAAGTAGCCGGACTAGGTGCGTTAATGGGCCTAGTAACCTATGCAACATACGACCTTACTAATTTGGCTACAATAAAAAACTGGCCCGTAATAGTCACAGTTATTGACCTTATATGGGGAACGTTCATAACTGCAGCAGTTTCTGTAGTTTCTGTTTATATTTTGAATACTTTCATAAAATAGATGATAGATGAACTGATAGCAACCTACGCATTAACCGCCTCTGTTATTGCTGTCTATATGACTACTTGGTTTTTAGTTGCTTTGGTAATTAAAAGAAATGATATTGCTGATATTGCATGGGGTATAGGATTTATTGTCGCTTCTTTGGCTAGTTTTGCCGTTAACGATAATAAATCCGCAGTTTCCCTGGTAGTTATTTTATTAGTTACAATTTGGGGTCTTCGGCTTAGCTATCATATTGGACGAAGAAATATCAAAAAACCTGAAGACTATAGATACAAAGCTTGGCGTGATAGTTGGGGAAAATGGTTTTATTTACGGTCATATCTGCAAGTTTTTATACTGCAAGGAGTACTTCTTTTAGTAATTTCTTCACCGATTATGGTAGTCAATACTTACGATTACGGTATGGTAAATTTACTTTTTTATATTGGAGTAGTTACTTGGTTTTTTGGATTCATTTTTGAGTCGCAGGCAGATAAACAGTTAGGACAGTTCATTTCTAATCCTAAAAACAAAGGCAAAATCATGAACAGAGGATTATGGAAATATTCGAGACACCCAAATTATTTCGGAGAAGTCACTCAGTGGTGGGGAATTGGTATAATAGCCCTTGGATCATCTAGTTACGGATGGATAGGTTTGATTGGTCCAGCAATGATTACATTCTTGATTCTAAAAGTCTCTGGTGTTCCCATGTTAGAAAAGAAGTACGACGACAATAAAGACTATCAAGAATACAAAAAACGAACTAGCATGTTTATCCCGCTTAGTCCCAAAAAGCATAACTAGAAACAAACTAAATATTGCTATAGAGTAAATGACAATATGAAAGCAGTTAATTCATTAATTTTTGTTGGCGGTTTTGGCAGTACTGATAAAACAATGCATTCGGCAGCTAATTACTTAGGAAATTATTTCGAAGATGTTTCTCCTGTAACATTCAGGGAGGCCATGCAAGACTATCGTTTTACTAGGATGGTTGAGGGACATCCTGTATTAACTCATTCTGCTGGAATGCTGACTCTAGTAGAAGCTAATCCTGATAGTATTTACGCAGTTGCTCCTCCTACTCCAACTAAGGTCAGTAAACTTATTATTTCTTCGATAGTTAAAAGTTATCACGTCCTAAATCGTGGCAGAGAACTTGGCGACAATCAGAATATAAATGTTTTTATGTTTGAGACTGCTAAAGAAATTGCCTTACACCCAGTTGTAAATACGAAAGCACTTGGAAGTATATCCATTTTTGATTCTTTCAACAAAGCGATAGATTTTGAAAGAAGGGGTGTGCCGACTGAAATTCATCAGATGTTCGGAGATGATTTCTTCGCGCCAGTTAACCAGAGTGAATATCAAATTTCTAGAGGCTTAGGTCCATCAGTTATTTTGAATCATGAAGGTGAGCATGACGAACTGTTAATTAGACCTCACAACGTAGTCAATAGAATTTTTTCCTAAGAAAATAAGGGTAATTATTTTATAAGCATTGAGTCGCCGTAACTCAGGAAAGAGTAGTTTTCTTTTTTTGCTACTTTGTAAGAGTTTTTTAAGTTATCCCAACCTGCAAAGGCGGAGGCCATCATCAGTACCGTAGACTTGGGTGCGTGAAAATTAGTCAACATTGTGTCGACTGTTCTAAATTTGTATCCAGGGTAGATAAATATGTCACACTCGCCACTAAGTGATTTATTTAAACTTAAGTCGTAGTTAATTATTTTATCTGCCAGAAATTCTAAGGTGCGCGTAACTGTTGTGCCAACTGCAATAATATTACTACTGTTAGACTTTGCATTTTGAATTACTTTAATTGTTTCTGAGGGAACTTCAAAATACTCACTATGCATTATATGGTCCTCAATATCGTCTGTTCTAATTGGCAGAAATGTTCCTAACCCCACATGAAGCGTAATGTATACAATTTGAATGCCCTTGCTCAATAATTTTTGTTGAAGTTCCTCAGTAAAATTTAGCGATGCTGTTGGTGCAGCTACCGATCCGGGAGTTTTGGCAAATACTGTTTGGTAGCGCTCAATATCATCTTTGTTGGCATCTCGGTGCATGTAGGGTGGAAGTGGAACGGTACCTTCTTGTTCAGCTAAATCTAGTAAATTTACAGTCGAGCTTACGTTGCAGATTCCGCTGTCCAATACCTCATCGATTTGTATTTCGTAATTTTTAACTTTTAGAATTTCATCTTTTTGGACTTTGCCTCTATAGATAGCCTTTCGTTTAGAGAAGTTGGTATTGTGATGATCTTCCAAAAGTAGAAGTTCTCTAATCTGACCTTTATTATTTTCTGCAATTATTCGCGCTTTTATGACTTTTGTATTGTTAAGTACGATTACGTCACCTGGATTTAGATATTTGTCTAAATTTGAGTATTTATCGTGCGAAATAGAACTTGATTTTTTATCAAGAACAAGCAATCTACTGCTTCCGCGAATTTTGGGGGGGTGTATAGCTATTAGTTTTTCTGGTAGTTCGTAGTTGTAATCTGATAATTTCATGCGTCCATATGATAACATGTAGTAATGTGGCAAGAAGATAAAAATCAAATTTATATCAAGTTGCAATGTACAGATTTTGTACAAGCTATTGATTTTATCAACGAAGTTTCAAAAATAGCATCAAGGCAAAATCACCACCCAACAATTAAAAATACATATAATGTAGTAGAACTGTGGTTAAGTACACACGAAGCAGGAGATGTCGTAACTGAAAAAGATAAAATCTTAGCTTCTGAGATCAGTGAAATTATTGAACAACTCGGTATTAAACCCATATAAAAAAGGAAGGAAACCTCAATTAAGACATTAAAACTAGATCACTCTCAAGCAAAGCAAGTTGTAAAAAGTGAAAGAAACCGAACTTGGCGTCTTAGAGATGACAAAAACCTATCGGTTAATGACGAAGTAGAACTGATTGATAAAGTAGATTCTGAAAAGCCAGAGACGTGGCTAAAAATTGGTCTTGCAAAGATAAATTCTGTTACTGAGAAGCGACTAAGCGACTTATTACCGGAGGATTACAACACTGACGAGTACTTTTCTACCCAAAATGAAATGCTAGAAAAGTTCAAGAAGTACTATGGTGATGACATAACTTTGGAGTTGCCAGTTAAGATGATTGATTTTAGCTTTAGAGCATACGATGAGCCAAGGAATGTAAAAGAAAGCCAGATGCAGTTTGTAGTAGAAGCGCCAGATAAGATTAAGCTTTTTGCGGACGGTGGTTCGCGTGGTAATCCTGGACCTTCGGCATCAGGTTATGTGCTATTAGATATGAATGATAATGTTTTTGTAGAAAAGGGTGAGTACATTGGGATTACTACAAATAATCAGGCAGAGTATCAGGCTTTAAGATTTGGATTAGAGGAAGCCAAGAAACTCGGTGTTAAAGAAGTAGAGGTCTATTTAGACAGCTTATTGGTAGTAAACCAAATGATAGGCAAGTTTAAGGTTAAAAACAGGGATCTGTGGCCGATACACGAAGCTATCAAGGAACTATTACCTAGTTTTAAAAAAGTGACATTTACTCATGTGCCCAGAGAGTTAAATAAGCTTGCTGACGGAATGGTTAATGAGACACTAGATGCACAAAGGGACGCTCGCATTTAAGGTTTTAGCTTTATGGTTGCGCTTAGCTGGAACCTGTTTAGGCTAAATACTCACTGAATAGTTACATTTAGTAATATATAATATAGGAATAACAGAAGAAGCCTCTAATAATCAAGAATTTAACAGAAAAACTTTGATTAAGGGCAGCGTTCTAGGATTAATGGCATTGCGTGCTCAAAGTGGAAATTTAGGAAAAAATGGAAACTTTTTGGCAACTTATTTAATCAGAAGAAATTCAAGCGTTAATCCAGATATTCCCACTGATAAAAAGAAAGAATTGCAAGATATTCAAAAAAACACACAATACTGGCACGGAACTGGAAGATACCAATATCGTGATGGTAAAAAGGTTGATATATTAAAGTCTATTGTCAATTCTGGGGGTCTAATGCCTCATGTTGATGATATAGATTTAGTTGGCAAAATGAATAGCATCTCTATGGCTAAAAGCAGAATTTATGCTAGAGCTTACGCTGACATGCATTCTACATAATTTGGTAGTGAAAGACACGGGGATTCATTATTATGGGCGGCTGCTTTTATTGGACCATTGGCACTTAAAATCGCCCAAGAGACGAGTTATTGGAAGTCAGAAAATAGAACGCAGGTTAATGAACATTTTGAGAATAGTAATTCGGTAGACTGGTATAAAAAAGTCAGAACTGAGCGAACAGGAACACTAGGTATTTTTGCATATGGATCAGATATAGATGGTAACTACCCAGTAATCTTTGGAGTAAGATTCGGGGCAGCTGAACTTGCTGACACTTCAAAGTCTGTAGCTGTACATGAAGCTAGAGCTCTAAATCCAATTACTTTTGAGGCAATGACGCATGTAGAAGTACCGATGGCAAATATTGATGAGACGGTTATGTTACTTAAGGACTCTGGGGTGGATATTCCGGTATATGCAATTGAGGATTTTGAGGCAATGACTTACTATCAATCATTCACTAAAATTGTAGGTTAAATATAGGTTATAATATTATGGCTAGGTTGTCGGCTAATCGCTTACGTTGATACGTGGGAGGAAAGTCCGGGCAGCGTAGGGAAAGACAGTCGCTAACGGCGACCGGGGGTAACCCTAGGGAAAGTGCCACAGAAACGAAACTGCCCTTTACGGGCACAGGTGAAACGAGTGGGGTAAAAGCCCACAGTTCCCGCCGGTGACGTCGGGAAGAGGTAAACCCTGTCTGCTGCAAGGAGATGAGCCTAATAGTTTCCCGCTAGGGCTTGTCGACATCCGCTTGAGCCATCGAGCAATTGGTGGACTAGATAGATGATTAGCGCTCTTTTATGGGTACAGAACCCGGCTTATAGACAATCTAGCAACTTATTGACAAATATTGGCATTAGTAGTATAATAGAGTGATTATGAGTAGAAGAGAAGAATTTGACGCTTTTGATCCGTTTCGTCCAGGATTACCTGAACGAGAAAACAGAGATGATTTCATCATTAACGGAGTATTTAAGCAGCCCGAAAATTTTCGTGAAATCGAAGATTTGATACATCCAATAGAAAATTACTCAGATAAACCACTAGGTGGTTTTATTGATGAAGAAGCTCCAGAAAAGTCCAGAGTAGTTATTGTTGCCGGTCAGGTATATATTTATACAGAGACAGAAGCTGGTACATATGAATACAGGCCATTCGAGATTTTTAGAGATACAAACGATGGCGAATGCGTTGATGGTCGTATTTCTCCTAGAATCGATTACGGTGATCGATTTTCACCATTACATTCTCAAAGAACTTTTGGACGCAATGAGGAAGTTGAAGGAATGGCCGGATTTATCAGGGATAAGTTACATGGTATAAAAAGTGATGAAGATTTTCATAGAATCAAAGAAATAAACAGTATAAACTCCATAGATATGAGAAAATTATTCCTAGAAAAGGATGAACGCGAAGATTACTATACTACTTTACCAAGAAGAAGTATTAATTCTTGGGATAATCCTTATGATCACAGAAGTCACCATGGTGACACTGCTCAAGATATGATTAGCTTAGGAGAATACCAAGCGCGTAAAAGACAAGAAATGAGAAACAGACGTCTAATGGCGGTAACTTACGGGACTGCAATAATGGTAGAAGTTCCTTTTTTGGATGAGTCTGGTGAGCAGCCGCCACTTACATTAGAAGATGCAAAGCAAGCTGCTGAAATGCTCGGCGCAATGGATGTTGAAAAACCTTGGCATCTAAGAAGAATAGTTAATAATAAATACGGTGTTGAGGCAGGAAGATGGGCTTTAGGTAAGGCGACCATTCAGCCATTACATGTTGACGGTACACAAATAAGTTTCACAAATTTAGGATTTATTAAGGGATTAGAAGATTTGACGACATACGAAGATAATCCGTTTGCTAACCCATACAAAGATGGAAAAGCCAGATTGATGTTTGAAAGAGATATTACCGACAGCACTACCGAACAACAGGTTAAAGATATGCTCGCATACTTAGCAACTCGCCCAACCAAACCTGAATAATATATCCGAATATATTAAAAATAACCACCTAATTGGTGGTTATTTCTTTTGAACAAGTGAGTACTTTTAGTCCGACTAAGTTTTTGCTATCGCCGCAATTTTTTTAATTGCAAAGCGCCCATGAAAACATAATTACGAGCGACTATTTAGCGGCCTTAACAACTGCTTCGAATGCTTTTGGTTCGTTAACAGCAAGTTCTGATAAAACCTTTCGGTCTAGATCAATCTTTGCACCTTTTAGGGCAGCGATTAACTTACTATAGGTTGTTCCGTTTAATCTTGCAGCTGCGTTTATTCGTACATTCCAAAGTTGTCTGAATGTCCGCTTACGGTTTCTTCGGTCATTGTATGAATTTACAAGTGATCGTGTGACTGCTTGCTTACCGCGCTTAATACTTGAACGGTTACCTCGGGTCATCCCCTTGGTGGCTTTTCGTATTTTATTATGTCGCGCCCTAGCGGTGACGCCTCTCTTTACTCGCATTATTTAGCTCCCAATCTTAGTTTCATGTTCTTTGCGCTCTTACCGGTAAGTTGATTACCAATTGCAAAGCGTCGTTTACGAGACGCACTTTTCTTTCGCAAAAAGTGATTTGCACCAGCATGTCCAAGAAGCACTTTACCATTCTTAGTAATGCGTACGCGCTTTTTGGTTCCGCTATGAGTCTTTAGCTTTGGCATTATTGTTGCTCCTTATTACAAAATTTAGTTGTCGCCCAGCAAACTGTGGCTTTGATTCCACGACTATCTTGTCGCCGTAATCTTCGATTATTCTCTCGGCAAGTTTGAAACCCAATTCTTTATGGGCTAGTTCTCGTCCTCGATACATAACTGTTAATTTGCACTTGTGACCAGCTTCCAGGAAAGCATTAACTTTATTCAGCTTTACCTCTAGGTCGTGATCGCCGATTTTTAGACCAAAACGCATTTGCTTAATTTCTTGAGCTTTAGCATTTTTCCTGCTCTTTTGAGCTTGTTTGGTCTTCTGGTAATTATATTTACCCCAGTCGATGATTTTACAAACCGGCGGGTTAGCACCAGGAGATATTTCCACTAGGTCGAGTCCACGTTCATCGGCAAGCTTCAAGGCGTCTCTTTTGCTGAGAACACCGAGTTGAGAACCATCTGCGTCAATGACTCGTAATTCCTGTGCCTGAATCTGGTGATTCAGACGCGTTTGTTTGCTAATGGATTTTTCTCCTTATACTAACGTGACTGGTTTCGACCAATTTTAACAGATTAAGCTTTAGGGGTCAACAAGATTATGTCCATTTTGATATATAAGGTCTATAAATAATATAATTTCGACGAGTTCTTTCAAAGCACTCCTGGCACTAATGTCTGTAACAATACATGTATGCCAGAAGCCACATTACTTCCGGCTTTTTATGAATTTATGCTATCAAATTTCATAATGATCAGGTGACTCTTCTGTTACCTGAATAGACTCTATCACTAGACTGCATTAGGGGCGCACACTTTTAATGACTATTTCGAAGCTTAATATTTGTTTCTTTAGAAAAGAACACTATAATTTGGTATATGAATTATCCAGAAATTCGAATTAAAGATGGGTGGCTTTTGAGAGCGAATGCCTCTGTATATTTACATGAACTTTGGGCTAAAGAAGGTGATGTTCTTGCTGACGATAATGATATGGCAAAAATTGTAGAGGCATATAACAAGGAATGGAAAAAGCACGAAAAGAAAATTCTAAAAGGTATGCATGACTTGCTAGGACTGGAATACAGACAAAATATAATTAATGTTTATATTGCTCCGTGGTTCCATGCTTTTAGTGACCCTCTAGTAATAGGTGTTAAATATACCCCAGAAGAGTTTGTCGACACACTTACCCACGAACTATTGCATAGGTTGTTCACAGATAATACGTCTATTCCTTACGATAAAAAGATTTTGTTACCTGAATGGAAAAAGCTATTCGGTAAAGATTATTCGTTTGGTTTAATAGTTCACATTCCAGTACATGCGGTATTAAAGGCAATTTACCTTGATGTGTTAAAAGATCCAGAACGACTCGAAAGAGACATAAATTGGTCAAAAAATCAGACGGATTGGGATGCAAGTGATTATTTAAATGCTTGGGACTACATTGAACAAAACGACTACAAGCAAATAATCAATAAGCTAAAAGCTAACTACGAAAAACTAAGTAAAGAAAATACTTAAATAAATTTTTGAATTATTTCGGTCTAATGTATAGAAGATAGACCATGTAGCCTTGAAGTAATGTCGATGAGATAGGCAGTAGTAGCAGCATTGTATTTAGTTCGCCTACAGAAATAGCGGCTAGTGTGGTGCTTATTGTTCCTAGAAGCCAGGTAATCTTGGTTTCTGAGTTTGGGTCTTTTGCGGTCTTTTTGAATGTCGGAAGTAGTGCCACAAAACCTACGAATATATTTGCAAAAATACTAAAAACTGGATCTTTGAAAAATAGCCACAAAAGTACTCCTACGCCACAAATTATGACTGAAAATATATCACCTTTTGAATGGCCTCCTACGCCGTTTTTTAGGGAGGCTATAAAAATACTAGAAGTCATTATAACCGCAGCTGCAAATATCCATAGTGAGTTGTCGGCGCCACTCGCAAACTGATTAGCAAAACCAACGATATTAAGAAATACTACTACACCCCAAGTTACACGATGTGGTTTTGTAGTACCTTTAATCGTATCTCGCAAGTAGGGTATATCGGCAATTACGAAGATAATTGCACTCAACAACCCTAAAATGGTAAATATCATTGACCTATTTTATCACTTAACCAAAACGTTTGATTATTTTACGCATGACGTTTTTTAGGACGAGAAATGTTTATTATGATATCTTTAACTGTCTTAGCGCTTTGGTTACGCTCCGACTAAACATTGGGAACTTATCAAAGAAATGATACTCCTAGGTCACTCAAGCTTATGTCGCTTGGACGAATACGTTTACCTCTATCAATATAGAAATATCGCTAGAGCCGTTGTTAGGAACTCTAAGGGGTCTGTATGTATGTATTCATCTTGGTTATGGTTGGCATTAAGTTGAGAATGAGATATTCATTATCAATTAGGCTTCTATAATCTATCGCTCGACTTTGTTATATCGTACGAATCAAACTAAATTTAAATTAATTTCATTAAACCATGAGTATTGATTTTTCATATAAATTAAAACAATCCGCTTGGTTGATTGCAGCGGATTGTTCGGCGAAGTTTATAGTTTTTGTTGTTTATTATTACATTTGGTTGTTTTAGTTTTCGTTGTTCCTTTTGATGGAACAACGGCTTGCGAGAAGCCGTTGTTACAGGTGCTTTTTGTTTTTGAACACTGAATTTATTCAGCGTTAAATCTATCTTAAACTACTGATGAATATACTGTCAACACGTTTGTGGTTAATTGATATAAATCTGTGTATAACTTTTTTATATATCAATAATTTCTGTGGATAAATTGGTATTAGAATAAGTTGTATTTACAAATGGCTTTTTGATTAGTCATAAACGAATACAAATATCTGCATAGAATATTGATAGGGAAATGCAAAAAAGCGGGTCATTGATTAAGTCGTACTGAATCAAATATATTATTGATTATGGTATCGAATTGAGCAGGTTAATTAATCCTAAAATACAAAATAAAAATTATTACAGCACTCTAGGAGTTTGAGACTAGACTATTTAAAAGCGCAAAAAAACAAAAAATAACGAGCAGTTAAAAAATAGTTTTATTCATAAACATTTTGCGACATTATGTAAAATCAATTTACTTATTCAGAATACCTTTTGCAATACAACTTATTATTTCAATCATTAATACATATTCAATGCAAATAAAACAATAAATATATTATTAAGCAATAGCAAGAATGCATGATCGTGTAAATATTCAAAAAATAATATATTTATTCAATGTATTTATAGAATACTTAATTTATAAAACTAAATATAATAAGAATAATGTTATAAATAAAACTACAGTAAAACTACAACGATATTACAGCTTACAGCCTACTCTTAACAGATACTAATTGTAATAAAAGCTACAAAAAAGTATTGACAATTATGTACTAATTTAGTAGACTACGTTTGTAAGTCGGAAACAAAAATGACATACAAAAATACAATCACAAAAAACATAAAAATTTTATCGCTCAATTCGCCCTAAAGGCGAAAAGAGCGGTCAGTCAAGCCATGGACGGTAAGCGCTAAATAGTTATTTACAAAGAGCGGATTTGCCGTCCGGCTCCAAAAGTTCAATCTCCTGATATCATTCCACCTCACTAAACCTAGGTGGAATGATTTTTTTAATCTGTTATGCTTAATTTAATGAAATCAAATATAGTAAAAAACATATTATTCTTGTCGTTATTTTTATTATTACCACTGTTTTTGGTGAGTACAAATCCAGAAACTTTACCGTTGCCATTATTAGTGGTCCCTAATATTTTAGTATTTGTGATTTTGTTTTCTGTATTCATGATAACTCTTATAAAACTAAGACCAGAAATGCTTAGTAGACGTCGAAAAATAATTTCTGGACTTCTTGCATTATTCCCGACGTTAATAGTTGTATTACAGTCACTAAAACAGCTAACTCTTAGTGATTTCGTAATTATATTGCTAATATTTATTCCACTTAGCTGGTATTTACTCAAAATAGACTATTTATCTAATTAGTATAATTATTACATCTGTTATGATTAGGTTTATTTTGCTATAATTTATCTTAACTATGAGTCAAAATAACGATAATCAAGTAACACCTATGGAATTACCTGGAGTCACGCCCGAGAACACAACAGACAATAAGGAACTGTCGATAGTTAACGAAACTACTGAGTCAAGTTCTACTAAGGCCTTAGAGCAGGGAGTTTCTACTAGTAGTCCTTCTATGGCTCAACCTCAAAACAATGATCTTAATTTTGGCCCGCAACCTGCAGTCACACTTTTTTATGATCCTAGCCAGGTTCAACAAGTCCAGGCACAGCCAATGGCTACTTCGCCACTGATCGCAGACGACAATGATTTAATTGAAAAAGAGTGGGTAGAAAAGGCAAAACAGATTGTTGCACAGACCAAGTCAGACCCCAGAAAACAGAACATAGAGCTTAATAAAATGAAGTCAGAATACTTGAGGTTACGTTATCAAAAAGAGGTTAAGTTAGTAGAAGAATAATGACAGTAATAATAGGTCTACTAGTAATATTAAAAATAATCGGGTTGGTTGCAGCACCCTTTGTTTATTTGTACGTAAGGAAGACATTTAGGGAACAAAAGAATTTTGAAAGAGGGCTAAAAATGGTGCCTTTACTAATACATTTACCTCCTTCAAGCGATGATACTGACGGTGCTAATAGAGACGCACGCGAAGTGGTAGATGAAAATATTTCTAAGGCTCAGATTATTTATAATATTATCGCAAGCTCTTTTATTAAGGGTAAAAAGAATAAATTCTATGGGCAGCGGCACTTTGCCTTTGAAATAGTCGGGACTAACGGATTTATACATTACTATGCTGCAGTTCCGGTAACATTAGTAGAGACGGTAAAACAAGGAATAATTAGCGCATATCCTTCTGCCAGGCTAGAAGAAGTAGCAGAACATAATATCTTTAATCCTATCGGTAAGATTAGTGCAACAATTGGTGGTGAATTAACCCTAAAAGAGAACTTTGCTTATCCTATAGCTACTTATCAAGATTTAAAACGAGACACCATGCAGTCTATTCTGAATTCGATGTCTACACTAGATAAAGAAGATGGGGTGGGCATACAAATATTGATGCGTCCAGCTGATCCTAGTTGGAGAAAGGCTGCTCAAGAAGTAGCCAAAAAGAAGCGTAATGGAAAAGAATCCAAGGGAGGGGCAGCTTTAGCCGGTGGCTTATTAAAGGATTTGGCAGTTGCAGTAAACAAACCACCCGAAGCAAAAGATAAAAAAGACGATAAACCAGATTTATCTAGCACTGAGCAGAATATTTTAGATTCAATTGACATGAAGACCCAATCTCCTGGTTTCGAGGTTCTCATTAGGATTGTTGCTTCATCAAATATTTCACAGCGTTCTCAAGCAGTACTAACAAATGTAGTTTCCTCATTTGCACTTTTTGATTCACCAGGCAGAAACGGTTTTAAATTTACGCCTGCAAAAGATATTGATAAATTTGTTACTTCATACATTATGAGGTTTTTCCCGCAAGAGAGCAGAGCTACTATATTAAATTCCGTAGAGCTTGCGACTTTGTTTCACTTTCCTGATCAAAAGAATATACCGACTTCTCAGTTGGAGCGTCAGGCATCAAAACAAGTCGATGGACCTAGAAACATTCCTGAAGAGGGGCTTTTACTTGGCTATAACTTGTTTAGGGGAGTTAAAAAACCAATTCGTCTGAGTCTTAATGATAGACAGAGGCATATGTATGTAGTCGGTCAGACTGGTGTAGGTAAGTCTGTTTTCTTGGAAAATCTTGCCTTGCAGGACATGCTAAACGGAGGCGGTTTTTGCTTTATTGATCCTCACGGTGACACTGCTGAAAACCTGATTTCAATGGTTCCCAAAGAGAGAACCGAGGACGTAATTTATTTTTGCCCAGCTGATATGGATTATCCTATGGGCTTAAACTTATTCGAACACGAGTTTCCGGAGCAACGTGACTTTTTAATACAGCAATCAATAGATATGTTATATAAGCTTTATGACCCTCAGCACCAGGGAATAATCGGTCCTAGGTACGAGCATTGGTTTAGGAGTGCGGCTCTTACGCTGATGGCAGATCCTGAGGGGGCAACATTTATTGATATACCTAAGGTATTTACTGACAATAATTATGCCAAACAAAAACTAAAACATGTTACAGATCAGACTGTTTTAGATTTCTGGAATAAGGAAATGGCAAGTACTAGTGATTATCATAAGAGTGAAGTTTTGGGATGGTTTGTAAGTAAATTTAGTGCCTTTTTATCTAATGCAATGATGAGAAATATTATTGGACAGACCCACAGTACTTTTAACTTGCGTGAAATAATGGACCAAAAGAAAATACTAATTGTTAACCTAAGTAAGGGTAAGACCGGTGACTTGAATTCCAAACTACTTGGAATGATTTTTGTTATGCAATTTCAGTCTGCTGCTATGAGTAGGGCTAATATTCCAGAGAAGGATCGTGTTGATTTTTGTTTGTATGTTGATGAGTTTCAGAATTTCTCTACAGACTCGTTTGCTACAATCATGTCAGAAGCAAGGAAATATCACCTTAACCTCATAGTCGCTAACCAGTTTACAACGCAGCTTTCTGAAGAGATTAGGGATGCTGTTTTTGGAAATATGGGAACTATTATTTCGTTTAGGGTTGGGCAAAACGATGTTGATTCTTTGACTAGATACTTCCAGCCGATGTTTGATGCCGATGATCTTCTGCGAGTTCCTAACTGGAATGCAATTGTTAGAACATTAGTGGGTGGAGTACCGACTCAGCCGTTCAGCATGGCTGGACTGCCACCACTAGGTAATCCTAATCCAAAACTAGGAGAAGCGTTGAAGCAGTTGTCCTGGGCTAAGTATGGTAGGCCTAAGGATATTGTTGAGAAAGAGATTTTTACTCGATTAGCAACTAAAGAAGATACAAGTCCAAAACAGGCTTTTGGTCAACCGGGACCAAAAGCTGGATCAATGCCTAAATCAGGCCCAGTGCCACCTAAACCCCCGGGCTCTGGTTCGTTTCTAGATGAATGGCTAGCTAAGAGAAAACAACCTACTAAACCAGGCCCAGCAATTGGCGGGGCACCTACTAAACCCGCAGGAATACCTCCACAATCACAGCAACAAATGCCCAGTAATACAGTACAATCTTCAAATTTTGACACTCGCCAAAACCCTGTTGTTGGAGCTACCGACCCTAGATCATCAATTGGCGGATCTGTTAATCCACCGGTAGTAAACAATGTTCAGCCTAGTCAGTCTTCAATTGGAAATTCCCAAATAAACCCACAAGTACAGCCTACATATGTTGAGCCTAATGTTGTTCAGGATAGTTTAGATCCTCTGATTGAGGGGCAATCTAACTCACCAATTCAGCCAAGCGCTAAGATTTCTTATACTCCACAATCGCAACCGTTTGTGAGAGATAACTCTACAAATGATGACGAAGCTACCAGTATTGCCAATCAAATTCGTGCTAATGATAATGGGGCTTTAGCGCCGAGCAAAGAGCATAAGTCAGAATCTACATTGCATTTGAATGACGACCAAGGAACCAAAGAAGACGTTTTACATATTAGGCGAGATTAATATTTACTTCTGTGTGGCTTTGTAAAAGCCTTCAGAGTGATTTCTACTAACGATCCAATAAAGAACCCACCTACGAAGAATAAAATGAATACAATGAAGTTATATTCGAAACCGTAGTGTTTGGCCATATAAAGCAATAAGATACTGCCAGTTAATGCGAATATACCCCCACCCAAAATACCAGATGGTCGGGCAATTGTCTTGGAACTTACTTCACTAACAGCTTCTACTTTCTTATTGTGTATTAGTTTACTAAAAGTTCGTTCTGATTTGGGAAGTTTTTGTCTAGCGTGGCTCATAGTTTTTTTGAATGAGTCGGCTTTTAAGGCTTTGTGACTAACGTGACTAGTCGAATGACCCGTTGGTTTTTCGCGTTCACCAACAGAGTATTCTTTGCCACTAATAGCTTGTTTTTCGACTTTCGACTTAGCTTGCTCAACATGTTTTTCGGTCATTTCCTGAGATTGTTCGGCTTTTTTATGAATCGCCTCTAAGTTTTTTCTAGATTCACTCTCTAGATTAAGTTTTTCACCGCTGTTTTGCTCATGAGAACCATTAAATTTTTCGCTCATTACACGCCTCCTGCAACTGCGTATTCTTTTCTAATAATATCGGCTTCTTTGGCTAGAAGGCGACTTCTCATAAAGAAGTAACCAGCGCCTGTTAATACAACGAAACCTACGGCAAGTGTTTCTCCAGGACCAGTATTTGGTAACTGTTCGGTTACATATTCAGTGGTCTTAATTACGTTTGGTGGTAGCTTTATGTTGACCGTATTGCCATAAACATTGGTTAATTTCATGTCGTAAGATGCTGGGTCGGATGAAGAAACTGGTGTAGAAGGGATAGGGTTCTTTATTTTGATTACGATTTTTTTACTTAGAGTTTGCCCTGGTTTAATGTCGATTGAAGGCCACCTTGCGATGCCATAATCATCTAGTTTACCGCCACTTAGGTTTTGAACCTCGGCGTATTGCAATACATCAATCAGATTCTCTTCTACTACATAATCTTGGATAGTTGTTCCTTTGGATGTGTTTTTTGTAGAAAGGGTATAGACTACAGTGTCTCCGGCGTTAGCTACAGTTCCATCGGCGTTCTCGATATTTTGAGTGTCATTACGGGCTGTCTTGCTAAGTATTAGACATTCACTATCATCGTTTTGATTTTCTTCAATGCAGGGTTCTTGAACAATTACTTCTTTAGCGCAGTCGCCAGTCTTACTTCCAGATGCATCCTTTCCATTGAACTTAACCGTTACTCTAAAAGTATACTTACCGGCTTTGTTCATTTTGAAGCTTTTGTTCACTTGGTCTTCGGCTACCGAGTCTTTGAACTTAATTGTTTTTGATTTTTCGGTTTCTATAATTTTGCCACTCTGGTTTACGTAGTCGTAGTACATTTCTACGCTATCATTATTGGTTACATTTTGACCAGTTGCTAGGCCTCGGACGTTAACTTCTTCTCCTATAGTAATCTTTTGACCTCGTCCAAAACTAGATATTAGATTGGTACAGGCCACAACTTTTTGTACTGGAGGAGGTGGAGTGTTTACATATATATCAGTTACGCAGGCACCGGTAGCGCTGCCGGGTGCAAGTTTGCCGTCAAAACCAATGGCCAGTCGTATTTGGAAGTGCCCGGACTTAGTGAATTTGAATGATTTACCAGTAGTATCTTCTCCTATTCCGTAAGCTCCAAAGGGTATACCGAGATTTTTCTTAACTTCAATTTCTGCTCCTGATTTTGCATCAATTAATTGATAACCATAATCGGCTTTTTCCGTAGGATCTATATATTTTGCCGCTGACTTTCCTTTGACAATAACGGAGGTACCAATCGCTACTCTACTTCCGGATGCTACGCTAGGAAGTATTGCTGTACAAGTTACTTGTTTAGGTGGCTTAGCTACTGGCGGCTTACCGATTATCACTAAGTTACCGCAAGAAAACAGAATCATGAATGTCTGTCCTGTGGTTCCAGATTTTCCTACTATTGCTTTATAACTCGACGATCCACCGCTGTCCCAAGAAGAAAGTGGACGCATATAAAATGTTCCAGCTCCAGGAATTGCTACCGGAGTTTCACCTGGTTTACTATATGGCGCGCGACCCATTGAATATAATTGGTTTCCGTAATCAGTTGAGCGAACGGTTTGGACTTTGCCGGTGAAAAGATCATTACAATTTATCTGAAAATGGGCAAGTATTGTTGCAAATTCATACCTATTTGCTTGGCAGTGAGTTACTAAACTACCTTGCTTAGCTAAATCATCGCCTCCTACAGCTCCTCCAGGGATTACATCATTACCAACTCTAGCTAATGTTTTCTCGGGTGGAGAGGCGACAGCAAAAATTTGAACAATCAACGCAAGAGCAACAAAAAATACACCCAATCTTCTAAGAGCTGCTTCCTGATGCATTCTTTTAGCGTAAAAAGACAACTGATTTACCAGGCTCGGATTGAAGGGTAAGTTGCTAACTAGTTTTCGAAACATTTTGTTTTTCCATTTTTCATTTTTTATTTTAAAAACGCTAATGTTATTAAACCATACAACTATGTGTTCAAACAATAGCTATATTGTTGAGAAATAGTAGTTTTTTATATATAATTGTTGATAAGAGTGGAAAAAGTTAAAAAAGAGAGGGTTATTTAGGAGTGGTAAAAGCGAAAAATGATTATGACTCAAGTCAAATTCAAGTCCTAGAAGGGCTCGATCCGGTTCGAAAACGTCCGGGAATGTATATTGGTGGAACCGGCCGAGACGGACTTCACCATTTAATTAAAGAAATTGCTGATAACTGTGTCGACGAAGCTATTGCAGGCTATGCTACCGACTTATGGGTGAAAATGCTGGCTGACGGTGGAATTAGTATTCGCGATAACGGTCGTGGTATTCCTGTCGACAAAATGGCCAAAACAGGTAAAAGTGCCCTAGAAACCGTTTTAACTGTTCTGCATGCTGGTGGTAAGTTTGACGGCGGTGGATATAAGGTTTCTAGTGGACTCCATGGTGTAGGTGTTAGTGTCGTGAACGCCTTGTCGACCAAGTTGGTAGCTGAGGTTAATCGCGACGGCGGTGCATATATTCAAGAATATGCCCAAGGTAAACCACTCAGTCCTATTAAGAAGATAGGTCCTTCAGACGATAATGGAACAACGATTACTTTTTATCCGGATCCAACAATATTCAAAGAAACCGTCGAACTGGAGTATGGCTGGGTTGTTGATTATCTTAGACACCAAGCGTACTTAACGAAAGGTTTGCGAACTCATATTGTTGATGAGCGTACAGGAGCTCGTTATGGTTTCTATTTTGAAGGTGGAATTCAGTCATATGTTAAACATCTTAATCTCAGTAAAGATGTTGTTGATGACGATGTTTTCTATGTTGATAAACAAGTTGATGACGTTCAAGTTGAAGTTGCTATGCAGTACGCTGACACATTCACAGAGACAGTAAAGCCCTTTGCGAACAATGTTTATAACCCAGACGGTGGAACTCATTTAACTGGCTTTAGGACTGCTTTAACTAGGGTAGTGAATGATTATGCTCGCAAAAACTCACTTATAAAAGAAAAAGAAGAAAACCTTAGTGGCGAAGACACTAGAGAAGGACTTACGGCAGTAATTCTAGTTAAGATTCCTGACCCACAATTTGAGGGTCAAACTAAGAATAAGCTTGGAAATCCTGAAGTTCGTGGTTATGTAGAGCAAGTTCTTTCTGAGCATTTCTCATATTACTTAGAAGAACATCCAGCAATCGCTAAAAAGATTATAGGTAAGGCATTATTAGCTGCCCGAGCTAGAAAAGCTGCTCGTGCTGCTCGAGAAAATATTATTCGAAAAGGCCTATTAGAAGGTTCTGGTCTTCCAGGTAAGTTGGCTGACTGTTCTTCTAGAAGTCCTGCTGACTCAGAACTATATATTGTAGAGGGTGACTCTGCTGGTGGTTCAGCTAAGAGTGGCCGCGACAGCAAGACCCAAGCTATTTTGCCTCTAAGAGGCAAAGTTTTGAATGTTGAGCGTGCTCGTCTTGATAAGATGTTAGCAAACAATGAAATCGTAACCTTGATTAAGGCACTTGGTGTTGGCATCGAAGAGCAATTTAGTATGGACGGTCTAAGATATCACAGAATTATTATCATGACAGATGCTGACGTAGATGGTAGTCACATTGCAACATTACTTTTGACATTCTTTTTCCGTCATATGCGCCCGATTATTGATGGCGGATATCTCTACTTAGCTAAACCACCACTTTATTTGCTAAAAGGAAGTAGCAACAAGAGACAGTATGCTTATAGTGACGACGAGCGAGATTCGATAGTTGATCAATTAATTACCGATCGTAAAGACCGCGGTACTCAAATAAATGATAAGGATGATCGTAAAAAACAAGCTGGTCTTTCTGATATTCAGCGCTATAAGGGACTTGGAGAAATGGACGCTGAACAGCTTTGGGAGACAACAATGAATCCTGAGAACAGAGTGCTAATACAGGTTCGATTAGATGATGCTGAAAAAGCGGATGCAATTTTTAATAAATTGATGGGCACAGAAGTTGAATTGCGTAAAAACTTTATTCAGACGCATGCAAAATTTGTAAAGGATTTGGACGTTTAATATGGCTGATTTAAAAAACAACGAAAACAATGACGACATGGCTATTGATAGTACAAAAGACAGTGGTGAAGTCGTAAGCAATCCGAATAATATATTTGATAATGTAGAGCGTGTTAGTAGTGATCACTCCCGAACAGTAGAACTTCGAACTGTTGAAAACATCATGGAAGATAGTTATCTAACTTATTCTATGAGCGTTATTGTGGCCAGGGCACTACCTGACGTAAGAGACGGAATGAAACCCGTTCACCGTAGAATTCTTTATTCTATGGATAAGAATGGCTGGAAACCAGGATCAAAGTTCGTAAAGAGCGCCCGTATAACCGGTGACGTTATGGGTAAATATCACCCTCATGGTGATGCTTCAATTTATGACGCAATGGTACGATTAGCACAGGATTGGTCAACTCGTTATTTACTAGTTGATGGCCAAGGTAACTTTGGTTCTATGGATGGAGATCCACCTGCAGCCCAAAGATATACAGAAGCTCGTATGGCTAAGGCTGGACAAGCATTATTGGAAGATATTGATAAAGACACTGTTCCTTTCCGAGAAAACTATGATGGAAGTGAAATGGAGCCAGAAGTATTGCCAGCAAAGCTACCAAATCTTCTGTTGAATGGTCAGATTGGTATCGCCGTTGGTATGGCAACAAACATTCCGCCACATAATCTTAGTGAAATTGTTGATGCTACAGTTTATATGATCGATAACCCTGAAGCTACTATAGATGAACTGGTTGAACTAGTTCATGGACCTGACTTTCCAACTGGTGGAATTATTTACGGTAAAGAATCAATCCGTACGGCACTTGCAACAGGAAAAGGCGGAGTAGTAGTTCGTGGTGTAGCAAATGTTGAAGAAAACAAGAAGGGTGTTCAGCAAATTGTTATTTCCGAGATACCTTATGGGGTTAACAAAGCCGGACTAATGGAAAAAATCGCTGAACTATATAAAGAGAAGAAAATCGGCGGTATCCGTGATCTACGCGACGAGACTGCTCGTGGAGTTGTTCGTGTAGTTATCGACCTTAAGAAGGATGCCTATCCTAAGAAGCTCCTAAATCAGCTATATAAACTTACACCTTTACAGCAGACTTTCCATTACAATATGCTGGCACTAATTGACGGTATTCAGCCAAGAGTATTGGGTATTCAAGATATTCTCCAGGAGTATATCAAGCATCGTCAGGTTGTGGTTCGTCGTAGAACAGAATTCGAATTACGTAAGGCCAAAGATCGTGCTCACATACTTGAAGGATTAAAGATAGCACTCGATCATATAGACGAAGTTATTAAGGTTATCCGAGCAAGTAAAAGCAGTGAAGAAGCACAAACTAACTTGATAAAAATGTTTAAGCTTAGCGAAATCCAAGCAAGAGCAATATTGGCTATGCAGCTTCGCGCACTTACGGGGCTAGAACGACAGAAGATTGAAGATGAACTAGCTGAACTTCTAAAGATAATCGCGAACTTAGAGTCAATACTTGCCGACGAGAAGAAGATTTTGGCGATTATAAAGACCGAACTTCTAGAAATGAAGGAAAAATTTGGAGATGATCGTCGCACTAAGGTTGTACCTCAAGAACTCGGCAAGATGAGCGACGAAGACCTTATTCCTGACGAACAAGTTGTGGTTACTCTGACCAGCGCTAATTACATTAAGCGTTCGCAAATCGCCGACTATCGCAAACAAAATCGTGGCGGTAAAGGCAAGCGCGGTATGGCTACAAGAGAAGAAGACGTAATCGAGCATGTAGTAAATGCAAGTACTCACGACTTCTTACTGTTCTTTACTAACAAGGGAAGAGTTTTCAGACTAAAGACTTACGAAGTACCTGCTGTTGGTCTGAATGCCAAAGGAGTAGCTATTGTTAACTTGCTTCAGCTGCAACCAGAAGAAACAGTAAGTTCGGTAATTAACGTATCTAAGCAGTCTAACGGTGGAAATCTGCTTATGTGTACAGTTCGCGGTGTAGTTAAGAAAACGCCGTTTGACCAGTACCAGAACGTGCGACAGACAGGTTTGATAGCAATCAACCTAGACGAAGGTGACGAACTTAAATGGACTCGTATGACAACTGGTGAGGATGAGGTTGTTATCTCTACTGCCCAAGGACAGGCAATTCGCTTCCACGAAAAAGATTCAAGGCCTATGGGTCGAGTTTCTAGAGGGGTTAGAGGCATAAGACTGCGAACTGGCGACCAGGTTATTGGAATGGATATTGTAGAAGCCGGAAGTAGCATCTTCGTTATTAGTGAGAACGGCTATGGAAAACGAACTAAAATCGATCAATTTACTGCACACAAGCGTGGTGGGGTAGGAATCCGTTCAGCTATAGTAAACAAGAAGACAGGTGATCTGATTGGTGTAAAAACCCTCAATGGTGACGATACACAGGAAGTTATCATAATCAGCAAGAATGGTCAGACAATCCGTTTAGGACTAAAAGACACACCACAGCTTGGTAGAGCCACACAGGGCGTAAGAATCATGAGACTCAACGATGACGATAAGGTTGTATCGCTTGCGCTTGTAGACAAAGCTGAAGAAATCGAAGTAGAAGAGTCTGACACGGCACCGGTTGCTAAAGTAAAACCAGCCAAGTAGCACTTGTACTATCATCTTCATAGGCACCTTATAGTTGAAGTATACTTCATTTTTGGGGCTCTTACTTACCCGTATAGTGTTAAATTATTCGAGGTGTTCACCGAAGTTAGTAGGTAATCAAAATGTTTGACAAAAAGCTAAAGCTTGCATTAAACGTACAGTTTGATTTGTAATAGTATTGTATGAGTGATATTTTAAAGCCAACTATACCTGTATTTCTGTTTATGCTCGATGAGCAGGACAGAGTTTACTTACAACGACGCTATCAGACAGGTTATCTGGATGGTTTTTACGAAACCCCGGCTGGTAAAACTGATGATGATGAAATACCGCGACTTGCGGTTGTTCGTGAAGCGAAAGAAGAGGCGGGTGTGTCAGTAAATCCAGATGACTTAGAACTGTTTCATACTTATATAAATATGTCCGGAAACAATCCGTGGCTAGGATTAATGTATAGAGCAAGAAAGTGGAAGGGTGTGCCGTACATTGCCGAACCCCACAAGTGTGACGAAGCAGGTTTTTATGATTTTAACGACTTACCGGAGGGACTAAAGATAACTCCTCAGGTAAAAGACGGACTGGCTCGGGTAGTATTTGCAGAAACAGTATCTATGTCCGAATACGACAACATAGCAGGTTCTGCTTAAACGATAGTGCTTAGAAATAGACACGGTTAACAGATTAAATTGGTAATAGTTGTTGTAAAAAACCATACATACACAAAAACTCTTTAAATTCTCTTGACAGTAATATTAATAACAGGTAAGATGATGTGAGTCTTTTGGAGTTTCTATTAAAGTGTCTTCGGACGCCTCCAGAAAGAACATTAAAAATTTAGATAGTGCAAATCAACGTCAGTTCGTACCGAACTTTATCGGTACAAATCTGAGTAATCAGATTCTTTTGTGAAGAGTTTGATCCTGGCTCAGGATAAACGCTGGCGGCGTGCCTAATACATGCAAGTCGAGCGCCCCTTTATGAGCAGATAATAATTTTATCTTCTCCTATGGGGAGCGGCGGACGGCTGAGTAACGCGTAGGAACGTACCCCAAAGTGAGGGATAAGCACCAGAAATGGTGTCTAATACCGCATGTGGTCTTCGGATTAAAGCTTCGGCGCTTTGGGAGCGGCCTGCGTAAGATTAGCTTGTTGGTGAGGTAATGGCTTACCAAGGCGATGATCTTTAGCTGGTCTGAGAGGATGATCAGCCAGACTGGGACTGAGAACGGCCCAGACTCCTACGGGAGGCAGCAGTAGGGAATTTTCCACAATGGGCGAAAGCCTGATGGAGCAACGCCGCGTGCAGGATGAAGGCTCTAGGGTCGTAAACTGCTTTTATATGTGACGATTATGACGGTAGCATATGAATAAGGATCGGCTAACTCCGTGCCAGCAGCCGCGGTCATACGGAGGATCCAAGCGTTATCCGGAATTACTGGGCGTAAAGAGTTGCGTAGGTGGCATAGTAAGTCTGTAGTGAAAGCGTGGGG
>JBGSIS010000027.1:0-18949 GCA_041742395.1 Saccharimonadales bacterium (SeqCode)
TAAAATGAAAGAACCGCCATTTCTGACGGTTCCAACATTTGTAGCTTGTAATCGCTATATATTTTTCTTGGCTGACCAAGGAGTTAAGATGCAGGTCGGTCTAGGAAACCGGTCTGCGATTTTCACTGCTTGGTCTGGCTCCCGGGGTCGGACTCGAACCGACAACCTCGAAGTTAACAGCTTCTTGCTCCACCATTGAGCTACCCGGGAATAATGATTTTTTAGTAATTGAAAATCAAAAAATAAATTAAAGGTGCTTATTCAAAATAAGTTAATGAATACGAGTGGAAATTATATCGAAAAATTAAGGCTACCACAAGAATTAATTTAAAAATGCCCCTGCTAAGTATTGACAAAAGCATATAAAAAATGCTAATATATGTTAAATTATGAGTGAAGTAATAACCGAAAAACCATTTATTGCTGAAGAAATTCTTTCTGGCCAGGTCTACGTTGATGAAGTAGTACCTGACGTAATTAAAAGATTGCAAGATACTTCCTTATCTGATTACAAAAATCAAATGGTCAATCCTCGGTTTGCTGGGTTCACTCACGAACAAGTTACTCAGGTAAGATTTGTCGATTTAAGGTCAGTCGATGAAGGTTCTGCTAAAAAAGCTGTAGTATTTCCCTTGCCCGAAGGCCGTTCTTATTCTCCGGAAATGCATATTCGTGCAAAAGCTATTCAGGAATTATTGCCTGAAGATACGAGACTTATTGTTATTCCGAATAACACAAGAAGAGAATCTTATTATTCATTTGGATTTCTTGGACAGAACGATGCTGTCGAAACTTTGGGTCACTTAATATTAGAGACTTGTTCCAGACTAAAGCTAGAAGACATTGTAGTTACTGGTTATGAGCAAGGAGCAAGTGTTAGCGCGAACATTATTAATGATGCTGCCAACTATGATATTAATATAAGCTCAGTAATATTAGGTGATCCTGTTGACGTTGAAGAAAGAACTCCGAAACAGCTCAAAGAAGCACTTTGGGGTTCAAGTCTAGGTAACTTAAACGAGGCAATTAATGACTGTGGAATTCCGGCACTTAGTGAAGCCCAATGTTCTAGGAGAGGTTTAGATGCTTATAAACAAATATTTAAGTTTTTTGGAGTTCATCTTGATTCTCGCGTTGCTGAAAACGTCTCTTTGCACGAGTCGATGACTAACGACAATTTTGTTGATAATTTACATAACGCCGTTTCAAAAAATAATAGAAAAATTGAACCCGCAAATCTTCATGTTGTACGCATGGAACTTAGTAAGATTGCTACTGAAGTATTGGACATCCAGATGCTTGAAGATCCGCTACTTTCCGATTGTTTAACTGTCGTAGAAGGCTATGGACACGAAGGTGGTGATAATGTAATTGACTGGGCCTTGAGAGTACGGAAGGCAGTTCAAGGTTCTAATTTTTACGCATCTTAGAAGTTTTTTAGTTCTCTGTTATTGATTCTAGCTTGGTCACGTTTTTTAATCGATTCGCGTTTGTCGTAAAGTTTTTTACCACGTCCAGCAGAAATTCTTACTTTTATAAACCGGCCGTTTATTATTAATTCCAAAGGTACTATTGTTAGCCCTTGTTTTTTGGCTTCTAATAGTTGTGCAATTTCTTTTGTATGTAAAAGTAATTTTCTAGGTCTTGTCTGGTTTTCTTCAGAAATAATTATAGCGTTGTCGCCAGTAATTGTGGCGTTGGTCAGGTAGGGTTCATCGTTTTTGAAAGTTACGAAAGCACCGCGTAAATTACCGTGACCTTTTCTTAGAGATTTTGTTTCTTTGCCATCTAAAATAATGCCTGCAACGTAGTCGTCTTTGAGAACATAATCAAACTTAGCTCTCTTATTGGTTATTTTGCCAGTACTTGCTGGTCGTTTTTTTGCCATAACTGGGATAAGTATGGGCTAATTTGCTAATAATTACAATATATTACATACATATTTTGGTGATTTTATTGAGTATGGTGTTATAATTCAAAACATGAAAAAGTGGTTGCCTGTAATAGTTTTAGCATTTGCTCAGTTTGTTATGGTTCTTGACAGTACAGTAATGAACGTATCAATATCTACTGTTGTAAGTGACCTAGGTACTACAGTAACGGCTATGCAAGCTGCGATAACATTCTATACGCTCACAATGGCATCAATGATGTTATTGGGTGCTAAATTGGGTGATATTTGGGGTAGAAAAAGAGCTTTGATTATAGGTTCTGTAATATACGCTATTGGTTCATTCATAACCGCTATAAGTCAAAACTTTGCAATGCTTTTTGTTGGATGGTCAATAATCGAGGGTCTTGGTGCTGTATTGGTAATACCAGCTATAGCAGCATTAACAGCTGTGAATTATAAAGGTAGAGATAGAGTAAAAGCTTTTGCGATAATTGGTGCGGTTGCGGGTGGAGCCGCCGCAGCGGGTCCGTTAATTGGCGGATACGTAACGACTTATTTAGACTGGCGCTATGTTTTTCTTGCTGAAGTGGTGATTATGGCTGGTGTTATATTATGTACTAAATTTATAGCAGATGAGAAAAACACTGCAAAGGTTCCTAAGATTGATATTCCTAGTGTGCTTCTTTCGGCATCTGGTTTAATCTTGCTTGTTTTTGGTATGCTACAGAGCAAAACATGGGGCTGGATTCAACCAAGAACTATACCGACAATCAATGGAGTTGAGATTGCGCCTCTCGGAATCTCGATGGTCGCATACCTTATACTTGCCGGAATTATTTTAATTAGAGTCTTTTATAGAAGGCAACAAAAACTTGAAGCAGCAAAAAAGAACCCATTACTAAAAGTATCAATGCTCAAATCCCTGCAACTTAGAAGTGGTCTAGGCGTACTATTGGCTCAGTACTTGGTGGTTGGTGCAGTGTTCTTTATTATTCCAGTGTACTTACAAATGACACTAGGATATGATGCGCTGGAAACTGGATTAAAGATAATGCCGCTTTCAGTTGCCTTAGTATTGGCTTCCGTTATAGGCGCCAGATTGGTAGAAAAATGGTCACCAAAGAAAATTATTAGAACTGGCCAGTACGCACTTTCTGCGGGTATAGTTTTTATTCTCGCATCAATAAGTATTGATCTTAAAAACGCCGGGTTCTTTATAGGAATGTTTATTGTAGGTGCTGGAATAGGACTACTAGCTTCGCAGATCGGTAATGTAAATATGTCAGCCGTTTCCGAAAAAGAATCAAGTGAAATCGGTGGACTACAGGGTGTTTTTCAGAATCTTGGTTCTTCATTAGGAACAGCCTTAATAGGTTCTGTTTTAGTGGGAGCCCTAACTACCTCCTTTATAGCTAATGTTCAAGCATCTACTCTTCCAGATAACGTCAAGAGCTATATTCAGACCAATACTTCTCCAAGCGTGCAAATCGTTTCTGTTACAGACGTCGAGATCTACGCTTCAAGTCAAGGTCTTGATCAAGCTGAATCAGAAGAAGTTGCCAATGTTTATGCGGATTCGCAGATTGAAGCATTAAGAAATTCGTTATTTGTACTTTTTGCAGTTTCACTTTTGACAATTGCCTTCTCGCGTAATATACCAGATAAAATTCTAAAGTAACCGTACTGTTATTTATTCTGTTATAACTGAAAAAGCGTGATCCCAAGTATCGCGGGCAACTCCATACTCTATCCATAGAAGACAAAGGGGCTCAAGTATTTGACTCTTTTCTATTCCACCAATATCAACACAATCTTTCCATCCAAGGTCACCAAGAAGTTCTACAGTGTGTTTTTTTGCAGATTCGTTATCTCCGCACAAAAACATTGTTGGGGTGCCTTTCTGATAGCTGGGACTGACCATATGAGCATGATTAATTATATTAAGAGTCTTCACTACATGACTATCTGGTAAGCTCTGTTGTACTAGTTCCCCGCCGCTTATTTCATGACCAACTTTTAGGGATGGTGGCTGGTCATCATTAAATTGCAGAGGATTTGTTACATCTATTACGATTTTACCAGCAGCTTCGGGACGTATTTGTGAAAGAACATTTTCTGCAGCATGCCAAGCAATAGCTAGAATAACGATGTCTCCAAAGTCGGCGGCTTCGGTAGTAGTGCCGATGTTTCCTTTTTTACCTGTTTCTTTTTGCCAGCTTGCTAATTCCTTTTTATCTGGAAATCTAGTTCCAAGCATTACTTCATAACCTAAGTCCGTAAAACCTTTGCCAAGACTCCTTGCAACATCTCCTGATCCAACTATGCCAATTTTCATACTACTTATCTCCTTTGCTTGGTATTTTACGATATTTTTTATTGCGTGTCTTTTTTGGTTTGCGCCTGGTACTTTCCTCGCTAGACTGCATCGGAACATTGATAGGTTTATAATTTTCGCTTGCAGATGGTTTTTTGGCATGACTACTAATTAGCCCAGAATCGAACTTGGCATTTGCGTACTTGGACTTTGGTCTTGAGAATTTCTCGGCCATAAGAATAAATGCCCCGACTACGATAACTTGAATAGACACATTAAGTAGAAGAGAGTAAAAATCATTTGTGATTGTATTTGCAAGGTTAGTTGTTAGTGAACTAACGCTATTTTGGTTAGTAGAAGAAAAACTTACTGAGTCAGTTAATTTGGGCATAATAAAACTTAAAATTATTGGAGTAATAATCAAGGTTATTCCGCTTCCTAAATAAATCGCACCAAGTCTTCGGAAGCCTTCCCTTTTATTTCTGTCTAAAATGACGATCATAAAAGATAAAATTAACGATAGAAAACCAAGAATATAAGGGGATAATTTTAACCAACTAAACACTGTCGGGGCGTAGTTATACTTTTCGTAAATGTACTCTCCCTCACTATTTTTCGGTAAATCCTTTTCAGTATAAACAGCTTTAGGTAGTATACCTTCGTCTCCGGAAATTAGGGTACTGAGTATAGATTGTTCATTAAGTAGGTTGGTGTAGGGTGGTTGACAGCCAACCGTAAAAGGATCAAAAGTCGGAGGTACGGCAAAACAAACCGGCAAATCCTTTACTCGGTTAAATGCGGTCTTGGCAATATTATCAGCAGTTTGTTGTCTTTCTTTAGTAAAGTCGGCTTTGAATGTTAGTTCCTGATTTTCTCCATTGAGCCATAAGTATGTTGAGTCAATTACATTCTCTGTGTTTTTTTGCAAAGACTCAGCAGTAAAGCCGTTATTGATGTCTGCTTGAATTTGTTTATCTTTAAGTGGAATCGTACTATCTGGTTGTTTAGTTATCGTGTCATTTATTACAGCTGGTACAAATCCTTGGTATATTCCAGAGTCTTCGGTAAGATTTTTAATATGAGTTGGGTTAGTTGCAATTAAAGCAAAACATACAAGAGTAATGCCGATAAATAACACAAGTCTTAGCGATAGACTAGAAATGTATAGTGAAACTTTTCTAAGCATAACTACTCACCCAATATTTTTTGGTTGATACGTTCAGTCTTAGCTATTTCGTCCCGGGCAACATCCCATAGACTTGGATCGTTATGTTTGACTTTCCTCCAGTACCACCACTCTGCTCCCCATAGATCCATTTTCTTCATACCAGTAGCACGACCATACTCAAAGCGGTCAGCAAGTCTCTCAGCGTTCATGGATTTATTTTGTTCTGAAATAGGCGTTTCTTTGATGCCTAAATCATTAGGTGTCCAGGCTTCAGCTTGGAGTTCATGAATGAATGTATTTCTTCCCCTTGTAGCTTCTACCCATCCAGACCTAAATGCGTAATACCAGGCCGGTATAGGGTATTCAAAATAACGTTTTGTTAGAGACTTGTCCCATACTCTCTTGTATATTGATAATGCCCAAATGTCTGGTGTTGGTTCGTAGACAGGTGTCCCGATTGCATTATTGCTCATACTTACGATTAGTGGAGTATTTGTATCTAGGCTTTTCACTAGATTGAATTCGTCAACAAGTCGTTCACGGGTATGGTCGGGGCAAATTCCAAAAGCTTTTAAGAAGAATTCATTCTCTAATTGATAACTTTCTAATGCTGGGTGGTCTCTGTATCTTTCTACGGTTGCTTTTATATAGTCTTTAAGTTTAGGTTCCCATTGATCTTTTGGCAATTTTTCGGCCCAGGTTGGCATGTGGCATTCTGGCCACCGCGGTTGTCTTAGTCCTATAGCTAGAGATACTTTTGCGCCTCTAGATTGAGCCATTTCAAACTGCCAATCCAGCTCACTGAAGTCATATTTACCTTCCTCTTTTTCACCTTCACTCCAATAGCTAACAAGTCGTAAATTCCTGAATTTCAAGTCATCCAAAAAGGCTTCAAGAGTTTCTTTAGGCTCAAGGTCAAAATATCTAGCATACCTAGGTATGAAAGTCACTCCCGTCATTATTGGCTCATTACGGTGCTTGAAAGTATACCACTGAGCTAGGCCATACATAAACGTTAAAATAACTGCAAAAGTAATAAATGCCCACCAAATTATTTTGTTGAGCATACTGGCTTTTTTCCAGTTTTTTAATTTATGCCATAAATCTATAAATGGATTCTTTAAATGTGATACTTTATGTCTCATCTGCTATAGTCATTATGTAATATGTCAAAAGCACAAACACTATCATTAGTTATACCAGTTTATAACGAACAAGACCACCTAAAAGATTGTTTAGACAGCGTTGCATCGCAAACTAGAATGCCCGATGAAGTGATTGTTGTAGATAACAATTCTTCTGATAAATCAGCCGAAATAGCTAAGAAATATAAGTTCGTAAAAGTTGTCACTGAAAAAGAACAAGGTGTTGTCCATGCTCGTGATAAGGGCTTTAATCAAGCAAAAGGAGATATTATTGGCAGAATTGATTCTGATACTCGATTAGAGCCAGACTGGGCAGAGAAAGTCATGGTTATTTTCGATAAAGAAAAGACGATATCTGCGATAACTGGACCAGTTGCATACTATGATATGCCATTAATTGGATTTGGTAAAAAAATTGATAATACTGCTAGAACTCTGGTTAAGAATATCCAAACGTCAGATTTTTTATTTGGATCAAACATGGCTATCAAGAAAAAGGCTTGGAATGATGTTAAGGATCGAGTTTGCCATCTTTATGACATTCATGAAGACTTAGACTTGGCTATTCATTTAGAGAAATCAGGTTACTTAATTTCCTATGAAAGTAGTCTTTTGGCTGCTACTTCATCACGAAGGTTTGATGATGATCCGATAAGATTCCATAAATATATGAAAATGAATATTGAGACATATCGTGCTCACGGAATAGAGACGGTTACACCAAGAATGGCAACTTCAATTTATTGGTTAGCTTATGTAACTCTAAAGCCTCTTAGGTACACCTACGATCACGAAACTGGTAAGCTAAGCCTGAGACATGTAATTAATAAACGTAAACCTAGAGTAAATCCAGGTACTGGAAGGCATTAATCATCTTTTGTTTGTTTTTGTCCGGAGTCTAATTGGTAAGTATCGCATTGTGACCACAATCCTCTTTTTTGAGATTCAGCATCCTTTTCAAGTTTTATAAAATCCTCCATTTTAGTAAATGGAAAGTTGGTGTATGCAAAACCATAACCTTGAGATATAATCTCGGCGTTTAATAATGTATTTCCGACGTAGACATATCTTAATAGTCTGTTGTATCTGTCTTTGTCTGCGGTGAGGTTATCTTTCTCTAGTTTTACATAATTGTCGGCGATTAAGTTTTTAGTGAATCCGCTAGCAGCTTTACCAAAGCATTGAACTTGTTTGCGTGGATCTTTTGTTTCAGGAGTATCAATACCTATCAATCTAATTGTTTCCTTGATACCGTTCATCTCTACGGTTATTGTGTCTCCATCTTCAACGGATAATACTTTTAATTCATCAGATTTTTGGACTTCAGTTTTTACTACACTAGGGGCATATCTTATAAGCAAAATTGAAATTAAAGCAATGATTAAGGAGAGTAAAAATCGATATTGTTTTCTGCTTATTAATTTTTTTGATCTACCCACAATCAATAATATTTAGTTAGAAATCTATTCCCTTGTTGGCTAAATACTTATCATCAAAGTGGTGTTTTACCTTAGTCATATTAGTAACAATGTCGGCATATTTGACGAATTTATCGGGATAATTTCTGCCAGTTAGACAAAGACTTGTTGATTTATCTTTCTTTTTTATGAGATCTAATAATTGAGCTTCGCTAATTAGTCCATCATGGACTGCATTATTAATCTCATCACAGACTACAAGGTTATATTCGCCGCTTGAGGCTAGATTCATAGCTTTTTTGTATGTTTCCATCGCAGCATTTTTATGTTGTTCTTCAGTAATATTTTGCTCACTTAGATCACCGGCATTGTAGAAACCCTTACCGCCTTTATAGAAATATAAGTTTTCTTTGTAAATTGCTTGTATGTCTCTTATGAATATGTGCTCACTTACGCCCCAGTATTTGATGAATTGTATATAGGCAACTTTCCAATTGTTCCCTAGGGCTCTAACCGTAAGTCCAAGGCTGGCACTTGTTTTACCCTTGCCGTCACCGGTATACACAACTACCACGGATTCTTTTTGCTTATAATCATCAAAAGTCATATTTATATTATAAACCTAAAATGTGTAAATATTTTGTAAAGTATTGCTAAAAAATAAGTGGATCATAACAAGTTTGTTTCCTAAAACTATTGCAACTGGCTACTTTCCCCTGTTACAATATCAAAAGATGAAGAGAGCCGCCGCCAAAAAAAAGACGACGACTGTTGATGATGACTTGCAACGTTTGGCAAGATCTGAGGCAGCAAAGACACAGTTTATTGGTTCTACTTTAAATCTAAGTTGGAGGTTAGTATTAACATTTTTAGTTCCCCTGCTTGCAGGAATTGCTATAGATAAAAAGTTTGATACAAGTCCTTCATTTACATTTGCTGGCTTGACTATAGCTGCGGTATTTGCAGGTATGACAATTTGGCAAACCCTTCAAGAAGTTAACGAAGAACAAGCACAACAAGCTAAAAAAGATAAGAGGAGAAAGAGTGTTTAGTACAATCACAAAATTTGCAGCAACTGGAGAATCTGGTCCGGCTGTTCATATCACTCCAGGTGAGTTATTCGAAATCGGTGGAATCTCAGTTACCAACTCAATGTTTTATGGCTGGATTGCATCCACGATAATTATTATTAGCTTAATTTATCTTGCACGAAAAGTTGACATCAAACCCAAGAAAGGTTTATCGCAATTCCTAGAAATTGGCAGTGATTTTATAACTAATCAAATGGCTGCAAGTTTAGGTTCTAGAAAAAAAGCATTGTATTATGCTCCATATTTCACCTCATTCTTCTTCTTTATAATGCTTTCAAATTGGCTAGGACTTTTACCGGGTGTCGGAGAGGCTTTTACGGTTGCGGATAGTCCTCTATTAAGACCTTTCACTGCTGATCTAAATGGAACCTTGGCAGCTGCCGCCGTTATCATGTGTCTTGTACAGTACTTTGCAATAAAAGAATCTGGATTTCTCAAACACTTGAGTCATTACTTTAATGGTAGCCTCAAGAATCCATTGACTATATTCTTAGGTGTTTTTGAGATGTTTAGTGAATTAATCAGAGTTTTTAGTCTTGCTCTTCGACTTTTCCTTAACGTTACCATTGGTGAAGTTATTATTTCTGTATTTTCTTACCTTGGAGGTGTAGCTGCGCCAATAGTAGCTTTACCTTTCGTACTGCTTGAATTGGCCGTAGGTGCCCTTCAGGCTTATATTTTCGTTACCTTAAGCATGACTTATCTGTCTGTCGCTATTAAACATGGTTCTGAGCACGAAACTGAGGACCGAGCCGCCGAGGAGGTTGTAGCATAAGGTATTAATAAGTAAATCAATAACATTTAATAAATTAATAAGGAGAAATAATGTTAACAGTTTTTGCAGAAGCAGCAACAGAAGCCGCACAACTAGATTTAACTGTGCTAGCTAAGGGAATAATGATGGGATTTGGTATGTTAGGGCCAGCAATTGGTATTGGACTAATTGGAGCAGCATTTATGAATGCTGTAGGTCGTAACCCAGAAGCATCTAAGTCACTTGGTCAAATTTTGGTTATCATCGGAATTGTAGAGTTGATGGCTCTATTGGTATTCGCATCATTATTCATCATCTAAATAATTTAAGTAAGAGGAATAAAGGTAAATGAATTTAATAAATTTTGCAGCAGAAAACACTGAAGCTACTGGCTTAGCTGCTTTGGGAGTTAACTTTACTACCTTTCTTATCCAGATAATTACTTTTATTATCATATTTGTTTTGTTAAAAAAGTTTGCATTTGACAGGGTCAGCAAGGTTTTGGAGCAGCGAAGAACAGTTATTGACGATGGAGTTAGATTGGGTAGAAAGTTAGAAAAAGAACGTGATAATCTAGATAAAGAAATTGCACAAATAACTAGAGAAGCACGCCACGACGCTGACCGAATTATCGCAACTGCCAACAAAGAATCTAGAGAAATTCTTCGAGGTGCAGAAAAGACTGCTCAGCGTAAAACAGAGGCAATGGTTGCCGATGCTGAAGCTAGAATTGAAGAAGATAAGAAACAAGCATTAAAGAAACTTGAAAAAGATATTGTTGAACTTGTATCAGATGCAACTGAAACAATTGTTCATGAAAAGGTTGATCCTAAAAAAGATTCAGAGCTTATCGATAAAGCTATTAGAGGCAAAAAATAGATGAATAAGACTCGACATCATCTTGCGGAAGTGATTGCAGAAAAAACTCTAACAACTAGTGACGAGAAGTTGCTTGCTAAAGAAATAGCAGCATATTTATTGGACGAGAATGATACGACCAGTCTCGATTCCCTTGTTAGAGACATTATGCAATATCGTGCCAATAAAGGTATTGTCGAGGCAACGGCTGTAAGTGCTACAGAACTATCTAAGAACGTAATTGACGATTTAGTAAAAATGGTCAAGGATGAATATCCTGGCGCGAATCAAGTAGTAATTAACCAAAAAATTGATAAAGATGTAATTGGTGGGTTACGACTCGATTTTGCAAACGAACATTTAGATATGAGCATCAAAGCCAAACTGAATAAATTTAAGCGATTAACCGCCCAAGGGAAGGAATGATACATGAACAATATTTCTATCAAAGAGTTGTCTGATGATATTCGGGCGGCCATAAATGAATTAAAAGATCGACCAGAAATAGAAAAAGTCGGAATTGTCACCAGAGTTGGTGATGGTGTTGCTTGGATATATGGCCTAAACGAATGTGGCTATAGTGAAATGATTGAAATCCAAGCTAATAATGGAGAAACAATAACTGCTTTTGCCTTTAACTTAGGTGAAGACGAGATTGGTGCTGTGGTTCTTGGTGATGATACTAAGATAAAAGCAGGTGCAAGCGCAAAACTTACCGGAAAAGTACTTGAAGTACCTGTCGGGCCAGAAATGGTTGGGCGTGTGGTTAATCCATTGGGTCAGCCACTGGACGGTAAGGGTGCGATTAATGCTGCTGAGCGTTCTAGAGTCGAGAAACCAGCTCCTGGAGTTCTCGCACGAAAAAGCGTTCACGAACCACTAATGACTGGCTTAGTTTCTATTGATGCCATGGTTCCAATTGGACGAGGTCAGCGAGAGTTGATTATTGGTGATAGACAAACTGGTAAAACAGCTGTTGCGATCGACACCATGATTAATCAACACCGACAAGAAACAGGTGTAATTAATATTTATGTAGCTATTGGTCAAAAACTTAGTAAAGTAGCTAGATTAGTTGAGAGACTTAAACGCGAAGGTGTCATGGATCAAACAATTATTGTGGCAACTTCAGCAGCTGATCCAGCAAGTTTACAATATCTTGCTCCATATGCTGGTTGCGCTATGGGAGAATATTTCCGGGACAACAAGCAACATGCTTTGATTATTTATGATGATCTTACTAAGCATGCTGCAGCCTATCGTCAAATGTCACTACTACTAAGACGCCCACCAGGTCGTGAAGCCTACCCTGGAGATGTATTCTATTTGCATTCAAGACTACTTGAAAGAGCTGCTAAGTTGAGCGACGAATTAGGAGCAGGCTCATTAACAGCACTTCCTATCATCGAAACACAAGCCGGTGACATAAGTGCATATATTCCAACAAACGTAATATCGATTACTGACGGACAGATTTTTATGGATACTTCCCTGTTTTACCAAGGAATTAGACCGGCTATCTCTGTTGGTCTATCAGTTTCGCGTGTTGGTGGAGCTGCTCAGACTAAAGCAGTTAAGAGTGTAGCTAAGTCACTTCGTATAGATTTGGCTCAGTTCCGTGAACTTGCAGCATTTAGTCAGTTCTCTACAGATTTAGATCCCGAGACACGACAACGTATTGAACGAGGTCAGAGATTAACAGAACTACTTAAACAGCATCAGTATAGCCCCTATGCTGTGTGGCAGATGTACGTAATGTTGCTTGCTGCTACTGAAGGTTGTTTTGATGCAGTGCCAATCGACAAGATTAAGACGGCCGAAGCTAACTTACTTAGAGAAATTAAACATGAAGAACCTAAGATTGTAGAGCAAATCAATACAGGTGATGAGCCGGACGAAAAGGCTAAGAAGTCTATAATAGCAATTGCTAATAAGATTGCTAAAAGCTATCACCATGTAGAGGAACGAGAAGGAAAAAAGTAACAACTAATGGCAAACACCACAACTCTTAAACGGCGAATAAACTCTGTTAAAAACACGAAGCAGATTACTAAAGCTATGGAGTTGGTTGCTGCCAGCAAGATGAAAAAAGCACAAGAACAAGCTTATCGTGGTCGAGCTTATCGCGCAGCGGCACATTCACTTCTCAGTAGGATTAATGAGCTTACAGAAGTAGAAGAGCATCCTCTATTTAGAAAACGAGAAGTAAAAAAACAGCTTTATGTTGTTTTGAGTAGTAATAGAGGACTTGCCGGTGCATATAACGCTAATGTCATGAGGCTTATGTCTAAGTCCATAATTGAAGATATTAAGAGCGGAAAAAGCTGTTCTGTCATCGCAGTAGGAAAACAAGCAGCACAGTTCACTAGAAGGCTTAGTGGAGTTGAGCTAATTGCCGCCTATCCAATGTTTGGAGATCATCCTTCGGCTAATGATATTAGACCAATGTTAAATACCATAACTGAGCTATTTTCGGAAGAAAAGGTTGATAGTGTTAAGTTGATTTATACTGATCTGAAATCAAATATACTACAAGTAGCTACTTCTTTGGCGCTGTTACCAGCTAAAGTTGAGGATGAAGACGACGATAATCGAGAATCACTTACAAACACTACATTCGAGCCATCCATTGGTGTGGTATTAGATAATGTTACCGAGAGACTGCTTGAGACTCAGATTTACCAAGCAATGCTAGAAAGTATTGCCAGCGAACACTCCATGAGAATGATGGCTATGAAGAATGCAACTGATAACGCCTCAGAGTTAATAGATGACTTAACTTTAGCTTTCAACACTGCTCGTCAAGCTGCTATTACACAAGAGCTAGCTGAAATTACAGGTGGAGCGGAGGCAATAAAGTAGTGAGTGCTAATTATATTCCAAATGAAGTTATAACTGGAGTTATTACAGAATCTGAATTAGGTAAATCTGCCTCAGCAGATGCATTTATGCAAAGTTTAACAGCAGAACAGCAAAGTCGTTTTCAGGAGTTAGCTCATCATTTGGTATATGTTGGATTTGTTAATGGGCAAGAACGTCAAGCTCCAAAAGTATTAACTCCAGAACAGAAAGCAGCAATTTTAATTAATCAGACAGAATTTATGCTTATAGGAGCAGGAATTATTTATAATTTAGATGAGGATGGTTTGTTGTATGAGTAGCGAAGTATTAAGACCATCTATATTCATGGTTCACGATATTGAGCACGGTGATTATAAGAAAATTACCGATCAATTAGAATTGCCAGGTACTTACCTATTAAATAGCTACACTGATTTGTATCCTGGAGAAAACGTCCATAATAATCTGGAAGAAATTAAAAGTAAAGCATTTTCTAGCGGAGATTACTTAATAGTGCAAGACAAACTATTAGAAATTGGTTCGATTTTAGTCAAAGAGTTGTTCGGTACTACAATATTAAGTAGTGTAGCTAAAACTCAATATTATCAGTTTGATCCTGATTATAATGTTTCTAAAATTGATTTTGATAGAGTATGTGATTACGTAGGACTATTTACAGGAAATTTAAGCCAAACAGGAGATTATGATATGGAAAAACTAAATGAAAATGGTGATATTAGTCGTTATGAAAGATTTGTTACAGAAGAAGCTGATGCTATTGCAGGTGCTGATATATTTATAAATGAATTTGATGAACCCGATGGTTTAGGTGAAGTTGCAATTAAAGAAGCTGAAGATATTTTGATTACTCAGGAAGGAGAAAATTAGTGAGTGTTAATACCAAGGAGAAAACTTTAAAAGGAAAAATTAGCCAAATTGTAGGCGTTGTTGTTGATGTAGAATTTAGTAACGGTCATTTGCCGGCTATATATAACGCCCTAAAAGTTGTTGCTGATGATCGAGAAATATTATTTGAAGTAGCGCAGCATTTGAGTGAGTCTAGCGTTAGGGCAATTGCTCTTAGCTCGACTGATGGTTTAGAGAGAGGTGCTGAAGTTATTGATACCGAGAGTGCAATTAGCGTACCAATTGGCGAGGAAACACTAGGAAGAATGTTTAATGTTTTTGGTGAACCTATCGACGGCAAAGAGAATAAATTCAAAACCTATTCTCAAATTCACCGCGATCCACCGCCACTTACAGATCAGTCTGGTAATGTTGAAATTCTAGAGACTGGCATTAAGGTCATTGACCTAATCTGCCCTATAACTAGAGGTGGAAAAGTTGGCCTTTTTGGAGGTGCGGGTGTAGGTAAAACTGTTCTTATTACTGAGTTGATAAATAATATCGCTAAATTCCATAGCGGCTACTCTGTTTTTGCTGGGGTTGGAGAACGAACTCGTGAAGGAAACGATTTATATTATGAAATGGAAGACTCTGGCGTACTTGATAAAACCTCGCTAGTTTTTGGTCAGATGAATGAACCACCTGGAGCACGTCTTCGGGTTGCTTTATCGGGACTTACTATCGCTGAAGGATTCCGTGATCAAGGAAATGATGTATTACTTTTTGTTGATAATATCTTCCGTTTCACTCAAGCTGGAGCAGAAGTTTCTGCTTTACTTGGTAGATTACCTTCTGCAGTTGGTTACCAACCTAACCTTGCCGAGGAAATGGGTAAACTACAAGAAAGGATTACATCTACACGTAAAGGTTCAATTACATCTGTTCAGGCTGTCTATGTGCCGGCTGATGACTTTACCGACCCTGCTCCGGCAAACGTATTCGCTCACCTTGATTCGACAATTGCCCTTAACCGTTCGTTGACAGAGCTTGGTCTTTACCCTGCTGTTGACCCTCTAGATAGTAGTTCAACTATTTTAGACCCGGAAATTGTTGGTGAAGAACACTATAACGTTGCTCGTGAAGTCCAAAGGATTCTTCAGAGATATAAAGATCTGCAAGACATAATTGCGATTCTTGGTATGGAAGAATTATCTGATGAAGACAAACAGACTGTTGCTCGAGCTAGAAGAATCCAAAGATTCTTAACACAACCATTCTTTGTAGGTGAAGTGTTTACCGGTAAAGGTGGTAAATATGTATCTTTATCTGACACTATTGCCGGCTTTAAAGAAATACTAGAAGGAAAACACGACGACAAACCTGAGAGTGCATTTTATATGCGGGGCGATATTAGTGAAGTAAAGGAAGAAAAGTAGATTGATGTCAGAGACTAAAAATGCCAGCCCATACATTGAAGTGACTCATAATGATTTAATCGAAGCATTTCCCTATTGGTCAAATACAGAAATGAGTCAAGAATTCCCAGATGCTAAATGCATAGGCGATATTGCGCTTAAACTCATTGAAATGAATAAAATACAACCTCGTGTAGGTGGCGAGAACTAAGATGATTAGGTTTCAACTAGTAACACTTGACGGTATAAAGTATGACGAAGAAGTTTATGAAGTAATCCTTCCAACTCTAGACGGATACATTGGAGTATTGCCTGGACATATGCCACTAGTTAGCGTTGCTACAGATGGGATGATTAGTGTTCGAAGAAATTCTGCTGATCCTGATGACTTTATGGAAAGGTTTGCATCTAATGGAGGTGTTATAGAGGTATCAGACAATGTCTTAAGCGTGCTGGTTGATGAAGCAGACCATGCCGATGATATAAATGAGCAAGAAGCAAAGGCAGCCTTAGAACGTGCTCAGAAGATGAAAATAGAAGCAAAAGATGAAATATCTCTAGAAAAGGCCCAGAGTCTTGTGGATAGAAGCGCTGTTCGTTTGCAGGTTTCTGGTCTAAAACGTAGAAACAGAAAAAATTTGTAACATTTTAAACCATGAACGGTTTTTGGGTAGTTTTTTTATCTTTATTTCTTGTCAAGCCAAATAATATTCTTGGTTGTTTTATGATATTTGGCTTGTCAGCAGGGCTATTTATAGATTCAACATCATGAAGTTGCTTATCTAGTGTTCTAGCTGTCGTCTCCTTTGAAAGAGCTTTAATCACTAATAATGCACTATTCAAAAAAATTTTATCTGGTGTCTGTTGTGCTTCAGCAGCATGCTTTGCTGATTTGAGTATAGATAATGCAAGATCAGGGTTTTCACGAGATAGCTCTACCCAAAGTTGATCGAATTTTTCTTCGTCTCTTTCTGTGTCCGTTAAGGCAGCTTCATATGCTCCAACCGAAATTACAGGTGGGTCTAGTTCTGGTGAAGCTTGACTTGCGCTAAACATAACATTACTCCGCTAACTTGTAACTAAATACTACGTCGTTATACATATTTTGTATGTGATAATTATCACTCCTGTGTTATGTTAATTTTCATACTTACTAACTATATATTGATAAATATAAATTATTAGAGTAGAATCATAGACTGTTATTATTCGCATAAGTATCATGAGTAAGGAAAAAAATGTCTGAACAAGCATCTATCGATCCTAATATTGAATTACAAGATTTGGATGTTATAAATAAACAACCACAAATAATAAGTAATTTGGACTTATTTAAAGGAGAACAGAAAGAAATGGCTGAACAACAAGCTGAAATTATTTATTTGGGTGAACTTAAAGGTTTAACTGAAAAAGATCATTGGACGGGTAACATTTCTCTTAAAAAAAGAATTGAGTCTGGACAGCTAACTGAAGCTCGTATCGATGAACAGACCGCGACATTAAATTCTCATTTCGTGCGAGTAAGTGTTGGTGCTCCCAAGAGATGCGTCGACGGAAGTACTATTATGGGTTACGACGATAGTGACCCGGAATGGTATGGTAGACCACTCGGTCCGCAGATTCAAGGTGGTACTAATGGCGATGCTACTGGTATTAGACTTAAATCTGGATATCGAGAAGGTGCAACATTAGTTCATGATGTTAATACTGTAATTGAAGGTTATCAAGGTGATTTTTCTCCAGGAGATCACACCGACGATCATGCTGAGCAGATTTCAAATGAAGATAAAACTGGCTGTGGCCAAATCGACGGACACCTAAGAAGATCTGAGACATTTGCGGATCCTGCTAAAAGTAAAACTCTAGTGACTATTTTAAGTGGACTTTATGAAAAAGCAGGTTTAGTATTCCCAGAAGATAAAGTAAATAATTTATTAATAAATGGTAAAAGCATCAATGAAAATGCTGAAAAATATTATGCTAGGGGTAACCGTGCAGTACTTGATTTAATTAAGTCGAGTAATCCTAACCCATATTCTATTGAGAAATTAGTCAGACCCCATAACGAAGTATCATTATCAATTAACTTCGTATAAGGTACTACTTTTCATCGAGATAGCTATAATGCACAGACTAATAGTGAGATTCAAAACTTTAATCTAGACGCTTGGAATATTATTGCCGAGCATGGAGAAGACGCTTTCTATGTTTTAGCAGATGCCGTGTCAACTCTTATGGATCTTACTGACGGTACGCTCAAAGTCTTTGCTAGAATCTCTAAGTAACTTTAATATATTTACTTTTATCAAAAAAGAATCTATTCTTAGATTATAAAATAACGGAGGAATTATGTTTAAACGTGAAAAGACAGCCATGCTAGTGGCCGAGTTTTTCGGTACATTCTTATTGGCTAGTGCGGTGTTAGGTACTACGACATTTTTAGCGCAAGGAATTGCTGTTCAAAAATATGGAATTCCATTTTTTGGACCAGCAACAGCAGGTTTAACTCTTGCATTATTAGTATTAATTATCGGTAAGATTTCTGGTGCTCACGTAAACCCAGCTGTTACATTTGGGCTTTGGAGTGCAAAAAAGGTATCAACTGCGCAAGCAATACTTTATATTGCTGTTCAAATGTTAGCAGGTCTAGGAGTACTTTTATTTGCAGGTTATATGTTCGGTCAAGAATTGCCAAGTATTTCTAGTGGTAACTCATTTGATATGAAGGTATTTATAGCTGAAGCTGTCGGAACATTTATTTTTACAGCAGGAATTGCTGCTGCGGTTGATCAGAAGTTTGAAGACGGTAAATTGGCAGTTGCAATAGGAGGCTCATTATTTGCGGGTGCTACAGTAGCTTCAATGGGTTCAAATGGAATTCTAAATCCAGCCTTAGCCATAGGCTTTAATTCTATTGACATCAATTATATTGTTGCGCCACTTGTAGGTGGACTCTTAGGCGTTAATGCATATAATTTAGTCTTCAGTGAAAAGAAAGCTGCCAAAAAGAATGTTTTAGAATCTGAGTCGAAGTCTAAGTCTAAGACAATTACAACTAAATCAAAAAAGACAAAGAAAAATAAGAAATAGTTACTTTACAACAAATATATTTTAGAGGGCTTTTTAGGCCCTCTATTTATTTAATAAATCTTTAGTAAAAATCCTTGATCCCGTGCTATTTGGTTGATACGAACTAACGTCTGGG
>JBGSIS010000028.1:0-108741 GCA_041742395.1 Saccharimonadales bacterium (SeqCode)
CAAATCAAAAAGCACTAAAAAATCACCCAGTAGACTAGACAAGGTAATAAAGAAACTTAACCTGGCCAGGCCTAGGAATCAGTTTATTGTAGCTTTTCTAGTAGTAGGAGTACTTGGTGGTGGATGGATGGCTTATCAGAGTTTTGCGGCTACAATTTATGCAAGTGTAAATGTTAATGATGGCTCGTTAAAATGTTACGCTGGTGACTGTAAATATGTATCTGAACCGCAAAAAAATAATAAGAAAGTTGTTGCATTACGTAAACCAGCAAACACAAATCAAGGAGGTTGAGTGCATAGCGTCAAGTATTTCAAAGTTCCAGTAACAGGCTGGTATAGGACTTGTGTTGTTGCTAAGGGTTATGGTTTTATCAGTATCGCTCCTGGCGAAGTTAATAGAGCCGATAACAAACATAGTTCTGTTGCAGTAACGAATACCGGGTCTTATCAACGATACTGTACTAAACCCGGTTATCTCAATAGCACAGGTTCATTTGCTCTATTTTCAGCAAATATTGGAGGCGACGAAGTAAGGGTCAGTCAAATTACTTTAGAAAATTAGCCTTTTGATCGACATGAAGCATAAGATAATTAGACGACAAGACTATGAGCATCACTACCAATTACAAAGTTATTAAAAATAAATTCTATTTTATTGTAATTGCACTCGTTTTACTACTGACCTGAAAGTATGAATTCTGTTCCGTTTAAATCCTTATACCGAACATTAGTAATCGAAATATACAATAGAACCTAACGCGTAACTTCTATATAAACTTAAGCAAAAAAATAAGCCCCTAGAGGGGGTGGGCACCACTAGAGGCTAATTCTTGGCTCAAACTAAAGTTAAGCCAACATTACAGCCCTTTAAGCCCACCCAGCGAAACATCAGCATCAAAAAATATAGTGATCTGTGTCTCCAGAAATCTGGAATCATTTAGACTCGCTCTTACGGGATGGACCCATTCCACGAGGGAAGGGACCCCATACTCATGGTATGGAGTATCTTAAAGGGGTTAGTATGTTTTAGAACGCATATTATCTACTAAAAGTAGAAGGCGCTAAGGTAAGTGGAGGGTAACAACTTAGACTAGCACGCTCTAAAACAATCTAACAATACTGTTAGAATAGGGGTGTAAGGTACGTAAGTTTGCATAAGCTTACTTACAGTTTGCTATTCTATCAAATATATGACCTTATGTCAATACTAAATTATATTTTTTTACTATTGTCAATCTGCTTACGCTTTGAAAAGTCCAAATTATCAATTGGTTTTAAGAACACCACAAAACCCTAACTAGAAACATTTTAATACTATCAAAACTAGTTATTAACTGACTTTATCCTAAAATAACGATTTACTTAATCTATCTTTACCTAGATATAACCCAGTGTTCTATAAACTATTTCCTATAACTATATATAGATGAGTTATTCGAGGCCATTAAACTCACCATTCCCATCATTTCATTTACGGGATCTCGTCCACCTAGCTCAAAGAACGCTTTCTTTCCTAGGTCACTCAAACTATCAAACTCTTTTCTGGTAGTAGAAGGGAAAGGCCGAAAGCATCGAATATACTGCTTAGCTATCTTCCTGTATTTCTTATCTTCAGGGTCTTTCTGTAAAAATCCAGCCACTATATCCATTGAAACTGACGGAGTAACTCTACCAATCATTGCCTCGAATCTTTGTTCGAGATTATCGAAACAAATATCAGCATCTTTTCCAGTAACAGATTCTAGCCAACCAGAATCAATTCCGTTTTTGTATTGATTCTTTAGAAGCAAATACGCATCCTCATGATATTTATGATCTTCGGCATTCTCGGCAGCAATATGTAAAAACGCATGATAAGTATATATTGCGTCAAGATAGTTTAAATCCTCATAATTAAATCCACGCTTCAAGAGCAATTGTCCAGCAAAAATTAAATCATTATAATATTTTGCTGTTTTAAACCAATCAATATCATTAATATCGTTTTTGAATAGGGTGACCTTTAATTTTTCGAAACCTCCATCAACAACATATCTATCAAATGTCTTAAAGTAAGCATCCTGTATAAGCTCAGTTGGAGTAGCAGATAGAAATTCACTACTATCATCTCTACCGAAAATTACGTCCAATCTTTTAAAGAGTGAACTTGTAATAATATTAAAATGCGTTAACTCACTATCTTCGTCATATATACCTATTGCACGTTCAAAAAATTCATCTTGATACTTTTCAGGATTAAGTAATGCGAGATCATCTAGACACATAACTGACAACGACTCTCCACTCAGGCCATATACTTCTAAAGAGGGATTTCTCATGGACATATGATATAAATTCTCAACGTCCTCATAGTCCACACCTAAATAATAAAAATTTTCATATTTAACTGGTTCTTTTTCTGGCATAGAAATAATTTTAACAGTCCAGTTTTAGATAACCAAAAGCGCAAGACAACTTGCATTTGACAAAAAAACCAAGTAGTCTTACTTGCTGATAATCAATAAATAGGTAAACTATAAGCATTAATGGCAAAAAATTTAGTAATAGTAGAGTCTCCAGCAAAAGCAAAAACTATCGAAAAGTTTTTAGGTAGTGATTATAAAGTCAAAAGTAGTTTTGGCCATATTCGTGATTTGCCTAAAAAAGGAATATCTATAGATATAGAGAACAATTTCGAACCGACCTACGAAATAAGTACTGACAAGAAAAAGATTGTTAGTGAACTAAAGAAAGACGCCAAAGCATCCGAAACAGTTTGGCTAGCAAGTGATGAAGACCGCGAAGGGGAGGCTATTGCTTGGCATTTATGTAAAGCTCTAGGTCTAGATGAGAAAAAAACTAAAAGAATAGTTTTCCATGAAATAACTAAACCGGCCATCGAGAATGCAATCAAAAATCCTCGCATTGTAGATACCGACCTAGTTGATGCTCAACAAGCTAGAAGGATTCTAGATAGATTAGTTGGCTATAAGCTTAGTCCTGTCTTATGGAAAAAAGTCAGACCAGGTCTATCGGCCGGTAGAGTTCAATCTGTAGTAGTACGGCTTATTGTCGAACGAGAACGAGATATTGCTAAGTTCACACCAGAAAGCTCTTTTAGAATTACTGCAGAGTTTGACGCTGACGGCGATACAGTTCCAGCAGAGTTAAATATAAAGATACCTGCCAAAGATCAGGCAGAAGAATTCTTAAATGATTGTAAAGATGCAGATTTTAAAGTTACAGCCATTGATTTAAAACCCAGCAAAAAGTCTCCAAGCGCACCATTTACAACAAGTAGTCTTCAGCAAGAAGCTTCAAGAAGACTTGGTTTCAGCGTCAAACAGACAATGACAATAGCACAACGACTTTACGAAAGTGGTCATATTACATATATGAGGACCGACAGCACCAACTTATCAGTTCTAGCTCTAAAGTCGGCAGAAGACTACATAGTTAAAAGCTTTGGAAAGAATTATCATGAACTAAGACAATACAAAACTAAGAATAGTTCTGCTCAGGAAGCCCATGAAGCAATTAGACCAACAGATTTTAATAAACAAGTTGCCGGAGCCGATGAAACTCAAAAGAAACTATATAAGTTAATCTGGCAACGAACCCTAGCCAGCCAAATGGCCCAGGCTATTACCGATAAAACTATTGTCGAAATTAACATTTCAAACAGACAAGAGCATTTTATTGCTAAAGGTGAGATTCTCAAATTCGACGGTTTCATGAAAGTATATGGCGGCACTAGAGACGATATAATTCTTCCAAACATTCAAAACGGTCAAGAACTTGATTACAGGACAATTAACGCTAAGGAGGGCTTCTCTAAGCCTCCAGCGCGCTTTTCCGAAGCAAGCTTAGTTAAAAAACTGGAAGATTTAGGAATTGGTCGACCTAGTACCTATGCTCCAACTATTTCAACAGTTCAAGCAAGAGGTTATGTTGAAAAATCTGACCTAGAGGGTAATAGCAGGGAAGTCGCCTCTATTAATCTAGAAGGTAAAGATATATCTGAAGAAAAAATAGAAGAAAATTATGGAGCCGACAAATCCAAGCTTCTACCTACACCAACTGCTGAAGTTACTACAGATTTTCTTGTTAAACATTTTCCAAGTATTGTAGATTTTGATTTTACTGCAAAGGTCGAGGAAGAATTCGATGTAATTGCCGATGGCAAAGAACCATGGCAACAGGTAATAAGAGATTTTTATAATGACTTTGAACCACTATTAGAGAAATCAGAGAGCATATCCCGAGAAGAAAGTACCCAAACACGCCATTTAGGAGCTGAACCAAAGACCGGTAAGCCAGTTATGGCTCGATATGGAAGGTTTGGTCCAATGCTACAGATTGGCGAAACCGAAAGTGAGGAGAAACCGAAATTTGCGCCACTCCCAAGTGGTGCCAAACTAGAAACAGTGACTCTTGAAGAAGCACTTGAGATGTTTAAGCTACCTAGATTAGTTGGAAAAACTACTGACGGTAAAGAAATAAAAGCTAATATTGGTAGATTTGGACCATATATTCAAGTAGACAAATTGTATGTTTCTATAAAACCACTCGATCCTTTTGATATTACCGAAGAAGAAGCGCTAAAACTCTACGCCGAAAAACTTGAAATTGAAGCAAATAAATACATCGCTGAATTTGACAGTGGTATCAAGATTGTAAACGGTCCGTATGGTCCATACGTAACTGACGGCAAAAAGAATGCCCGTATACCTAAAGATACCGAAGCTGAATCATTGACAGAAGAACAGTGTAAAGAACTTATTGCAAAAGCACCTGACAAGAAAAAACGCAGTTTCCGCCGCAAAACAACCACAAAAAAGTAATCTTTTCCACAATTTGGTATCTGGGCAAAGCGGTGGTGAAGTAATATTTCTACAACACTTTTTCAGCAAAATAGTCTATTTAGTGATAAAATATAAATATATAAAACATAGTTGTTGACATTTAGTAACTTTTGTTTTAATATTGTATTAGATTTGATTATATTAACAGATTAATTAAGAGGTAAATATGGCTGACAAGACTAACGGTCAATTGAATTTAGATAACATTATTAAGGATATTCTGGCTTCAATTGATAGAGAAAGAGAACAAGAGATTATTTCTAGAAGATTTGGTCTTTATGATCGAAAAGAGACACTAGAACAAATCGGCGAACTTCTAGGTATTACCAGAGAAAGAGTCAGACAGCTTGAAAAAGCTATACTTACCCGACTTCGTGCTCAAGCAGAGCAGGGCAAACTACCCCATATTACTGACATCCAAGAAAAACTTATAGAAGCACTAAACGAAACTGGCGGAGTTGCAAGGGTAACTAACTTGACAGTTAAGTTTGTGAACAGCCCAGTAAAAACTGACTTTTCTAAAGTTAACTTCTTATCTAGCTTAAGTCCTAAACTAACTGTGATTGACGACAACGACTACTTTTTCTTGTCAGTAGGAATTACATCCATCAACGACGAAAAGACTATCAAAGCTAACGTAAACAAGCTTATTGATGCTATTAAAAAGATTGCAAAGCCATGTTCTATCGACGAGGCTGCCAAAGAAGCTGGTCTTCAGGATGCAAAAAACGCTGAAGCTCTAGCAACAACATCTAAAAAACTAGCAACCTTAAACGAAAAATGGGGACTAGTAAAATGGCCCTTGGTAAACCCAAAGAATATTCGCGACAAGATTTACGTTATCTTGAGTGAAAAAGGTGAGTACATGCACTTTAACGAAATAGCTGAAGCTATAAAAGATTCAGACTTCAAACGAAAAGATGTAACTACTCAGGCAATTCACAACGAACTTATAAAAGACAAGCGCTTCGTTTTAATCGGACGCGGTATTTATGCCTTAAAAGAATGGGGATATAGCAAGGGAACAGTTGCAGACGTAATCTCTGACGTACTTAAAAAAGCTGGTAAGCCAATGCACCGAGAAGAAATCGTCAAAGAAGTGCTTAAGAGCCGTTACGTTAAAGAAACTACTATCCTACTGAACCTACAAGGCAAGCCACAGTTCAAGCGAACAGCTAAAGCTACCTACACTCTTGCAGAAGCATAAATACTCTAAGTAAATAGACTCATATAAAAGACAATGCCTCACAAAGCAAAAATTGAGTTTTATTCTGAAAGATCTGCTCTTATACACCCTAAGCTGGATAAGAGACAATTTGAAGAATTCAAAGAAAAAGTAAGTGAAACAAATGAACCTGCACGTTTTAAGCGGCCAGTCGATTTAGTCTCACCGCTTTTTTCTATTGCCTCAGTGAGACGCGTGCTTTCAATAACTGATCGTGAGCTCAATAAATGCGCAAGAGCATGCAAAGCCGAAGTAGTACCACATAAATGGGGTTACACGAATGGATACATGAATGAATTAGCTGCAGAAGTAGATTATATTTCAAGTTCAATAGAAATTGACCCGTGTAATCCTACGGACAGCTTCCTTGACAATCTACCAACTGAAGTTGGTGAACAAATGTTAAAAGGACTTTCAAGATACAACAGCCCGATTAGCAGACTAAGAAGGCAAAGGTTAAACGACATGGACTACTATCAGTTTGTATATGGCATCAATAGCTGCGACCAGACTCAAGTCCAACCAAAACTTTTTCTAGTAGATATAGAACCACTATTCCGTGGACGTCCCGGTGGTTGCTATTAAATTAAAATAACTGTACATTTTACGAACATTTAATATAGGCATAGACACATTAGAAACAAAAAGCATTAAATCTATTTCAAGTAACTTCCAGACAAATAGGGCATATTACACAAATATATTAATAATTAACCAGAACTTAAACACAAACACAGAAAAAGGAAGACATACATTAGCATAGAAAAGCATATACCCGTGATGTCGTACAATTTATATTTTGCGACTCTATTATACTGTAAATAGTTGATTAGTAATACGTTGCTCTATAGGGGACTTTTATACAATTATTGAGTTTTCATACATTTCGCTGTATACATACTCTGTTTAACTGCACTCCATCTATATAGCTATGCTGCTTATGTCTGTCTGATTCTTTTTTGTTGTAGCTTTGTACAACAATTTGACTTTTCCACAGCTTTGTCGTGAAATGTTTGCTTTTTTCACGTTTTAGTTATATCGTTTGCTCTATCCCCTTACATTCTGTTTATTAACAAAATATTTGACTTTTTGCCCTTCTGAATGTTTTATATAGTTTTTTCAATGACAATGATAGGTCTTTATACTGAACAAAATACGAACAATCAGGGTAGAGGTATGAGGGGGTTTACTTTATAAATGCCCGCGATTCCACTCTAACGTCAATGTATTCTTTTGGCTGGATTGCCGAACCTTCTGATAGCTTTTCGGTAATGGCAAAGTAGACACCACTCTGTTCCCTGGCGTCGCCCGCTAAATTAAATTTAATAATATATTTACTTCCTTTAGTTCTAATATGCAATTCATTAGCTACGCTTGGTAGCTCAATATAGTCTATTTCTATACCTTTTTTCTCAAATTGAAACTTAACATCATCTATAAACCTTATTGTAGATTCAGGAAATATTATGTCACCTGGTTTGTTTTCTTTAAGTACACTGTCTTTTATTGTAAATAGGTTTCTAGTCTTTTCTTCAGGTGTATCTTTTAGGTTCGCCAGAATCCTTCCGTTTATATCAACTACAAAATCTCCATTAGAAGTGATTACAACTAATTTCGGCTCCGCAGGACTTACTTGAACTATTGGTCGACGTCCTAATATAGGTATATTTACTGAAACTTTTTCTATTTCAGGGTGTTTTTGTTTAATTTTTTCTTCTAAACTTTTAGTATTAATTGTTAACTTGGATTTACTCCAGAAATCATCATTAAATATTTGTGCTATTGATGATTGATAATCTTGTTTATTCTTTAGTATATTTATTGAATTCTCACTCAAAGGAATAATTTCCGGGTTATTTGTGTTAATTAAAGTAGCGTAAAACAATGCCAAGGAGATTACGACTATCGCTAGCAAAGTAGGTATGTACCTTAAATTTCTGTTTTTAGACTTTACAGTTTGATCAAGAGTATCATTTCTAGGTCTAGTCTCCAGCTCTTGAGATCTGCTTGAGTAGTATGAAAAGACCCTACGTCCATCAGATGAGTATTTGTTATCTACTGTCTTGCGTCGGGGCTCAGTATCTTGTTTTTTTGATTTCTTTGAACCTAACATTTACTTACCATTTTCAATTAATAATTTAGCTATTTTTTCGGCAGCATCTTTTTTGGTAATTTCATGAAGTTTATGAGCGTATTTATTTGCTGATGTACTGTTCTTAAATAAAAGTTCTTCTATTTCGTTCCAAAGCTTACTAATGTCTTTATTGTTAAAAGTATCTTCTTGGACCACAACTACAGCTTTGTGTTCTTCTAGATATTTGGCATTCAAACTCTGGTGACCACCGACTAAAATTGGATTTGGAACCACGATACAGGTCTTTGACTGCACCCCAAACTCAGCAATAGTATTAGCTCCTGCCCTACTTACTATCAAATCTGCTGCTCCACTGTATTTATACATATCACTAAGTAGCTCAAATTTCATTAATCTACTATTTTGGTAATCTTTGTATATCCCCAGCTTACCCTTCCCTGTTTGGTGTATAATCACTAAATTTTTATACTTTTCTAGGTATTTAGGTGCAAATTTTGCAATTTCTTTATTTATAGTACCCGCACCATTGCTACCACCAGTAATCATTAAGACTTTTGCATCTGGTAATAAGCTTAATTCTTGACGATATTCTTGTTTTTTAATGTTGTCAACATAGCTGTATTGAGGCCCGACCAATACCCCAACGTGAACCACTTTGTCTTTTGAATAAGAATAATTTTCGCTGGTCATGGCCGTTGCATGCAACATGGCCCATCGGCCAGTAATTCGATTAGCTAAGCCGGCAGTCGCATCAGAATCATGAGTTATCATCGGTTTTTTCCAGATAGCTCCTGCAAGACCAACCGGTACACCAACAAAGCCACCTTTGAGAAATATAATGTTCGGATCTATCTTTTTAACTATAAAAATACTTTGAACTATGCCAATAATTGCATAAAAAAAGTCCCTAATGTTCAATAATATAGTTTTTATATCAGTTATCTTAGTAATGAAGCTTTCACCGTGGTAACGTCGATATTTACCAGCAAAAATCGAATACTGTTCATCAATATCCTGGCAATTTTCTATAAGTTCAGCGTACTTGCCTTTTCTCTCGCCAATATAAATAATTTTTATATTTGGGTTACTTTGCCTTATCTCATGTGCGACGGCCAGAAGTGGCGTAATATGCCCGCCTGTCCCGCCGCCTGTCAGTACTATTATCAAGTTTTTTTCCTTCGCTTTCTAGATCAGTATTGGTGGTGTACGTAGTGTATTTTGATATATGAAACACGACTCCTAGAGAAGCCATTACAAATATTATACTTGTACCGCCGTAACTTATAAATGGTAATGTTATACCTTTTAGTGGGAGTAGACCAATCATTGCTCCAATATTAATAATTGCCTGCGTACTAATCCATGCTAAAACACCGGTCACTATTAACCTGCTGTAGGTGTCTGGAGCTTTTTCCATTATATTTTTAAGCCTACTAAACAATGCTGCAAACAGCACTAAAATTATTGATACACCGATGAACCCAAACTTTTCTGCATATATTGCAAATATTGAATCGTTTGCCGCTTCTGGTAAGTATCCATAGGCTTGTACGCTGTGTGCTAGTCCCTTGCCTGTTATTCCGCCAGAACCAACGGCAATCAATGCCTGGCAAGCCTGATAGCCACTATTCTGACAATCTCTTTCAGGTTGCAAATATGTCTGAAACCTATCAATTCTATAAGGCGAAGAAACTACTAAGAAGAACGTTCCGGCTAATACAATCAAACCAAAAATTGCAATTCTCTTCATTGGTAATGTTGCTACAAACGACATTGATGCAATCATTGCTACAAGTACACCAGTAGATCCTAGATCACTCTGGAGAAACGGATTTGCAACCACAAAAGCTATTATTGCAAGCAATATAATCAACGGCTTAATAGTTTTATTAAAATCATCTAATTCATTATTCTTCAGACGCGTTGCTAAAAAACCTGCCAGCCAAAAAAGCAAAGTAAACTTAATTAGCTCAACAGCCTGGAAAGAAAAACCACCTAATTGAATCCACCTATAAGCACCATTAATTTTTTCTCCAAATAAAACCACAACAATTGATGCAATAATTGACCCAACAATTAATGGTTTCTCAATTTTTGACCAGCTACGAAGAGGAATCATTGAAGCAAGAATAAACGCCACAATACCTAACAATATTGAAATAGCCTGTTTGGACGAGTAGAAATTCTCGCCTACTTTGTTTTGGGCCGCTAGACCAGGACTTATGGAATAGACAACAATCATACCAACAACTAATAAAGCTGATGCTAAAATAACTAGCCAGTAATCAGGCCTATGTTTTCTTTGATGAACATCACCTCGACTGATTGCCTGGGGACGTCTTGGACGATTACTTACCATCTGGCTATGTCGTCCTGGTTAGTAGATATACAACCAGTCCGACTACACCGGCAACCTGGCCAAGAACCCAAAACCTCATAGTCACTTTTGTTTCTGGCCAACCAATAGCTTCAAAATGATGATGTATTGGTGAAGATAAAAACACCTTTTTACCATTCCGAAGCTTTTTAGATAATCTATTTATAATTACAGAGCCAGTTTCGGCGACATACACAATTCCAATAATCGGCAAAATAAATACCGTATCTGTCTGCATGGCTATTATTCCAAGCGCCGTCCCTAGTGCAAAAGAGCCTACATCACCCATAAAGAACCTGGCTGGATGAATATTGAACCATGTGTAGCTTAGTAGAGCACCGACTGTAGCTGCACAGAAAGCCGCTAGGACGTATTTACCTTCTACTATACAAATAAGGGCATAAACAGCATACGACGTCGATAGAAGGCCTCCTGCGAGTCCATCTAGACCATCCGAAATATTAACTGCATTTGCAGTAGCTACAACCACAAGCCAAAAAAGTATTACAACCAAGAAACTTAGCTGGACTTGTCCAAAAAAAGGAACATTAACACTAGAAACATCAAGTTTGGACCAAAACCACCAACCACCAGCAAGTGCTACGGTACTGTGAAGAGCAAATTTAATCTTAGATCTCATCCCTGCCACACCGGAGCCATCACCCCTTATGTTTAGCCAATCATCAAATAGACCGATTGTACCTGCTAACAACATACCGGCTAATGGTAACCAAGTTTGCGACCTATCGAGATTAAAAAATAATGTTATGAGGGCAATCGAAATAACAAAAATAAGACCAGCCATAGTTGGAATGTTACGCTTGTGTTTTTCGGCGTGAAGTTTTTTGTAAACAGATGCCTTACCGCCAGACCATGAATCAGACCTTTGCTGCTTCCACCACTTACCGTTATAGGCCATCCTAGTATAAATTGGCGTAATTAACATGCTCAGTACAAAACAGCCGAAACCCATAACTAATATGCGGATTAAGGTGTTCGTTTCAAGTGATAATTGAATTACTTCTGACATTTTATTTTAAGCTTATTTTTATATTATACTCTTTTTCTATCTTTTCGGTTGAACATTATAGCTATCAATCAAGATGTTCAGCATTTCAGTAGCTATCGGGGCTGCAGCTTTAGCGCCAGCATAACCTGCTATCTTAGGTTCATCCACTCTGACTACTACTATATATTCTGGCTCATCACCCCCAACATAACCCATAAAAGTTCCGTTAAACCTATCTTCATAGTACTTTCCATTGGGTGCTGGAACTTGAGCAGTTCCGGTCTTTCCGCCCATAGAATACTGTGGTCGTAATGCCTGCAAGCCGTAAAAGTTGTAGTTCTTTGAAAATGCATACTCAAGTATACCTCTAATCTCTGCTGATGACTCCTTCGAAATTACGTTATCCCTTATCACCTGAGGTTGTTTATCGTCTTCGTTTCCGTCAGAACTTACGATCTTATCAATTAGCGTTGGTTTGTAATAAGTTCCGCCATTTATTATGCTAGCGAAAGCTGAAGCCATTTGTAGCGGAGTAGCCGTCATACCCTGTCCGAATGCAGTGTTAGCATACTGAATATTCAGCCCGAAACCATCATTGGGGTCAGGAATCGTTCCACTAGATTCATATCCCTGTTCTATTCCTGTATTTTTACCAAAACCATATTTATCCGACATATAGCCATGCCAAGTATTCCTAGCCTTGTCATTGATCTGACCGCCGCCCATCTGCATCAGTAGCCAAGTCGCTCCAGTGTTAAGCGACTGCTGAATTATGTCCTGAACAGCTTTATTGCCTGCACCACCAACTTCTTCGATGTTAGTAATTTTTGCTTCATCTACAATAAAATATCCTGGATCGTAATATGACGTATATCTATTTACTACACCTTCGTTGATTGCTGCTGCGGCTGTTAATGGCTTCATTATTGAGCCGACTTCTAATGGAGCGCTGACGACAGAGTTATTAAATACCGATCCGTCTTCTGTATTTGCGAAATCTGTTGGATTATATGTCGGGAAATTTGCCATTGCCTTTATCTCACCAGTTTTAACATTCAACACTAAAGCACCACCAGATTTAGAGCTAGCATTTTCCAAGCCTTTTTTTAAAGTCTCTTCTAATCGTTGCTGTAAACCAATATCAATTGTCAGAAGTACTCGCTTACCTTGATCAGGTTCAACCAATATGTTGTCTTTCTGAGACGCCAAAGGTATACCTTGGGCATCGGTAATCGCCTTTAATAGTCCGTTCTTACCATCAAGTTCATCGTTCAGATATTGCTCTACTCCATACTTACCCTGGTTTTCATCATTAACAAAACCAAGCAGCTGAGAAGCAAGCGGTCCCTGGGGGTACGTTCTATAGTCAGCTTCTCTTGTGCCAACACCTTTCAAGTCTAATTCAATTATTTTTTTACTTTGTTCTTCATTCAGTTTTTTTGCCAAAATAACGTATCTAGTATCTGGAGTTTTTATAAGCTTCTCGTAGTCATCAACATTACTACCGGTAACTTTAACTAGCTCCTCAGCAACCTGTCTTGGATCTTTAATATATTTTGGATCAGCAAAAAGCGTATATTTAGTCTCATTGAGTACAATTGGAACAATTTGATTACCATTATGAGCTTCAATTACTCCCCTTTTAGCAGGAATTTCGTACTCCTTAAGTTGAGCGCTTAGAGCTGATGTTTTGTAATAATCATGTTTAATTACCTGTAAATAGAACAAACGTATAATAAAAATAGCAATAACAAATAGCAGTATCGCATAAAAAAATCTTATGCGACTAATTTGACCAAAGTTAAATTTTCCTGGCTTGCTGTCCATAATAGCCATTACTACTATACATTAATTTTGAATTGTTGCACTTGGTGCCACTGAGACAAAGTTATTTGCCACAGGACTATTTTTGACTTTATCGAGTGCCTGTAGTCTTGATGACTCTATTTCTAACTGGTCTCTCTCGTCTGTCAACGCTGTTTGTTCACTACGTAAACTGTTTAGTTGATAGCTGTAAGCATTTGTCTTAGTTACTTGAGTTAGATACAAAAGGCCAAGCAAACAAACCAATACAATAAGAATAATCGTATTTGTTACTGGTCCAATGGCTTGAACATTTGTAGATATTTTTGTGGTGTTCTGATTTCGACCAACTAACCGTTGCCTACTGACAGAAAGTGAATTTGAATATGTCATATTTTTGTATTTGTTTTCCTTTTTTTGTTGGACTGTCGTTTGCAATCATAAACGACAGTCCCTTGGTTACCTTCCGTATAAGATTAGGCTACTCTAACCTTAACCTTATAGGATCGAGATAAGCTTTTTACCTGTATTGGCATGCTTACTCCCTTCTTTTTGTTTTTATTTTAACTGCGGCTCGAAGTTTTGCACTTCTTGCACGCGGATTAATTACTAATTCTTCGTTGCTTGCAACCACTGGCTTTTTAGTCAGCAGTTTTAGCGAAGCGTCATAGTGATCACCAGAAAATTCTTTTAATAAGTCTTTCACAATTCTATCTTCTAGACTATGAAAACTAATGATCACTATTCGCCCGCCGGGATTTAACATTTCTATCCATATCGGAATAGCTTGCCTTATTTGTTCCAGTTCGCTATTCACGGCTATTCGTAAGGCTTGAAATGTACGAGTTGCAGGATGAACCTTGCTATAACCCGGCCAAGCTTGGGCAACGACTTTTGCTAATTGTGAGGTAGTTATTATTGGTCTGTTTTCCACTATGAGCCTAGCGATTTTTCTCGCTTTCGGCTCTTCGCCAAACTTATGAAGTATTTCAGCAATTTCATCCTGATTATAGTTATTTACTATAACTTCGGCTGTTAATTGCTGAGTATCGTCCATTCGCATGTCGAGTGGTCCATCCAATCTGATACTAAACCCACGACTCGCATTGTCAAGGTGCGGTGACGATACGCCCAAATCTGCCAAAATCATGTCGAATTGCTCATTTGAATTATTTAAATCACGGCAGGCGTTCAAGTAATCTTTTTGGATTATTCTCACACCCTCTTTAAATATTGAATGCAAATGTTCAATAGCGTTACGATCGCGATCAATTAAGACGACTTTCGTCGAGTTTAAGGTACGTTTCAATACTAAAGATGCATGTCCTCCGTATCCTGCCGTACAGTCAAGGTATTTCTCCTCTTCTGATGGGTTCAGATAATCTAGAACTTCGTCTTTTAGAACTGGAAAATGTTGATTTTGGTGATTTTTGTTTGTATTTTTCATGTATTTTTTGTTTTTACAAGGTCACCTATCCAGTAGTCAACTTTTTGTTTTTTGTTGTTTTTGTTTTTTGTTTTTGAACTGGAACGTATCGGAGTAAATATCTTAAGATTTTAAAAAATCTTATAAACTCCGTTCTGGTTCAAATTAAGTTTTGAGAGACTTATGTGTGAGGTGGAGTTTTGGGAGGTGTTTTCGTAAAGTACTAAGGTTTTTTGAGTGGTGCCTTCGGCCACTTGTTGACTACCAGATAGCTAACCTCGAGTCGTTAGTTTTGCTATCTTCCAAATTGTTAAAGTTCTGCAGTCCTACAATGAAAGTTTTTAAACCGATTGTAGGCGCCAGTATCGCCCGGCCCTAATTGCTACTATCTCCTTATCTATTCCTGCGTAATCCAGTAAATGCTGATCTATAACAATTCGCCCTTGTTTTTCGTCCAGCACGCTTTCTGTTTTACCCATTCGGAACTTCACGTTAAGATCCGCAGTGTTTTCGTCAAGGATGTTTCCTTGAAGTTGCGGTTCTACCTGTTCGTCCCAAACTGATTTTGGATATAAATGTAGATAGTTCTTAAAGCCTTGTGTAATTACTAATCCCCTAGAGAACTCGTCACGAAGTTCGGTAGGTATTGTTAACCTCCGCTTGTCGTCAAGTTTCCTTTGGAAATAGTCTACTGTGGCCATAAGTTTTATTTAAGCTGCTAGTGGTTTTTATTTTTGTTGAGTATGACAGTTTTGGTCTACCCACGATTACCCACTAACAAAAGAATACAACCCACAACTACCCACATGCAAGTACTTTTTTATGTAAAATATAGCCTTTCCATAAAGTTATCCACAGAAATATACGTTCTGTGGATAAAAACACTATATGTAGTGTTTGGCTAGCAGATTATTACACTACTCTCCTTTTTCGGGATTTTCGTCTAAGCCGATAATGAATGTGGCGTCTTCACAATCTATAATTCTAGATACAGAAACTTCATCAGTATTTTGGGTAGATATTTTTAAGCCATCAATCTCTACGTCCTTGCCATCAATCTTTATTGGCTCGCCTTTTGATACTACATAAGGAGCACCCTGTTCTTGTGGCTGCGTTTGAGACGATAATCGCTGGTAAGCAATCCAGTTCAAGTTTTCAGTCAGTCCTTCATCTTTATTAAGGTCTTTATCTTGAGGTAGAAATGCCATAAATATACTACCGTCTACTCTTGCGTAAATTGGATTCTTAACTATTCGGCAGTCGCCATCTTCAATTCTCTCAATGTCATTAGTTTTACTGACTGCTGGTGTCTTTCTTTCGATGGTGTCACTGACAACTACAACAGTTTCTGATTCATTTACCCAGAATTCTCTTCCATTAATGATATTCTGTTCTTCTTTTTCACCCTTCATCTGTTCCGTACAGGCGCTTAACGCCAAAACAGCAACGATCGGCGCTAAAGCCATAACTACTCTATTTCGTACTGAATTAAAATATTCACCTTTTTCAAACTCATTCATTGTTATATTTATACTAGATATTAGTAATTTATTCAATATTATTAGTTTAGACTAAAGATCTTTTATCTTGTTGGCAAACCATTTCGCACTTGGTCTTACCGTCCTGGTCATTGTTTTTCTATTTACTTCCACTAGTCCAAACTTTGGCCACCATCCATATTTCCATTCAAAATTATCAAGTAAGCTCCAGTGAAAATATCCCTTAAGATCCACTCCCTCACTTATTGCTCTTTCCATTGCAACTATGGTTTCTTCGATCCACCAACGACGATACTCATCTTTTTCATCGGCAAGTCCATTTTCGGTTACAAAAATCGGCTTTTTATACTTACTCCACAATCTAATCAATAACGGATACAGCCCTTCTGGTTCCATATACCACCCTAAATCACTTACTGGAACTTTAGGATTTTCTCTCTTAGCTAGACCAGTATAGTAATCGGTAAAGTAATAGTTAAATCCAATGAAGTCCTGTTGGTTTTTAATCCTATACAGAAACCACCAATTCCAAAAGTACCTCATCCATTTTGTGCTAATTGAATCTACCATACTATGTGGACGTTTGGCTTGAATATTAGCCAGTTGAGCCGCTACACCAATTTGAAGCGAATCTTTTTGTGATTTCAAAATTCTATACGCTCTTTTATGTGCCGTTACTAAGTTTATGTAAACTGCTGCCGTACTCAGCCAACTTTTTTCTTGAGGTGGCCACTCCCCTGTTGCATAGCTAAAACTTGCGTAAACGTTTGGCTCATTTAGAGTAATTATGTATGTTACGTCATCGCAAAATTCTTCAGCCACTTTCTTAACAAATCTTTCAAAATAAATTATATTGGATCTGTTCTTAAATCCACCTTTTTCGGCAAACCAACTAGGGAAAGTCCAATGCCAAATGTTCAAAAACGGTTCAATCTTGCGCTTTCTTAACTCTAAAATATACTTTTTGTAATGCTTAATTTCTTTTTCGTCCCATTTGCCTTCTTCGGGCTCGATTCTTGACCATTCAATTCCAAATCTAAAGGCGTTCATATTGAGTTTAGTAACAATATCAAAATCATGTTCATATTTTCTGTAATGATCTACACCGTTGCCGGAAACATAATTATGAGGGTCTTCAGCTTGATTCTTTATATCATTCCAGTTCTCAAGCCATGAAAGACGTTGATGAGCTGTCTGGGCAAGTTCTTTGGCGTTCTCAAGCTCCCACGCCGACCACTGGTTAACTGTACCACCTTCAACTTGATGAGAAGCTGTACTAGCTCCCCAAAAAAAATCATTAGGAAAAATTTTTTTCTTGTTTTTTTCGTTCATCGTCTACATTATCTTTGTTTTTAAGGTAATTTACAACTAATTGCTTTTTGTCTGGGTCATAAGCCATTCATTAGTTTCAACGATTGCAATTTTTAGTTCATTCAAATCTAAATTTTCTAAGTTTTTAAATCTTATACAGCTCTTACCGACACTTGCCCTACCTAATTTGTCGGCATGCATTTCTGATATATATTTCCCATCCTTAATACCCATCAAATATAAGCTCAAATAGTTTTTTTGTGGAGCTATCGAAATTGCCGGCCAAGGATATACTACACCCTTATAATCCTTATAATCAAAAAATCCGTAACCAAGCATAGTTATGCTCGTTCCACTAAATAGTTTCCTATCTATTTCTGGAAGAACTTCCGTAATCAGTTTATCCAAACTGATTAATGAATCCTTAAAATCACCTGAATTGTCGATTAGCTCTTCTATTGTTTTGGCTTTTTTGTTCATTACTTACAATAATAACAGTAGATATATAAATAATAAATTTGCATATGCGCAAATTTATGTTATTTTATTGTAACGTATGCAAGATTATATTGAGACAACCAGAACATCACAACCAGAAGCTGTATTAAACAGCGAGACTCTTGGAGTTATTCTAAGTAATCTCAACACCGAAGCAAAATGTATATCATTAGCGTTTACCCCTTACGAATATACTAGCTTGAGTGATATTAATGAAAATTTGAGAGTCGTTGGGGCATTTGATAATGTTGATAGCAAAACCTTTAATGTTAGCGGTCTTTTAAGATGCATGCCTGAAGTTATGGTTACTACATTTTCTGAACCTTTAGGTGTAAATACAGAAAAAACAAAGCTATGGGCAAAAAAACCTACGCAAATTTTAGGAAACTACCTTGAAGGTTTTAGTGGTCAACTTCTAGAGCTATCTACATCTAGCGGCTTTTCTTTAAGGTCAATTATTGGAGAACGAAGAATTCAAAAAAATGCCTATAATGCCATCGAACTGAGATTGGGAGTTTTAGGAATAATATTGTCAGAATTAAGATCTAGTGACATTAATACTACTGATAAAAGCACCGTCATTAAGTCCGTAAAAGAAATCTTTGAATTTGATAACAAAGATGTTGCAAGCAACAGGGTAAATACAACGCTCCGAAGTATATCCCGAGATGGTATTATTTCTATTACTGATTCTAAGAAAGCACAAAAAATTGAGTTTACTCATCCAGATGATAAAGAACCAACTCACGAAGTAATTGAAAGTCTATTTAGAACAATTGGTGGATTACTAATTGCCGATGAAAGTACACTAACTGCAGGACGCAAATTCATAAGAGATATTAAGTCTCAAGACGATACAATAGCCAGACTAGTAGAAAAATCATATTCGAGCACAAGACACACCGGTAAAAAAACAAAATAATCATTAAAGATCGGACATAAATTTTCTGATTTCACTTCTAGATTTTAATACTACTATTTTCGTTGAGTCTACTTTTGAAAGTTTTTCTTTTAATTCCATTTTATTTTTATTATGATATTTCCAAACGAACATTAGAAAATCTTTATTTAGCTTTTCTTCCCAGCCGTCGGGCATTTCAGGTCTATGTTTTTTATGATATTTTAATCTTCTATCAAGAATCCCTCTATATGCCTTTATTCGAGATACATCTAAAAGAATTATTAAATCTGATATATCGAATCTTTCATCGAATGTCTTGCTGTAATTACCATCAATAATCCACGCTTCCTTATTTATCAAATTTTTAACAAAATCTATCCATTCTAAATTATGCTCATCCCAGTAATTAGGTTTTTCTAAATAATATTTATCTAAATGATAAGCTGGTAGTCCTGTAATTTTTTCTAATTTATTGGCCAGAGTAGTCTTACCCGCCCCCGGGCTTCCAATTATTGATATCCTTTTATACTTTTTTTGTTTCACGATTTTTGCCTCGAATTCTAACCAATGCAACGCAACTAAGAAAACTTAAACCTAACAAAGTAATACCGACAAAACTGTCTTGAACATATTGATTATTTTCTATTTCCTGGATCTCGATAACTTCGAAAGTTTGTTCAAAGTTTTCTTTAAAATAATCTTCGTCATTACCACTTTCAATACCAGTTGCGACATTAATAACTCCAAAAGTACCAAACATAATAATTCCTGCTTTTGCTAAAGTCTCAGAAACACTTTCTTTTTTTTGTTTATCTTCTTGTTCTGGTGATTGATGATTAAATTCTTCACCACCCTGTTCTATTGGTAATTCACTGCTCATAATTAAAGTTAATGATAACTCCTATAACTGCTAAATGAAAGCTTTAGCATAGCCACACTTGAATTTTATATAAATATATACATAATTAGGTATGGAAGTAGGATCAGCGGAATCTGAAAAGATTCGTCCAATGCGGTTACTCCACAAGCAACTATAAATTAAGTTGTTTGTGAGGAACCGCTTTTTTGTTTTCCCCACAAACAACAAAGAAAGGACTTAAATATGGCAACATTAGAAAAAGCCGTACAAATAGCAATCCAAATACATGAGGGGCAATTCCGTTTTGATGGAAGCGATTACATAAATCACCCACTTCGAGTCATGGGAACAGTAGCAGCCCAAGGACACTCTAAAGAAACGCAAATGGTAGCTGTCATGCATGACGCCGTCGAAGACAGTAAAGGTCAACTTACAATTACTGATCTTGAGCGAGATGGATTCAGCGAAGATATATTGTTCCCATTAGATTTACTCACAAAAGAAGACGGCGAAGATTACGACCTCTACGTCCAGCGACTAGCGGTTAATCCAAGATCAAGGGCGGTTAAAAAAGCCGACCTATTCGATAACATGGACCTTACTGGATTAGAAAATCCTTCTAGAAAAAGAATAGAAACAATAGAAAAATACGGTCGGGCACTTTTGTATATAGCAAGGTTTCCTCAACCAAGAATTTAGTCTTCTAAAGTTTCTTTCCAAATATCAAATGCTAACTTTGCTTGCTGATATACCATACCCCTACCATTAGCATTTGTATAACCCTTGTTGTCTGCCCATAAACAAAACCAGGTTTTTGATTGGTCTTTTTTGTACTGTATGTCATACATTAGTGTGTTTTTTGTGCAGTACTCTTCTATCCAGTCTAATCTAAAACTCTGTTTTGACGAAGTTGCATGAATAATTACATCGTACTTTCCACTAAGTTTCTGAAGTGAAAATTGATTTACTAATTCTTGAACTTTGACGCTATTTCTTGCCCAAACAGAAACCCCTAAACTATCGTCTAGACTGAGCTCAGATAAAATACCCCTTACAGCACCTCCCGAGCCTATAACCAAGATTATCGTATCATTAAGCTGTCCTATTTTTGTTTTTAAATCTGTAATCAAACCCTTACCATCAGTGTTATAGCCAACAAGTTTATTATTTTGAATTGAAATACAATTTACTGATTTAGCTAATTTTGCACTGTCATCCAATATATCTACGTATTCATATGCAGCTTGCTTAAAGGGACTAGTTATACTGAGTCCCCTACCCTTATTTTTAAAAAATAAATCAACAGTTGCCTTGAAGTCTTTTTCGCTTACTTCGAGATTTTTGAAATCTAATTCAACATTTAAATCTTTGGCAAATTCATTATGTATTGCTTCTGAAAGACTGTTAGATAAATCCGATCCTACTAAACCCAAAGTTAATTTATTGTTTTGACCCACTGAGCTAAATTAACTTTCTTCTCTTAGCTTTTTTATACTCTTTATAGGTCATGAAAGTTTTTGGATTTTTTACTTTATCGACAAATAAAATTCCATTTAGATGATCAACTTCGTGCTGTACTACATGTGCTTTTAATCCATCTAGGATTTGTTCTTTCTTTATACCTTTTTGGTCAAAATAACTAAGCTTTATCTTTTTATATCTTGGAACTTTTGCGAATAAATCTGCCTTACCATTACTGCCGGCACTAATACATCCTTCCCACTGTTCAACTTTCTTGCCGAATGTCTCAATTATTTCTGGATTGATAATTACAAGCCGGAATTCTTCGACTTCCGGTCTGGCCTTGGTTGTCTTAATTTCAATAACAGCAAGTGATACATCTTGCCCGACTTGCGGAGCAGCTAACCCAATACCTAATTTCTTTTCTACCAAAGTGTGTTGCATATTTTTTATTATATCCTGTATCTTTGAGGACTTTATATCTTCAACCGACAAGGTTATAGCAGTTTTTCTTAGAATTGGATTTCCAAACTGAGCTCTTGTTAAGATTTCCATATTACACTAATTCAGATATATGAATGCGTCGTTGCTCTGTCGTATCACGATCACGAATAGTAACCGTATCGTCTTCTAGAGTTTGAAAATCTATCACAATACATTCTGGTGTTCCAATCTCATCCTGTCTACGATATCTCTTACCGATGTTTCCATTATCGTCAAACTCACATACATTATCTTTAATTAGTTCACTGTAAACTTCTCGAGCTTTTTCTACTAACTCAGGCCTATTCTTTAAAAGTGGAAAAATAGCATACCTAACCGGGGCTAGTTCTGGCTTTAGTTTCAAGACTGTTCGTCTTTCGCCATTTTCTAATTCTTCAACAGCATAGGCATCAGAAATTACAGCTAAGAATAATCTACCCATACCCACTGAAGTTTCCAGCACCCAAGGAATATACTTTTCACCAGACTGCGGATCGGTGTAATGAAGATCTGTACCGGAGAACTTCTCGTGCTGTGACAAGTCATAATCGGTACGATCATGAATACCTTCTACTTCATCGAAACCATATGAAGGAAAATCGTATTCAATATCCCATGCATCTTTGGCATAAAAAACCAGATTATCATGTTGTTTCCAGCGAAGCTTTTGTTCATCGATGCCTAAATCAAGATACCAGTTCCATCGATCTTTCTTTATTAATTCGTAGTCTTCCTTATTTTCATTTGGTCTTATGAAATACTGGGTGTCGGCCTGCTCAAATTCTCGTGTTCTAAAAAGAAAATTTCTTGGACTTATTTCATTCCTGAACGCTTTGCCAATTTGGGCTACTCCAAAAGGTACCTTCATTCTGGTTGTCGTAACTATATTCTTGAAATTTAGATATATCCCCTGACATGCTTCACCAGGTAAATATACTGGTCGGTCATAATCTCCAGTAAAATCACCAAGGTTTGATTTAACTAACAAGTTGAAAGCTTTTGCTTCAGAAAATTCTTTAGATCCACAGTTTGGGCATTTTATTGACTCACGATTTTCGTCGAAAAGTTTGTTAATATCAACTTCTGACATTTTCTCGTCAGCATTTATTCCAATTCTTTCAAGTTCTTTATCTACCCTTATTCGATGATTGCACTTTTTACACTCAGCTAAAGGATCGGAAAAACCTCCAACGTGGCCACTAGCTTCCCATACTTTTGGATTCTTAAACATCGCAGAATCAATTCCAACATAATTTTGTTTTCTATAAACATTTGCCCGCCACCAAGATTTTTTTATGTTATTTAAAAGCTCTGTTCCGTAAGGACCAAAATCATATAGACCAGCTTCACCGCCATAAATTTCAGAACCTTGATATACAAACCCTCGCCTTTTGCACAAAGAAACAATGTCTTCCATTTTTACTACATTTTCACTCATTAGAAGTTATTATAAACTTTTTGTACGACTTACACTAGCATTAGAATTTTACAGATTGAATTAAGCCTCATAATTACAAAACATTAAGGTAGTACCTGCATAAATTATTAGTAAGTGCTTGGACATGATCTACTATATTTTTATCGATATTCTCTATTCTCTTTATAACTTCCGGGCTGTTACTGTTAATCAGAATTCGCATAAGTTTTATGTCTTTATCTGAAAAATTTTCTAATTCTGAATCACCAAAACACATACTTTCAATATCAAAGCTATACTCTTTACCTTCAACCAATTTATTGTCATTAACATCAGTATTTAGATTTGGCGAATGGCCAGTTAAATATAAAATTCTTAAATTAAACCAAACTTCTATTAAACCTATGTCGCTATTTAAATCTAAAGATTCAAATGCCGTACTCAATAGTTCAAAAAACTCACTACCTGTACTGTCTTCAGTTATTTTGTATATAATCTCAAGAAACCGATATGCCAGCATCGTTTTATCTATGTTTTTTACAATATTAGCAAAATGCTTGATTAATCTTGTCGAAGTTAGTGTGTACAAATTAGACTTTCCTACAATATAACCAACCTCAGATATACTTAGTAATTCTATTCCACCAGCAAGTTTAGATTTTTGTTTTCTAACTCCTTTAGCAATTACATTCACTCTACCTTTTTTCTCGGTAATTAATGTAATTATTCTATCTGCTTCGTTATAGTTAATCCGCCTGATAACTAATGCTCTTGTATTAACTTGATTCATTAGAACTGATAACCTCTTCCAGAATGCCAATTAACTTCTTAATTGTAGTTTCTGGCTTATATGTATAAGCTTTCATGTTATAGCTTTTTGATGCCGAGCTATTTAAACCTAAGACGTCTTCCGGGATTATACTATTGACTATTACTGGACAGTCTTGCAGGTCATTATAGCTCTTTAACTCGTTCAATAATTCAATTCCATTGTGATTCGGTATCTGGAGTTCGGTTATTATTATGTTTGGCTTGAAGTCATTTAAAAAACTTACTACATCTTCAGCATTAGTAGCACAACTGACTTTATATCCAGAATCAATTAAACCCTTTTCATATACTTTAGCTAAAACCAAATCTGGCTCGATAATAAAAACACTAGACATCTATACCAATTCTAATTGCTTACTTGGAACAAACGAGGTAACAAAACCCGTCAAGTTTCTGCGTCTAACTAAATCTAAGTTAGTAGCTAGTGCCGAGAAAATAGAATCAGCAATAAAAATTCCGGCTGATGAACTAGAATTCTTGGATAACGGCTGCCTAGCTGTGCCAGCTAAAATTTTTGCACGCTTATATGAATCACTGTCGATTTTATTATCGCTAAAAATTCCAGCATAAATCTTATCTTTTTGTCTGTAGGACTTGATAATAACTTTACCTCCTGGTTTTTGCTGAGATTCAACCAACGTGTAACCAAGTGTAGTAAATGCAGATTTATATGCCCTAAAATTACCCATAACTGGATTTGAGCTTGAAGAAATATCTAGTTCTAACTCACAGTCGTACTTTTTTGCATGCATTAATAAATCGTCAGCCGTGGACCTCAATACTCTAGACAAGCATATAGGCTCCAAATTAAGTGATGTCTGTGATTTTGTATTTATGCTTAAAATTACTCCGTAAATAAGCTGAAGAGCTATTTCTGATGTTTCATTTATTTGCCTAATCAATTCTTCGTTATCACTATTTAACTCTACCAGCCGTGACATTTGGGTTATCGGCAGCTTTAACTGCTCAGCGAGTACCGCCAAAAGACGTTTTTCATCTACAGAATTATCCGCAGTCAAAATTAGACTACCCTCCTCAGTAAGTTATTGAAGGTATTATAGCATTTACTAAGGAGAAAAAGTTAACGAAGACATAACGACATTGTCAAAATCTCCAGTATACTGAGGTGACTCCGTCCAAATCTGAAGAGCCTTATCTCGTAAAGGAAGAATTACCATTGTACTCTGTAATCCTTCTTCAATCTCTCCAGTAATCTTAACTCCTAAAACTGATGGAACTTTTGGTGCGGTATAAGGCTGAATCTTTACTCGACCAGTTTTTACCTTACTATTATAGTTATTTAGTAATTCACTGTAAGACCTGTTTAGTTCTTGTACCCTTAGGCCATAAGCTGTCCCCGAGTCCTTACCAGGCACAAAATCAGGATGCAAATAACCATCAATCGGTGTTCCAGAATCTGCTTTTTGATCCTCGACCACATATGCAGACCAAGTCTTTGGGTAATTAAAGCCGACTGCCCCTAAAGTGTCTGAACTTTTATAGTTTTTATAAGGATTCTTCTCTTTTTCTAAGAATTCCTTGTCTTTCTGGGTTGATGTCTCTTGTTTTGCTAGCTCAACTTGTTTGGCAACAATTTTGTCTGATTCGTTTTTATATTTATTCATTTCACTGTAAGCCCAAACTCCAAAAGACAAAGCAGCAATCAATAATAATACTAGTAAACCTATAACTATATATGGAGCTTTACTAGATTTCTTGGAAGGATATCCACCTTGAGGTGATGGCATTGGCGGTTGATTTGGCGTGCCATAATTTCCGTATTGTCCTGGTTGGGGCATTTGCTGATTGTTTGGCGGCATAATGCTTATGATAAAGGTTAATTTAATATCGCGCAATATCTAGTACTTATACAAATATAGACCATCTTCAACTTTACTTGGTTTTTTGTCTGGTATTTCAAATGCAAAACTCACTAGCTTAACTTTTCCTTGTTTTTCGTTTTCTATTTTTTGATTTAGTTTTTCCATGTACGGAGTTAGCAAAAATACAAAAACTCCGTCGCATTTTGGTAGTTTTATATTCCAATAATTTCGCATTCGTATTTTAATGTATTTACGATTTTTTCTGGTAAGCCACAATGAATAAATTACCAGTAAAGGATTTAGCTCATATCCAATGCAATATATTTTTCTTTTGGCCGCTTCGTTCAAAATACGTCCGTCACCACTCCCCAGTTCTAGTAGTGTCTGTCCTGGCTTTAGATTAATTAAATCAATTGCCTTTTTTACTTGAGGCTTTAAGGTTGGCAAAAATGGCGCCCCAAATGCAATTACAAATATAAAACTAATAAATCCGATTAAACAAAGTGCATAGATCACAAACCACAATGTGTCCATTATTTTTTACTTATTTTTGTAATTTTATTCTGAGCTGTATTAAGATAATCTTCAAGCTTCTTGGCTAACTCTATTCCCTTTTCATACAACTTTATTGCTTCATCAACATCAACTGAATCAGATTGAATTTTGTCCAAAACTTCGTCAAGTTCATCTCTTAGACTCTGGTAATTTAATTTATCCGTCATTCTCTAATCTCCTTAAATCGGACAATACTTTAGGTAAAAAAAGTCCGGCAATATTTTTTACAAACTCATAGTCGTCAGACCGAAATTCAATTGGCGAATTTAGCTCATCTTCATATTTCCATAAGTGAGTTTCAGATTTTTCAAAATCATCTAAATTATCGTTTTTACTAGCAGAAAATATACATATATCCTCAATACTGCTATTTTCTTTCGTAATTTTGAGAGCGTAACTCATCCATTCTGATAAAGAATCTCCCCGAACATGTAGAGCCAGTTTACTAGAGTCAAAATCTTCATCAAACCCTAATTTAGATAAGTATTCTTGTCCTGTATACTTTCTACCCAAAAACTTACGAGGGGGATTATATGGGTTAAGTACTTTGAGACTTTGCCACTGAGGAAAAGTTTCTATTGTTCTATCAATGATAAAATTACCCAAGGCAGCTCTTCGAGTAACTTCATCTTCAGATATTTCTCGTTGCTTTCTCTGTTCAATAATAGATTCATTATCTCTTATGGCTTCCTGCACCGCTTTTTGACCAAATTTACCCATTAATTATCTCCTCTTGACGATAAAACTAAATCTAGCTCGCCGTCTAATAGTGTTGCTTTCAGTTCGTCGCCCACACTGACTACTTTAATAGATTTTACAACTTTGCCATCTTTTCGTAAAATCGTGTAACCCTTAGCTAATAAATTATTTGGATTAAGGGCTTCGATTATTCGAATATCATGGTTCAGTTTTTGATTAGAGTCGTTAATTATATTTTTTACTTTTTCGTTAAATTTTTCAAGATAGTTGGATATTTCATTTTTCTCGTCAATTACAAGTTTTTTTAAGATATTTCCTATTTCGTCCATTCGGCTATTAATTAACAATATCTCACTCTGTTTGTCTGGAACAATCAGCTCCGCTGCGTTACTTGGAGTACTAGCCCTCTTATCTGCCACCAACTCTGCTAGTGAAACGTCAATTTCATGACCAATTGCAACCATAGTAGGTATTCTACTGTTTGCAACGGCTCTAACAACACGCTCATTACTAAATACTGCTAAGTCATCCGAGCTACCACCGCCTCTGGTAATAACAATAATTTCAGTATCACTTTGATAATTTAATTTTTCAATCGATTCTATTATTTGTTCTATCGCAGCTTCACCTTGAACTTGTACATCAAATAAATTTATATCTAGTCCTGCCCATCTTTGATTAATAATCTTTACAAAATCGTGATAAGCTGCCGACTCCGAGGAAGCAACAAGTCCAATTCTACTTGGAGGATAAGGTAAAGATCGTTTTCTTTCTTCATCGAAAAGACCCTCTTTTTCCAGTTTTTGCTTTAATAAGTCTTGGGCTTTTTTTATTGAACCTTCGCCAACAGGCTGAATCGAGTAATAGTTAATACTAAAACCGTATAGATTATGTAACTTGGGTGATCCAATTACCTGCACAGTAATTCCGTCCTCTAGAGGTCCTGGCAACGAATATACTGTCCCGAAAAACTTAACAGACGAAAACTCGTCCTTAAGATCAAAATAAACCCATCTATTTTTACTAACTCTGAAATTAGATATCTCGCCAACAATCGATACTGATGGATATGCAAATTCCAAAGTCTGATTAAATACCGCAACAAAATCGCTTACCGACCAAATGATTCTATTGTCCGATTCAATCATTAAGTTTTCTCGTTGAGAGTTTTATGATAGAAATAATATCCCGGCGGTAACTGAAGTGACATATTTAGTATTCTATACATAACAGTTACTGGTAAGCTTAAGCTAGCTGGAATTCCACCAGCAGCTAGTACAGCGGTCATAAGCGCCTCGTATATGCCTACACCTCCCGGTAAAACCGAAACCAATCCAGCAAAATTAGCTACTGCATAGGCAATAATTATGGCGCCAGGATTTACCCACTGTCCAAACGCAACGTAGACAGTATAAATTACAAGTATTTCCGCTAAGTTAGCAGTAAGTCCATATACTAAGGGCTTCTTTAGTTCATGAATATTAGACCTTATTTTTAGATAATGCTCATGTAGTTCTGTAAATGCCTCTCTAGCTCTTACAATATTTATAGTTTCTCTTTTCTTACTGAATATGTGAATAATTCTGTTTGCCAATTTGGTAAAGAATAATAAAAAATCATTTATTCGTCTTTTACTGCCAATAATATAAGCAAACAACACTGTGCCGACTGCCATTAATGTAACGAGTGAAGCTACGATAAGAATCAACAATCCACTCGCCCTACCGTCGACCGCCAACATAACTAAGCCAATAGCCATTAATATCTGAAACGACACAAACAATACTAGCTGCTTCATCAAGCTAATCAGCGTAGATTGAGCAGCAGTAACACCCTTAGGCTTAAGACGGAGACTTAGGTATGATATTCCAGATACCCCTCCAGTTGGAAATACGGTATTAACAAAATTAAGCTCTAAAGCAACTCGATACATAAACTTGTACCTAATTTTTACCTTGATAGTATGGAATAAACCCATAAATAGCTTAGTCTGCGAATGGTAGTTCAATATCTCCCAAGGAATAATTAAGAAAAGCACCCAGTAGTAGACATTCTGGATATTCTGATAGGTTTCATAAATCTGGTCTCTAAGTGCGTAAGCTAGACCTAGCATTGCAAGAAGAGTCAGTACTGTAAAAACGGATTTCCATCCTCTTTTTTTAATTTTTTCTACCATAGTTGTTTTACATTATACGAAATCTGTAGATAGACGTATACTATAACTGATGAAATCTATTTATATTTTGGGCCGTCAATCTGATATAGCAGCAGCAGAAATCGAAAGCTTAATTGGCAGTAATGACATTAGAAAGATCAAAAACTATGCTTTGGTGTCAAATTATGACGACAACTTTTTTCCATTCTCTAGGCTTGGAGGGAGTATAAAAGTAGCGAAAGTTTTAACTACCCTTCCCTTCACAGACTGGAACAAAATTGAAAAATATATTTACGAGACTTCAAGTCAAGTAATTGACTACATCGCTAGTGAAGGAAAACTGAATATCGGAGTAAGCACCTATGGGTTCAGAATAAGCACTGGCAAAATTAACGCTGCTGCTCTTGGACTCAAAAAAATATTGAAAAGCCAGGGGTTGTCTGTTCGTATCGTTCCAAATAAATCAACCGAGCTAAACAGTGCCCAAGTAATTCATAACAAATTAGCAAAAAGCAGTAACGGCTACGAATTATTAATTATCAATGATGAATCTCAAACAATCTTGGCCCTAACGACAGATGTTCAAGATATTGATGCCTATGCTGCTCGTGACCAAAAAAGACCAATGCGCGACGCTAGAGTAGGTATGCTGCCGCCTAAACTTGCTCAGATTATCGTAAACTTCGCTTCCAGTGGAAATAACCGTTTTGGTGCTACAGTATTGGATCCTTTTTGCGGGACTGGAGTTATCTTACAAGAATCACTGTTAATGGGATTTAAAGCTTATGGAACAGACATAGAACAAAGAATGATAGATTATAGTAATAAAAATCTTTCTTGGTTTAAGGATATTTTCTTAAAGGAAGATGTTGTTCCCTTACTTGAAAAAGGTGACGCTACTATACATAAGTGGCTAAGTTCATTCGATTTCGTTGCAGGCGAAACTTATCTTGGTAGACCCCTATCATCAATTCCTGATGATCAGACATTGTCAAAAATTATCAACGATTGTGATACCATTCATAAAAAATTTCTACAAAATTTAGCTTCGCAAACCACGAGCGGAATGAGACTTTGCCTAGCTGTTCCTGCTTGGATAACAAAAAGAGGTATTTTACACCTAAAAACTCTTGATTATCTGCAAGATTTAGGTTATACTCGTCAGAGTTTTGTTCACGCTAACAATAAACAATTAGTTTATTACCGCGAAGGTCAGAATGTAGGCCGTGAACTAGTAGTACTAATAAGGAAGTAATATGTCAAAAGTTAAAGCAGGTGGTAGTAGTAAAAACGTTCATGACAGTCCCGGCCAACGGCTTGGAGTCAAAATTTTTGGTGGTCAAAAAGTTAAAACCGGCCAAGTAATAATTAGACAAACAGGTATGACTAAGCGACCAGGAGTCGGCACATTCTTATCGCGTAACTTTACTATCCATGCATCAAAAGATGGAATAGTTAAATTTAACCAACGAAAAGTCCGTCTTTTTAGCGGTAAATCTGTTAGACGTACTGAAGTTACTGTCGAATAAATTTCTTAATTAAGTCTATCTAACAACAATACAGGTTTTGTCGTCTGGTTTTCTAGAAATTCTTAGTAAATTATCCGCAGCTTCTTTAGCTGTACTTCCGTGATACATACTACTTGCGATTTCATTATCTGAAAGTAGTTGTTCTTTTGTATCGCCAGTTATTCCATCGGAACATAACATTAATTCATCACCTTCGGCCAATTCAAAATATCCAAACTGACTAAATTGGGTCTCTTTGCCAGTACCAATAGCATTGAAAAGATACTTACCCTCTCCTTCGTCATCTGAAACTTGACTTAAAGTGCTTTTTGCTCTGTTAAATAAATATAATCTACTATCCCCAATCGATCCCCAAACAGCGTATTTTTTACCTTGCCATTCGTGTATCTTAAGAATAGTTGCAGTAGTCACTCCTGCATCAGGATTATTTGTAACAACTTCGTTAGCTTTCATTAGTCCATCTTTTAAAGCTTCTTCGACTTTCTTAGGCATCATTTCTGATAAGTTCCTTGAAATAATTTTACCTTCAACAACTTCTCTTGTTTGTCTTGATGCTTCTGCGCCACCTATATGACCACCAGCACCATCAAAAACTCCATATAATCCATTTTCATTATCAATTAATGAAGAGTCTTCGCCTTTTAATTGCTTCTCGGCTAAACCTGATTCAATTGAAATTACTTTATTTTCTTTTTTTTCAGTAGATCTATCCATGATTAATTTGCCGATTTTGCTTCGAGTTAATATTCTGTCTCTGAAAGATTTTGATTCTTCTTTACTCTGTTGTCTGTCTACAGTAACAAATGAACCATTAGTAGATCCAACATCAGCAATATTTAGTGTGTTAGTTGTCTCGTCATATCTTAATTCTAAATGATTTCGGGATGTAGTAGAATCATCGGTTGTATTAATCTTATTTTCGTCAGATCGCCCAACTCGTACTGTTTCACCTGGCTTTAGTGAAGAGTAAATCGGTGCGTCGTTTGGATGCCTTTCTATGTCATATTTCAATGTTTTTGGGTCTCGTATGAGCTTAACTAAATGAAGATCGTCAACAGTAGTCAAAGCATGTGACTCATCTGTCCTATTTAGTAAACCCGTCCAAATCAATCCATCACCTGTTCCACGTTTTAGCGCAGAAGGACGTCTATCCATAATACCAAATAGAGAGTCCTGACCAATGTCTACTGTAGCGACTAAATCAGCTAATAGACCCGTGTTATCATGGATTTGATCACTTTCAATAAGGGGAGTGATCGAACCTAGATCGATGTTAATTTGTTCAGCCTTTAACTTCTCTGACTGAAACTTACCAATAAAATCAGCTGCTGGTATGCCTTCTGGTGTAGGATCGTATTGTTGATGTTCTCTGTTTATCATTATATTTTTTGTATTTTTACTTTAATATCTACATAGTAGCACATTATTGCTTTTTTGTAAACTTAAAAGACTCCATGTCAGGAGTCCTTCGGTTAAATCTTAATCTAATCAACTATCCAATATGTTGCTTGATTCTTTCAATTACGTCAGCAATGACAACTTGAGACTTAACTAAATAGTCATCCACACCTAGACTTTCGGCTTTTTCTTTGTCGCTGTCTTGACTGAGTGCTGTTAGCATTATTATCTTTACATTTGCCGTTTCTGGAGTATTTCTTAGTATATCCAGAACATCAAATCCGCTAACCTTTGGCATCATTACATCAAGAAGGATAAGATCTGGCTTATACTCTAGTGTTGCTGCGAGGGCATCTTCGCCATTCTTTACTCTTTTTACCGTGAAATTCTCTGCTTGTAGTCTTGTCTGATAGACGCTTGCTAGGGCATCATCATCTTCAACCATCAAAATCTTTTTTTGTTTTGTTGCTTCTTCCATAATGCTTAAGTTACCAGAATCTTAGTCTTTTTTCAATAGCGACTTAACAAAACCTGTGAACATTGGATGCGCTTTATTGGGTCTAGATTTAAATTCTGGATGAAATTGACTTGCCATAAAGAAAGGATGGTCTTTGGCTTCTATTATCTCTACCAGATTACCGTCTGGGCTTGTTCCACTGGCAACAATACCCCATTTATCATATTTTTCTCGGTACTTATTACTACATTCAAAACGGTGACGATGTCTTTCGATTACTTTTGCCTTTCCGTAAACTTCACTAGCTAGACTGCCTTTTTGAATATTACAAGGATAATCACCTAATCTCATCGTACCGCCAGTATTCACCTTGTCTTCTTGTCCGGCCATAGTATTAATAACAAGCTGTCTTGATCCATCTTCAAGTTCTGGAGTGGAAGCAGTATCAACACCAGCATTCCTGGCAGCAGCAATAACAGCCATTTGAAGTCCAAGACAAAGACCCAAGTATGGAACTTTATTTTTTAAACAATACTGAGCCACTTTGATCTTACCTCTTAAAGCTCTTGAACCAAAGCCACCAGGTACAACAATTCCATCACATTCCTTAATAATTTTTTCGACCTTATTATCATCTGAAGTGTCGAGTCCTTCAGCGTCAATCCACTTTATTTTTATAGTCACATCTTGCCACCAAGCAGCTGACTTGAGTGCTTCAAAAACTGACATATAGGTATCTTGATTATCCATATATTTAGCAACTACACCAATGACTACCTTTTTTTCATATCTTGCTGTGGCCCTGTCTACAACGCTTCGCCATTGTTTAAGATTTGGTTTTGAAGATTTTAACCCCATTTTTTCAACAATGACTTTAGATATCCCAGTATCTTCAAGAGTTAACGGAACTTCGTATATCGAAAAAGCATTAGGGAGTAATGAAATTGCTTCTGGAGCAACACCAGAAAACATACTTAATTTCTTAATCACAGTTTTAGGTGATTGTTCTTCGCTTCTAACTACCAGTACATCCGGAGAAATACCTATTCCTCTTAGGTCTCTGACGGCGTTCTGGGCCGGTTTTGTCTTAAACTCCTGACTAGCACCTAAGTAAGGCATGTAAACAACATGAACAAAGACGCAGTTTTCTCTACCTACATTGAAAGCCAATTCTCTAATGGCTTCAATAAAATTAAGTCCTTCATAATCACCTACAGTTCCACCAATTTCAACAATATGAACATCATAGCCTTTAGATACTCTAAGAATTTCTTCTTGAATTGCGCTAGTTACGTGTGGAATAAACTGAACTGTTTTACCAGAATATTTACCTGATCTTTCGTCGTTGATAACTTTCGAAAGAACTCTTCCGCTCATTAAAGAACTTCCTTGAGTAAGTTCCTGATCTAAGAACCTTTCGTAATGCCCTAAATCTAAGTCGGTCTCTGCCCCGTCCTTTGTTACAAAACACTCCCCATGCTCTGCTGGATTAAGTAAACCAGCATCGACATTCAAATAGGGATCACATTTTTGTATGTTTACTTTTAGTCCGCGAGCTTTTAGTAGGTTTCCAATTGAGGCGGCAGTAATACCCTTCCCTAGTCCGGAAAGCACTCCACCAGTTACAAAAACAAACTTAGTAGATTTTGCCACCTACTTATAACTCCCTCATTACCAAAGAATACTAACACAGGTTCTAAGCTAAGTGAAAGATTTTTAAGTTTTTGACAACAGCTTTAATCTCTACTGATTAATTATTGCTATAGCTGCGTCTTTTTGAGGATCTTTGTTATTTTTATAATCTTCTTCAGAAAATTCTACTTTGCTATCTGGCTCTATTCCTTCTTTATTAATATTTACGCCATTTGGTGTAAACCATTTTGCGATCGTAACTTTTAGCACTCCACCAGAACTAAGAGGAGTAACTTGTTGTACGCTACCTTTTCCAAAACTCTTAACACCAACTAATTTTGCAACTCCATTATCTTTAAGTGCACCGGCTGTTATTTCACTTGCACTTGCACTTCCTTCGTTAATCAAAACAACCGTGGGAACTCCGCCTAATATATCGCCACCGTCAGCTTTATAGGTTTTAATAGTTTCACTACCCCGCTTTTCTTCGAGCACTACTTTACCTTTGTCTAGCCATAAGCTGGAAATATCAACCGAAGAATCTAATAATCCACCTGGATTATTTCTAAGATCAACTACCACACCTTTAACATTTTTGGATTTAAATTCTTGAGCAGCTTTCTTAGATAGCTCTATAGTATCGTCAGAGAATCTACTAATCTTTAGGTAGCCAATGTTATCTTCAATAATTTTATACTCAACACTTGGAATTGATATTTGCTCTCTAGTTATATCGAAGTTCAATTCTTCTTTTCCATCCCTTACGACAGTGAGCTTAACCTTTGATCCTTCAGGACCTCGAATTTTAGTCACAGCGTCTGAAACCGATAAGTCTAGGGCGCTTTCATCATTTATTTTTACTAAGACATCCTTAGCTCTTAACCCTGCTTTTTCGGCAGGAAATCCAGAAATAGGTGCAACAATTACTATAGCTTCGTCTTCCTCGCCTAATTCAGCACCAATTCCACTAAATGAACCGTTTAGACTGCTCTCAAATTCTTCAGCTTCTTTAGTATTCAAATATTGTGTATATTCGTCGCCAGTTGACTCTACTAGTCCCTTTTTTATGCCGTCGATTACATCTTCTTCTTTAAGTTCACCGTCAAAATTAACTCTAAGGGTATCGTAAAGTGATTCGACAGTTTCGTAATTAAGATCTTCAGGTAATTGCTTATTAGAGCTTGTATTGGCTAGTTTTAAGCTTTCACCTACTGCTATTTTGCCATTACCTATATAGAGTCCAAAGATAAAAACTAAGCCAAAAGCAAAGGTTACAACGGCTACTTTAAGAGCACTTTTATTATTTTTTACTGTTTTAGATATTTTGTTCACATTTCCTCCACGAAAAATTTCTATGATTACAATAAAACATTATACTGAGAAAATACTGTAACTAAAATTAGAAATGTATAAATACAAGTCCGGACTGACTAATAACTGCTTGTCGATAAAGTCCATCACCCATACGATTATAATCACTAACTAGGACAGTTCCATCTGAATTAACTGCTTCGACATACATTACATGACCATAATAGCCATTAGGGTTAACTGCTGCATCACCGACTCTTGCACCAGAACTATAAGAAACTGATGCACCTCTAGCCTCTGCGTTACCAGGCCAGTTCTTCGCATTACCTAGATATGTGAAACCTACTTTACCATCAGCTGCTAACTTATATGCAACCCAACTGGTACAGTTTCTAAATCCATATCCCCAACTATCCCAGGCAGAACCATTAAAGTACCAGTCGTAGTTAAAACAAGCTCCGTCAACGCTGTTAGTGTATACACAATAAGCGTTACCCCAAGGATATCCACCGCCCCCCGGAATCCCAGGCGAAACGTTATTTCCAAAAATCCTCATATTCTCAACGATTTGCTGACGAACTAATTCATCAATTTTTGACTTATTTGCCTGAATATCATCGTTAACTTTGCTTTGCTCGGCTTGATTCATCCCAAGCAATCTATTTTGCTCTCCTTGCTGAGATGCAATTTGATTCTTTAGTGACTCTTGTTCCCTAATAAGTTTTTCTACGTCTTCTTTTTGCTTACGAAGTAGAGACTTGAGTTCAGTAACTTTATCCAAACTTGATTTAATCTTAGTCTTTACCGCATTTCGGTACTGTTCTTTATCAACAAAATCACTTAAATCTTTACTGGAAGCTAACATTTCCAAAGTTGAGATGTCGCCTTCAAGGTACATGGCTTTAATATTTTCACCTAAAAGATTTTTCTGTTTATCTAACTCTTTTTGAGCTATTTCAATATCTTTAGCTAATTTAGCATTCTTCTCATTGTTAGTAGCAATTTGAGCTTGTAGTCCATTGATTTGCTGCTGAAGTTTATTAATTGTCTCTTGTATAGATCCTGCTTGAACTTGAAGAGTACCTACTTGCTCTTTCTTTTTATCATTCTCGTTTTTAAGTTGGTTAATTTGTTCCTGCAGATTATTTGCATTAACAAATACCGGAGAGATTGTGCCAATTAACAAAGCTACACTAAAAAACGCCGCGAACAAGAGAGTTGATGTTATTTTATTTTTTTTAGTGTATGTTTGTTTTATCATATACTCTTTGATACTAGCATAGTTTGGCATATTTTTCAAGATGTGATAACCGATAAATTACCCCCTTTATTTAGGTGATTTAAATTTAAGATATCGCCGTGTTGCAATATAAGAAGATACTGCTCCAATAAAAACCCCAATTGAAATTTGAGCAATAAGTATTAACCAAAAATTATTTTTGAAAACACCGTTAGCGTATGGAATATCTAAAATATTACTAGCAGCTTCTATAGTTTTGGCAGATTCAAACATCACCCCTACAAAAAATACCGATAGAATTCCAGATACTATGCCATATATCATAGTCTCCACTATGAACGGACCTCGTATATAAAAAGTGCTTGCACCTAGAAGTCTCATAATAGTCAGTTCTTCTCTTCTATTAAATATCGCCATCTTTATAGTATTAAATATAATCAACATAGAAACCAACATAAAAATTATTACACCAACAAAGCCAGCCTCTCTGAAAAATTTTGTAGCCTGAGTTATCTTATCGATTGCATCTTTTCGATCACCCGAATATGACGTTTCTTCAGATTGTAATTTTTTGATGTCTGGCTGTTCTAAGAATTGTCGAATAGATTCAATCTGATTTGGGTCAATTGGCTTAATCTGGATACTTGCCGGTAGCGGATTATCAGTTTGCGAGATAGCTACCAATAAATCTACATTATCTCTGTTTTGCTCTTTATAAATCTCTAATGCTTTATCTTTTGAAATATACTCAATTGATTTTACGTTATTGCTGTTCTTTAAGTCGTTAAGTAATTGTTCTCTCTGTTCTGCAGTTATATCATCAACTAAATACACTGAAATATCAATCTTGTCAGTTATTGTTGTGACGGTATTCGAAAAAGTCTGATTAACAATAAAAGAGAATAAGACAATAGTTAACGTAATTACCATAACGGCCATGGCAGCTACGCCCAATGTTAGGTTTCTAAAGAAATTCTGTAAACCTGCTTTAATAATTCTAGAAAGAGTAATTAATCGTCTTCTCATGCGCGGGTATACTCCGCGTTTGCTTTATCACTTTCTATTTTTCCGTCATTTATGACTACCACTCTTCTCTTTAATTTATTCACAATTTCTTGGTTATGCGTAGTCAATAACACCGTAGTACCGTAGTGATTAATCTTTTCAAGGACTTTAATTACATCCCAAGCATGCTTGGGATCAAGGTTTCCTGTAGGCTCGTCGGCAATTAAGATCTTTGGCTGTCGAACAATTGCCCTAGCAATCGCTACTCTTTGTCTTTCGCCTCCTGATAACTCCAATGGCATTCTTTTCTCTTTACCCTTCAATCCGACTATATCAAGAACTCTCGGCACAGTATGATTAATTTCTTTATTGCCGTAACCTACAATTTCGAGTGCGAAAGCAATATTTTCAAAAACACTTCTATTTGGCAATAATTTAAAATCTTGAAATACTACCCCGATTTTCCGTCTAAGTAATGGAATGTCTCTGTCTTTTAGCTTATCGTAATCAACTCCACCGACTATTATCTTTCCACTCGTAGGACGTTCTTCTCTAGTAAGTAGTTTAAGCAAGGTTGATTTACCGGCTCCACTCTTTCCAATAATAATAACGAATTCTTTTGGTTCAACGTGCAAACTAATACGATCGAGTGCCGTACTATTGCGATTATATGTCTTAGTTACCCTGTCTAGTAATATCATGCGTATCTATTATAGCAAAAAGCTAAAGGTTGGCCTCTAAATTTGCATTAATTATCGAATCGAGCTTTCCATCGAGTACCGACTCGACATCACTTGATTCGTATTTTGAGCGTAAATCTTTGACCTGTTTATAAGGATGAAGTACGTAATTTCTGATTTGATTACCCCACTCTGCAGACTGATTTGGCCCTTTTAATTCAGAAACTTTATCAGCGTGTTGTTCTAATTGAAGTTGAGCTAAACGAGACCTTAGTATAGTCATTGCTGTTTCCTTATTCTGGATTTGACTTCTTTCATTCTGAATCGCCACAGAAATTCCGGTTGGTATATGGGTTATCCTGACAGCCGAGTCAGTAGTGTTTACTGACTGACCACCATGGCCTCCGCTTCTATAAACATCAATCTTTAGCTCTTTATCATCAATTTCAACCTCGCCTGGTTGATCAATTTTTGGCATAACTTCTACTTTTGCAAAACTAGTCTGTCTCAAATTATCTGAATTAAAGGGGCTAAGTCTAACCAGTCTGTGAACGCCGTGATCATTTTTTAGCTTACCGAACAAAAATAATCCGTCAATTTCCATAGAAACACTTTTAAGTCCTGCTTCTTCTCCAGAAGATTCATCAACTATTTTGACACCGTAGTTATGACTCTCCGCCCAACGAACATACATTCTATAAAGCATTTGCGCCCAATCTTGAGCGTCAGTTCCACCTGCACCTGCATGAATACTCAAAATCACATCATGATCATCATATGGCCCAGAAAACTGTAATTGTTTTTTTAATTCAGAAAACTTTTTGCTTAAGTTGCTTAGTTGATTGGTCAAATCTTTTTTTATTGAATCATCATTAAGTTCAACTAATTCAAGTATTTCGTCAGATTCTTTACTAATTTCTTCCCAAGGTGAAATAAAGTTATCCAATTTATTAATCTGCTTCATTATGTCTTGTGCAGTTAAATTATCATTCCAAAAATCTGGTTTTAAGGACTCTTCGTTAAGCGATTTTCTCTTGGCAACCTTCTCATCTAAGCCAAGTCTTGTAATTACCTCACTAATTTCCTTCTGTAAATTACTTATTTGTTTTTTTAAGTCCTGCATAAGGAATAGACTATACTAATTCCAAAGCACCGACAAATCACTATGAAGCGGATCAATAAATTCTTCACTGCAACTACCCAATACTCCGAGACCCCAAATATTATCAGTAAACATCGATTTGGAAATATCAACAATTCTATCTTTAGTGACAGCTTCGATTCTCTCTGGAATTTTAAAATAATCATCTATATATTCATCAAAGAAGTATCTCCAAGCATATCTATTTGCCGTTCCACCCACAGTCTGACCACTTCTTTGAAATTTACCAAGTGAAAATTGCTTAAGGGCGTTAATTTCATCATCCGAAATTTTTGCGTTTAAAATATCGTTTAGTTCTTTAATAACAATTTTGAATAGTTGCTTGCTGTTCTTTGGCATGACTTGAGCGCCAAACCACCAGTTACTACTTAGTTTAGTCTGGCCCACTCCACTACTTAAGCTATAAACTAATCCCTTTTCTCTTGCTGTACCCAATATTTTGGAATGCAATGTTTCAGTTAACATAGAGTTAACTAGATTAAGGGCGTCTGATTCAGAATCATCCATCCTTCTTCTCATAAACGTATCAATATAAAAATACAAATTATCTACTGTTTTATTTTCTATATACAAAGGTGACTTTAGCAATCGTGGCGTTTCGTCGGGAAGCTCAAATCTCTCGCCATCGCTAGGCATTTCTATATCACTGAAAATATTATTAATTACTTTTATTCTTTCTTTTGAAAGTTTTCCGGCAACTACGAATCTCATATTTGGAGTTTTGTGCGTCCACTGATAATGACTAATAATGTCTTCGAGCGTAACGTTATTTATAAGTTCTAGTCTTTCCTTGTCAGTTAAAACCTTAAATCCAAAGTCCTGTCTTAAATTAAGACTAAGCTCTCTGAAATGATTATTAGATCTGGAGTTTAACTCTTCTACGACGTTCCCAAACTCAGCATTAAATTCTTCTTGTAAAAAAAGCGGTTTCGAAATAGATAAAGCCAGTAATTGAGAAATTCTATCCCACTCAAAATCTGCACACTCGGCTTCATAAACTATGTCATAGGCGCTTGTACTTGCGTTTGAATAAGCCCCGTTTTTTTCAAATTCCGCCTGAAATAATCTAGCCTTCGGAATCAACTCATTTGCACCCAAAAGTACGTGCTCCATGAGGTGCGGAGCTTCCCATTTATCTCTTTCAACTAAGTACTCACCTGCTCTAAAGTTGATCTGATAACTCATTACAGTAGCATCTGGAACATTTATAAAGAGACCTTTGGCGCCATTACCTAGAGTTACTTCACTAACAGTATGTTTCATTTATTTTCTATTCCTACTTTCGCTTATTTCCAGCTTTTTTTCGTTTTCTCTCAGCTTTTCGCGCTTTTTTCTTTTTGTCTTTTTCTACTTTTTGAACTTTCTGCTCTTCTATAGCTGGGACAAAGTCTGTTTCGTGAAATTCTTCTATATCTATTATCTTATCAGCATTATCTACAGATTTTCTAGCTGCCTTAGTCAGTTCTGTCTCTATAGGCTCATCAATATTAACGGGTTCAGCATTATAAATAGCTTTAACTACTTCCTGTCTTAGGGTAGCTTGCATTCCCTCAAATAGGTGCTGAGACTGTCTTCTATATTCAACAAGTGGATCTCTTTGCCCAACAGAAATCCAGTGTATTCCTTCTCTCATATGGTCCATGTTCTCAAGATGCTGCATCCATAAATTATCCAGAACTTGCAGATAAATATCAGTTTCTATTTTCCTCATAATCTTAGGACCGAAGGCCGTCTCTCTTGCTTCATATAATTCTAAAGCTTCAACTTTTAATACTTCGCCGAATTTAGTTGCTTCGGTATCAAATAATCTATCTAGAGATTCTTCGTCAAATGGAAAAGTTTCTTTAATTACTGATTCAAACTTGTCACTCAAAAGTAGGTTAGATTTTGCGATTACATCTGATTCTTCTTCTATGATTTTCTTAATGCGCTTACTAATGTCTCCATGAAGCAACATTTCTTTTCGCATAGCATATGTTGCCTTACGATGTCGGTTCATTACATCGTCATACTTAACAACATTCTTTCTAGTATCATAATTAAATCCTTCGACTTTCTTTTGGGCTGCTTCAAGTGATTTGGAAATCACGCGGTTTTCAATCGGAGTTTCATCGTCTACCCCAAGTCGATCCATGACAGCGTTTATTCTGTCGCCACCGAATACTCTCATCAAATTATCTTCGGTACTTACAAAGAATTGAGAAGCACCTGGATCACCTTGACGACCAGAACGTCCTCTCAACTGATTATCAATTCTTCTTGATTCATGTCTTTCAGACCCAAGAACAAACAAACCTCCGGCTTTTCGAGCGTCATCGTCTAACATAATGTCGGTTCCTCGACCAGCAATGTTAGTAGCAAGTGTAACAGCACCTTTATTTCCGGCCTTGGTTACAATCAAAGCCTCTTTTTCGTTATTTTTTGCATTCAATATTTGATGCGGAACTTTAGATTTTTTTAGTAGCTCACTTAGTAATTCGTTCTTCTCGATAGAAACAGTTCCAATAAGCACTGGCTGACCTTTTTGATGAAGCTTCTTAACTTCTCTCACTATAGCCTTAAACTTACCGAGTTCGGTTTTATATATTCTGTCTGGTCGGTCGTCACGAATAAATGGCTTGTTTGGTGGAATCTCAATTACATCAAGTTTATAGATCTGGTGAAACTCTTCAGACTCAGTCGAAGCAGTACCTGTCATACCTCCAAGCTTTTCGTAAAGTCGGAAATAATTCTGAAAACTAATCGTTGCTAAAGTCATCGACTCTTCTTGGACTTCAACACCCTCTTTGGCTTCAATCGCCTGATGAAGACCTTCATTATATCTTCTACCTTTAAGTAGACGTCCGGTAAATTCATCAACTATCACTATCTCGCCATCAGCGGTCACAACATAATCTTTGTCTCGCTTAAATAAAGTCTCGGCCTTTAGCGCCTGCTCTAGGTGATAAATAGTTCTAATATTATTATTGTCTATTCCATATAGCGTATCGACACCTAAGATTTTTTGAACATGTTCGACACCCTCATCTGTCAATATTACCGTTCGTCTTTTTTCGTCAATTTCAAAATCTTTCTCTTTATCAAGCTGACGAGTCACCTTAGAAAATTGCATATAAGCATTGCCACTAGTTACAGATGGTGCAGAAATAATAAGAGGTGTTCTAGCTTCATCAATCAAAATTGAGTCAACCTCGTCAACAATCGCAAAGTGAAGATCTCTCTGTCTAAGTTGGTCAACTTCTCGTACCATGTTGTCTCTTAAATAGTCAAAACCAAACTCGTTATTAGTTCCGTAAGTTATGTCGGCAGCATAAGCTTCTTGCCTAGTACACGGTCTAAGCTGACTCATTCTCTTATCGTAATGATCTTTGTTTTCAAAATTTGCATCATATATGTAAGACTGGTCAGCTACAATAACTGCAGTTGAAAGCCCTAAGAATCCGTATACTTGGCCCATCCAACCAGCATGGAGTTGAGCTAGGTAGTCATTAACAGTAACTACATGAACACCTTTTTCGGTTAAAGCATTGAGGTAAACTGGCAAAGTAGCCACAAGCGTCTTACCTTCACCGGTTTTCATTTCGGCAACTTTTCCTTCATGAAGTGTCATACCACCAATCAACTGAACGTCGTAATGTTTTTGTTTGATTGTTCGGAATGCTGCTTCTTTTACAATTGCAAACGCATCTGGCAAAATCTTATCTAACGATTCATTCTTAAGACGTTTCTTAAGTTCTTCAGTTTGCTTTAATAGCTGCTTGTCTGATAGTTTTTCGTATTTTGGTCCAAGAGCATTTACTTCTTTTACTCTTTTCTTATATCGCTTTAACGTGCGAATTTGTGGGTCACCTAAAACCCTCTTGAAAACTTTGTTCACTTATAATTCCCCTTCTGATTTGACTGTATGAAAATAATATTACTATTGTACATCAATAATAAATATTAAGGCAGGGTAATTTTACCAACGTTTTTATACTTTATTCTTAATCTTTAAAAGTACTTTACGGTGGATACCTTTTGTACCATGAGTTTCCGAATATTTCTTAATCTGATTCTTTAACTTAGCTTCTACAATATCAACTGCGGCATACATATTGATAGTGGTTTCTTTTGCTGTTAAAGTTTCGTTCGGAAGATACAATACTACTTCACAGGTTCGCTTTTTATTTGACTTTTCTTTAGCCTCTTTTAAGAATATTTCAGCATGCGCACTCTCTCTTGCACTCCTTGGAGCGTACTTATCTAGTTTTCCAATTTTGCTGGTAGCGTACTTTTTAAGATCAGCATCTATTTCGTAGTGTACTCCCTTAATTTCTAATTTTTTAATCATATTATTTCCTTTCCGCCCATAAAGGGTATTAAAACTTCCGGCACAACAACATCTCCGTCGGCAGTCTGATAATTTTCCAAGATGGCAATCAGAGGACGCTGAGATAATGCCGTTGCATCGTTTGTGTGAGCCAGCTCCAAAGAGCCATCTTGTTTTCTAACACGAGTGTTCATTCGCCTAGTCTGATAATCAGTTATCAAATCAGCTGTATGTGTTTCTCTATACTTCCCTTGTCCAGGTAGCCAAACGTCAATATCGACACCACTTGCATTTGGTCCGCCAATATCAGCAGTACATTTTTTTACAACCCTATAAGGTAAGCCTAACTCTTTCATTATACTTTCTTGAACAGCAATCATTAAAAGATGTTCATCATAAGAAGTTTCGGAGTTAGTAAAACTCTCCATTTCCATCTTGTTAAATTGATGCATTCTCAAGAAGCCTTCCATGTCTTTGCCGTACGTTCCAGCTTCTCGCCTAAACGCTGTTGTGTAGCCAACATATCTTATAGGTAACTGGCTTTCATTAATAATTTCGTTTAGATAAATTGGAGCCATCACATGCTCAGCGCTAGCATTAAGCCATAAATCATCGTCGGCAAGTTTATAGGTCTGTTCTTCTTTATTTAATCTTCCTGTCGCTTCATAAACTTCGGTTTTAGCAACAGCTGGAGGTTGAACAGGAATAAAAGGCTTGTCATCAAGATCAAGATTATTGTCTTTTATAAGTTTGCTTATGAATTTTCTATCAGTTAATTTAGACAGTACAAACATATTCATTGCCCAATCAAGCATGACTAAATCTCCCATAAGATATGCAAACCTTGAACCAGCTACTTTTGCCGCACGTTCTTTATCTAGCCAGCCCTTAGCCTCTGCAATTTCTGCATGATTTTTTGGTTCAAAATCAAACTTAGTAGGTTCGCCTACAATTTTAGCAACTACGTTATCATCTTCACTTGAGCCGACAGGTACATCATCTAGTGACATATTAGGAACTTGTTTATATAAACCGAGCCATTTAAGATCAATATCATTAAACTCCGGTTCTTTCTGAGAAAGGAGCTGCTTGATTTCCACACCTCGTTTTATCTGTTCTTCAGTTGGTTTTCCGGATTTCTTAATATCATCAGTGTTCTTGTTTCGACTTTCTCTTATAGTGTCAATTTCAGACTGCAATTTGCGACGCCTAGAATCTAATTCTATCAACGCATCAATATCAACTTTATACCCTTTTTGCTCAGATTTTTGTTTTACCAAGTCTGGATTATCTCTAATGTACTGAATATCTATCATACTTATATTATACTCCAGTGTTACATAGTTATAGGTTAAAAATTATCAAAAAAATAAAAAGCAAAGAAAATTCAACAAATATGAAGATACCAATTAATACTAGCGCTATTTGATTAATTGTACTATTAACCATTATTTTTGTGTCTTGATTGGCATTTTCGGATTGTAAAAATTTATTTCTCATCGATGTATTCTCATCATCAAATAATGATACAAAGTTTATTGTTTTGTCTTTATGAGAAATTTCTGTCGAAATTTTATTAACAAAATTAATTGATTTCTCAATTGACCTTTTGTTAATATACTCATCTTTAAATGCAAAATATATACAATTTTGAACAATCTCAATGATTAAATCGTCTTTAAACTCACTTATACACAAAAGTATATCTGGGCTTAAAACACTCAACGTTTCGATTTGCTGTTCTTTTTGATAAAATATGTCGAATAGATCGCTGAATCCTCCTTCGGCCCTATAGCTCTCTGTTGTATTGCCCATATCTAAACTCGTGACATTATTTTTTGAGATAACTATTAAATGAGGAAACTTCCTGTTTAAGAATAACTTGAAAATTATCATTTTATTTATGTATTTGTCTTTAGAATGCCCCTCTTGAGTCCTGTAAACTGAAAAATACATTGGCTTGGAATCTAATTTTATATTTAACACTGAAGTAATCAACATTCCTCCTGGCTGATATACTGCTGGCGGTACATAACTGTAGATATTTTCGTTTTTAACCTCTAAGTTATTTACAACTTCAAACTTTTTCCATGCATTTCTAAAATCTTTTTCTTCTGTCATATTTCTAAAAATAAATATGAATATAACTATAGGTACAAATAAAATCATTCCTACAGTAATGGAAATAAATGGCGCATATAAATAAAATCCAACGATACCAGATAATAAAACTAAAATTATATAAACAGTAAAAAACCGATTAACTACTCTTGATCTATTTGAAATCTTATCCAGATTATCTAAAGATTCAAAATTTATATCTTCTAAATGTTTATTTGTTTCCACTTTTCATCTCACTTATATGTTTAAGTGTTAATTCAGTTCTCTGTTTAGCGTACATACAGAATTCACAGTCACCACCCATAACAGCTAAACCAACTGGAGGCATAGTATCACTTTCCATGCACTTCTTCATTTCATTTACTATTCTCTCAATCCAACTATCATCACCGACGTATTCTATAACTTTTGTCACAAACTCCACTCGATCATTGAACCCATCCAAATCCATTCGTCCATTGGCGTATACAAAGTAACCTGTATTACTAACTTCAAATCCGTTCTGTCTAAGTAGCCACTGATAAATTTCCATTTGCCTTTTATATCCAATTTGCCAATCTGCATCTAGAGTTATCTCGCTATTTTTTGCTGTTGCCTTATAGTCCACAACTATCAGTTGGCCATCTTCGTTTACCCAAACATCATCAACTGCCCCAAAAATATGAAGATTTGTTCCTTTATGCTCATAAGTAACACCAGTAAAGTTATGTCGCCATTTATCTAAATCTTTATGCTGATATGGTAATGCCTTAATTTGGTTATCAAGCATTAATGGATGAGGTTGCTTCTTCTCACGATAGGTATCAAACTCTTTCTTAAGTAACTCATCTATAGCTTTATTTATTTGAAATGGTGGACCACTTGGTCTTTTTATCTTAAGTCTTACATCTAACCAAAAACATCGCTGACACTGCATATAAAGTTCAATCTTGCTTCTGCTTACTTTGAATACTTCCTTTTGTCCAGGTTTGTAAGGTTTATTTCTTGTTACCCAATAATTTTGTGCCATCAATCTATTTTATCAATTTACTGACAGCTATGATAGCTGCTGTTTCGGCCCTTAGAGTAAAATTGCCAATATTAATATTTGCTATGCTTTTATCTTCAAATATCTGTCTTTCAGAATCCGACCAACCACCTTCTGGACCTATCAAAACTCCAACAATTTTATTTTCTACTTCTTGTCTCTCACCTTCTTCGTCTGCAACTAATAGAGTTATCTTACCGCTATATTCATCGATAGCTTTTACCAGATTCAATGGCTCTCGAATATATGGCACATCACTTCGCCCAGACTGTTCAGCAGCCTCAATTGAAATTTTACGCCAACGTTCAATTCTACCTGATGAAACATCAGTCCTGTCACAACGTTCGGAAATTATTGGTACAAAATTACTGACGCCGAGCTCTGTTCCTTTTTGAATAATCCAGTCGTTTTTATCTTTTTTAAGTAAAGACCATAGTAAATATATTTCAGTTTCGGGAAGTTTCCTGTTCAAGTCTGTGGTCATTTTTAAGTGAGCCTCTTGAGCAGTTATTTCAGTAATTTCGTATAGTCTATCTGTTCTCTCTCCATCAAATAAAACTATTTTTTGACCTGAGCGGAAACGTAAAACCTTATTCCACTGTAAAAGTAGTTCTTCATCGTGCAACCAAAAATCGTGCTTTAAATCAATTCTATCGCCAACATAAAATCTATGTATTTTCATTTTAATATCATAACAGCTAAGGACTCAATGTGAGGAGTTTTTGGAAAAAAGTTAAACCCCTTAAGAATTTTAACATCGTAACTATCTTCTAATAGCTTAATATCTCTAGCTTGAGTCACGGGATTACAGCTTAAATATACTATTTTTGATGGTTTAACTTCCAATATCTTTTCAATTACATTTTTATGTAAACCAGCTCTTGGTGGGTCTACAATTAGAACGTCTTTACTTGTAATTAAGTCGACGGCTTTCTCGCTACTAGATAATAATACTTTGGATGATTTATCTACATTTCTAACTGCATATTCATGGTTAGATTCATCGATATCTACAAATACTTTGGTTTCTCCAATTGGAACACCAATCGAACCAACTCCGCAGTAAAAATCTATTTTAGTTTCACCCTGGGTCTCTTCTTTTATCTCACTTAATACTTTTTCAAAGACATCTAAGTTAACTTGAAAGAATGAGTAGACATCATAATTTAGCTCTGATTCGAGTAGTTTATCGCTTAGTGATATGTCTCCAAAAGTATAAAGGACCTCTGTTTTAACGCTAGCTGGACTTTTAGGATTGGAGTAGCAAACTTCTATTCCTTTAAAAGCTCCGTCTAACTCACCTATTTTTTTAAATTCTTTATTTTTTACAAATAAAGCTATGGCGACTTCACCCTGTCGGTTGCAACGAACTATACAGGTCTTTAAATCAGAGCCCCTTACTTTGTTGTTGTTTAGGATCGATACCAATTTATTAGCTGCTGCATCTATTTCTTTTCTAGCGATTGAACTTCCACTTACTACAATCTTTCGATGAGTTCCCCTGTGATAAAGAGCTAGCGATAACCCATCGTCATCAGCCCAAAATGAGTACTCCATTTTGTTTCGGTAATTCCATTCGCTAACTTGGTCGTCGAATTGTACTTTTTGAACATGGACTTTTTCTCTTTCAAATGTCTCTTCGAGTATTAACTTTTTATAGTCGTTTTCTGATTCAATATCCATAATCTGCCAGGGGCTTGTACTCATATATGAATCGTCTTTTGGCTGTCGCCTAGAAATAGAAGGCTCAATAATTTCTTCGGCAAATCCCTCAGAATAATCTTTTCTTTTCTTACTAATCTTTAACTTTACTTTTTCACCCGGTAAACTATTCCAGACAAAAACTACACTTCCATAGGATAATCGGGCTAAACCCTGGCCGCCAAAAACTAACTTCTCAATTTCTACCGTTTCCATTATTTATTTAGCAAGAAAGCCGACAATCAGAACAACTGCGAATAGAGTCCTTAGCACTAAGCTATTAACAGCATACTTCTTTTCTACTTGCTCATAGTCAGACAAGTTTCCCTTTTTCTTAAGAGATGCTAATTGTAGTTTGCCTAATAGTCCTGCACCTGCAAGCATCACTACATATAGAACATATACATACCAAGGACTTCTTAACTCACCGAATACGTAGGTGAAAACTGCATATGAAAGAATAACTAGCCAAGGTAGTAGTCCTGAAAGCATTCCTAAATAATATTCTCTTATTGCGGGAGTTCCCTCTTTAACTGTCCTCTTTTCAGCAAACCATCCTGCAAGCATAGTAATCACCATAAGACCGCCAATTAATTTCAAAGTTCCTAAATCTAAAACTCCACTTAATATCGCAATTGTTTCGATCATAATCGCCCCGACAATTGCCATATCAATCCAGCGAGTAGTCATAATTCTATCTTTTAATTGTTTTGTATGACTTAATTTTAATCTTGTCAAATATAAGACTGGAACGATTACAGAAATCAAAGCAACAGCCATTACTAACCACTTTGCTTCTATGTCTACAATACCTTGTGTTGCTGGTGCAAATTGCGTACCGTTCACGCTTTTAAGCTCATCCTTACCCCAGTAACCAACACTTATCTGGAAACTCAAGCTATTCATTAGGAAAAATGCCGCAGCGGCAAGAGCCAAGTAAACAGCTATGCTGCCTGCATAAATTCTCTGTAATGGTGACATCTTTGCAAAAGCGGTCTTCTTTTCTTCCTTTTTAACGCTTTCGACTTTTACTGATTTTACTGCTGGTTTTTTAGTAACTTTAGTACTCGTACTTTTCTTAGAAGTTTTTGCACTTTTTGCTTTAGTTACTGCCTGTGATTTATTTGTTGTTTTAGTTTTTGCCTTGGTTGATTTAGTAGATTTAGCCATGAAAGAACTATAGCATACTTCCGAATAAAGGATTGCAGTTTTATTGTCTACGATATTTCTTTTTAAATATACTTGATACTACTCTGTTCTAAGTGCTTCAATCGGGTCAAGCTTTGCAGCTTTTCGAGCCGGTAATAATCCAGCAATTATTGCGATTATAACTAGTAATATAATCAGAATCATAATTTGTTTTATATCAAAAATAAGAAGACTATCGTCGCCTAACTCTAGCTTTTTAGTAATCCATGGATTAAGTAATGTACCAATTACGTAAGCCGAAATTGCACCTATTGCACCACCTATAAAGCCAATCCACGCAGCCTCAAATCTAAATAACCTTCCAACATCTCTGCCGCGCATTCCGAGAGCTTTCATTAACCCAATTTCCCTGGTCCTTTGTAGTACACTTATATACATAGTATTTATTATCCCGAAGACTGATGCAATTAATGCTATCATTCCGAAGGTTACGACGATACCTCTTAAAACTCCGATTATTTGATTAAGAAATTCTTGAGTATCTTTAACGCTTTGAGCAGAATAACCCATATTTTTTAGTTTATCCTGAACGGCAAGTAACTTTTCATTGTTTTCGCCATCTTTAACTTTTGCAAAAACATATGAATATTTTTGATAACCAGGTGTACCTTCTTTGGTAATATCGTTTAATCTTTTAGTATCTTCAATTCCGGAATACATATAAAGTTCTGTTCCCGGCTGTGAAGTTATCGGTTTTTTTAGAACCGCTACAACTGTAAAGTCTTCAGAATATTCAGTCTGTTGCTGTAATTGATTTACCGATTCTTGATTTACGAAAATTCCATTCTGAACTTGCTCTTGACTAACCGCTGATTGAGGCGGACGATTTACTACCAACTTTACCTGCTTGCCAACAGCATCTTGTGCATCACTAAAACCTAATGACTCTAAATATCCTTCGGGCAACAAAATCTGTTTATTACTCAAGTTTTTTGGAATTGATCCAGCTAACAAGTCTGGTTTTTGGAAAGGACTAAAAGTGCCTACAACTCCGACAAATTTTTTCTGATCATCCCTAGTAATGTACTTCAAACTAACAGAAGCACCCTCTCTCACAGATTCAACACCTTCGGTATTTGCAATTTTGTTGATATCTTCAGAGTCTAAAAGTTTAATTTGAGTAGGAGCTCCGGCTTGAGAGGCAACCTCGCCGAATGATTCGTCATATTCTTGAGGCTTAGAATTATCAACTCTATTAAATACTGCTTCATCTGCAGACACAATTAATTCAGCAGGGTCGAAGTTGTCGGAAATAATTTGGCCGACAAACTTCTCAGCTCCATTACTTGCTGACAAAGTGAGTGTTAAAGCAAAAGCACCTACACCGATTGCAAGTGAAGTTAATAATGTACGTGCCTTAGCACTCAATAGTGAACGATTAGATCTTCGGAGTGTGTCGATTAACTTCATTTTTTAACTCCTTTTACGCTCAATTTTTTAGACCTTTGCTTTTCAATAACCTGAGTGATTTCACCGTCCTTAATTTTTATTTGCATTTTGCACCTTTTAGAAAGTTCTTCGTCATGAGTAACGATCATTATCGTACATCCAAGTGTTTTATTCAGCTCAAAAAGTAACTGAATAATCTTTTCTCCTGTTGAAGAATCTAAGTTACCAGTTGGTTCATCGGCAAAAATTATTTTTGGCTTATTAACGATTGCCCTAGCTATATCTAACCTTTGCTTTTGACCGCCAGATAGATCCTTAGCTTTAGAGTCAATCTTTTCTGCAAGGTCAACCCTTCCTAAAGCCTTCTCGACCAATGTCCTTCGTCGTCTAGCCGGGACTCCTGCTATTTCAAGAGGCAATGATACGTTTTGATAACAAGTTTGATTTCCTTCAACAAAAAAAGCCTGGAAAATAAAACTCATTTCTGTAGCACGGAATTTATCTATTTCTTTTTTCTTCATGGAATGTAATTCTTTACTATCTATCAGAACGCTACCAGAATTTGGATGATCGATACCGCTCATGACATGCATTAAGGTACTCTTACCACTTCCACTTTTTCCCGTTAGAGCAACAGTATATCCCTTAGGAATAGTCAGGTTTATATTATTTAGGGCAATGAAAACATTTTCCTTTTTTCCATAAACTTTTGTTAAGTTTTTTACTTCTATCAATTTCACCTCCGCTTAAGTATATTCTAGCTAAATTAGTGTTACTTACCAAATTAAGCTAGCTCTATATCTAACTTTTGACTTGAAACAGGAAGATATAGTGGCTGACCTTCCTCCAATAAAAGTAACTCCTTAGACTCATCATCCAAATCAAGCACTAAACATAATCCTGCTTTTTTATCTATTAAAGATTTATCACTGGTTATTCTGTTTTTTCTAAGTTCTGTAGTTTCTAACATATCTATCGTTAAACAACTTCCAACTATCAATCTTTGTCCAATACTAATTGGTTTAAGTTCTGGTTCAAATTTTATCGGGTCAACGAAGGTTGTATAGCCGTATTGTGCCTTAATTGACATTTCCTGTTCAATTAAACAAGAATGTATCACAGACTCATATATGAACTGTTCGATCAGATTATCTTGTTTTGATTTTGTTAAACGCCTAAATTTTGTATCATTAACCATTTTCGCAAACTCATCAGACAAAAACTTAAGTATTATCAAACCAGATTGAGGATCTTCAAAATCGAAATATTCAGATAGATAAAAAGGATTGAATGAATCTTCTATATCACTAATTACAGTAACTGAAGAATTTACTATAAAACAATTAAATATATCTATGGTATTTTTAAAAGTCGGTTGTTGAAATCCATTTATTTGGTCTGTCTTCACTTGATGAGTCAGTACAGGACCATCGTCTTCCATAATTATCGCCACACCAAGATGCAGTCCATATGAGACAGTTTCCTGTCTTGACTGACCAATTATAGTAGAATATTCTTCGTTAAATTCTGGAACATAGGCCACACCCATCATTGCCACAGATTTATTTATGTATGGACAACTAGAGTCTAGTTCGTCTATAACACTATTTGCAAAATCATCAGTAAATTCATCTTCATCGTAAACGTCTCTAAGTAAAATTTGATTTAAACGAAGTTTTTCGTGAAATAGCTCTTTAGCACTTTCTTGAGAATGATCAATTTCCGGAATGTCTAGATTTTCCAATATATTTATTCCTTATTTTCTACTATGTCCATTGCGTGGATTTTTAGCTCCAGAAGATTCTTTCCAATTAAATTGGTCCAATCTTTCACATCATCACTATTTAAGTCTGCTTGATTTATGAACAATGGCTCCCCAAATACGACCGCGGGCTTTCTTAAACTAGAATTATTTAGAATTAAGCTACTTCTATATCCAATTGCTACCGGCAAAACAGGAGTTATACCTTGGGCTTGCATAGCTGCTCTAGCTACTCCAGTCTTGGTCTTTCCAATAATTCTTTTATCTTTTGAACGGTTTCGAGTTCCCTCTACATACATTGTCACCCACTCTCCATGATTAAGCATTCTTACTGTTGTATCAACAGCAGCATGTCTAGAATCTTGATGTAACCTGTCTACCGAAAAAGCCCCAGCATCAACCGCTAGTTTTCCAATATATGGCCATCTCCAGACTTCTTCTTTCCCTAAGAATCTCATAGGATGCAGATCATTGGCTGCTCCTAGAGCAACAATATCTATCCAGCTTTCGTGAGTTGAAGCAATAATTACGCCATTACCGCTATCATTTGATGCAAGTTCATCTATATATTCTCCACCAACCACAACCATGCCAAGTTTTGACATTATTTTACCCAAATTGTTTCGCACTCTATGATACCTTTCGATATCGGGTATCGGAAAGTACTCACCACTATTAACTGGTTCGGGCTCACTCATTAAAAATGATTATATCAAACTAGTTGAATTTTATATCTGGGTAAATCGTTTTAGTAACTTCATCAATTTCGTGTCTCAGCTGAGGAAATGGCACTCCTTCTCTTGCACTAACACCCTCTAGGACCCAAAATACTCTTTCTGTATATCCCCAACCACAGGCAGGAGGCATGCCGTATTCCAACATTTCAACAAAATCAATGTCTAACATCATTGCTTCATCGTCTCCAGCGTCGCGCATATTTTGTTGTTCTTTAAAACGATTTAGCTGATCTAAGGGATCATTTAATTCAGTAAATCCGTTTCCTAACTCGCTTCCAGAAATTATCGGCTGAAATCTTTGAACAGTTTGAGGATTATCTTTATTAATCTTTGCCAAAGGACTAATATAAAGTGGCGTATTAATTAGCCAAACTGGACCTGCCACCTCTTTTCTTATATTTTTCCAAAGTTTATCTATACCTCTAGCAATATTTTCGGTCTTTTCTACTTCTAGCTTATTGTCTTTAAGGGCTTTTTTAACCTCTTCAATTGTGCAATTCAGTGGATTTATACCATAGTGCTTATTAATTACTTCACTGTAATCCCATTCTTCCCATTTGCCACTTAGGTCAATATCGAAATCTTCGATTTTAAACTGAAGCTTGCCGAATGTTTTTTCAATAACAAACTTATACATTTCTTCCATGAAATTCATGCCATCTCGCCAGTCGGCATAAGCCCAATACCATTCCATGGCTATATGTTCAGGTAAGTGTTCGTCACTATAATTTTCATTTCTAAATCTTGGGCCAATATCATAGACCTTCTCATATCCACCCCCCAAAAGTCTTTTCAAAGGAAGTTCCTGTGAAATCCTAAGATAAAAATCTTGGTCTAGAGCATCCATATGAGTCACAAAAGGATTGGCATCAGCCCCACCAGTCGTATGCTCTAGTACAGGAGTATTTATCTCTATAAAACCATTGTCATCCAAAAACTCTCTAGTAAACTTCCAGAACTTACTTCGTCTAATAAATGTTTGACGAACTTCTTCGTTTACATTCATATCGACATACCGTCGCCTAAATCTTTCCTCTTTATTAGTAAAACCATCTTGCTTTGTTGGCATCGGTCTTAGAGATTTTGTCAGAATCCTAAACTTATCTACTTCAATTGAAATTTCTCCAGTTTGAGTTTTTATGACTTTACCAGAACACTCAACAAAGTCTCCTGGATCTAGTAGACTTATATCAGAAATTAACAGCTCACTATTTGATCTGTCGGCTTCAGCACTTTCATCACGACGCCAAAATAGTTGAATTTCATTACCATCTTGTTTAATGACAATAAATGCTATCTTACCAAATTTTCTTATAGATACTATTCGACCTACTGTCGTAACTTCGTTGTTTTCTAGTTCATTAAAATTGGACAAAATATTATCTATATCGTGAGTTCTAACTGAACTAGCTGGGTATGGGTTTACTCCCAAACCGTTAAGGTTAGCCAACTTTCGCAGTCGTTCATCTCGTAATTCTTTTAAATTTGCCATTTAATTTAAGTATATAGTCTTTAAGATATACTCTCAATTTTATATTTTGTAGTCTCTGCGGGTGTCTTAATTTCTACCTCATCACCTACTTTTCTACCCATTAGTGATTGGCCAATAGGTGATTCGTCAGATATCTTTCCATTTAATGGATCAGCCTCTACAGTACCAACCACCTGAAACTCTTTAGTCTTACTACCGTTTTTTAAAACTACTTTGTATCCAAGTTTTACCTTAGATTCACCTTTTTGTTTTGTAATAACTTCAACGTTTAGTAATATGTGTTCTATTTCTGCAATCCTTGACTCAGTTCTCTCTTGCTCCTGTCTGGACGCTGAATATTCAGCATTTTCAGCAAGATCACCAAATTCTCTTGCTGTCTTTATGCGCTCTGCTATATCTGGCCTTTTAGCTATTAGCTCAATCTTCTCTGCTTCTAACTCGGCTATTCCCTCTTTTGTTAACTTAAATTGTTTGTTCATTTATTGTCTCCTTAAAACCTATTTATTCTAGGTTAATATTTACTTTATAGTCTGAAAAAGTTCTTCCTCATTGATTAATTTTGCTTCCCTGTCAGTTCTGAGCTTATATTCAATTTGCTCTGCTTGAATGGTCTTATCACTTATTACGACTCGGTGAGGTATGCCCATCAGGTCTGCATCTGCAAATTTTTCACCTGGCCGCATGTCCCTGTCGTCATAAATAGTTTCGATATTCATATCTTGCAATTTATTATATAAATCCTCGGACTTGGATTTTACCATATCTGAGTCTCCAATTGATATCAAATAAACTTTTGCAGGGGCAATATTCTCCGGCCACACTAAGCCATTATCGTCACTCATTTTTTCGGCAATCACACCCATCACTCTGGTAATTCCTATTCCATATGAAGCTAAATAGACCGGTTTTTGTGTTCCATCTTGGTCGGCAAAATAGAATTTCATCTGTTTGCTTTTTTCAGTACCAAACTTAAATATATTTCCGGTCTCAGCAGTCTTAATTGATTTTAAATCGTCTTTATTTATACCAAGTTCTTTTGTGGCATCATCAAGAACTTCTTCGTTTACAGCGACTTTCTTATCGTCAGATATATAAAGAATGTCTTCGCCAGCATCACAAATAGTCTGAAATTCATGACTAAATTTAGTAAAGGCGCCTCCACTGGCAAAAGTTACGAAAGTATCATCACCTATGCCTAATCGTTCAAAAACCCTTTTATAGGCTTCAATAACTTTGTCATAATATTCATCCATATCTTCTTGAGTTGCATGTACTGAATAGAGGTCTTTCATGATAAATTCACGACCACGCATTATGCCACTTTTGGCTCTTAGTTCGTTTCTTAGTTTAGTTTGGAACTGGTAAACCCTTACTGGCAAATCTTTATAAGAGTTAACGTAATCTTTTAGAAGATCTATAATTGCCTCTTCGTGAGACCAGCCAAAACCAACTTCTGAACCGTCTTTTAGCTTAGATTTAAACCAAACGTCTACAACATCATCGTTCCACCTATTAGTTTCCTGCCAAATATCTTTCGGCTGTAAGCTAGTCATAAATAGCTCTTCCCCATCAATATCATTCATCTCTTCACGAACAACTTGTTTAATATTGTCTACTACTCTCAGTCCAATAGGTGTATAAGCGTAAACTCCAGCCATTTCTTTGTGTATAAACCCAGCTTGAATCAATAACTTAGCATTCTTGGACAACTCATCAGCCGGAATTTGCTTCCTTGTCTTTATAAATGATTTCGATAATTTCATGATATTTACTGACCTCCAGTCAGGTAGTCTAAATAAAAACCCCTCTTAGTTTTAGGAGGGGTCGTTTAGTTCGTTTTAGTCTTTTTATGCAAAAACCAGCATACCCCTTTTAGGAATACTTCGGCACCACAATCATGAGGCATTTTTGCATGCCTCCAGTATATCACGCTATATTACTCATGCAACTTTAAAAACAAATAATGCCACGAAAGCAACGAAATTCTTAATCATATGAATCCCAATAGAAGGGTAAAGGCTCCCTGTTTTCTCTCTTACGTAGACCAAAATCCAAGATAATATAAAAGTGTCCACAGCTACTGTCCAAAGTAGTCCATCGCCACTACCAAGGCCTAAGTGGGCGGTCGCAAAAATTACTCCAACAATCAAACCAGTCCATACAAAATTAAGAGATTTTCTTAACCCAGTATATAAAAACCCTCGCATGGCAATTTCTTCTATTAGTGGTGGCAAGATCACTAAACCAATAAATACGAATATCAACTCGCTTCCTGAAGTAGCAGTCGAATATGAAACATCTTGTTGCCTGTCCAAAACTTTCTCTGACAAAATGTTATTCATAATAACTCCAGCCATTAGAGTTGCCACAAAATATACCCCAAAGCCAGACAATGTATATAAGAGCACGTCCCACTTATCTTTTGGAAACTTCATTCCAATATCTTTAAAGCTAATCCTCCGGTAATTCATGAAGCTCCAGATAATCAACAAATAAATTCCGTAAATAACTAGACTGAGTAGCATGCTAAGTATTGGCTTATCGCTAATTGTATCGATAACGGTCCGGACACTCGTGTTACTGCCTTCAGCATAAAATGCTAAAATTAGCGCTCCAAGAAATTGAGCCAAAAAAAACCCACCAACTGATACCATAACAGCCGTAAATGGATTGTATTGCCTGACGTAGGTTAATAAAAACCTAAATCTACTTATCAATTTATAATCCTGCGAAAATCAACAATGGTAATTAGAACAAATAACATTAATAGCACTATCATTCCTGTACCGTGAATCCTGTCTTCCATTTCAGGTGTAAGTGGCTTATTAAGAGCTCTGAAAAGTAACGTAACAAACAACCTTCCTCCATCAAGAGCTGGTATCGGTAAGATATTCATAATCGCCAGCGTAAGAGAAATGAGCGCAATAATTGTAAGTATGAACGCAATTCCCAAACTGCTGTTTTGTTTAAGAACATAAAAAATTGCTACTGGTCCGCCCACTTGCTCTGATGCTTGTTGTTGCCCGTTTTTGCGTGCTTCACTATTTCCAGTCATTAATCCAGCAATTGTTGACCCTAATCCCTTAACTGCACTACCTAAGCCTTTAAAGGTCAGCTCCGTAAACTGGACCATTGTTCCTCCAGCGACTATTGGCGCAGACCATGTAGATCTTTTTTGAATAAATTCTTTCGGAATTACACCAATATATCCTTTTGGATTATCTGTATTCTTGCTGGCATCAACTTCCTCTTTAGATAGTAGTGAAATCTGAGAAATTTTTTCTTCTCCGCCTCTTAAATATGTAACAGTTAATTCTTGGCCATTAAACTTATTAGTAATATTTCGCAACTCGTCTTCTGAACTTATTATAATCTTCTCACCACTAGCTGTAGTTACGTAAAGTAATTGATCATATAATTGAAGTCCCGCAATTGCCGCTGGTGAATCTTTGTCAATATACGCAACATATAATTTCTGAGCTGTCACCCTACTATCACTAGAAACATTAAACTGATTATCAACAACTTGTGGCATCCCGATCAAAGAAACTATGGTAAACAGAGCAAATGCGGTAATTAGGTTCATCAACACTCCAGCAACCATTATCTTTACCTTATCGGACAGTTTAGCAGCTCCAAAACTACCTTTAGCAGTGTCAGCGTCATGCTCGCCCTTTAACCTCACAAAGCCACCAAGTGGTAGCCAATTCAAAGTGTATTCAGTCCCATTTTTTACAGTTATTGTCTTTGCTTTAGGCGGAAACCCTATGCCAAACTCTTCTACGTCAACATTCGCTTTTCTGGCAGCAATAAAATGTCCCCACTCATGAACAACAACTAATCCGACAAACGAGATCAATCCAAATATTAGTAAAAATATACCCATATCAGTAACCAAACCTTCTTTCTCTATCACTATAGCAATTTATCGCCTCATCCAAGTCTTCACTTGAAAAGTCCGGCCAATATTTATCACTAAAATATAACTCCGCATATGCCATACGCCACATCATGAAACCACTTAGTCGCTTTTCGCCAGAGGTCCTAATGAGTAAATCTACATTTGGCATCTGAGGATAATACATATTGTCATCTAGAGTTTTTATATCGATTTTATCTATCGTCAGATTACTGTCTACGATGCTTTTTACGGCATCAACTATTTCTTCTTTACCGCCATAATTAAAACAAAGACCCAATGTACCATTCGTGTTGTCTGCCGTCGTTTCTTCTGCCTTTTTTATGGCGTTAAGCACCTTAGACCTTAGACCGTTTCGTCTTCCCAAGATTACGATCTTGATACCTTCTTTGTGAAAAGTATCCAAGTAGTCTTCTACTGCTTTTACAACTAAATTCATTAAATAACCGACCTCTTCATCAGTTCTATTCCAGTTTTCGCTCGAAAAAACAAAGCCAGAAACATTTTTAACTCCACGCTTAAAAGCATGGAGGGCAACTTCTTCAAAAACTTTCGAACCACGCCTGTGACCCTCAAGCGTTGGAAGATTATTATTTTTAGCCCACCTTCGATTACCGTCTAGAATAAACCCTATGTGATTTGGAACTGTATCTGACATTTAGATTAAATTATACCAAAAAATAGCTGATAAATCTCTGTAACTATACAGTCATTATTTCTTTTTCTTTTTCCTTGGAAACACTTTCGGCTTCTGATTTAATCTTATTAATGAGCTCTTCTACTTGATCGGATAGCCTCTTTGCTTCGTCTTCGCCAACTTCCTTGTCCTTTTTCGCCGAATCAATTGCCGCCAATGATTCATGTCTTATATTCCTAATAGATATCATACAATCTTCATGTTTTACGCCGACTTGCTTGGAAATATCTCTTCTTCTTTCCTCTGTTAATGGAGGTATTGGAACTCTAACTACATGCCCATCGTCCATTGGATTTAATCCTAGTGACTGATTATTCCTAATTGCGTCAGAGATAGGCTGGATGTTACCTGGGTCAAACGGTGTAATCTGAATTAATGTTGCGTCTGGTGCGGTGACATTGCCTACCTGGTTAAGAGGCATCTGAGTGCCATAGGCCTCGACAAATACACTGTCCAACATACCTGGGTGTGCTCTTCCGGTCCTTAACTTCTTTAGCTCTTCCTTAAAATGGTCGAGTGCACTATTCAACTTCAACTTAGTATCTTCAATTAATTGGCTTGGACTCACTTTTACTCCTAAATTTACAACTAACTAAATTGTAACAAAATTACTGTTTAAATATAAGTTATATATCGTTGACTGACAGGCCTAGAAAAATAAAATACATTAGCCAAGCAATAAAATTAAAAATATATACCACTCCTATTACTATCCATACTGTTTTTTTATCCTCTTCCGACCTATACATAGGTTTATTGTCATTGTCGGGTATATTGTTTGGCAAAGCTATGAGTAGCAAATCAATTAGATACCAAACTCCGCAACCGCCAAAAGTTAACAACTTTAATATTCCCAGACCTGTATAGCCTAAGTAGAATCTATCGACACCAAAATTACCTAAAAATAAAGATAGAATTGAAGCTACGGTAAAGTTTTTATCACTGTAGACAATATTTGTATTTTGGCTCTTGGCAGCTAATTCAATATTTTCTTTGTCTAGCTTAGCACCACAATTTCCGCAAAAGTCTGCGTTGTTGTTTACTGCTTGTTGTCCGCATTTATTACAATACATATATTTATTTTTAAATTAACCTAAAGACAGTATATCCCTAAAGCTTAATTTTTTAAAATTAACTTCTCTCCGCAATGTGTACAAAAATCAGTTTTTTGTGAATTAATTTCTCCGCAAACATGGCAAAAGTTACTTGTTTTATCTGCTAAGCCAACCTGCTTTTCATTCTCTATAAAAAGCAGTTTTTTATCTAGTTTTCTAGCATAAAAATAATATGCAAACATCGAAGCATTTACAATTATGGCTAAATTATAGGCCAAAAATATCCTCGGAACTCCACCAATAAACAGCAGTAAGTCATAAAGTGCATGAATAAACATCACAGATAATAATGCCAAAAATACCTTATGAAGTCCCTTTCTCTCAATCTTTGATTTTGCTAAGTAGTATCCAGCAATCGCAGTTAAAGAGGCATGAAAGTACAAATTAAAGCCAACTCTAAATATTGATGTAAACCCTCCAAAACCAAGGCCATAATAAAAGTTTTCGACCATACCAAAAAACAATCCAATTAAACCAAAATAAATTAATCCGTCAGTGTATTGGTTGAAGTACTTCTTTCGCCAAAGATATATCGCCGCCGGTACAAACTTTACTAATTCTTCAGTAATTCCTACAGAAGCTGCAATTCTAATTTTCGTGCTTAAGGTCAAGGTCTGTATTTCTTGGACACCAACTTCAATTAATAAACCATTTATTATTAAAGCCAAAATTAACGACAATGTCCCAAAACCTATCGGAACCCACCAAAGAGCTAATCTTGGCTCATTATTTGATCTGCCGTTACCTAAGAAAATAAAGCAGAAAATTATGGTCATAACAATCAGTAGCTGAACAGCTATAGCTATCATGCCAATAAGTATAATCTATATACGACTAATTTGGTTTCTAAATTTCGCCTAGTGCCATGCGGTTAAATCGTCTAACCACGATATTTTCACCTAATTTTGCGTTGTGTTCTTTGACGTATTCGCCAACTGTAATATCAGGATTCTTGATGAATGGCTGGTCTAATAGACATCTCTCAGCAAAATGCTTCTTAAGCATACCTTCAACTATGTTATCTATCATGTTTTCTGGCTTGCCTTCACTTTTGGCTTTGTCAGCAAACTCTACCTTTTTAGCATCACGAATTTCTTCAGAAATGTCATTAACACTTACGAATTCAGGATTGCTAGCAGCAATATGCATAGAAACATCTTTGACTAAATCCGTGAATATTTCATTTCTAGCTACGAAGTCTGTTTCGCAGTTAACTTCTACCAAAACACCTATTCTTCCATCATGATTATAATTTCCGATAACCCCTGCTCTTGCCTCGCGCTCACCACGCTTTTCAGCCTTGGTTAGGCCTTTTTTTCGCATTGCTTCTAGTGCTTTATCAAAGTCACCCTTTGCATCTTCAAGTGCTGCTTTGGCATCAGTTAGGCCAACTCCCGTTAGTGATTTAAGTCTTTTTATATCTTCAATATTAATAGCCATTTAATTATTCCCTTCTTCCTACTTTTAATGCATTGCTAACTGTTACTACTTATCCGTTTCGTCTTTGTCTGGTTTTGGTGCAATTTTTTCTGCTTTTTTAGCATATTTAGCCTTGCCTGCATCGATTGCTTGCTTTACATAATCAGCAATTAACTTAATAGTCTTAATTGCATCGTCATTTGCAGGAATTGGGTAATTTATATCTGTTGGATCGGCGTTTGTGTCAACAACTCCAACTACTGGGATACCAAGTTTCTTGGCTTCACGTACAGCGTTGTCTTCATGCATGATATCTACTACAAATACTACACCTGGCTTAGCAGCTATATCTTTAATTCCACCATAAATGTGATTCATTTCATCGATTTCTTCTTGGAACCTCTGGACTTCTAGCTTGCTGTATTTGTTAGCAAGTTGTCCTGTTTCCATTTTGTTTTCAAGATCTTTTAGATGCTTAATTCTACCACTCATAGTATTTCGGTTAGTAAGCATTCCACCGAGCCATCTTTCTACAACATATGGCATACCGGTTTCTTGTGCCAAATCATAAATAACGTCATGGGCTTGTCTCTTTGTTCCTACTAACAAAATCTGTTTTCCGCCAGCAACTTGTTCTTCGATAAAACTAAGAGCATCGTTTAATCCCTCAACAGTTTTAGTTAAGTCAATAATATGATTTCCGTCGCGTTTGCTATGGATATAAGGAGCCATTTTTGGGTGCCAACGACTTGTCTTATGGCCAAAATGCGCACCGGCCTCCAATAATTTTCTAATATCTACTTCTACAGTAGCCATATATTAATCCTTTCTGCTTTGGAGAGTTGTCGCCTTAATAATTCCTACACGGAGATTATCAGGAAGGATTATCAACTCACCTGTTTAATATTTAACTCCGAAATTATAACAGATGAATTAATTTTTTACAACAGAGTTTAACAGATTAATTTATCGGTGCATTTCTTGTTGAGCAATTGGTTTCATAACCATTTGCTGTGGTGGGGTAATTACCTGTCCTGTGGAAGCTCGAAATTCTTCTTCTGATGGCATAGGGAGTGCGTTAGCGCCAGTATCACTTGGTGGTAAACCTGGAGGTATCGGCCCTCTATCTCCGCCAAAATCTCCAGGGTCTTTATTGTCGTCGTTATCATTTCTATTAACATCTGGACCATATTTAGCAGCCATTTTGCTTATATCTGGATTAGTAATCTCTATAAAATCTTTTAGTGCATCGGTCTGACTATTAACACCATATCTATCTAGTACACTAGGGTCTAATCCATCTGTTTCAGGAGCAAAATCTTCTCTTGCAGTAAATTTAGCGTCTGATTTTATATTTGGGTCAGTGTTTCCGTCTTCCATTTTGTTTTCCTTTCTTATAATCGTATTTCAGTAGCTGGATTCTTTGGTTGTTTATCTGCAACTCTTCTTCCAACTCTTTGAGCAGTCTTAAGTGCTACTTCAGAAGGTTTATCCTGAGTATGCTTCCAGGTTCGCTCTCTTGGATTTTCACCTTTCTTATCGGTTGAAACCTGAGTAACGGTTATTTCTGGGTTTCCGTCTCTGTCAGTACCAACATCAACAGTTCTAGATACGTCTCTTACTTCGCCGTTAACGTCTTCATGAAAAGTAGATTCCAAGTTTTTTCTACCAACTTTTAGATTTCTACTTCTTAAGACCACTCTGGAAGTCCTATCAACTTGCGCTGATTCCATATCTGGTCTACTACCTAGTATTCCTTTTGCAGGTGCTGTAAATTCTTTGACTTCTGATAATGATTTGTCAGAAGTTGGTGTACGGTCAAAACTAACTTCATCTTCTGGCGAATAACCATTAGAAACAGTATTGAACTGTGTAACCTTAAGCACACCTCTGCCAACTTTTTTAACTTCTTGAGTTGATGCATAATTACCTATTTCGGATTCAATTTTATTGGGGTCACCAGCTTCAACAACCGTTGCTGCTTCCATGGTTGCACTTAAAGATATTCCATGAAGCTCCTGGGCCACGTCCTGAGCTTGTGCTCTTTCTGCTTCTTGCTTTGCTTTCATGGCATCAATTTGTTGCTGATCTGGCTGTAATGTTTCCATTTTGTTTTTTCCTTATTTTGATGTTTTTGTTTTGATTAATTACTTAACACATCGTAGCACATTTTATCGTTTTAGTCAATCTTTTTAAGCTAATGCTTAGCTTTTTCTTTCTAAAATTCCCTGCCGAATTTGGTCTTTTACGATATCTACTAATGTATCTGGTAAGTCGGTTACGCCATTAATTTGCTTGCCAGTTGGCGCGTATAGAGATGTCGCAGCTGAGCTATCTATGCCAACACCAATAACCACCACGCCTTCCTGACGAAGCTCTTCTACTACTTTTCTGGCACGAGTAGAGTTACTGCTACCACCGTCAGTCACCATTACAACTATTTTTTTGCGTCTCTTGCTTTCAATATCTGTTTTTTCTCTGACTTCTTCTAGTATTGTCTCTAGAGCGAGGTAATCTTCAGTAGCCCGGCCATCAGCATTTTGGGCCCGTTGGTATATGTGCATTCTTTCAGATTCGTCTAGCATTTCTCCATTCGGTTTTAACGTCTCGGCGCCCTCACCAAACACCAACACGCTAGTAGCTACGTCCAACCCCAGCTCTATACCATGCTCTTTTTGAGCTTCTATAACTTTTTGATGGCAACTTGCCAAACCTTCAACCAAGACAACAGCGGACTCGGTCGCAACAACTGATTTCTGGCCACCCATAGATCCGCTGACATCTATTCCTAGGTAGAAATCAAAGCCTCCACTATCCGGCACTCGCTCAGTACTAATTTCGGTTTCTTGATAAACAGCACCTTCATCACGCCCCGAACGTATCGCCATATAGGCATCAACCATTTGGTCTGGGTTGATTGTTCCTTCATCTTGATAACGCTTCGTCTTAGTATCAATAGTCAATCTATCACTAATAATTTGTTCATAAAATTCTTCTATGTTTTCAATTAATGGCCATAACCTGTCCAAATCTCTTCTGTATGCTTGTATTACTTCATAGGGTGCTCCAGCAGTAATTTCTAATGCACGTATAACTTCTTGGCTAGGTGGCACGCCACCTTTTTCGCTACTGCCACCTTTTGATTTGTCGTTTTGATTTGAATCTGATTGTTCTTTAGATTCGTCTTGTTCTGGGTCTACAGTTGCATTACCGTTTTCTATTTGATCTTTGATGAATTCCTCAACTTCTTTGTGCTGTTCTTCTGTTAGGACTTCTGGGTGACTATTCCAGTAGTCTTCATAATTTTCAGAAAATTCATCACCGGCCTTTGACTTATCGACGTCTCCACGACCATGACTATGTTTATGCTCACCGTCAGATCCACCTCCTCCACCACCGTTCTGCTGTTCTTGCTGATCACCTTCTTGTCCAGCTCCACTACTTTGTCCAGAATTCTGTTGTTCAACTTCTGAATTATTCTGACTTTCGCCTGATTGATTTTGGCCACTTTCGCCTTCTTGGTTTTGACCTTGTGACTGACCAGAATCTGATTGGTTACCTTGCTTGCCTTGGTTGTTTTGGTTGTTTTGTTCGGATTTTTTTTGCTCATCACGATCTTGTATGTCTTTCTCTAATAGTCGTTCATATACTGGCCAGACTACTTTTTGTAAAATCTTCCAGCGCTTTTTTTCTGGAATATTTGGATTACAGACGTATTCCAAGGCATCTTCTTTCTTAATATGGCCGTAATTACGTAGTTCATCCATTGCATACATTACTTCGTCCGAAATAACAGTATCTCCCTCGCCTATCATGCTTTCACGAATTAGACCGTATAAAAATTGTAAGTGTCTTGGCTCTTTGGTTAAATCGGCTTCTTCAAATAATTTATTCTCATAAACATCCTTGGCAACGTCGGCCATAGTAGGCAAAAGCTGATGCATCCTTCTATTACCGGCAATGTCTTCAAATATGTTGGCAAATACAGCATATTCTTGACCTTGTTTGTAGAACTCAGTTACTTCCTCAGCATGTTTTGGGTCCAACACCATTCCGCGTAAGTGAGCTGCTAGCTCGTGCATCAAACCATAGGTGCACCACTCTGGCTTATAATCTTGCTCAATAAAAAACGACGGATCTACAGTTACGTCACCATTTTCCATACTGGTTGCAAATCCAGGACCAACTTTAATATTTACTCCCCTAATGCCCGTTAACGACTGAATGAGTAGCTGGTTTCCAATAATAAAATTACCGGCTTGCTCGAGGGCCTGCTGTCTTATTGCTTGGATATCTTGTTCTTGTTCCATGGCTTATAAAATAAATTAAGTGAAGTCAAAGTTGCCTATCCATTATGGCGGGATCTTTAATATAATTACTAATTTCATCTCTAATTTGAGCAACACTGTATTCTTGTTTGGATTCGTAAACATTCCATTTAGTTAGACGATCTTTGATTGAATTGACATACGCCTGATTCATTCCTAAAGCACTAAGTACTTGACAAATGTCTTTTACTTTCGGAGTCGAGTTATGTCTTCTGGGATCAGAGTCACTAAGTAACGAAGTGCAGATAGAAGTAACACATTCCCTGCGAGCTTCTGATGTAGATAACCTAAGTGCTAGTACTGCCTTTATATTAATTGATAGATCTGAAGCTAAAATAGCAGTAGACTCAGCCCTATCGATTACTCCCATTACTTTTTCCTTAACTTGCTGGACTGGGACAGTACTCAATTTTGCCCTGGCTTTTTCGAAAGCATCCACTGACACCAAATCGTCAGTATTGGTTTGGGCAAGTATTGACTCAATAGACTGGACCACACTTGACTCTATCTCTGGTAAAACCAAGTCAGCGACTCTTCCGTCTGAAATTTGACTCAAAGCACTAAGGCTACCTTCTAAATCGCCATCTTTCATTGCCTTTATAGAACTTTGTGCAATTACCGAATTTCTAAATTCTGGCCGAGCACCAGGATCTACAACCGCTCCATCTCTGCTTCCACCAATTACTGGATCACCATCCGACGTACCATTTAAAGAAGTTGTCAAACCGTTTTCTCCTGCCACTACACCATCAACAGGTTGTAATGACGGGTCGGAAGATAAGTCATCCAACCCACCAGGAACCGTAACCCCCATATCAAAACCAGCAGCAGCTGCGATATCACTGGGATTAATCCTTGAACCCATTTTATTGCTTAGCTTTCATATTAACTAGCCGAACTACTTCCTGAACCAGTAAATGCACTTAAAGTACCCTCTGGAATCTTTAGATCTCTTTCTCTAACTCCATAAAGCAATCCTCTAGTAGCTAAAACCGTCGAGACTATCTTCCTATCCATTTCTGCAGGCTGCATTGCAACCCATCTAGCAAGTTCTTGTGAAAGCGTCGTGCTATCACCACTTATTGTCAGGTTTCTAAGTATTCCCAGCATCCCTCTTGGAGATAAAACTGCCTGTTCAAGTACTGGCTTACCCTGCTGTCTGCTTCGTGTTAAATGCGCAGAATCCGATACAAAATGTTCATGCCCAACAATTGCAGTTGGATCACTAAACAGCCTCTGAATCATATGAGCAGCGTTAACAAAGTTGATTAATCGCTTAGTACCCTCTATATTTGGATCACCATTGGTCATTCCTGGTTCTATCATTCCTGGAGGTATTCGCACATCACCTCTATCATCGGTAAGTGCTGCAATGGCTAATTGCAAATTCTGTTCAGGGGCTTGCGAACCTGGCTCAATGTCACTATCCGGATAATGTATTTCAAATATTCCAGCACCATTGGGCTCAAACCTATCGATTGTTGATAAGTCTAATTTTTCTCTATCATATCTATCCGACCTGAGGTTAGCAGTGATCACAATACAAAAACCGGGCTTAACGACAATATCTTGATCCATTCCGAAAGGGCGTACAGTTTGTCCGGTTCGCCAAAGCAAAGCCCCATTACAAGCAGTTCTAATACGAGCTGACAAAGTATCGTACTCATCCAAAACAACCATCTTGCCTTCCATTGCTGCACGAGTTATTGACCCCGGAGTATCATACGTTTCTGATCCTTGACCATCAGCACTTGCCCGCATTCCAGTCTTTCCAAAAAGAGCCTGCATAGTAATGTCTGGACCACAATCGACTGTTACGGGTTCGGAGTCTAAATATTCTCTAGATATATGTCTGGCTAGACTAGATTTAGCTCCTCCGACTTCACCAAAAAATGCCGCTGGCAAACCTTCGGCTAATCTTGGCAAAACAACATCAATAATCTTTTTCATTGGCTCAGTTTCTACAAATCCGTTTCTTAGTGCTTCTGCGCGTTTTACAACCAGGCGTCTTTCTACTTCTTGTTGAACTCCAGCATTCGTAATAGCTACATTTGCTCGTAAATTACTGCGTTCAATTTGTTCACCGTATCTTGCTATCATTTTTTCTTCGACACTACTAAGTGACCTACCGTGCAAGTGAGCATTTACACGTATGTTTGATATTTTTTTGGCTGCTGTTTCAGCTTCGCGTCGACAGTAACCATAGACTCCAGCGTTATGCATGACTACATACTGTTCTGGTTTTATTTTTGCGTAAGCATCTAGTACTGCCGTGTCTTCAATAATATCCTCTTGTTTATCATGAAGTGCTCTGAGATATTCAACGTGTTCGCGCACAATCTCTGATTGTGCCGATATGAACTTTTCATATTTTTCTTGCTCTTCTGGCGAAGAATCCTTTGGGAAATATTCTTCCCATTTAGGTCTTGATTCTGAAGCAGCTTTTCTGGCTTCACGTTTTTGCATAATAGATTCCACACCTTCTAGTTTGTTTTCAGGTATGGGGTCGATTAATTGTTCCTCACCATCTACCATTTCACTGCTAGCAATATTGCCAAGTTTTGATTTTCGACTTCTTTCTGGAGCCATAACATCAATGTCGGATTGTTCATACCAAATTTCTGCCAAAGATCTTTTGGTTTCTTGTATTTCAGCCATAACATCTATGAGTGGTTCGGCTAGTTCTGTATTGTTCTTTAACTCATCTGCCTTTTGCTCTAGAGTTACGCCACGTTCTGGCGGTACTTCGACACGCCAAGTATCATTGGCGTCCTCTGAACCTATTGGTACTCTTGGGTCTTCGACGTAAAGAACGCCATTATCTTGAAGTTGGCCTTCTGTTAATGGATTTGTTATTGTGTCTGACATTTGTAGCTCATTTTTATTTAGTTTTTTTATTTTTAATGTCTTCATAGAACATATTACCACTTTGATCCACAAAAAAACAAGCAAATTACCCCCTTGGTGGTTTATTACCTCACTGAATAACAAAAACCACCCAAAAGTCTAGCTATCTATGCCAAACTATTGACCAGAGGCTAACAGATGTGTATAATGGCTATCTGACTATGAAAAAAGATTTACACCCATCAAACTATCGACCGGTTGTTTTCCAAGACTTGAACAACAGTGAGACATTTATTACTAAGTCTACTGTTGCAACAGAAGATACAATCAAAATTGACGGTGTTGATTATCCGTTAGTTAAGGTTCATATCTCTAGCGCTTCTCACCCGTTCTTTACTGGACAGGAAAAACTCGTAGATATTGAAGGACGAGTTGACAAGTTCAAAGCAAGACAAGAAGCAGCCAAAGCTCGTGCAGATGCAATGAAGAAAAAAGCCGGTAAAACCAGAGAAAAACAACCAAAAGCTGACGAAGCTCAGAAAATTGGCACGTTAAAATCTGGCGCAAAATAGCGATTTAACGAAATAAACCACTAAACATTTAGTTTGGTGGTTTATTATTTGTATACTTAAGTAAAGATTATGGAAAACAAGGAAAAACTACTTCGGGAAGAATACGAAGGTTTGCAGACTAGACTTCAAGACCCCGATATTTATTCGTCAAAGGAATATCCGAAGTTAGCCAAAAGAGGTAGCGAACTAGAAAATATTATTTCCCTGTTCGATAATGTAAATAAACTAAATGCTAACCTTGTCGAAGCCGATGAATTAGCAAAAGGAAGTGATGAGCTTGCTGATTTAGCAAAATCTGAAATTGAAGAAATAAAAAGCAAATTAACCGAGTCACAAGAAAAGCTGACTGAACTACTCACACCACAAGACCCAAATAACGACCGAGATGTGATCGTTGAAATTCGTGCCGCTGCTGGTGGCGATGAATCAAGTTTATTTGCTGGTGAATTGTACCGAATGTACATTCGTTGGTGTGAAACCCATAATTACAAAGTTGAACTTTTTGATGAAAGCCCAAACGAAGTTGGTGGATTTAAAGAAATTATTTTTGCGGTTCGAGGTGTTGAAGCTTACAAATATCTAAAATTCGAAGCCGGGGTGCACAGAGTACAGCGTGTTCCTGCCACTGAATCACAAGGTCGTGTTCACACAAGTACAGTTACAGTTTCTGTTCTTCCAGAGGCCGAAGAAACAGATATAGAGATTAACCAAAATGAACTTAGAATTGATGTTTATCGATCTAGTGGACATGGCGGACAATCGGTTAACACTACAGACTCTGCCGTTCGCATTACCCACCTTCCAACTGGCTTAGTAGTTACCTGCCAAGACGAAAAGTCACAAATTAAAAATAAAGAAAAAGCTATGGGGGTTTTGCGTTCACGTTTACTTCAACAAAAAATTGAAGATGAGCAAAAACAATCATCTGATGCTCGTAAAAAACTTATTGGCTCTGGAGATAGAAGCGAAAAAATCAGAACCTATAACTTCCCTCAAGACAGAATTACAGACCACAGAATAGGTTATTCCCGTAGTAACATTCCCGCCGCTATGGACGGAAACATCGACGACATCATCGCTGAACTACACAATGCCGAACACGAACTACTGAGTGAACTGTAAGATATTTTAGTTTTTTTTGCTTTTATATTTACTTAAATCTATTTGTGCGGCCATAGAGTCCCCAATTATTCTATCTGGATTATCAAGTATAGCGTTCATTACGCGCGTGCCATTTTCATAATCTAGTGTATCTAAACTAGATAATAGCGGAACGGCTCCTTGCTCTACATGCTCAATAAGTGCATCTGCAATTTCGGCCTGAGGATCTTTAAGAGTTTGTGCACCGAACTGTCCGGGGCTTATTTCTGGCTCATATGATGATATTTGTTCTGACATTTTTGTTTTTATAATTTTAAACTGTAATGACATTATAGCACTAATGCTTATTTTTGTCAATTTACGAGATGATATACTTAGTTTAATGAACATAGACAAATGGCTCAAGAACTCCGAAAAGATTCTATTAGAAAATGATTTAACGACTGCTAGATTGGACTGCCAAGTCTTACTTGGAGACGAACTAGATAAAAATAAATATTGGATATTAGCTAATCTTGACCACGAACTTACTGATGAAAATATTAATCGACTTAGTGACAAAATTTTACGACGTATTAATCATGAGCCCCTTGCATACATTCGCGGTAAGACTGAATTTTATGGCCGAGAATTTATTGTTAATAAAAATACTCTAGAGCCCAGACCAGAAACCGAAGCAATTATTGATTTATTAAAAAGTTTACCCGACAACTATAAGACGATTGTTGATGTTGGAACTGGTTCTGGATCAATAGCGATCACTTCAAAAAAGCTATTGTCAGAAAAAGACGTAGTTGGAATTGATATAGATAATAAATGTATCCAGGTGGCCCAAAAAAACGCCAAGCTTCATAACGTGAACATAAAATTTCATCAAGGCAATCTACTCGAAACTGTGTTTAATGAACTTCATGCTTATAGTCAATGGATTATACTTGCTAACCTCCCTTATGTTCCAGAAAAATATACTCTAAATGAAGCAGCAATGTTTGAGCCTAAGCACGCCATATTCGGAGGCGAAGATGGACTAGAGTTATATAGGGAGATGTTTAGCCAAATTGATGGCATCAAGAATAAACCTAACTATGTTTTAACAGAATCTTTGCCCTTCCAGCATAAAGAATTAGAGAATATCGCTAAAAAATCGAGCTACAGTCTAATACAAACTGAAGATTTTATAGAAGTTTTTTGCTTAGCATAGTCTTTCGGACTAATTTATCTGGTTCTATACTTTCATTTTTTTCGGCAAAACATAATTTAATAATATAGCTTACTAAATTTAAGTTTAATAAGTACGAGTACTCCTACTGACTAGGGGCAGCTTCCAATTTAACCTTAACAGTCTTTTCTTGACCATCTCGCATTACAGTTAACTCTATTGTGTCACCAACCTTATTCTTTTGAACAAGTGATATCAAGCTATTGTTTTCGTTAATTTCCTGACCGTTTATCTTGATAATAATATCTTTTTCTTGTAGGTCAGATTTGTCAGCAGGACTATCTTTGATAATTGTTTCGCCGTCTCTTGATGGAGCTAAATATGCACCACGATTTCTATCTAAGTTATATTCATAGGCATAATCATCATTTAACTCTACGTATCTTACCCCTAAGTATGGTCTCTCAAATTTACCCTTCTCTAGAACTGTTGATATCAATCCTTGAACGTCATTGATAGGTATTGCGAAACCGATGTTTTCAGCACCATCGCCGGCTACAGCAGTATTTATTGCTATTACTTCACCGTTCATATTTACTAACGGACCACCAGAGTTGCCCTGGTTAATGGCTGCATCAGTTTGGAAAAGGTTCTGTAACGTCTCGGGAGAATTACCAGAACCATCAGAAGCCTCTATTTGCCTACCATATCCCGATAGTATTCCTGATGTTACAGTATTCTGGAATTGACCTAAAGCGTTACCTATAGCTATGACTTTGTCTCCAACTCGCATCTTGGATGAATCGCCAATTTTTACCGGCTTCAATTCTTTACCTTTTGCGTCCTCAATTTTAAGAAAGGCAACGTCCAAAGAATCATTCTCCGATGTACGACCAATCACCTTTACTTTATCGAGTTCAGTACCGTCAGATAACACTACACTTACTTCATCTATACCTTGAGGCACTACATGTCTGTTTGTTACTACTATTCCCTCTTTGCTAATTATAAATCCAGTTCCAGCTCCCTGGGATTGTCTTTCTTGAGTTCGACCAAAATAGTCTTGAACCGACTGGGTTTGCTTAACATTAACAGAGACGACTCCTTCGCCAACAGTTTTTGCGAGCTCACTAATAAGTTCGCTCTCGTTCACTACTGTTGTTCTTGCAGCCTCTGTATTAGCAGTACCGTTAGAGGATCCGTTTTTAACAGCTGAAGCGCCAATTAGTCCACCAAATATTCCAACTAATAAAACACCAATCGTAGCAATAAAGTACTTGGCTGTTTGATTTAATTTACGTCTGTTAGGTTTGTTTAGTTTGGTCTTTGGTGAACCTTGAGTTTTTTGTGGAGTTGTTTCTGGCACTTATTTCCCCTTAATATTAGTTTATTTTGTATAAATTTTATAAATATTTTCTGAGAATTTGCTTAGATTGTCTGGCCACCCCACTCTGATAAAAGCAAAACTAGAAGAACAATTAAAACCATCATTACCACAAATTGTTTTCTCATGTAATCTGAAAGCTTTTCCTGATAATCAAGATAATAAAGAGAAGCTAAGCTAAAGCCAATGACTGTTAATAGTACTGTCACTTGCGAAACAAAGCCATAGAACAATAACCAATGTGATAATACCCAAGTCATTGAAGCCGCAAAATAGCCCCAAAGATGAGATAAGTAAGATGAATACTTTTCATCAAATGCACTAAAGAAATGTCTTGCCGACAAATAACAAATCGCCCATGCACCAATTGTTAACACTGTAGATGAAGACTCTCCAAAACCAATAAACAAAGCCATTAATCCAAATAACTGAGCAACAGCAGACTGCATTGAAATCTTGAGTAACGAAGTACCCGGCTTTATATTTACTAGCCAAACACCATATATTGCTGCCCAGATAAATTGCCATAACTGAGTATCGGTATTAACCATGAATATCAAAATAGAAAGACCTACAATTAGGTCAACTGAGTTTGCTCTGATGTTTGCCGGCCAATATCTAGGACGTACTGCAAACATTCTCCATTTACTTAGCAATATTACCATTACTGCAAAAGGCGCTAATTCAATTCTTACTAATATAAAGACCAGCGTTGGCAGAATTAATAGCAAAAATATATGAAAAAAGTGAGAAAACCCACTTTTTGGTTTAATTTTCGAGACGACTGACTTCATTTTGTCCTATGATTATAACAAAGTCAGCAGTTTGTGACTGTATAGTAGAATCTGGCAAGTTTGGAACTGTTGTTGTCTTAAACCTTTGTTCTAGATATCGTTTGGTGTATTTGTTCTCACCGTTGCGAAGATCAACAATAACTGTTTCATTATATCCTTTTGTAGGAGCGTCAGTAGCAGGCAGTAAGTTATAACCGTAAGATTCAAGCTCTTCAACAGTTCTACCTGCAAGACCTGGAACACTAGTACCATTTAGAATTAATATTTCTGCGTTTTCGTCAGCTAAATAACCATCAACTAACTTGTTACGAATAAATTTACGAATTTCGCTGTAATCGTAAGTTCCTGCTTTAGGCACTACTACTGACAAACCACCTAGATTTGCTGTCTGAACGAAGGCGTTAGGTGGATCTGCTAGTCCAATGGATTCAATTTTATCACTTGGGATATCTTTGCCTATTTCATAAAGTCGCATCATCTCATCAACAGTCATATTGATCGTCACATGATCACCAAAATCACCAATTAACTGGTTTATCTTTAATGGATTAGACAATGTTCCTGCTGATAGAACTTTGTCTTTTAGGGCAACAAGTAATAATCGCTGCCTTTCTGATCTAGAGAAATCACCCCTTGTACTTGTATAACGTGATCTGGAGTAAGCTAAGGCTCTAAATCCATCAAAATCTTGATATCCTGGCTGTACATTTAGAGTATAGTTCCGACCGTCTAGCCACATATTTTCATAAACTTCTTCAGGTGCGTTCAAACTAACTCCACCAACTGTATCAATGGCTTTCTTAAATCCTTCAAAGTCAACCATGGCGCGGTAATGTATCGGTATTCCAAGAACGTCAGAGACTTCTCCTTGAATTGCATCAAGACCAGCTTTGTTGGCCTTTTCATCACGATTTTGATCGTTATAGTTTGAATTATTAAGCTCATAGCTCTTTGCATTCGCATAAACAGCATTAATTTTCGAAGATCCTCCATCTGTTTTGACGTACAAATCTCTAGGAATACTAACTATTGCAGCTGTTTTCTTGATTGGGTCAATACTAGCTACTAATAATGTATCTGTTAGGTCAGGGGCCGTATGACCTTCTCCACCCCTACCCAGAAGTAAAATATTTACACGACCGTCACCCTCCCCATTAAGCTTGGATGGATCAACATTTTCACCCAACGCAATTGCGCCTCCACCACCTTGAAAAACTTGCATTGCCTTGGCGAAAACTCTACCAAAGGTAAATCCACCGAAAAGTATAACTGCAACCATAAATAAAACAGAAGCTTTCTTAAGTTTGCCTCCGCTATGATTCTTATTTGAGTATCTACCTTTACGACTTGATTTCTTGGGCGAATCGTCATCTAAATGCAATTCAATAGAGCCGTCAGATTTTCTATGAGGCTGTCTAGCCACAGGCTTAAAACTACTGTTCATCTCTGTATTCTTCACTGGCTTAAATCCATCAGATGATCCAAAATTACCAATTCTACCAATCGGTTCTTTATTAGTCTTACCTTTAAAACTATCACTCCCTAGAGTTCTGTTTCTATTGGAATTATTGTTAACAAAACCATCTACAGCACCTGGTTTATGATTAGCTTTTTTTCTTCTTATATTATCCATAATTAATAAGCACAATTATAATGCTTTTAATGACCTTTCGTAAACTTAATAATGGTAGTTTGTTACATTTTGGGGTATAGTCAGTATTTGTAATGCAACAATTAAAAACTATAACATAAATACGAAATGAATGAACCATTTAATTATAACGAGATGCCGGTTCCAGAGGAGCCAGAACCGATAGTTGGGGGTAAATCTAGCAAAAACCAAGAAGGTTGGCGGAGCATCGCCTCAACTATATTTATTATTATTGCTACACCCATACTTGCACTTCTACTTATAAACTTTGTATTTCAGTCTTACGAAGTTGATGGGCCAAGTATGGAAACAACTCTTCAAAATGCTGATAGGCTTATTGTTTGGAAGGCTCCAAAGACAATTGCTAATATAACCGGCAAAGATTATGTTCCTAATAGATGTGACATAATTATTTTCCACACTGGCGGTGGACTAGAGGCAGGTGGCGACAGACAATTAATTAAAAGAACTATTGGCGTTCCCGGAGATAGAGTAGTCGTTAAGGATGGAAAAGTAACTGTATTTAACGACGAAAATCCCAATGGTTTTAGTCCAGATAGCTTCTGTAATAATAAGTCTGAATTTTCTAAGTTTACCGAGTCGAATGGCCAGTTTAGTGATTACACTGTAAACGAGGGTGAAGTATTCGCCATGGGCGATAATCGAGGAAACTCCCTAGATTCACGAGTCTTCGGCCCAGTTCCTTCCGATAAGATTGTTGGCAAACTTGAGTTTAGAATCTATCCCTTTAATAAGTTTCAACATTTCTAAGTTAGCTACTCAGATTCTTTAGTAGCTTTTCCAACTGTTCGTCGTTTTTAAATATTATTTCTATTCTTCCGCCACGAGCAGTTCTTTTAATATTTACGTTTGTGTTTAATTTTTTACTCAATTGTTCTGATTCTGGTGTAGTTGCCGACATTTTTTTAGCTATTTGCTTAGATGTCTTTGCTCCTTGTTTGCTACTAACAACAAATTGTTCAGCTTGCCTTACTGACCAACCATTTACGATAATGTTTCTAAGTAACTGTTTTTGTTTGTCGTAGTCTCCCTTAAGAGACAAAATAGTCCTGGCATGACCTTCACTAATCTTGCCTTCCTGTAATGCCTTTTTAGCATCTTCCGGTAACTGTAATAAACGTACAATGTTATTTACTGTAGTTGTTGCCTTGCTTAATCTGTGGGCGACATCACTATAAGTTAAGTTAAAATCTTGGTGAAGTTTTTCAATTGCCACTGCTGTTTCAAGCGGACTTAAATCTACTCTTTGAACATTCTCAATAAGGGCGATCTCTAACTTTTCCTGCTCTTTTGAATCTCGAATTACTACAGGGACTTCATTAAGGCCGGCAATCTGAGAGGCTCGCCAACGCCTTTCTCCGGCAATCAAGGAGTATTTACCGTCTTTTTTGGGGGTGACTATCAGTGGCTGAATTACTCCATATTCTTTAATTGATTCGGCCAACTCTCTTAGATTACTATCCTCAAAATGCTTTCTTGGTTGATCTTCCAAAGGTGTTATATCGCTAATGAACAAAAATTGTGTTCGTTTATTATCAGATAACAGACTCTTGTCGAAGTTGTCTGAAATAAGAGCATCTATACCCCTACCTAGTCCGCCTAGTCCTTTAGCCGACACGTTTAATTACCTCCTTACTGAGTTGCTTGTATGCCTTGGCGCCTTTTGACCATTTGTCATGATCCATTATCGCCTTTCCATAACTTGGCGCTTCGGCAAGCCGAACATTTCTAGGAACAATTGATTTGAACACCTTATCTCCAAAATAATTATTTAATTCAACTGCAACCTGCTGTGCTAAAGTATTGCGATTATCATACATAGTCACTAAAACTCCAAGTAGCTGCAGGTTTGGATTTGGCCCCTGCTTCACTCTCTGCATAACATCAAGTAATTGACTTATACCCTCAAGTGCGTAATATTCGGCCTGAACAGGAATTAGCAGATAGTCAGAAGCCGTTAGAGCGTTGACAGTAAGCAGTCCTAATGAAGGAGGACAATCTATTAACACATAATCATAATCAATGTTTTTTAGAACTTTTTGGAGTGAAAATTCCCTGTTTTCTACTTCAGCTAGCTCCAGCTCGGTAGCTGCTAAGTCTGTATTTGCTGGCAATATTCTAAGGTTACTAACTTCTGTATCAATTATAGTCCCGGAGATATCCCCTCCATCTATTAGAACATCATAAATTGAGCTTTCTAAACTATTCTTATCTATTCCCAGGCCACTAGTAGCGTTTCCCTGAGGATCAAAATCAACAATCAGTACAGACTTACCAGCTTTTGCCAGATATGCGCCCAGATTTATAACAGTGGTGGTTTTACCTACGCCACCTTTTTGGTTTAGAACAGATATTATCACTGTTTTTGTTCCCCCTAGTATATATAAAGATTACACTCTAACAGGTTAAATAACAAGATTAGTCTATTAGTTGCCAAGTTCAGTTAGATAGACAGTCACATTAGTAGGCGTATCAGTAAGTGTTGCTCCTTTAGCAATGTTGCTAGAACACACTGTATATCTAACTAATGCAGCCACGCCTGGGTTATGTACGAAAGTACCGACTATCTGGTAAGGATCATTGTTATTAGTTGTGAATCCAGCTACCATTGGCTTTCCAACCTGAAGGCTTGTAGTACAGTTTGGCGCTGAACCGTCAGTCGTATAGACAACTCTGGCGCCTAACCAAGCATCGTTATTCGTGTTAGCTAGTCCGCCAATGTGAATTGTTACTTGAACATTGGCAGTAGTCTTGTTGGTAGTAATGTTTGGTCTAGTAGCATCGTTAAACAACTCTGTTGTATTTATGTCACCCGCAAACGCGGCTGGAGTTGTATCATCAAAATTTCCTGTATCTGGTTCTGGTGTAATACAGTCATTCCAGGCGCTGTTTTCGAAACATCTAAATTTATTGTTTGTACTATTGTAGTATTGAGCCCCTGCTACGCCTGTTGGGTCGGCACCGGTTTTACTATCAAGTACGAACAATACTCCAGTAGCATCACCAGTAGATGAGCCTACTTGGATTATTGAACCTGCGGTATCAACAGTAAAGAAGTTGCTTGTTCCAGCAGCGTTCCTAACTTGGAGTGCTGTTGTTGAATCAGTACTAATCTGTGTGGCACCTCCGTTGGCTATAGTAAAGACACCGTTACCATTCTTTTGTAGTGTAAGGATGTTGCCACTTGCGCCCGTCTTGTTTGCGAACAATGAAGCAGATGTTGAACTATCTGTGACTGAAAGCCTTCCACTTGCAGATGTACTTCCAATTGCTACGTTACCACTTCCACTAAAACTAAATACGTTACTGCCCAAGTCAATGTCACGACTTGCCGACAATGCGCCTCCTATATTAATGCTATTAGTAGTTCTGGTTAAGCCATCGCCGAACGTAAGTGGATTTTCGTAGTCGGTTCCAGCTGTTGCTAATGACAGAGTACCTGATCCATCAGCTTTTATAATTCCGCCAGCACTTAGTCCACTAAATGTAATTGAACCGGATGATGTAAGTCCGGTAATGTTCTGTAATGATCCTCCGTTAGTCAGACGGTTAACCCCGGCAGTAAACAGTGAACCCTCGCTAATATTTAGGTTTGCTACGCCTGTACCAGAGTTAGTAAGACTCAAGCTAGTATCAGCAGCATCATTGAGATTAAACGATAATGTACCGCTTGCTGTTCTTAATATAGATGTATCCGTTCCGTCGATTACAATTGCATTACTGGCCGAGTTTAGAGTTAAGTTTGATGAGCCACCAGAAGCTAGTGTAAGTGCACCTGTACCAGTAATGTTACCGACGTTTGTTAGATTACCGCTATTATCTATTCGAGTAATACCTGCTGTTTGTAGAGTTCCTGCAGAAGTATTTATGTCGCCTGATCCGGTAAACGAGGTTCCACCAGAGATAGCCCCAGAAAGCGTAAGGGCACCAATATTAACTAAATTACCGCTATTATCAATCCTATCAGTACTGTTAGTTTGGAGTGAGCCACCAGTAGTGTTAAAGTTTCCAGAGCCTGTTACAGTTGTTCCGCCGCTGATTGAGCCGTTTAGAGAGATAGTCGTAAGTCCAGATATTGCACCGCCAGCAGAGATACTTCCGATATTCGATAGATTACCTGAGTTATCTATTCTTGTTATGCCTGCTGTTTGTAGAGAGCCTGCTGAAGTGTTGATGTTTCCAGATCCGCTAATTGTAGTTCCGCCGCTTATTGAACTACTTAATGTCAGGGTGGTTACACCGCTCAATGATCCACCGGCACTAATACTTCCAATATTTGTTAGATTGCCAGAGTTATCGATCCTTGTAGTACTATTTGTCTGAATAACTCCTCCTGTTGTATTTATGTTTCCAGAACCGGTAAACGAGGTTCCACCTGATACAGCACCCGAAAGTGTAAGAGCTCCAATGTTTACTAGATTGCCGCTGTTATCGATTCTGTCGATACTGTTGGTTTGGATTGAGCCACCAGAAGAGTTAAAGTTTCCAGAACCTGTTATAGATGTGCCACCACTTATTGAGCCGTTTAGAGAAATAGTCGTAAGTCCAGATATTGCACCACCGGCTGAGATACTGCCAATATTTGATAGATTACCACTATTATCTATTCGAGTTATGCCTGCTGTTTGTAGTGCCCCTGCTGAAGTGTTGATATCACCTGATCCGGTGAATGATGTTCCGCCAGAGATAGCTCCAGACAATGTTAGTGTTCCTATATTAAGTAGGTTTCCGGAGTTATCTATTCTATTAGTACTATTAGTTTGGATTGAACCACCAGTAGAATTAAAGTCTCCTGAACCAGTTACTGTTGTTCCTCCGCTGATTGAGCCACTAATGGATAAGTTAGTAACGCCAGAAATTTCACCAGCTTCGGTGATACCGCCAGAGTTATTGTCTAAGCCCCCAGTATTTGACAATCCACTTGCTGAAATTATTAATCCTCCGCTAAACGTCTTCTGTCCAGTAAAGGTCTGAAGCCCGCTAAGTAATGCAACGTTGGCACTTAGCTGTCCATCATCAAGAGTACCAGCTGCAATTGCCGAAGCCGATATGTTTGTAATCCCTGCACCATCACCAGTTAACTCACCCGTTACGTTCAAGTCGCCACTAATGTTCACAACTCCTGTACCGCTATTTGCCTGTAATGATAAGTTGCCTGTACTTATTAGGTTTCCGTCGCTTAAAGTTGTACTTCCCGCTCCGACAACTACACCACCCAAGAAATAACCCTGGAAGAATCTATTTGCTAAGTTTGTATAGTCTGTATCTGTAGCGCCAATGTTTTGAATATTGTATTTTTCTATTGTTGCACTGGCGTCGTAGCTTACTGCTGGCGATACAGTTAGGGTTGCAGTTCCACCACCCGAAACAATTCGAGTGAAGTAATCCTGTCCAGCGTTATTGATGTAAATCACATCATTATTGGCAAAGGCTGTGCCTGTAAGGTTAATTATTGTGGTGTTAGAACCTGGTGTTCCAGTTGCAGTAGCGGTTGTGCCAGTCGCAACATTATCGGCTATCAAACTACTCGATAGTGTTGTTAATCCTCCGATATCTACCGTTCCGGTTGTTGAGAGGTTTCCTGCTGAAGTTATTTGCAGAGCATCACTAGTACCTACGGTGAACAGTGCTGCTGGGCTGGCATCACCAACACCCACATTTCCGTTTGCAAGGATTGTTAGCCTTTCAACACCGTTGGTTTCAAGACCCAAGTCATTCGAATCATTAGTACCAAGTACAGCTTTTGCACTAAAAGTATTTCCATCCTGGATAAACGCCTGTGCAACTCCACCACCTACTGACCTTTGAGCTTCAACAAAGCTTCCTTGCCTGACAGTTACATTGGCAGCATTTGCAGTGTTCTGAGACCACTGCAATGTTACGTTTCCAGGTGTAGCTCCGTTAATAATCGTTCCAGTAACTTCGTAAACGTCGTCAGCTGTAAGTCCGGTCATAATGCCCGTGGCGGCGCCACATGCAAGATTTCCATAGGTATTTGCACTATCGACATCATATGCACCCACCTTACAAGTTGCCCCTCCCGGAGCGGTAACTGCAAATTTAAGATCTGGAGTTGCTGGGACGTTCGCTTGAATAACAAACCTAAAATTCCAAGTTTCATTTGCACCAATTGAGAAAAACAATTGATCGTCGTTTTGTAACGTTGCGCCAGTATTTTGTGTAGGTGGCACACCAGAATTGTTTACAGTTTCGTCTGCTGTTTTTGTTTTATTAACAAACGGATTTGTAATTCCTGAGCCTGCAGTTAGTGACGTCCAACCAGACCCAGTATATCCTTGCAAATCCGAACCGTTCCAGCGAATTGTTCCAGGTATAGTTGTAGATGTATTGCCCAGTGTAATACTGCTGCCCAAAGTTGCAGCTCCGAGTTTATCAACCGTAAACACATCACTACCATCACCCTGAAGTTGGATTAAACCACCAGATCCTGTTTGGTTTAATCTAAGTCCAGCGAGAGTGCTACTGAACGACTGAATCGTAACAGGAGCTTTTTGCAAAATATCACTTGCACCCAAAGTCCCTGAACCATTGGTCAGGCTATCGGCTTGCCCGGCGCGAAACGCATAAGGCACGGCAGTTAGCTTAAGCCGAGGCGACATTTCACCATCACCATTGACGTTCATAGTCAGCCATTGCTCTTGACTCCAATCGATAGTTCCTGGAAACGAAGTTGCACTTCCTAGCTGAACACTGAAGTAACCGTTTTTTACAGTTACAGCACCTTGTGTCTCAGTCCACTGAGTTGTTCCACCGGCACTAGCGTTGTAGAGATTGAACTCCATGCTGTAAGTTCCGTCAGAAACAACATTGCCGGCTGAATTCGACAACCGGCCCTGGAAGTTCAAAGTGCTGCTAGTAGCTGCTGAAGCTTCGCGCGTATATGTACGCGTATACACACCTGCGCGCGTATAAGAAAATACAGCGAAGGAAATCAAAAGCAAAAAGAGCCCTAGCCCCATCTGGGGTAGAACTCTTCTGAAATTTATCTTGCAACATATACGTCGCAAAATGATATGCGTCAGTCTTGCAATCATTTACCTTACTCTTTTTGTTTTTTATTTTGGTTTTAGCGTTTTAACCTACGCCTTAGTTCAATCGCCTGATCTGAGTTTTTGTTTCTAGTTTTTGTTTTTACAGATCAATAACAGTTTAGCTAATTTTCACTACTTATGTAAAGAAGTTTTATATCTGTTGATGTGGATAACTTTACAATAGAGATAGAATGTTATAAAGTACTATAATACTAGCATCTTAATACTAGTATTACTTTTTTACTAGATTCGACACATACTGAACCCAATCAATCTCGTTTACCTCTTGATCGGCTTTAATTAGTACCAGTAATTCATCCTTAACATAGATTGCTGATTGCGGTCCTTTTTCTGATTTTCCAATATAAAGTACGTTCTGATCTATCTGAACCTGCTTGGTTGCATTAAAGCTTTTTGCTAATTCTTCTATTTTCAGCTGATCGCTAAGTTGCTCTGGTTTTTTTTGCTGTGTCACAATTATTGGGATACTGGAAATTGTGTCCTTGAATGCAAAAGCAGGTGCTGCATTTTCGGGACTAACCCTTGCAAAACCACCAAGTTGATCTATGTCTTTATCGGCTGGAACTAATGTCGCAAAATCTGGAGTTACATTAGTTGGTATTTTATTCTCTTGCGTTACTCCTTGAACCTCGCTAACTTCTATCTTCTTGTTATTACCATTACTGATAATCATAGAAGTTACCCCCACTAATGCAATAACAGATACGGCAGCAACTCCAATTGTGGGTTTCTTGTGATTTTTGTATATTACTTTGCTAAATACATAATACTTTTTCGCAGTTAGCTTGGCCGAATCAGCAAAGTTCAGAGAATGATCTTTGGTTTTTTGGACTATTGGTTTGAGTTTCTGGGATAGACTTTTTGCTTCTGGCAAAAGTAAATCCTTAAACGCATCATCTACATTTTTACTATCAATAGAAACTTGCTGTTCTTTAAGCTTACGCTTTAACTCCTTTGCCATTTTTTTAGCAAGTTCATACTCAATTTCCAGTCGCTCAGTTTCTTTTTTTATCTGTTCTTGTTTTTTCCAAACTTCTAGAATATCTTTATCTTGATCATTTTTATTTTCGACAGTTTTAACTTTAACTCTTTTTTCTAGAGAGATCTTGCGATTTTTGTTTAACTCAATTTCTTTTGATAACTCTAATTGTTCTTTATTTAGTTTATTTAGTTTTTGGATGTCTTTTGCTTGATCTTCAGTGACTAAAGTACCGTTTGGTAATCTTACCAAACGAACATTCTGGACTGGCCTATTATTTCTATCTCCCATGCTTATGTATATTTTGACAGATTATGATTAAAATTACTATGGTAGAGGACATTGCGCGTCATTAGATTGACGACAAGGAGTATCCAGTGGTTGTTTTTCGCCGCCCGTGAATGTCTTTCCGTGCCTCAATCTCTTTGATGGATCTGACGTAAAGAACAGAGACAAATCGGTAATTGTTGGTCCTCTTGCGGTGTCTTCTGGGTAGCCAAAAGTTTTAGATGCATCGATACTAACATAGAAGTAGTAGTACCTGGCACAATCTATGTCAGTACCACTGCCATCTTTTGGAGTGTACGTTGCCACGTCTCCAAGTGTTACATCTCCATAATCTGTTTCTTGCCCCCATGTTGACATATCTGCACTACCACAATCAGTAGGCACACCGTCAATGTCGTTCATTGATCTATATTTAACTTGCCACCTAGCACCGATCGAGTTATCGACACCATTCATTAACCACGAGTTTGGAAATACATCACTATCTGTATCTATCATTCTAGAATAAATAGCTACTTGTGGTTGCGACTTAACGGTCGAGTAATAATGCTTATTAGTGCTCAATACCGAGCTACAACCTCCTCCCATTAAGTACATTTTTCCATTAGAGTATGCCAGAGCGGCACCATACCTATCTCCTGTATACCTGGTGTTTGTTTCATACCACTCACCAGTACCAGTAGGGTTATTACCAGTAGCTATTGTTGTATTGGCGCTTATCGGCGTTATCAAAGTATTTGGTAAACAAGTGGTTGAAGCGGAACGCCCGCCAACCAAGTAAATATACCCATTGGCAGAAACGGCATCAGCATCTCTTATTGGCCCAGGTAAACTATTAGAGTATGACCAAGAACCTACGGAACCATCCTGAATGGTATAAATTGTGCCAGAATTAACTGTTTTACTTACATCTACAGTAATCGATGTTGTACTACCAAAGGCTGTGACAGTCGCCTTCGACCCGTCAGGATACTGAATGGTGCTGCCCACCATTGTTGAGGCAAAAGTAGTCCCCGAACCAGTAACGGTGCTCCCAGATTGTGAAATTGTTCCAGTCTTATAACCTAGCGAAGCAAACTGACTATCACTCAGGTAGTTCGAGCCATCGAAACCTCCAAACAGATAAAGATTATTGGCGTAGGCCGTAACTGCCGGACCTTGTCTTGCGACATTAAATGCCGTAGACGAACTCCATGTTCCAGACATATTACCACCAGAGCTCATCTTTGGGCTTACATAAACAACTGAAGAAACAGCGGCACTATCATCGATTCCACCAACTATGTAAATTCTATTGTCCCAAACAGTTCCGCCTGAATAGGCCCTATCACCAGGCAATGTCGATGAAGCGGCTGTCCATGAACTTACGTTACCTGAAAGTAAAGTACCATAGTAAATATCATTTTTTTCGTCTCCAGTACTATCTATACCTCCAATATAATATAGAGTTGTGTTCGTATCACCCGCAACCTCTAGCTGACCAAAAGCTCTTTGTCCTGGCATAGTTGAATCCGTAGTATTGTTCCAGGTTCCGACAGTACCATCCGAAGAACTCAACTGGGCAAACTGAGTGTTGTCTGTTACTGTGCTACAGCTTATATCAGTACAGCCCCCCGCAACATATAGATATCCATCATGAACTGCAGCACTTGCACCAATTCTGTCTGTTGAAGTCGCATAATCTTGGTCGCTTTGAGCAGTATAGTCGTTAATAGCTCCGCTGTCGTTATTATATAGCTGGAAAGTTTGAATAGCGGGCTCAAAACTACTACAACTATTAGGACTGTACCCTACATCACAACCCCCAATTACGTATGCATAAGAGTTAGAAACCACCACGCTTAATCCCCATCTTTGGTTAATCTGAATACTGGAAGTAATGAAGGGATCTACACTTCCATCGCTAACATTCATTTTTGACCATTCAATAAATGGAATAACTTGAGAGGTGGTTGCATCAAAGCCACCCAATGAGTAAATATGACCATTATATCCAAAGCTAAATCCTCTTCTTCTTCCGACATTTAACTTGTTGGGTGATTCTGTCCAGTCACTTCCTGATACCGCTACAATATTGTTACTATTGTTAATTTCGGCATATAAAACATCATCTTTGTCAGCTTCTGCAGCACTAAAACCACCAATTAGATATACGTAGTTTGCATAAACTGTACCGGAATGAAGCCCCAATCCATCGGTTCCCCCAGTACCTGGAGTAGAGTCAATCTGTAGCTGACTTGATGTACTACAGCCAGACACACTTCCAGTTGTTGTTATGTTGCATTTATATACCTCTGTTTCGTAGTCATTACTACATGACGGTCCTGTGCCCATAGTTCCGCATCCACCAAAAATAAATAAGTTGCCTGGATTTGAACCAGCAAATAAAGGATTAGCTCTGGCGTATGCGAATGTATACGAAATATCTTCTGCAACACCGGCAGTAGTTAAGTCAACGGCAGTCCATGCACCACCCAGACTTCCGTTAGTATTCGTAGTATTATAGTATATCTCGCCAGTCATACCACCCGTGCTATCAAATCCACCTACAAGGTATATTCTGTTATTAAATACAGTAACGCCAGAAGCAGCAATTCCGTCAGCTCCATTTATAGTATTCGTACTATCAACACACCAAGAACCATAACTTGTACCAGAACAAGTAGATGGCTTAGAAAGAGAACCGTCTGAGTTAATTGATACAAATGCGGTATTACTTGACACATTTTCAGAAGTTGGAGTATTTGTACCGCTATTACAGTTGTATTCTGTGCAACCGCCAAAAACGTAAAGATAGCCGTTTAAGATTGTTGATGCGTTAAGCATATGCCCTATTTCACCGGCACCATCACCTGGGCACGCATCTGGATCGCAATCAGTATCCGAATCATCTCCTGGTAAACTACAGTTCGTAGGACTTCCACCCGTACAAGTACCAGAACCATTTCCGCTAGAAATGTTAACTGTAGATACTTCTCCTGCCGGGTTTATAACACCGTAGTCAACATCTGCCAATGTCGACAAACACTTTCCATTGGAACTATCTTGTTCAGTACATCCACCGATTCTATATAAACCATTTTGCCAACCAATCAAGGTATAGCCAAACCTGGTATTTGTTAAGTTATTTATTGAACCCCACGCCGAAATAGATCCATCCGCATTTATACTTGCTATTTGAGTGTCACTTCCCACTGTCGTGCAATACCCACTTCCATTTACAGCAGTACAACCACCACTCAAATAAATGTAGGCTCCCCAAACGGTAGTGTAGCTACCTCCCCATGTACTTCTTCCAGTTGAAAAACTAGACGTAGTAACCCAGCTGTTCATTGTTCCATTTGCATTTAGTTTTGAATAGGCTACTGCATTCTGAAGCGTTCCACTACTATTACCACCAATTAAGTAAATAGTGTCATTGTATACATGCATAGTATGACCATGTCTAGCCGATGGCAAGGCAGTGCCAGATGTCCAAGTTCCCAACGTACCGTTAGGGCGAATTTCCGCATACTCGGCAGTGTTAGTTCCTCCAGTACTTGCGTCGGTCTGACCTCCCAAAAGATATAATCTATTATTGTATGCAGCTGCCGAAAAGTAACTTCTCGCCGTAGAGCTGCTAAGACCTGTGTCCTCATACCAATAATCCCAATTATCGGGGTCAGTATCAGTTGGATGCCAAAGCTGAGGCTCACCATTTGCACCAATTTTTGCAATATAAACAGTAGATACCCTATTACCGCTACCGTCAACTCCTCCCAGTACATAGATGTAGCCGTTGTAAGTAATCATAGTGTGTCCTCTTCTGGCAGATGGTAAGTTATATGTTGTTTCTGTACACCAGCCATCACAAGCTCCTTCACCAGGATTTGGACTTTCGATTTCTAGAGTATCTGAATTAAACTTTGCCCACTCTAAACTAGAAACTGCACTTTCAGGAGCGGTGGTGGTAGCGGCATTTATAGCAACGGAAAATGCTCCATAGGTATCACTCATTTCTCCTAAGTTAACAGCAGCGGTGGCGATTCCTGCAGCAGGAGAGTTATTTAAACTGGCAGCCGTAAATCCGCAGTCATTAGTTCCAGCCGAAGTCCTTGAATCAAGTTTAGTATGATTAGCCGGTAACCAGCCTGTTGCAGTAGGAACGTCATCATCAATACCGTTTGACCTAATAATCAACGTTTTGTTTTCATCTGGAGTTACTGCAGGATAGGTCGGGGTAGCATTACTTGCACTACTGGCAGTTCCAACAGTTCCAGCTATAGGATCTGCTGAGTCAAAACCAGTAACCCTGACAATTGCTCCTGCAAAAGTTTCAGTTCCACTAGCCAAGTTCCAGGTGTAATTTGCGGCTTCGTTTCCGCCACTAACGTCAGTGCCTACTTTATAATAAGCTGCAAACTCTCTAAGATCCGCCAGCTCTGTCCAGCCACCACCTCCCGGGGGGTTTACTCTGACGTCACCATCATGGCACATCATTGCAATATATAAATCACCTGCGGGTCTACTAGTTGGCATAGTCATCTGAAATGAACTGCCGTCAGAACCGTCACTTGTACCTTGAATATCCTGTACTTCTGGAGCAGGTGTAGTTCCGTCTGGGTTAATTGCTATAGAGCTAGCACCGTAACTATCGAATAGTGTAGTGTCACCTAATGTAGTAGTTCCACTAGCAACACCAGTTGCCGGTGGAGTATCAAGCGATGCGGCAGCAAACCCACAGTCGTTAGTACCACCGCTATTACCAGAAGATATCTTTGTGTGACCGCTTGGGACCCAAGCTGTATCACTAGGCACATCTTCATCTACACCTGCAGATCTAATTACTAATGTTGCTGAGCTGTCTGGAGTAGTAGTTGGGAAAATAGGCACAGCATTACTAGCATTACTACCTGTACCAGCGGTACCACTTACAGGATCAGCGCTATCAAATCCTGTAACCCTAACAATTACACCAAACCATTTTTCACTACCACCTGTCCATGTATAGTTAGCCGATTCATTTCCTCCACCAGAATCTGTACCGATTTTATAATAGGCTGCGTGTTCTCTTGTATCAGCATACTCTGTCCAACCTGATGGAGGGGTTATAGCTCCTGTTCCATCGTGACACATAAGTGCTACATAAAGATCTCCAGCTGGCCTTGTTGTTGGCATGGTCATCTGGAACGAGGTGTTGTCTGTCGCTAATGCAGTTTCTTGCTGATCTACAATTTGTGGCTTAGAAAGGCCAGTTCGGCCACCTGATCTATATACATATCCCCCCGCTGCAGCAGTACTCTGATCCCAAATACCGTCGTTCATGTCTAAGTTTCCCTGCCAAGCGTCGATACGCGCGCCAGTAGTTTGACTCTTCTGAATTAGCTCATCATCAATATCAAAATCAGTATTTGTTTCGTTATTTCCCCTCATCAACTTAGCTGCTGTTTCTACATAAACAGTAGGGTCGATACTTATTGGATAGTTCAATTCCTTGAGTTTTTCGGCTCTTAAAGTTAACTTTTTGCCTTCAAGCAAAAATTTAGCTGTAGAAATAATATTTTTGTTACCAGATTCTTTTATGTATGGTGGTGGCATTCTAAAAATTAGCTTATTCTTGTTTGAGTTTTTACGTGCATCACTTAGTAACTGAGCATCCTTTTCGTTTCCTGTGGAGACCTTGCCAAGTAAAGTGGAGTTTTCTGGACCATATATTGCAAGCGACCCATCACCTTCAAGTCTAGCCTCGAGACTTTCCGGCATCTCCAATTCATATTCAAAATCTAAGCTATCTTTATAATATTGTTCCAAAATAATATCTTCCTTGAAACCAATTGACCTTAGCGAAACAACTTTAGCACCATTCTTTCCAGCTAGTGGATAAACAAGTCGATTATCGTCTTTAACTGGCTGCTTCATCTTGAATTTTGGTTTTACTTTTAATGCAACATTATAGGTAGGATCAATTAGCTCAACTCCTTCACTTGGATTAGCCATAAAAGTAGCTGAAAATTTAGGACCGTAAGTTTGTCCAGCAACATCTCCAGAGACAGGATTATAATCTTTATTATAGTTAAAACTATTACTTGAATTATCAAAATTTAGCTTGGTACTTAGAAGTGGATTCTTATCAATAATTAATGCTTCTGCCTTGGGAGAAACCTTATACTGTAGTGATTTAAAATGCTCTTCAAATGTCGTAAACAAAATAAACAGAGTCATTACAAGTACAACAATAATGGTAAAAAACCTTGTAAAAACCCGATGTCTCTGACAAAAAAACATTATTTTTTGGATAAACTTTGGAGGACGCCACATGAAGACACCCTTGTCATTTATAATCATTTTTCTAACTTTTGAGAGTTTTTGTCGTTTTTTGAATAACTTTTTCTTCTTGGGTACTTTTTTCGGATGCTTAGGTTCTGGAGTTATTGAACTAGACGGCTGATTATGACTAGCTATATTTTGTTGTTGGCCATTAGATGAATTGACAGATTGAAAAGGCCGGACATCGCGACGAACATAACCATTATTTTGCTGTGAATTTCTATTTCTTTCCATACCCTCTTAATGAACAAAGTTCTATAGCTTAATAATAACTCTTTTTAATCTGTTAGTCCATATTTTTATAATACTAATATGCGAAAGTTAGTAGATGTAACAAAATATACAATTTAAAAAGAATCCTCCCTGCACTTAATCAGAGAGGATTCTAAAATTTGGGAAATTTTGTTTTGTTGTTTTTGTTTGGAAATTTGTTTTTGGATTGTTTTTGTTTTTGTAAACGGGTATTACCGACCAGAGCCTTGTATATTTGCGAGCCCGTTTCTTGGGTATAAGAAACTAAACCTCATACAAGGATGGTAACCAATTTATTGACCGCGACCCCCGTTTAAGGTATTCCGCGGCCAAGTCGACTGCAGAGGCAATTCATAATACTTTTCTCCTTTCATTTTTACTAATGTTTCGGTAATTAACAAACTGAATCTTCAACTGGACTGGCGGTTGGTATGTTAGTGGTAATGTCATCTGGTTTTTCATTTTATTGTCCATTCGTAGTGAAGCTTAGGGTTGATACATAGGCATTGGCATTACTATTAGCCTTCATATTTATCTTGAATATTACGAAGTTACTTGCCGAGCTACTCGTAAAGCTACAGCCAGTTGCTTCATTTCCATTTATTCCATATGTATGCCATTGGTCTGCTGTGTCGCCACCGCCAGCAATAACATCTGTTTCACCAGATCCACACTGCGTTACCGCCGATCCGGTACTCTTGAACATTTCGTAAGTCACTTCTGCATTACTAGTACTATCTACTCTTCCAGTTAGCTGAACAGTATCGTCACTAGCAAATCCTCGGAAGGTAGCAGGTAACTGATATGTTACATAAATACTGTAAGTCTGTTGTGAAGCCTGAGGCGAAGTCCATTTATAGTAGTTCTTTGCCTGACCTGTTTCACATAACGCCGCATTAACTGTTAGTGCAGCATCGTCTGAACAGAAGTCAGCGGTCATTGTTCCAACCCCAGTACCGTTTAGTACTGCACCTGCATACTCTGGATTAAGGTTTACGATGTTATCAGGAGCAGCACCACAAGCACCCCAACCGTCAGCTTCGTAACACTGAATTCTTCCTGTTACTGTGTCGTAATACATTGAGCCTAGGTATGCATCGTTATTTTCGCCAACTGGTGCACTAGCGCCACGATCTAGAGTAAACAATGTGGTTGGACCACCCTTGTTTGCTCCACCTACTTGCACATTGTTGGCAGTGTTTTGGTTCAAAGTAATCGATAATGCATCAATGTAGAATGTTCTGTCCGAAGCTGTGGGCTGATCAATAACAAGATTTGCATCTGTTACAGCAGTCACACCTGTAGTAAATAGACATGTTATTTCAGTCCAAGTAGATGTAGAAACATTTTGAGTATTATAGTCAGTACAAGAAACGTAGTTTGATCCATTATCTGGAGTATATCTAACTCTAATATCGTTAAATGTATTTGTACTTCTTGCATAGAAAGTCACTAAATACTGAGTGTTAGTGGATGGATTAATAGATAGATTATTAATTACACCCCTGTCTACTGCGTTAGGTGTATTTACGGCAACGCTTCCGCTAGTATCATAAATTGTTGTAGTGTCTCTAGTTAATCCGTCTAGAGCTCCGAAAGCTGTCCATGTAGATGCGCTCAACGCACTGTCAACACTTCCATCAGAAGCATGATTAATATCAGCGCTCACTTGAACACTTAGGTTATCTACGTAGAATGTTCTAGATGTAGCATCAGTCTGTCTAATAAATATTGCGTTACTAGATGTAATTCCACTGCTTGGTGCAGTAAAGGTACAGATTATTCTACTCCACTTACCTGTAGTTACAGTTTGTGTTGAGGCACAAGCGGTCGTACTTGTGTTAGTACCATCCCTAGAATAGACAACTTCTAGAGTTGAGAAATTGGTAGTTCCACGGACCGCAAAAGATACAGAGTACTTAAGGTTTGCAGTTAGTGAAGTTGAGAGAGTGTTTCTAACACCGTGATTAATTGCGGTAGTTGCAACGGATGTAGAAGCAGTACCTGTAGCTATGTAGTTACCTGCGGTTGTGTACCTTGAAACAGATCCTCCAGCAGGTGCAGCAGTCCACATTGTAAATGTACTTGTTTCGGCACCACCATTGTTTGCGTATTCAGTTGCATTGTTGTTTACACTAAATAGGTTGGAGCCGATTGATGTCTGGACTTCCAAAAGCGCACCCGTAATTGGAGTGGTAGAGTTGTTTCTTATAGTCAAACCATCGGCTGCACCACCGGCTGCGTTTAGTACCAACTCGGCACCACCAGCACTTGTCAAAGTGTTATTGTAAGCGGCCTGAAGGTCAGTTGAGCTAGATGCTCCAGCTGCTGTCCAGTCAGAACCACTCCAGATCAATGTTGCAGTAGTATTTGCCCTCATAGCAATACTGTTACCAGTGGTAGTGTTGCAAGTTCCATCATATGAAGCATTGACAAGTACATCGTTCAAACAAAGGGTGAAGTCACTTGTTGAACTTGCAGCAGTAACGTAGACAATCTTTCCTGCGGTAACATTGGTAGGGTCCGGAATGGCCGCTTCGTAACCTGTAGAGGAGAATGTCATGATAACAGCACTCTTACTATCTACATTTGCCTGAGTAATTGTACAGTCTGCGGCACCACAGCTTTGGCTTGTTGCAGTTCCATAAGTAACGGAATTTTCAAAATATGCTGCTCCGGCTGCACTTAGATTACCCTGAACCATAACCGTGCTTCCAAAATAAGACTGTTGTGCAACCTCTAGCGAACCAATAATACTAGTATTTCCAGCTCTCAAAGTTCCAGCACCACCAGCACTTGTACCTAGAGACGTCTGAGCATCAAGTCCAGCAGTCAGATCAAGTCCACCATTAACTCTAATTCCAGGAATTTCTGTGTAAATTACATTGGTAGCTGATGAATCACCCGTAGTCGTATTCCACTGTGTAGGATATTCCGATCCACCAAATCTATATACATATCCGTTGTACAACGCACCTGAAGCACCAAAAGCATTAGCCCGATTATTTGGGTGATTACCGTATGTTGGCAAATCACCACCAGTTAGATATGTAGCGCTTCCAGCAACTGGAACTCCACTACTGTTAATATCAATTACTTGGGTCTGTGATGGTACAGTCATGGCACTATTATTTGTTGCAGCGCTCCCCCAGTCACCTCCACCATAAACATGCAACTTGCCGTTAACCGCTTCAACGGTATGTCCAATTCTTCCATTAAATCCACCAGTAGTTGCATCAACACTAACTTCCGAAAATGTGCCAATAGTACCGTCACCGTTAATAGTAGCGTACTGCACTTCATCGTGATCAAATACGGAATATCCAGGATTTTCTAAATCATCAAAAGTACCCCAAACTACATATACCCTACCATTCATAATTACCGAGTCATGCATTAATCTATTTGATGCCAAGGTACTAGTTGTTGCCCAGTTTCCTTCAGGAATTTTTCCGTCTGGTCCAGGTTTTGCATAGTACACAGTTTGAGCACCGTTGGCATTACCCGCAGTTGAACCGCCGATAATATACAAGTAACCGTTGTAAGTTTCTGCAGAGTGATAAATTCTAGCTATTGCTGAAGCTGTATTAGCGATTGGTGTTGTAGTGTTCCAACTGCCTAATGTTCCGTCATTGTTTACTTTAGCAAAGTACACAGTTGAGTTAGCATTTCCAGAAACATAAGCATGAACTCCTGTTGCCTTGTTTGCAGAAGCTCCACCAACAACATATATATAACCGTTTATATATGTTGCGGTATGACCAGTTCTTGCGGCAGGTAAATTACAGTTATAGGGATTAGAGCCTGTACAAGTACCTGAACCACTTGTCGCAAAAGTGGTCCAAGAACCTATACTACCGTTGCTGTTTACCTTGGCTGAATATATAGTTGCTTGTGGTGTACTAGGATCAGTGCTGTTATTTGTACCACCAATTACATAAGCATATCCGTTCGCAATTACCGATGCATTCTCAACTGTCTGACCAGGTAACACAGTTGTCTCAGCCCAGTTAGACCTATCTGTTATAACATTTAGTATTGTGTCTGTGCTTCCACCTAGTGCAGTATTTTGAACTTTAAATCCTGATGAGCTATCAATACTGTTTTGCAAAGAGAATGAACCGTTGAAAGAATCTAGTGTTGCTACCGTTGTTAATGCAGCATTAGAAGCAGCTGTCTTAAATACAATATCTCCACCAGTACCAAAGCTAGTGCCGTCACCTCCAGATATAGTTACGTCACCACCGGCTCCGTCATTTGTCTTATATAGGTAGTGTGTCTCCGTACCAGAAGAAGGATCATATAGATTTATTGCATTAGTATTATTAGTTGCATCTGTTGAAGTTGGGTGTAGTGAAATAGTTGTTGAAGTAAGATTTCTTGCATAATACTTCTTGCCTTCAATTAATCCCATTCTTATTGCACCACTGTTTTGGTTATACATTATCTCATCTCCAGTTGCTAGACCATGGCTACCAGATGTAGTTATAACTTCAGTAGTACCATTTACTCCAGTGTTTGGGTCAAATGAAATTGAAGCTGTTCCGTTACCTGATCCACCGGTTACACTTATAGCTCCACCATTTCCGTCTGTGGCAGTACCACCCGACAAGTTCGCATCGCCACCATTACCTGTAGTTCCACCAGCACCAGCTTGTAGGATAAGTGCGCCACCTATTCCGGAAGTTCCTCCATTACCAGCACCAACAACCATGGCACCACCAGCACCACTTCCATTTCCAGTTGCAGAACCAATAGTTAAGCTGTTCCCGGCATTGTTTAGTGTTGTTTGAGTTGCTACTGTAATTGCTCTGGCGGCACCAACATTAAACTGAAGGTAATTACCAGCCGAGCTATCTAATAAGCTAAGTACGTTTGTTCCGTTATCCTGGAAGTCAAAAATATTTCCAGTGCTTGTAGAGTTATTTACTGTTAGTGCCGTTCCACTAGTTCCACCAGTAATAGTCGTAGAACCAGTACCACTTATGCTTAATCTTGTAGTACCGCTAGTTACAACGTTCAAAGTATTATTATCTGTTAGTCCAAGTGTTCCTGTTCCTGCCCAAGTGTTGCCGCCTTGTGTAAACGCTGACACACCGGTTGTTGAAGAACCTGAAGTCACCAACGCAACTGTTCCAGTAGCATTTGGCAAAGTTATTATGTTGTTAGCTGTTGGGTCTGTGACGGAAAGAGTAGTTGTGAAGGTGTCGTCAGTTGCGCCTTGTAGTACTAGTGGAGATGATCCTGTAATCTGGGCTGTTAACGTGATTCTATCAGTTGTGGCGTTACCAACGGTTAAATTACCACCTATTCCAAACGAATCATCAGTGTAAAGCACATCAGCCGCACTTCTATATAAGTTGGTGTCCCGGCTAGATCCAAAAGCAATGCCAGCAGATGCAGTTGTATTATCGGCGTTGTTACTCAACCAAAGTGTCTGTGTGTCAGCTGCACCAATTGCTACCCCATAATCATTTAATCCTCCTGTTTGTGGATCAACAATTATCCCATAGTTGTTAGTAATAGTGCCACCTCCAAAGTTAAGTGCATCTCTAAATGCTGCTCCGTAGGAATTATCTATTGTACCTGTATTATTATTAATAATCTGCGACGCAATTCCCATTGAAGTTCCCAGACTGTCCGTACCATAGTATTGGCTCAAACCTAATAATCCTGTCAAATTTGCACCGCTCACAAAATTAGAAGTGCTTCCAGATTGTCCAATTACTCCAACATACACTCCAGTTGACGCTGAAGCTGGATTTGCTTCAATTATTCCACCAACTGCATTAACAGCCTGGTTAGAAGTGGTCGTGGATGTACCAGAAAATCTTGCCAAAGATCCAAAGTCTTCATCTGGAACAGCACCTACAACATCTAGTACATAATCAGGAGTATCGTCACCTATACCAACTCTTTCGTTAGTAGTATCTACATTTAGTATTGATGTTCCGCCGTCAGCATCCAAAACCTTTAGTCCACTGGTTGAATCTGTGCTGTTCTGGAAAGTTGCAGCTCCATCGTTTGCGATTGTTAACTGTATATTTCCACCAGTTTCAAATCCTAAACTGTTCGCATCATTTGTGCCAATTACAGCGTTTCCGCCAAAGCTATTACCGTTCTGTATAAATGCTACATCGTCTAAAGTACTGTCTAATACAACTGTTCCAGTAGCATCAGGAAGAGTAATTACGTTATTTGCAGTTGGCTCAGATACTGTTATTGTGGTTACAAAAGCATTGTCCGTTGCACCTTGCAATACTAGTGGTGAACCACCAAGAAGCTGAGAGGTAAGTGTTAGTCTGTCTGTAGTCGCATTTCCAATTGTAGTATTACCATTTAGAGTTGTAACTCCATTAACAGTTAAATCAATACCGACAACAAATGAATCGTCTGTTTGTAGAGTACTTGCTGCACTTCTATATAAGTTTGTGTCTGCACTATTACCAAATGCCAATCCACCATTTGCTGTAGTTCCGTTAGTATCGGCTCCAATAATCAAAGTCTGTGTGCTTGCAGTTCCAATTGCGATTCCGACATTAGAAGTACCGGCATTTTGTGGATTTACAAATATTCCATAATTAGTACCTATTGTTCCCCCAGTATTGCTAGTCTGACCGATATTTAATCCCGCTGCTACAGTAACTGTTCCGGAAGAAGTGTTGTTTACTTGACCAGTCAATCCATATAATGCTTCGATGGTCGAAGTGCCAGTATAATTAGCAACTCCTTTAACGCCACCAATTGTTGCTCCAGGTATTAATGCAGATGAGGTTGTTGCTTCTCCTAGAACTCCATAGTAACTACCGCCACTTCCGCCAGAAGGAGCTACAGTTAGTACACCGCGGACTGCACTTAAGTTACTTTGGGTAGATGCAGCTGTTGTTGCATCAACACTCAATACTGTTCCATTATTCTGAGAAGGAGCAACACCAACAACTTCTAACTTAAAGTCTGGCGAACTAGTTCCAATCCCCACTCTGTCATTTGAGCTATCTATATATAGAGTATCAGTATCGAAGTTTAAGTTATTTGGAAGACTTACTGATGTACCGTTAATTGTTAGAGTGTCTCCGGAAGCATCTCCCAAAGTAGTATTTCCTTGAACTACAAAGCTATCATCGGTCTGAAGCGTGTTTGCTGCACTTCTATATAGATTAGTGTCTCGACTCTGACCAAAAGCAATTCCCGCATTCGCAGTAGTACCGTCCGCATCACTTCCCAACCATAATGTAGCTGTGTCTGCAGTTTGTAAATTAATTCCATAATCTATACCCGCGCCACCGACTGTAATACCTGTATTTGTTGTTGCACCTGAAACATCTATAGTTAAACCTACTGACTCTGTAACCGTACCTGCCCCGCCATTGAGTACTAAAATTGTTTGACCTAAAAGTGAAGCAACATCACCAGCACCAAGATTGCCTACTGTAATTTGATTACCTACAGCTGTTCCGGTATTGAACGACCCGTTTATCTCTAGATAGTCACCGCTTGCAATAGTTGTACCAGCTCCATTTGATACGTTATTTGTTACCTCGATTTCATTTAATCTTCCAAAGTATAGACTTCCATCAGTTTGTGTATTTACATATGCGCTTCCGAATTGAACCACTTCGCCGCTTCCGCATGTTATAAGTGCACTATAAGAACACTGTCCAGCGACAGCGTTTCCGAATGATATGTAGTCGGTTGCTTTTAGGTTGTCCGTAAAAGTCTTGTTCCCGGCAAATGATTGAGTAGTAGTGTCGACCAAGCCAGCATAGCTAGTATCTGCACTTTGTAGGTAAATTGCGTTACTACTTATAACAGCACCGTCGGCACTCTTAGTTTGAGAATTTAATGTACCCACAGCATTAACAACAGAACCACTTAATGACACAGAAGTTACCCAAGCACTGCCGTTCCAAATAAATGCATTACTCTGTCCTGAAGCAATTACACTGCCATACATTGTAAAGCTAACAGAGCCAACATTGTTTATGTATACAATCCTTCCAGAAGTTGTATCTGTTGGGTTTGGCAAAGTTAGGGTTTGTCCAGCGGTTGTTTGATTTACATTAAACGTTGTTTTTACATCAACAGTAGCAGCCGCCGTACCAATGTTGCCGCCTGCTGCAACATCACTAATTGCTGCTGCACTATTTAGTGTTGCACCAGTATTGGTTAATTGACTTCCATTTATTGTAGTTGCACCATTTAGACTAACCGCACCAGTACCAGTACCAAAAGTTCCTGCACCATTTTGAACAAAGTTTCCACTTGCTTGAGTAAATCCGGTCACTCCACTAATAGCACCAGCCGTTGATATATCTATATTATTGGAGTCTAACTGAAAAGTTCCGGTGGCATTACCTATCTGAGTGTTAGCGGTGCCAGTCGTATTAATTGTAGTTGTGCCAACAATTGTCGCACCACCGTTTGCCGTTAACGCCTGAGTAACAGTCAAAACTCCTACGTTAGTTGTGGTTACTCCAGTTCTACCAATTGTGATTCCTGATGTATTTGCAGTTCCTATACTTATTGTTCCAGCTGTTCCAGTAGCAGTACCAACGTCTATACCAATACTTCCTGAATTACTAGTTGCCCCAATTGCATTACCTGTAGTTATTGAAACTCCGCTAGAGTTTGAACTTGCGGAGTTAGTATCATTACTTCCAACGTTGCCTGCCTTGAAAGCATATGGCACTGAGGTTAATTTCATGCGAGGTGTCATTTCAGCGTCGGCTGGACTACAAGAACCCCAAGCGCAGTTAGTGGTACCCCTAACTGTCATTCCAAGGTAAAGATCATTGCCCCAGTTAATCGCCCCGAATGTATCGTACTCTCCAAGGTTAACCGAAAAGTAACCGTTCTTGATTGTTACACCCTGTGTATTTGTAACTAATCTATCTTCTGTCCATTGTGCTGACCCGCCACTACTAACGTAATAGATACTGAACTGCATGTTGTAAACACCGTCATCAACCATGCTGCCACTTGCCGACATCAATCTTCCCTGGAAATTCAATGTATCAGTTGTAGCAGCATAAGCTGTTTCTGTTTTTTGTTGTGTAACAAAAAACAGGGAGCTAAGGACTATCAGCAATGCACCCGCTACTGCGAGGACATTACCTACTGATAGGCCAAATTTCCCTGTTGGTTTTCGTTTTATCATTGGTTTTTAAGTGTTTGTTTGATTTTGCTTTTATTTTTGCTTTTTGGCTATTTCCCGTAGCCTTTTGCTTTTTTACCCTATTTGCAAAATCTGTATTCATTTTCTCAGTTACAACTCTTTGGTTCAAGGGTCAAGTGTAAAAAAATTTAATTCTATTGTTTCTAAAATACTAAGATTAATAATTAATTTATTCGTTGTAATTATTAATACGTTTATTATATTAACTACTATAATATTTAAAAATAATCTGTTAATTGGAATAATTATTCTATTTAAATCTGTAGTTTTTATTACTACTATTACAAACTTTACTGTATTTTTTAGATAAGTTATCCACAGGTAAAAAGGTAATCATTAAAATAAATCGCTATATTTTATAGTTTAGCTAAAAATAAAACTCTCCTCGATCTCAGAGGAGAGTTTTTGGTATTAGTTTTATCGGTAAAAACTTAGACTATTTTCTTTATTTTTATAACTGTATGCCTCTGCCTATGTCCTCTAATTTTGTGGACACGTTTTTTAGGCTTGTATCTTATTGCTGTTACTTTGTCAGCCTGATTGTTTTCTTCTACAATCTCGGCCGTTACTTTTGCGCCTTTAACTTCTGGAGTTCCAACAGTTGTCTTGTCTCCATCAATGACTAGAAGGGGCGTAAAATCTGCAGTTTTACCTTCCGTCTTTAAAAGCTCCACCTCTAGAGTTTCCCCTTCGGTAACTAGGTACTGCTTACCACCTGTTACTATTACTGCTTTTTTCATTATGTTCTCTTTACCTTTAATTTAAAGTTACCGATTGATTTTAACAGATTAAGAGTATTCTTTCAACCCCTTACAGCTTAGATTCTTTGTATAGATATCTCCAGCTCACTTTCTTCAATTTTTACAGTCAATAAATGGCTAAGTTTATCGTCAGACAATATCCTTGTGAGTGTTTCGGACTTAATAGTTTCCAGATGTTCATCTATTGCTGACTGAAGATCCTCATTATCGGTTTTTAACATAAGACTAATCCTATCATCCACTTGTAGGCCGGCAGCCTTTCTGGCACTCTGAACATGACGAATCACTTCTCTCATTAAGCCTTCCTGCTTCAATTCTGGTGTTATATCATTATCAATCTTTACCGCTTCGCCCCATTTAACTTTTTTAGCGTTCAATTCTTCTAGCACTATATCGACATATTCCTTAGGAAATTCAGGAGTAGTTATCGAAGCAATGGGTTGCCTGACCTTTATCTGAGCCTTTGCCCGTAATGACAGACCTTCGTTTACATAACTTCTAACAGCGTCCATTTCGGATTCCAGATTTGAATGAACTAGTTCGGGCCTATATTCTGGATAATTCTCAAGATGTACCGATTCTGTATTACCTAGTATTTCGTAAATATCTTCGGCCATGAAAGGGGTAAATGGTGCTACAAGCTTAGAAAGTTCGGTCAATATAAAATACAAAGTTTGATACGCCTGGGCCTTGTCAGAATCGTTTTCGCTCTTCCAGAAGCGTTTTCTACTTCTACGGATATACCAATTACTTAACGAATCTAAATACTCAAGGACTGGCCGGCTTCCGCGCATCAAATCATAATTATTCATATTATCAGTTATTTCATTGATTAGCCCCTGTAGCTTACTTAAAATCCACTTATCTAGAGGATGTTTAGGCTTAGGTACAGATTTATCTGCCTCCCAGCCATCAACTTCTGCATACATTAAGAAAAAGTCCAGGACATTGTAAAGCATAGTTAATTTTCTTTCGGTTGTAAGAATGTCTTTATCGTCAAGATTTATGTCTTCGCCAACAACTACCGGTGAAGTCATCAGATGATATCTGAAAGCATCGGAACTAATCTTGTCCATCAACTCCATCGGATCAGTATAGTTTTTTAATTTTTTACTAATTTTTTTACCGTCTGCCGCATTAATAAACCCAGTACAGATAAGATTCTTAAATGGTGACTGTCCAAACAACGCTACATTGACAGCTGTAAGCGAATAGAACCAACCCCTTGTTTGGTCAATGGCCTCGACAATAAAGTCGGCCGGGAAGCTAGATTCAAACTTATTCTTATTCTCAAACGGGTAATGGAACTGAGCAAATGGCATACTTCCAGACTCAAACCAACAATCTAACACCTTACCATTATGTTTTACAACTACTCCGTCTACTTCAAATTCGACATCCATTACGTTTGGTAAGTGATAGTCGTCGAGCATCTTGCCTGTTAACTGCTCAAACTCTTCATAACTACCAATTACTTTAACAACTTCAGTTCCATCTGGTCTATGCCCACGCCAAACAGGTATAGGAGTTGCCCAGTATCTATCACGCGACAGGTTCCAATCTGGTGCCGATTCTATTATGTTGGTAAAACGTCCAGTCTTTAAAGCATTCGGCGTCCAGCTTGTACTATTATTCGCTTCTAGCATTTCACTCTTCTGTCCTTGTATATCCATAAACCAACTTGGATGAGCCCTGTACATTAGCTTTGTTCCGCACCTGTGACAGTGTGGATACTCGTGTTTAATATACTCAACTTTTAATGCCTTATCCTCAGCTACTAGGGTTTTGGCAATTTCTTTATTCACGTCCCAAATGTTTTTTTCTATCCATGTGCCTTCAGTGTAGTTACCATTCTCGTCAACAATTGAAACTACCGGGATGTTGTTTTTCTTACATAGTTCGTAGTCGTCTTCGCCATATGCAGGTGCTTGATGAACTATTCCAGTGCCATCTTCAGCTGTTACAAAATCAGCTTCTAGTACTATGTGAGCGTTCGGTCCATGACTTTCAAAATATGGGTGATATTTACGTCCAATTAACTCTTTTCCTTTTACTGTTTTAACAACGTTGTAATTTAATTGTTGATGTTTCTCATCTGTAAAAACTTTTTCTACTCGTTCTTTTGCAATGTAGATTTTTTTACTACTATATTCAATTAAGTCATAATCTAGGTTAGGATTAACAGCTAATGCCACGTTTGCGGGCAATGTCCAAGGTGTCGTAGTCCATGCCATTAGATACTCGTCGGAGTCTTCTAGCTGAAAGTAGGCGTAAACACTTGGATCAGTATCTTCCTGGTAACTATTCTCCATAGCTACTTCGGATTTACTTATTGGAGTGGCGTCTTTAGTACAATATATTAGTATTTTTTCGCCTTCATAAATCTTTCCTTCTTCATGAAGTTTCTTAAACGCCCACCAGACTGATTCCATGAATTCTGGGTCCATTGTTTTGTACGCACCTTTGAATTCAACCCAACGACCAACGCGTTCAATAGTGTCTTCCCATTCGTTACCGGTTTTAATCATTGATGCTCTACATGCATCTACATAATCACCAATAGAGATTTTCTCTCCTATCTCTTTCTTGTTTTTAATGCCGAGTTGCTTTTCAACAAACACTTCTGCTGGAAGACCGTGACAATCCCAACCCCAACGCCTCTCAACTCTTTTGCCTTGCATAGTTTGATATCTAGCCATCACGTCTTTTACGGCCGATATTAAAAGTGTTCCATGATGAGGTGCACCAGTTATAAACGGAGGGCCGTCATAAAAAACAAATGAATTATCTTTTGGACGCGAATCTACTGACCTGTTAAAAGTATCATCTTTCTTCCACTTCTTAATTACTTTTTTTTCTATTTCAGAGTGTTTTAACTTTTCTCTTGCGCTAAACTTCATCACTTTTCCTTTCTATTAAGATTGCTGCCATTTCGCCCCTGTTACTACTGTCTAAAGCAAGTTTCATTTCATCTTTATTACAACCTATAAGCACTTTTATTTCACTGTCTTTCTTTAGCGCATCGACTATAACTAAAATTCCAGTTATATGATTTTGCTCTCCAGAGCCTGACCAAACATCAATTCCTCCGCCGTCCTGACTCTGTGTACCATCCAGGTAACCATAGTCCAAAGGATAAATATATTCTTTGTACCTTGGGTGACTAGAACCCTTTGGTCTATCCACAACTACTTTGCTAGATCTAACTATATTCTGAAGTTTTTGAAATATATTTTCCATAATTTCCTTTCTTAAAAATAAAAATCATCTCTTTTGATTATCAGATCCCTTATTATGGGAGGTTCCATCTGATTTCCAAAAGAGATGACTCTTGGCTCTTGATTATACCGTTTACACCGGTTCAACGCGTCGGGTTCTAGTCACTGCTGTGCAGTTTTCTTCCCGCTTCCTATCTTGCGATTTGTAGTTGATAGCTACTCAAAGGAATTTATTAAATTGTAGTGAATACTATAACAATTATGTATTTTATATTCAACTTTTATGATAGGAAATCTAATTCTTGAATTGGCATAGATCGTCTAATCCAGGCATGTGCAATATATTCTAGTAAGATTTGTCTCTGAAGAACTGAAAAAGTTTCATCTTTTGATTCCACAAAGTAACTGTTCTTGCTTATTGCCAAATTCTTAACCGTATTACCTAAATCTTTTAACCTCTTCCAGGAATCCTCAGGCCCTTTTACTGTTGTATTACAAACATTCTCTACGTATAACCTTATCATGTCATGTCGGCCCGTACGAAAAAAAGTGTCCTTGAACGGCAAAATACTTTCCACTGGAAAATTTCCTGTAAATGCAGCTGCTATGATACCCTTCAAAAATGGAATAGCATCTTCAGTACTTCCCTCATCCATGGCAATATTTGCTGCTTCCTGCATTACCTCTTGTAGATTAACTGGAGCAAACACTCTTTCGTCTAACATCACAATCGTCATGCCTTCTTCTTCCTGAAACGCTTTATATGCTGTAAGTCCATAACTCGAAACAGCCAATGAAGTTTGATTATTAGCTACTCTTTGCATTTGCTCTAGAGTAGGCCAATCTTCATGCATCATTTCTTTATCAATATATTGCTCATCAACTTCCATTCCAAAATTTCCATATCCGCCGTATTTGGACGGATAACCATCTGGATGACTGAACAATGCATTCTTCCATTCAAAGTTATCAGGATCATAGCCTGGTCGCTGAGTCACGTCCAAATTAGTCATTTCAACTGTTTGTATATTTACTAGAGATTCTTGCGTTTCTGTCATAGAAATATATTATGCATTTAAATATTCATATGCAAGCTCAAGCATTTAACTTAATTATAATTACGAACGTTGGTAAGAAGCTACTTCTTGCATTAGTGGAAGTTTATCTTCCTCCCAGTGCTTAAGTAGCTCATTATTATCTCTAATCGCCAAAACCGCCGGATAACTCACAATATCGTATAGGCGAGCCATGTCTGCCCCGTCTCTTGTTTCTAGACTTATCAATTCAACTTCTCCACCCTGAGTAGATTCATAGTCTTTTTTGAACGTTTCGACCTCTCTGGCATGATCGGACTCTGGATGATAAAGGATAACCACTTTCATAAGTAATATTTTATCACGATAAAAAATAAAGAGTACCCTGGTATTTTTCCGGGGTACTCAAAAATTTTTATTTTAAATTTTCTAGCTACATCCGGTAGTAGAGCCACAAGAAGTACATACATAGCAACTTCCTGATCTTTGAGTCTGATTACCGCAGTTGTAGCACATCGGAGCTGTATCGTCATTTTTAACAGTCGGTGCTTTCTTTGTGGTAATCGTTTCTTGGGTTATAGAAACTATCTCATCTATAATTTCTTCATCACCCTCGATTGTCTCATCAACCATTTCGGTCACAGTCAAAAGAGTAGTTTGTTCATCTGGCATATCGTCTATAGACGCCAAACCTAGCTCTAATCTATCATCAAATGACAAGTAAACCGATGCTAACTTTCTGAATATATAGTCTACAAGAGAAGAAGCGGTTCTAATTTCTTGATCGTCTGTTATACCGGATGGCGCAAAGCTGGTACTCATTAACGACTTTACGTAAGTTTTTAGTGGTACTCCGTACTGTAGGCCATGACTAACGCTTATGGCAAATGCGTCCATTATTCCCCTAAGAGTAGATCCGTGCTTAGAGAAATGTACGAATAATTCACCCGGAGTTCCATCTTCATACTCGCCGACTGTCATATAACCGTGACTGTCTGCTACTCGGAAACTAAACGTCTTTGAATTTCTAACTCTAGGGAGTAGCTGCCTTACAGCTCCCTTAACTATGAACTTATCAGTTACAGATACTGTAGTTTCAGCAACTTCTTCTTTTTTAATGTCTTCTTTAGCTCCTTCTTTTTTAGCCATAGAAAGCGGCTGAGCTACCTTACAATTATCTCTGTATATAGCTACTGCTTTTATACCTAGTTTCCAGGAATCCATATGAAGTTGTTCTATATCTTCTACCGTTGCATCTTCTGGCATATTAACAGTCTTACTGATTGCGCCTGAAATGAACGGCTGAACTGCACCCATCATCTTAACGTGACCAAGATAATGAATCGAGTTATCGCCCATAGAACAAGCGAAAACATTTTTATGCTCTTTCTTGAGGTGCGGGGCACCTAATATTGTTTTTTCTACATCGATATAGTTAATTATTTCGTCAACTTGCTTTTTGTTATAACCAAGAGCTTTTAATGCCCTTGGAACTGTCTGGTTAACAATGCTCATCGTTCCGCCACCTACAAGCTTCTTAAGCTTTACTAATCCAAGATCCGGTTCAATTCCAGTAGTGTCACAGTCCATCATAAGACCAATTGTTCCGGTTGGAGCTAACACACTGGCCTGTGAATTTCTAACGCCATACCTCTCACCCAACTCTACTGCTTCATCCCAAGATGTTGCAGCTGCGTTAAGCAACTCTTCCGATACAAGTCCAGGATTAATCTCAGATACTGCTGCACGATGCTGCTTTAATATCTTTATCATGTTGTTGCTATCTTTGTGGAATCCAGCAAATGGACCAACACGATTAGCCAACCTAGCACTCGTAGCATAAGCCTGGCCTGTCAAAAGCGCAGTAATAGCTGCAGCCTGGGCTCGTCCTTCTTCTGAGTCATAAGGAAGACCCTGAGCCATTAACAAGGCCCCTAGGTTAGCATAGCCTATTCCAAGCTCACGGTATGCTCTAGCATTCTTAGTTATATTCTCCGTTGGGTATGAACTATATCCAACAAGAATCTCCTGGGCTGTAAACACTAGCTCAACAGTATGTTTAAAAGCCTCGATATCAAATGTATTGTCGTCTTTAAGATACTTCAGAAGGTTTAGGCTAGCAAGATTACAGGCTGAATCATCTAGGTGCATATACTCACTACAAGGATTACTGCCATTTATTCGTCCGGCATTTGGAGTTGTATGCCAGTTATTAATAGTTGTGTCAAATTGCATGCCAGGATCTGCACATTCCCAAGCCGCCTTAGAAAACTGTCTAAACAAATCCCTGGCCTTAATGGTCTTAACAACCTTACCTGTTTTTACTTCACGAAGTTGCCAATCAGCATCAGCTTCTACGGATTCCATAAACTCATCAGTTACACGTACAGAGTTATTGGCATTTTGATACTGTACTGAGAAGATATCTTTACCGTCCAAAGTCATATCATAGCCAGCTTGCTCTAGGGCTCTAGCTTTACGTTCCTCAATTGCCTTACACCAGATAAACTCTTCGACATCAGGGTGATCGGCATTCAAAATAACCATTTTAGCAGCACGTCGTGTCTTACCACCGCTTTTGATAGCACCAGCTGAAGCATCAGCGCCTCTCATAAAACTTAGTGGCCCAGAAGCCGTTCCTGCACTCTTACCAAGAGTTTCTACTGATGAGCGAATATTACTGAGGTTGATGCCAGAACCAGATCCACCCTTAAATATCATTCCCTCTTCTTTATACCAATTAAGAATTGAAGGCATAGTGTCTTCAACTGCCAATATAAAACAAGCACTGGCTTGTTGAGCCCTTTCAGGAGCACCGATATTAAACCAAACAGGCGAGTTAAATGAAGCACGCTGTGTGGCTAGAACGTACTTAAGTTCTTCTCTATAATCGCTTGCTTCAGCTTCGTCCTCAAAGTACCCTTCGCTGAGTCCTTGCCTAGTAATAGTATCAACTACACGGTCAATAAGTTTCTTGAGTGAATCTTCCCTGTCCTTAGTTCCTGGTGTACCAGTAAAATATTTCTGCGAAACAATGTTAATAGCGTTGAGTGACCATCCCTCTGGAAACTCTACATCTTTTTGTTCGAAAACTGCCTTATCTGTCATTGGATTCATCAAAACTGAATCGCGTTTAACCCATTTAATCTGTTCGTATGCTTTACTTTTTGCGGGAGTAAAAAATCTCCTGCGTTCTAGGATTGTTGTTTGTCCCAT
>JBGSIS010000029.1:0-2517 GCA_041742395.1 Saccharimonadales bacterium (SeqCode)
ATTTTTTGATCAAAAACCGGGAGAGCTTGGCGTGCGCCAGCTAACGTTTTAAGATCAAATGCTAAAAGAGGAGCACTACACTCCTTTGATATTCCATTAAGAACACTAACTTTGCCATCTCCAAAATCGGCACTTACCAAATCTAAAACCCCATCGCCGTTAAAATCTCCTGCTTGAACTGAATAGGGACTAGTTCCTACCTGAAAAGAGGTTCTCGCCTGAAACGTTCCATCGCCTTTTCCAAGTAGAACGCTAACTTTGCCGTCAGCACGATCAGCGCTTACTAGATCTAAAATGCCATCGCCGTTTTCATACACAAACCATCATCGTAAGCATGCGAATTTATTAGCTATTCTGTAGATTTGGTGCCTATTTAATTTATTACTATAATTATTATGTTATAATTACAATGACTTAGGTAGTTTTTATTAATGATAACTACTTGTGCTATTGAACCAATGTGGGCCTCGGATACATCCCCAAACATGCGTAAGGTACGAAATGCAAGTTAAAGTATATATCCCCCTTTTCTCATGTGAAAAAATATTTTATGCCTCGCATAAATACAGCATCCTTGTCTATATGAGTGTAGTATAAAATACATTTCTCAAAACGTCGTGTAGACGGCTAATTTCTCATACCAACCCTAAGATTTTCATAAGTGTTTCCCTTACTGTCGTAGTGCTATCACGAAATTAAATATTCTACTTATAGGCAGTAATATTAGGTAATTGCCATGAAATGTTCCACGTGGAACATTTCTTATTCTCTTACTTCAAACTACTTGTAATTAAGACTAATTCTATGTTACCACCTTATACATGACTAAAACTATAGCTATAACTAATCAAAAAGGCGGGGTTGGCAAAACAACTAGCTCTATCAGTTTGGCTGCTGAACTCGCTCAACTGGGACATCGTACTCTGCTAATTGATATAGATCCTCAATCGAGCGCAACAAGCGGATTATCAATTCAACCCAACGAGCCTGGAACTGATTTTTATGATATGTTTTTCGGTAGAATATCAATAGATAAATTGATTAAATCTTGTAATATTCAAAACTTAGACGTGCTACCATCATCTAAGGATCTAGTTGGTGTTGAAATCGAGCTTGGTAAAGCACCTGGGCGTGAGTTAATTCTTAAGTCTGACCTAAACAAAGTATTAAATAAATATGACTATATACTCATTGATTGTCCGCCCTCCTCTGGCCTGTTAACACTCAATGCACTCGGTGCTGCTAATTCTATCATGATACCTTTACAGGCAGAATATTATGCTCTGGAAGGCTTGTCACAATTAATGGGAACAGTTGAGTTTGTAAGACATACTTTCAATCAAAAACTTGAGATACTCGGCGTGTTTCTTACAATGTATGACAATCGAACTAACTTGTCAGCTCAGGTACTCGCTGAAGCTAAGGGTTATTTTAAAGAGCTAATGTTTGATACCTTGGTACCCAGGAATATTAAATTATCAGAAAGTCCTAGTCATGGTGTTCCAATTTGTATTTACGATAAGGATTCCGCCGGTGCTAAGGCTTACCACAGATTAGCGCTTGAACTTGATGTAAGATGTAGGACTAATTTTTCTGATAATTTAAAGGTGGGGAATGGGTGATTCTCCCCTTTTTACAGACATTTTTCATTAGTTAAAGTAGTAGATTTTCAAATGCTGCTACTTTAGCTAAAGAAGTTGTGTGGCAAAAAGGGGAGAAGTTCCACGTGGAACATTTTTGTTTTTATTTAATATTTTCAAATAGTTACTATGGACGATAAGAATACAAAAAAACCAATGAGAAACGCGCTTGGCAGAGGATTAAGTTCTTTGATTTCCGGAGCGCCTGTACCAATAGCACCGCACAGACTTAACACAGGCCCAACTATAAATAGAGTCGAACTTGCAAGTTCAGGCAATCTTGCACAATCTATACAAATTGAAGATAAAAAAACGGATCACAACAAAGTTGATTATTTAGATATAACTAAAATAATAAATAATCCAAAGCAGCCTAGACAGGAATTCAACGACACAGAATTAAGCGAGCTTTCTGACTCAATTAAAACTCTTGGCGTACTTCAGCCAATCCTTGTAAGACCATCAAACAGCAGCATAGGAACATACGAAATCGTTGCCGGCGAAAGAAGATGGAGAGCAGCCAAGCTTGCCAATCTTTCACAAGTACCTGTTATCATTCATCAATTAGACGACAAAGAAACACTGGAAATTTCAATTGTTGAAAACGTACAAAGAGCCGGGCTGAATCCTATGGAGGAAGCAACAGCCTATGAACGACTAATGCTTGAGTTTAATTTAGGCCAAAAAGAAGTTGCAGAAAGAGTAGGAAAAGACAGAACCAGCATATCAAATATTACAAGGCTGTTAAAACTACCACTAGAAGTTCAGGATCTAATAAAGCAAGACAAACTGTCTGTAGGCCATGCAAAAGCAATCCTGACCATTAAAGAACCTAATGCTCAACTCAGTCTTGCAAAAAAAGTTATCAATGAAACTC
>JBGSIS010000030.1:0-2217 GCA_041742395.1 Saccharimonadales bacterium (SeqCode)
ATCTTTAGATAATGTGAAATATGTATTAGAAGAAGCTGGAACTACACTAGATAAGGTGGTAAAAACTACTGTATTTTTAAAGGATATGAATGACTTTGCTCTTATGAATGAGGTGTATTCTTTATATTTTAATACAAATCCACCAGCTAGATCTTGCATTCAGGTTGCAAAATTACCTAAGGATGCAATAATTGAAATAGAAGTTATTGCTATTGCTTAGTAATAAATTAACCTACATAGTACGTGGAAATATAACTAATGTAAAGTTAAGAGAGTATTTGAAATACGCAGAAAAATTATCTGGTAGATTTATAAAAAGTTCGGGACTTACTGGAAAAATAACTGTAAATGATAAAGTGGTTAAATTAAATCATAGAATAAATTCAAATGATAAAATAGAAATTGATATGAAGACGGATGAACATCAAAACATAGAACCAGAGAAGATGGAAATCGACGTGGTATATGATGATGTGGACCTTATTGTAGTTAATAAGAGACCTGGCATAGTTGTTCACCCAACTCGTGGGTATCCATATGGAACTCTTGCTAATGGAGTCTTATATTACTTTATGGAAAGAAATGAAAAATGTATTGTTAGACTAGTAAGTAGACTCGATCGAGATACCTCGGGGCTTATAATAATTGCGAAAAATCAATTTTCACATATGGCACTTGCTAGAGACATGCACGGCAGTGATACGCATAGCGGTGAGGTTAGCGATATACTAGAAAATGATATTAGTAGCAAATCTTTTGAGAAGAGTTATATGGCTGTTGTACATGGCAATATGGAAAATAAATCAGGTACTATTGATTTGCCTATTGGCAATCGAGATAAAGAAAGTGCAAAACGGGAAGTTTGGGATGAAGGACAAAGAAGCATAACTCATTATGAGGTTGTTGAATCTTTCAAAAATGGTGATTTAGTAAAAGTAACTTTGGAAACTGGCAGAACACATCAAATTCGTGTTCATTTAAGCCATATTGGTCATCCACTTTATGGGGATAGCCTCTACGGCGAATGCGAAAGCAATTATATTGAAAGACAAGCACTTCATGCTTATAAATTAGTTATTCCACATCCACGAACTGGTGAGAAACTTATACTTGAATCAGAACTTCCAGAGGATATACAACAATTAGTAAAAAAATTAAGAGCTGAAAGTGACATATAAAAAGCACCAGGAAGACCTGGTGCTTTTTGTATGTCATTTCTTGTTTCTTAGCTTATATAGATATCGCTTCATTTTTGTTTTTTTTCTTCTTCTTATCTTATTTGCTCTTATAAAGAGAAGTAATATTACTAAGATAATAACAGGATACTTTAGTAACTCTGGCTTATTTAAAATATTATTCCAAAATGAATTAGTAAGGGGTAATATTTTCTTAGAATAATTTGTTCCACTGGCTAATTCTAAATCATAAGAATTCTCACCAAAAACAATTGTAGCTTTGCTTATAAGAGCACCTTTTTTAATTGATGATAAATCTACTTTGTTTTGCTCGGTTTTAACAGTTGCAGTTGAAGTTGAATCTTTGGCTTTAAGAATATAAAGATCTTTTGAGGCAAGAAGTGGTATAACTGTACCATCTTGCAAAGTTAATTTTGATACAACATCATTTTTCTTAAACTGCTTTGAAAGTTCAAAGTTATTAAATCCATAATCCAATAGTTTTATGCTATCTGGGAAAAAAGTCTTCTTGGAGTCGTGTACAAGAGCAACTATAAGTTTTTGACCATTTCTAGTAGCTACGGCAATATAAGAATGTTTTGATTGAATAGTATAACCTGTCTTGCCACCTACGCAACCTGCGTAGTAGTAGTCATCATCCTTATGTATTAACCTATTGCCATTCCAAAGAGGGCGCCGAACCTTGGACTTATTTGTTATTGCCATTTTATATGACGGAGTTGTTGACATTGTCTTGTACTCATCATGTTTAGTAAGCTCTTGCATAATTAAAGATAAATCGTAAGCTGAAGTTTTGTGATTAACATCGTATAGCCCATTTGGATTTACAAAATTAGTATTTTTGCAGCCTAAAGAATCAGCTTTCTCATTCATAAGTGTTGCAAATTTTTGCGTGGAACCACTTACATGTTCAGCTAGTGCTACAGCACAATCATTAGCAGACGCCAGTATTAAACCATATAACAATTCTTTTACCGAGATTTTTTCCCCCGGAATGAGATATATTTTTGAACCATCAGCT
>JBGSIS010000031.1:0-31810 GCA_041742395.1 Saccharimonadales bacterium (SeqCode)
AACCTTTGTGCTGAACTACTAGCTAATGGAGCTGCAGTTGCAAACTGAGCATACCTACCACCTGATGCACTAGCATCACTAGCAATAACTACTTCACTAGACTTAGTAGATGTTTCTGCTTCTAGGTTGGTGGTGGCGGCACGTGAATTTACAAGCATAGCCATTCCCATAATTCCAAAACCTACAATGAAAACAATTATTAATATTGAGTGATTTTTATTCTTTGAGTAGCGTTTCTTCTTCATATTGATCAATACATTATTTATCTAGTCCAGCTACTCACTAGAAAATTTAGATCAACTATATCGACTTTAGTATCTTTATTTATGTCAGCAGGAGAAGCTGGTTTTGCACCGTTAGGATCCCAGTTACTTACAAAGAAGTTTAAGTCTACAATGTCTATTTTTGAATCTTTATTAAAGTCAGCTGGGCTGTAAGTTGGAGTAACGGTTCCAGCGTACTTTATAGATGTCCATTCACAGTAGTTTTTCGATGTCGTACCGTCTTTACATGTAGCGGTAGGTGGATCTACTACATAAAGATTTTGTGAATTAACTAGTCCATCCAGCATATTATCCTTTTCATCGGGTCCCATTCCTAAATTCGTCCATATTTGTGCAGCTTCCGGGTTTGCGCCGCCTGCGTGTTGTATGTTTGGCCTAGAAGAATTCGTATCGACAACCATCATACCGTAATCTCTTAGTGCCCGAGCAAATATCCTTGCCGTTTCGGCACGTCGTTGATTAGTTCTTAAGTCTTCCCTGGAACTAATCCATGTTTCTATTTGAGGGTCGGAGATATCTATTGCAAATCGCATACCCTCAGGAATTGATTTATCTATGCCGTACAAAGACTTGAACGGCTCTGGCATAATTGGGTGATTAGGCTGGCCACCCCATTCAAATTTAGTGGCTGGAGCAACCGCTGTTCCGCAAGTTGTACCTTCAGCGGGTGTACCTAGTTGTGCTTTGGTACATATTGGTCCAAATCCTGTATTAGGCATAGATATTGCGATAGCGTGTCTTATTTCTCCAGCGTCTACTTCTTCTGGAGTCACTAAAGTAGCATACATTGATAGACCTACACCTCTATTCTTGATATAGCCTTCATATGTTTGATAATTTGCGTAATCTCCATTTAAATCACGACCAACATCAACTGTATAGGTGCATATTCTATTTGGGTAAATCACGAGACCGAGACCACATTGTCGAGTTGCATCAAAACCAGCTGGTTGGTAGCCAGAAATAACATAAATTCTTCCTTGCGTTGTCCCAGTGCGATCATCCAATATAATCATTGCATTGTCTCCGCCTTTTCCTGTTTTCCAGTTTGGGTTCCAAGGTATTTTTGAATCGGGTGCAGTTCGCCTTGGATCTTGATAAGGCAAATCATCACCATCGAGGTTTGAATCATAAACAGAAGTTAGAATTCTTGTTTCAGTAGTTGAGTCTGATGCTTTATAGACTGGAATAGTAAACAATCCGGCATATGGATCTATGAGCGTAGGATCAGGAAAGCCAGGGTCATTACTAATCTTACCGTTATTAACATCTGCAGATGCACTACCATCGTTTAAGTGACCCCACTCTATAAATCTATTTACATAGTCTGAGGACTTTGGATGTTTAGTTCTTCCACAAATTGGTTGATTCCAAATGGCATTGCCAAACGGCACTTGATAACTATAGTTAGTTATTCTTTTTCCACACTCTGTAGACAATGTAGCATTAGAAGTGTTTGTGACAGTTGCAGTGTTGGTTTCAGCTCTTGAAGATACATAAAATGTCACTCCTAAAAATCCAAAAACCAACATAAACATAATTAGGTTTTTATGGTGGCGGGTTTTAACTACTTTTTTTCTTTTCATAGTTTATGGAAATTATATTCTGATTATATAACCATTACCGCTATAAGTGAAGTAATTACTGAAAGTTCAAATCAAGGGGGCCAGCATGACAACCTGGAAAGAACCCAGGTGGGTCTTCGCACGATAAAACCACGGTCTTACCAGAATATTGAAGTCCCTATGATAAATTATTCAGATTATCATATTGCTGACCCGAGACAATTATACTTTATTTTACAAAACAAAAGTTAAAATTGATCTGCTTATATTTGATATTATCTGAGTAAAAGCTGGAACCGCTACAATAAAAGCTATTAAAATAAAAAAACCAAAATTTTCAATTTGCTGTAAAAAGTTTTGAACCGGTTCTGGCGAAAAAGCATAAAGCACTCTAGACCCGTCAAGTGGTGGAATCGGCACCATATTAAATACGAATATACTAACGTTTAGTCCAGCAAAAAGAATTAAAAAGTTACTCAGCAATCCAACGTCGTTAAAAAAGAATCTTACTAGTAATCCAGATGCAAATGCCATAACCAAGTTAGAAAACGGACCAGCAAATGCAATTAAAGCCGCGCCAAATTCATCCCATTTAACGTTCCTAGGATCGAATGGGACTGGTTTAGCAGCTAAAATTGGTATACCAAATATGAGAAGAGTTAAAATAGGTAAACCGATAGTCATTATCGGATCAATATGAGCAAGCGGATTAAAGCTAATTCTTCCCTGTTCTTGCGCCGTCGTATCGCCAAGTTTTAACCCCGCCCAAGCATGCATAAACTCATGTATAGACAAAGAAATTAATATCCCAACTATTGTCAAAACTAAAGTCTGAATGTCTCTGTTAAATTCCACATAAGGATTATAGCAGAAATATTTAAACTTATTAGCTATGCCCCTTTACTTTTTTACTGTTTTGTAGTATAATTAACGTCCTATGAATGAAAAAGACGATTTTCCTGGTCAGTTAAGAATGCAAGACCCAATGGGCGAGATTGGCAATGCTAGAGATCGCCTTACTACTTTACTCCTTGATAAATACAAGCCATTTCCAGATGAGGCAGATTTTGTTTATGGTGCCTCTAGGACCGAACCCTTAGATTTTGATCCTAGAGATAATGATGAATTTGCAAAAAGAATGGCAGAAAAAGCAGAAAGAATAGATAGATTATTAAAGGAAAAATTTACACTAAAATCATCTTTAGAGAATTCCGAATATTCGCCTTACGCTTCACTTATTGACAATTTTACTGAAATAAAACCAATCAGACAAATAAGAGAATATAACAAAAATAGTTACGATTATTATTTTGAAGAAAATGATAACTATTCTTATGAAAAATATGACTACAAAGGAAAGAGTTTATCTAGAAGTATTGGTGGTCTAGCAGTAGATTCACTAATGTTCAACAATATATCACCAAGGGATACTGTTAGGGACGAAAGAACAGCTCACAAATATAGAAGCCAAAAACTACGTTTTGGTCCATTAGGTGATTTCGTAAAAGACTTCTTAATAGAACACCCCGATATTAAAAAAGGTGTTAGTGCCATAACCAAAAGAGCCAGCAAACTAATGGAAAGAACTCAATCTGGACAAGAAAAACACCGATTATATGCTCCACTTATAAGTGGAATAATGAATGAACCAGAGGCTAGAGCTGAATTCATGGATAGACTTGATGAAGCTGCAACTCAAAAATCTGATGAACTTAAAAAAGAGGCCTTAACTGAAGGTGAAGTTATTGCTGACATTGTAATAATTGGCGCTGGTGTACATAGTGCGATTTTTGCAGCAAGAGTTCGCGCCGAAAACCCAGAACTTAGAATCGTTGTTGTAGATGAAGCCGAAAAACTAGGCGGACAGTTCAGGTCTTATGGCGATAGACCAGTATTCTCTATTAACAGTCGTAACCACCGCTCTCAGAAGAACGAAAAACTCGCATTACCTGGAAAAGATGGAAACTTAAACAGCTTTGGAGACAAAGCACCAATACAGTTAACGGATATTAGTGCAGAAACTTACCCTACAAACGTTGAACTAGGAGACGTGACAGCTATAAACAGCTTCATGTCATCAGATGCCATGTTGGGTGTTTCGTATATGTCTAATGTTCGTCAAACAACAACCGATGAGACAACTCAATTAGTGACAGTTTCAGACGGGGAACAAACGTATAATATTAGAGCTAATCAATTAGTTATAGCCTCGGGAATTGGCGAAAGAGAAATTGCCAAGAAAGAAAAGCCTAAAGGAGTTTGGACCGCAGAAGACCTATTTAGCCACTTTGGGAACTCAGAAATAACCTTCCCTATGGATGAATTCGTAGGAAAACGAATCATGATTAAGGGCGGTGGCGACACTGGCCGAGTAGTAGCCGAGCTATTCGCCCGACTCGCCCCTAAAGAAGCTTACGGTAAGTCAAACGTTCAATTAGGTGGACCTAGAGAAATTATATGGTACGGAGCCGATTTTGATTCTAAAGAAGATTTTCAACGAACAAACAGACCTAGATATCAAAGACTAGCGCCATTCATTAGACCAGCAGATACACTTTATTTTGATGATAAAACCGACGAACAAACCTTCTTAATTCCTTCAACAGATAAAGTTATCTCTATAGACGAAAATGCTGCCAACGGAGACTTAGAAGTAACGACAATTGACAGCTCAGGATTTAGAGACAGACAGACAGCAGACATAGTCATAGATTGTACTAATTTAAGTAGTGATATTTTTGAATTGTTTAAAGATCAAGGAGCAATCGAAAACTCAATAGGATTTGTTCCTGAACTTGACCAGACAGCCGAAGTAGCTAAAAAAATCGGACCAGACATTACTTTTATTGGTCCAGTCGCTAAATTACCATTAACAAGGCAAGAAAAACAAACTTTCGCAGATGGTATCAGCGAAAATACTGTAGCTATTTGGGCGAACCAACTTCGTACGAACGTCGTTGCTAAACAAATGGCACAAAGATTAAGCAGAGCTAAAACTAAATACACTACAAGAAACTTAGTAAACTCTAGATAAGTTATTTAGCTTCTAATGGAGTAGCCGATTTAGTTTGTTGGTTTACTAGTAAACCCTTTTTCTTAAGAGTTCGTATTGCTTGGGTGCTAAGTTTCATCTGAACTTTTTTGCCATCAACAATAATTGTCTTCTTTTGAAGATTTGGTTTCCAGACTTTTTTAGTATGACGCTGCGAAAAGCTAATATTGCTTCCGTATTGTTTGCCCTTACCAGTTAATTCACATTTTTGCATAAAATTTCCTTTAGATTCAGTCGTAAAGTATATCTGTTAACAGATTAAAAGTCAATAGTTGCCCTTCAATTATCTTTTTATGACAATAAGCTGAGTAAGATCATCAATGTCTGCTGACTTTAGCTTCAATTTATCGACTGTTTCTTTTGGTTCTATACCAAGAGCTTTTAGTGCTTCTTCAAGAGGCTGCTGAGGTACTTCATAGTTAATATCTTTATCATCGTAATGAGTAGGAATAATGATCTTTGGCTCTATTTTTTTGATGACTTTTTGCGCCCCAATAGGATCAAGAGTATATCCGTTACCTCCAACAGGAACTATCAGTACGTCAATTGTTCCAATGGCTTCTAGCTGATCATCGCTTAATTCCGGATAGATATGGCCAACTACAACTACACGTATATCGTCAGCAATTAGTCGATAAATTACAGCCGACTGTTTATCGTCTTCGTCCATGTGTGCTCGTGCAGCTATAGCTTTAATCGAAACGTTAGACACTTCATATTCACCTGGAGTATCAATAACAAGTTTTACTTCCTGTTTTGGCTGATCGTGATCATGTGAATAAATAGCAATGTCGCCAGCTTTCATTACGCTTTTAAGTCCCAGTTTATCCAGGTTATCATCAATAACAACATTATATTTCTTACCTGATAGCGTTACGCAATTTGCTCCGTTAAACTGAATTTCCATTATTTCTCCTTTTCTTTTACTTCTAGTTCTTCTTTTTTAGATTCTTTCGGTGGACTTTTGGGTTTGGTAGCTTGCTTAGGTTTTTCAGATATTAAGTAGTGTTTATCTATCAGGACTTGATATTTAGACTCAAGAACTATCGACAAGAATTTGTCGTGTATTCTTCTTCTATAACTAAACTGTTCAGTACTCATAACTGTATATCTAATTTCTTTGCCTTCTTGTTCTTCAAGCTCTGAAACGTACTTGGCAACCTTAGTTGGATTAACATCACCTACTACCATAAAATCTATCCCAGACCTTTCGTCTCTTGTAAACTGGCCTGTGTATAGAGCTAGGTCTACGTTACCTAATGCCGTTAATCCAGTAAACTCTTCTTCTGTCTGAATATCAGCTGCCACTGGAGCTTCGAACTTAGTTCCACCAAATATAGCAGATAATGGTGCATAGTATTCGTAATCTTGATCGACTTCATAGTAAAGCTTGTTCTTATTATCGTCCGAAGAAATAATACCGATGCTTAAAAGATTAGAAAGTTCTCTTCTAACCGAATTTATCTGCTCATCAATTTTTCTAGTAATCTCTCTAACGTAAAACTGTCTGTTTGGATTGCTATAAAACAATCTAAGAAGTTTTACTCTCGTCTTTGATCCGAATAGCTGTTCTATCATTTAATTCCTTTAAGAGTAGTAACATTAATTTTTGTTCACGTCCAAGAGCAAAAAATATTCAACGAATAAATTTTTAACCCCACTTTCATTACATGTACTAAAAATTTAATTAGTTATGTAATGTACGTCTTTATTGTATCAGAGTAATTGTTCAAATATAACTGTTTTTGTTCAATTTTGTTGTTAAGTATTCTACTGCCTCTTCCCTGTTTATTACCCAATGAATACTTTTGTTTCTTTTGAACCAAGTAACTTGCCGTTTAGCGAGCAAATAATCGTTTCGTTCAAAATTATATTTTGCCTCATCAATACTAATTTTGTTCTCGAAATAGTCTTTAAATGCTTTATAGGCAGGAGCTTTCATGCCAGGAACTTCCCAACCGTATTTTTTATACAGATTTTCAATTTCTTTTAGTAAACCTTTTTCTAGCATCAAGTCCATTCTAGTACTTATTCTTGATTTAAGGACCTCGTTACCGGGATTAATCCCAACAATTAAGGTGTTTTTTCTTAATTCTTTATGACTAGATTTCATTCCCCCTGTTTCTATCACTCTAGCCAAGTATCTAGGGTTATTGATATTTTCGGGCATTGGATAACCAAATTTTATTATCTCTTGTTGAAGTTGAGTAACAGACATTTTGTTCAGCTTTTCTCTCAGCTCTTTGTTGGCTACTGGCAAAAATTCAAAGTCATAAATTACAGAGTCTACATACAATCCAGTTCCACCGACCATAATCTGTAATTTATCCCTACCTTGTATTTCTTTGATATTTTGATTGGCTAACCTTTTGAATTTAGCTGCACTAAAGCTTTCGTCGGGATTAACAATGTCTATCATGTGGTGTTTTATACCATTCTGTTCGTCTGATGTTGGCTTGGCGGTCCCAATATCCATTCCTCGATAAACAGTTCTAGAATCAGCACATATAACTTCGCCATTAAACATCTTGGCGATATCTATACCTACGAGGGTTTTGCCTGTAGCGGTTGGACCCGCTATTACTACTAAATCTATTTTGGAATCCATAAATATTTGGACATTATAACCTTATTGTTCTCAAATTCCACTCCTTCGTCAGCTAAATGCTTTTGGTGACTAGCAACTCCTCCAGGATAACCTTCTGCTAGTGAGCCGTCTTTTTTGACTACACGATGCCAAGGAAGTTCAGGATCTCCATAATGAGCAATTCCGCCAACAATTCTCGCAGCCCTAGGACTACCACAAATAGCGGCTATCTGCCCGTAAGTCATGACTTTTCCTTTAGGGATAGATGAAGTTAGTTCGGTGACATTTACTGCAAAAACTTTTTTCATTACAGTTTTGGTAAAAGAAGCTCTTCTATATCCGGCCAATGTTCTACCCTAGTTATGCCATCTGATAAATTACTAGAACTATTCCAAGGATAATTTCCGAATAAAATAGGTTGCACTCCTGCTTCCAATGCACTTTCACAATGATCTATATGATCATCAATAAGTATATCGACGTTAAGTTGCTTACAAACATCTCCTTTTGTCTTCACTCTTTTATGATCAAAATAGTTAGTAAACACAACATCGGTAAACAAATCAGGTAAATGATTTTTAAGCCAATTTCGTGTAGCCATCTCTGTAAAATCTGGTCTTCCGGTAACTATATATAAGGTGTGATATTTTTGTAGGCCCCTTAAAGCATGAACCGCTTCTTGGACAGGTGGACTTTCATAATATTCCTCTGTATCCAAGAATGAATTGACCCGTTTTATTGCAGTCTCTACATCTGGTGCATTCCAAAGCGAGGGATCTCTTGAGTAAAAATTCTCCAAATCCATACTCGCTCCATAAGTATTATTCATGTATTCAACTATTGATGGCGCAGTTTCAATCACCACATCATCCATATCTACTGCTATAACTCTTTTTTCCATAATTTAATTCTCTTAATTAAGCAAATAATGAAGTTTTATTAATTCGGGATTTTGCCTCGTTTGCGACTGTTTGAAGGAATTCATCAACACCAACAGTTACATCGCCTTCCTGAACAACCATATCTCTTCTAATTCTTGGGCTTAGCTGACTAGTTTCAATCTCTTTGTCGCCAATAACTACTGTATAAGGTACTTTCCACATTTCTGCCGAACGAATCTTCTTACCTACAGATTCATTTGTATTATCTACGGTTATTCTAAGTCCAAGCTCTTTGGCTTTTTCTTCTAATTCTTGGGCAAAATTTACAGTTTTATCTTCTTGATTAACAGTAATCAGACGCACCTGTTCTGGTGCAACCCATACCGGAAAACGCCCCGCCGTATGCTCTATGTAAATACTCAAGAATCGCTCGATTGAACCTAGCAACGCACAGTGAACCATAACCGGTCTAGCTTTTTCACCTTTTTCGTTGGTGTATTCCAGTTCAAACCTCTCTGGCTGAGCGTAATCAAGCTGTACTGTAGCAAGTTGTGTCTTTCTACCAAGTGCATCTGTAGCCATAAAGTCCATCTTTGGACCGTATATTGCTGCTTCGCCTATACCAATTTCATATTCTAGTTCAAATTTATTGGCTAGATTCTCGATGCTCTTTTGGGCAATTTCCCAAGTTTCTTTACTACCAAGATAGGAATCACCATCGTCCCTAAATGAAAGCCTTAGTGACAACTTTAGTCCTAGAATCTCATATGCGGTTTTTGCGTCTTCAATTAGTTCAGAAAATATCTGTTCTATCTGGTCTTCTCTACAGAAAACATGAGAATCGTCTTGTGTTATTGCTCTAACCCTTGTTAAACCGCCAAGTTCTCCACTTTTTTCATCTCTGTATACCGTGGTGGTTTCTAGATATTTAACTGGCAAGTCTTTGTAGCTCCTTGGCCTAGAAGCATAGATTTGGGTATGGTGAGGACAATTGACCGGCTTAAGCGCCAGTTCATCGCCAGACTCAGTAGAGGTAAACTTTAGAAGCTCAGGAAATTTTTCGTAATGCCCAGATGTTTTGTATGTATCAATTTTTGCGATATGCGGGATCCAAACCTTTTCATAACCCCTGTTCTGCCTGAAAGATTGGGCAAACTTATCGACTTCTTCTCTAAGAACCGTTCCTCTAGGAGTAAACAGTGGTAAACCAGACCCGATTAAACTAGAGAAAGTGAATAAATCAAGCTCCTGTCCTAGCTTGCGATGATCACGAGCTTTGGCTTCTTTTAACATCACCATATAATTATCAAGTTCTTCTTGCGTTTCGAATGCCACCCCGTAAAGACGTTGCATCTGAGGATTATTTTCTTTCCCGCGCCAATAAGCACCGGCAACTCGCATAAGCTTGAATGGAATTACTTTACTAGTCTTATCTACATGCGGTCCCCTACAGAGGTCAACAAAGTCCCCATTTTGATAAAACGATACTTCGTCTAGAGCAGAATCACCTTCAGTAATTGTTCCTAGTTCATCGGCATCCAAATCCTTAGCAACGGTCGTACCAGCTCTTTTAAGATCATTAAGCAATTCTTCTTTATAAGGTTGTTCTGAATCTTTTGCCCAACCTATGGCTTCGTCAATTGGCTTCGTAAATCTCTCGAACTTCTGACCTTCCTTAATTATCCTCTTCATTTCTTTTTCAATCTTAGGAAAATCCTCTTCGGAGATTTTTTGCTCGCCAAGGTCAATATCATAGTAAAAACCGTTTTCTACTACAGGGCCAATTCCAAGTTTCACCTCTGGCCACATTCTCGTAACAGCGGTAGCCATAATATGAGCCAAAGAGTGTCTGGCTGAGTGTAAGTGTTCGTTATTTTCCGACATGGTTTATATCTCCTTATTTGATGTCTTCTTAATTAAAAACACGCTGGCTAAGAACTATATCTATAAAGTACTTAACTAGCGTGTCTCGGACCCAAGTTGTACTCGGGCGGTTCCACCGGACTTCCCCTGTTAACAGAGGCACTTATGATGACACGATACGTTCGTTTCAACTGCCAACGGAGCTCTGTAGGTAGTTAATCTACGTCTTTGCTCATAAATATTATACCTTAAATTAAAAAACTTGAGTGATCTCGCAAATGCACTCAAGTTTTTCGTGAAAGATGTTTATGATTGACACCTCTCAGAACTTCACCGTACCAATAACTATATACCCGCTAGCACCATAATGCTAGTACTTTATTATTGTCACAAATACATCACCTTGTGGAAATCAATATATCATATTTGACATACTTCCCTAACTTATAACTTTTTGATAAGATATAGAATGTTCAAATTAGGGCGATTAGCTCATTTGGCTAGAGCGCAGCATTGACGTTGCTGAGGTGGCAGGTTCGAATCCTGCATCGCCCACCATAAACTAAGACCCAAGAAGTTCTTGGGCTTTTTTATTGCTATAATTGTTAACATGATTAAATCACTTCAATGGAATGTAGGTGGATTCAGAATTAGAGATCATAAAGCTGATCCAACAAGTCCAGATTCATATACTAAAGAAGATATTGATTACTTTATTGATAAGATCACCTATTTTAATGCTGATTTAATAACTCTTCAGGAAACCCACACCAACAAAACCAAAAATTTAGTTAAAGTTATCGCTGAAAAATCAGGATATAAGTACTACTTTAATGATGTTTATGATGATTCTCATTTAGACTCTTCTTTTAAGCTTGGACAAGCAATAATTTCTAAATATCCTCTTGATAACCATCAATTTATGTATTTCCATAATCCTAAATATGAAGCCGTTTGGAATGGCAATAAAGTCATTTCTCATAATAAAGGATTAAGCAGGTGTAGCGTAAAAATAAATAGTATAAATTTATCAATATCAACTCTACACGCCGTACCTTTTCGACCTTTTGACGTCAATCCTCTGTCTGATAAAGCAAAAGACGTCAGAATTGATATGCAAAGAAAAATATTATCTAGCCTTAGTGAGCATTCACTTATCCAAGGAGATTTCAATATAAATGAGAAGTCATTGGTCGAATTTTTAGATAATTCTCTACATGGTTTGAACGAAGCAATTCAAGATAGGCCAACCACACCCAAAGGAAAATATTATGACCACATTATTTACAAAGGACTAGATCTTGTAGAGAGCACTTCAGACGAAAAGGTCTTAACCGACCATTTTCCTGTTATTTCAACTTTTGAGGTTCACTAAAGAACAATAAGGAATTTGAATAATATTTTTACAATGAAGTTTAAACAAAAATGGACGCTCGTTTGTTTTCTGTATGATATAGAAGTAAATACTGAGTTCAGCAACAAAGAATGGCCACTTCATATAACAATTGCCTGTGCGGGAGCGTTTGATATCCCCTTAAATTCCGAGGAATTCATTACAAAGCTTAAACCACTAATCTCTGGTTATAGTCCTATCGAAACGAAAACTACTTCTTACGAACAGTTCGGGACTCATAAGGTTACACTGATAGACAAAACCAAGGAGCTAAATTCTCTGCACAAAGACATAATAAGTCTTATAGAGAGTTTGGGTGGAAACTGTGGCCAACCAGAGTACATTCTAGATAACTATAGGCCCCATTGCACGGCCCAAAAAAGTAGTAATCTACAACTCGATACCAATGTTACTCTAGATTCAATTTCTCTAGTAGATATGTTTCCAAATAGTAATGGGCTAAAACGCAAAGTTACCAAAAATATTTACTTAAACTAAATATTGTAATGCAGCAATATCAACGGTAACTTTCGCAAAGACGCTCTAGATATCTAATATTGTGAATGGAAGCTAGTGTCCCCGCCAAAGGCTCACCAACCTTAAATTGGTGACGTATAAACCCCTTACTAAAGCCTTCTAGGCATGTATAGCAGTCACAATTTTCATCTATTGTTGAGGTATCTTGGATGAATCGTTCATTAGTTAAGTGAATCTTCTCATCTCCTTCAATCCATACCGTGCCATGTCGTGCATTCCTAGTTGGCAACACACAGTCAAACATATCGATTCCATGCTCAATTCCATACCGAACATCAACCGGATCCCCCACACCAAGTAAAAACCTTGGCCTCGGCGATTTATCGTAATGCTCGGATAAGAAATTTAACATATCGTGCATTTCTTCTTTAGTTTCACCAACAGACAACCCGCCTATGGCTATACCGCCAACTGGCAAAGACTGAACAATCTCGAGACTCTTTTTTCGTAATTCTTTATTTAATCCACCTTGTACTACTCCGAATATTATCGGCTTTTCCTTTTCAGGCATATCTTTAGTAAGCCGTTGGTACTCCGCCAATGATCTCTCTAGCCATCTGTGGGTACGCTCAAAAGCCTCTAGGGTTCTATCACGACCCTTTTTGTCTAAAGCCGTTACATCATCGAATGCAACAATCATATCGGCACCCAGTTTCATCTGAATCTGAATAGACTTTTCTGGAGATAAAAATATCATATCGCCTGTTTTTGGGTCTTTAAACTTAACACCTTCTTCAGTAATTTTGCTTATTTTAGCTAACGAAAATACTTGAAAACCACCTGAGTCAGTAAGCATTGGACCTTTTCTATTAGCAAATTTATTAACACCACCAAGTTTGGCGATAGTGTCTTCCCCCGGCTGTAGGTGCAGATGATATGTATTTGCCAAAACTACCTGAACACCCGTTGAGTAAACCATTTCTGGAGTTAAACTCTTTACTGCACCGCGAGTACCGTCTGGCATAAACGTTGGTGTTAACACTATACCTGCTCGAGTCGTTAATTCACCACTTCTAGCTAGTCCGTCTTCACTTAATACTTTAAACATACGCCGTATATTGTAACAGATTAAATTTTAGAAAATTATTACACCAAGCAGCACCATTGAATAAACTATTGTATTTCCAGTGTACATAATAATCATGGGCTTTGCCTTGATAGAGACTGCATATACCAAGAGAATAACCGTAAAAACAACATAATATGTCCATGTAACCAATGAAACCCCACTGGCATCCTGAGTTCGCCATATTTGAGTTATTTGTGGAATAGTAGCAATTACATTAACAAGACCCAATACAACAATTAACTTATCGAACTTTTCCCGCCAATTATTAGATAAGAATCTTTTGTATTCTACGGGTGTTAATTTTATATACTTTGCTTTTTTAATCATGAGTTATGTAAATTTTACAAAAAATATTATACCAAAAAAGCATAATTTTCATTAGTAAAACACAGACAATAACGATTATGCTAATCTGTTAGTATATTGACTTTTTTAGTCTTGTATGTTAACATAAGCATGTTAATCGGGAGGCGCTCATTTTTGAGTACCAATAACAAGAGTTCTCTTGCGGGTTTTAAACTCTTCTATGAAGAGATTAAACCGCCAAAGAACCACATAAGTCGTATACGACGCGTTCGCCCAGCAACTGCAAAGTAGCATAAGCGGACGAAGCCCCAGGAGAAATTCTGGGGCTTTTTCGTTGGTAGGTAAAGTTATCCCACTAATTTCACAAGTTATCCACTAGCATTTATTCTTGCGTTATGTCAATATGTTGACATGGTTATAGAATATATTCTCCAAATTAAGTTCATAACAGATGAAGAAGCTTTGTAGTGAAGTGCCTTTACTGTTCCAATGAAACAAAGGTAGTAAACTCCCGCTTACAAAAGCGACAAAACACTACTTGGCGTAGACGCCAATGCCAAAACTGCAAAGCAATATTCACTACGCACGAACAAGTCGACTTAGACAGTTCTATGTCAGTCGTAAAATACAATGGTGAATTCGAACCTTTTAATGGCCAGAAATTAAGAATAAGTATTTATGATTGTCTTAAGCATCGAAAATCAGTAACAAGTGATTCTGAGTCTATTTACGATACAATTATTTCTAAAATCATAAACTCGATCGACGGACCGAGTATAAAAATTAACGATTTACAGTCTATAGTAACTACCACACTAAAAAACTTTGATAATGCATCGGCAGTCCATTACGGCGCCTACTATATAAAGAACTAATTTTTTATTTTTTATTGTCGTCCGTTTTGACGTGTTTGGTTGTAACATCAAAGCTTCCAAGATACCAACCGAACATTAATCTAGTTTGGGAATACAAAGCAGCAAACGAGCTATAAGCAATACTAGTCACAGGTAGCAATACCCACTGCAACACCATAAAAATGTTTCTATGAGCTTTATATCTTTTTGGTTTAGGTGGTAAAGCCTTAAAACTTAGAAATAGAGTAATCACAATACCCAACATTGCAACAGTCTGAATCCTACTAGCAATTTGAGGAAGCTGGTTAGCGGTGTAATCTTCTGGGTTAAATAAAAGTGGCACAAAGGCAGCAAGTAGCAATATTATAGGTGCTGCGGCCCAACTTAGATGACCTTCAAGTAACCTCATGAATTTAAAAGTAACATCAACCTTGGAGAGTTTTTTGTTTTTTGAATAAAATCCCTTGTCAGCTACGTAAGCCACATCCGATGCACCCCAAGCCCACCGACGTAACTGTATGAACTGCATCTTAAGTGTCTTTCTGTAAGTTACGTCCAGTACCGCATCCTGATATATCGGTATGTACATCGGTAGTACGTCATGTCTTCCATTATAACGAAAATACGTACGCCAGTACTGATGACCATCTTCGACTATAGTTCTTACGCTCCAAAAATCTGTATCAATTAACGCTTGCATTCCTTGAGCATGCGAAGAAAAATTCCTAATCATATGAGGACGCATAGACAAAACTATATTCCAGAACGAGTTACCAGTAGCTATAACTCTCATTGGTGCTGGAGCATCCCAAATATTGTTAGTGTAAATTGGTATCGGCTGAAATGAATAATATCTTGGGTCATCAACCGACGCATACATATAACTAAGTAGCGCCAAATAGTTCTTATGTGGACGATTATCGGCATCTAGTGTGGTTACGACCACATTTATCGGATCAATCTTTTTGTCTTCGAGGTACTTTTGCATTACTCTGGCAGCGTAAGTAATGTTTCCACCCTTACCCTTTACTTCACCAGGAGTTAAAGGATGTTTTACCGAAATAATCTCGTAAAATTTCTTGGAATAATCTTTCTCTATTGTCTTAACAGCCGACTCTGACTTTGCGCCATCTCTTCCTTCGTATGCGAACACAATTATCACCTTCTTCATGTCGTAATCCATATCCAAAACAGACTTAATCGTTGGCTCAAGTATATCAATGGACTCGTTATAGGCTGCGATTACAATTGCATGGTACACATCTCTTGGTTTTATGGGTGCAGGTGTTTCGGTTAGTCGCTTGATATTGTTTATATGCCAAGCTGGAGGATTATCTACTGTTACCTCCATATTCTGTAAATCATTTAAATAATCCTGCCAATGCATTTTTTCATAGGTCTTTAACCTCTTCCAACCCTGTAACACTCTTATATTCAGTCCCACCGCTCTAGCAAACCACACAAGTATAAAGGCCAATATAAACAATGCGGTTAATTGTGCACTAATCATACTCAACGCAAACGGCAGAGCCAATAGTCCCCAACTCAAAGCACCAGGTAGAATCTCAAACAATCTATATCTAAAGTTCTTCTCTTCTTTTAGGGGTATCTCAATATCTTGTTTTCGCATTTTAGAGTCTTATTAAAAGAGCGTTACTGACAATTATTGATAAAACTATAAGTATTAGCCCCATAGCTAGAACAGTTACCGAATAATATCGCCTAACAACGTAGACTTTCATGCTCATATATATATGAACCAACATCACTAAATAACCAAAAATTATGAAATACACGTATGTTAAAGTCGAAGTATCATAGGTGTAAGCATCAAGGACCAGATTAGGTCTATACTGCACCAGATTAAGGTTATTGCCACTGGTAATACCAAGCAAGATCAGCACCATATTAAGTACTGCTAAGAATACAATTGAACTTATGAATAATAGTATTACTCGATCATGAAAGTATTTTTTTGGTATGTGCATATTTGTATAAATTATAGATGTTTTACGCCCAAATTACTAGTTTTGGTAATATTGATTACCTATTTTATAAAGAAAAATCTAATTCAAGAATTATCTATTTATAACTCATTCATTCTGGAGCCGGAGATGGGGATCGAACCCACGACTTGCTATTTACGAAACAGCTACTCTACCAACTGAGTTACCCCGGCAAACTATCAATAATTTTTCTGGCTTCTATTACCCTTTTGCTTACAACCCTATCCTTTCTTCCTTTGCCCTTATTTAGCGCTGCGTATGTACTTGTCAATGAATCACAGTTTGGACAAATTAATCTTAAGTTAGACTCGATGTTATTGCGCCAGTTTCCATCTATGTGATCAGCGACTAAAGGAACGGTTCCGGTATAAATATTCACTTCCGACCAACCACAAATACAGCACTCATTATTATACTTCTTTCTTAAATACTTTTTAATATAGCCTGAAACAACCCCCAGTCTCTGAAGTCCAAGAATTTCTCCGTTTTTCCATCCTTTTATGTAATTATCGTACTTAAGGTCCGCTTGGCATTGATTACTACAATATTTGTATGATGGACGGGCTGTTTCCATATTACAATTTATGCAATTAGATCTCGGTTTCTTAGGCATAGGCATGCATAAAAGTATAAATGAAGTGACGACCTACGACAAGTCACTGTTTTGGTTGCTTTTTACGTACAACAGATTGCATACAGATAAGATTTCTGTTAAAATCTTATGGTCTTAAGGCAAAAATGCGGGCTCGTGGTGTAGATGGCCTAACATGCCTCCCTGTCACGGAGGAGATCGCCGGTTCGAATCCGGTCGGGCCCGCCAAGCACAAGCAATATTAAAAATACCTGGAATATGGTATTTTTTGTTTTATGAGTAGTGAGCTTTTTTCTCCGCCGCATGAGTATGGCGATGACCAGACTTCTAAAGCCGCACTCCTTGTTGCTGGATTTGGTAGTATCATGACAGAACAGCTTTAAAATGCCGCAATTACATTAGTGGAAAATGGATACAATGTTTTTGGGTATGATTTTAATCCAGAAGTTATTCAGGAGGGCGACGCTGAACTCCTGCCCCGCCTAGTCGATGAACTCACCGCTGACTTTCTCGAGCGGACCAAACACCACTCCACACTACTTCCATGTGGGGTCAGCATGGGCGCCGGTATAGCCTGGGGCACTCAAAAACAAGAACAAATACGAACCCAACCAGGTATTTATGCAGCGGCAGGAGCAAATTCTGCGGATGGGATATTCGGCCTCAACCCAATAATGATCCCCCTCCGTAAGGCATACACTGAAAAAGGATATTCTCACACAGAACTTCGTGAAATTTGGTCAGATGTACATACGCCACCAAAAAGTGGCTTTACGATTGCCCTTGGTGGGCTGGATGTTATTGTTCGCCACAGAGACATTTCACGCAAAATAAGTGAATGGCAAGCGCAAAACATCCCTATTTACACAAAAACCCTATGGCATCTCACTCATTCTGGAATGATACGTTGGTATGACAATAACCTTGAGGCACTGTTAGATGAGAAATAGCTCCAGATAGCTAAAGCCATGGTCCGCCAAGCGTAAGCAATATGCAAAATACCATTTCTATGGTATTTTTTGTTATATGGCCTCAATAGAATTTGGAGAAAATCCGGCTTTAGGACAGGAATTGCTTGTTGGGATTAGTGTACTGGGTGCTGATGCACTTGAAAGAAGCGGCCTATTGGCACTGGCAGATATTATAACGTACTCATCCATTGAATTTAGTAGGCTCCACACACCCGATGAAGAGATAACCTTATTTATTGGGCCTGATCAGGATGGCAATCACATTATCACCCTTTCAGAGAATCCCAGGGTACAACTTACTGATGAAGAGATATTTGACTTGGGGCCAATGACAAGCCTAACACTAGAAAAGGACGGTGGTGGAATAGCCCCAAGAAATAAACCGTCTAATCAAGATATGTCGGTTGCCCTTGCAGCAGAATACATAATCAAACGGTTGCCAGACTTTGTCGGTGCAGCCGCCACCATTGAGGTGCTAGCAGAAGAAGCGAAATAGTTCCAGATTGCAGAGTTACGGTCCGCCAGTATAGACAAATACCACTTTTTGTGGTATTTTATGTTTATGAATGGTCCTAACGATATCAGGATTAGAGAAACATCATCAGATGACATAGAATCTTTACGCTCCCTATTACAGGAATGGTGTGATGGATCCGAAATGGGTCAAATCAGCCAAGAAGAAGTAAACAGTGAGATTGTAGGTATTGAAACAAGCACCAAAGGAGAGAGTGACTGGCTTTACGTTGTGGCTGAAGATGAGACCGGAAGGCTGTTAGGTATTATGGGAATGTGTAAATCAAACGCAACTATAGATGCAGTGTTGCCTTCCCATGAAGAAAAGAGTGCGGCCGAACTGTTTAGTGCTTTTGTAAGTCAGTCTGAAAGAGGTCGTGGTATAGGACGATTATTGGTTCAGCATCTTGAATCTAAAGCAGAACTAGACGGATATGATGAGATAGTAGTAGCTAGCGGTCCTAGGTTTCGCGAAACAGGTTGGCCATTTTGGCAGTCTTTCTACGGAGATCCAGCCAAGGTTATTGAGTGTACATCAATATGGCGAAAATCTTTGGCGAAATAGTTCCAGATCTCCAAAGTTTCGGTCCGCCAAGCACAATTAATATTTAAAAATACTACTTCAAAAAGATTCAAGCAAGAATAGACATATTCATAGTAAAGATACGTATGGACTTTTATTAAGTTTTGTGTTATTGTTTGTACATGTTATTTATTACAACCGGTGGCACTATCGATAAAATCCCGGCATACCTACCAGACTCTAAGACATTTGATAATGATTCAAAGATTTTCAAAGAAACACATCTCCCTGAAATGCTAGAGAAAGCTAACTTTATGGGTGAGTATACTTTAAAATCACTTAAAATGATTGATAGCTTAGAAATGACAGATGAATACCGTGAACAAATAAGTGAAACTATAGAAGAATCAGACGAAGACCGAGTTGTAATAACTCATGGCACAGACACAATGCCTGAGACAGCAAAGTATCTAAAAAGAAACTTAACACTTGCCCGAAAAACTATTGTTCTTACAGGTGCAATGATTCCATATAAATTAGGTGCAGAATCAGATGCTATGTTCAATATCGGTAATGCCCTTGCCTACGCTCAATCACTACCATCCGGAGTGTACGTAGCTATGAACGGTGAATCTTTTGATGCAGATAATGTCCGAAAAGATTTAGAGTCCGGTACTTTCAAACAAGATAATACTGAACAATAAAAGTTCAATCTCAAGTGGCATCTACCTGCTAATGCTTGCATGTCTGACTTAAGCCTATAAAATTAATCATATAAGGTAGGAGAAAAATTATGATTAATGCAGAGTTAGGAATCGAAACATTAGATCAAGTAGGTGAATTTATGCATGATATTGATGCTTACCTCGAAGCCCTTAAAGTAGAGACTGGTAAAGACAATCCAGACATAGTAATCAATGAACTATTTGCAAGGACAAATCCAGACTTACACGAAGAATTACGTGCCGCTATCTGGTCTAAAACTGAAGGAAACTGGATGGTTAAACCAATGTTGACTGAAGCTGGCGATTATCAGTTAGTTCTTTCCCAAGAAGAAAAAATGTTTCACTACATGTAAATCAAACTCGCAACTTTTACAAGCTACATATTAGACATATCTTTCAATTTATAGTATTTTATCTTTTATGTCAGATAGAGAACCCTTTCCATATTCAGAAGACTGGAAACGAGATTTCCCAGTACTAATTGAAACTGGAATATTGCAAGCAATCTCTCGTCACCTTACAAAGACAAGACCAAACACTACAAAAGGCGTAAGAGAAGGTCTTCATTGTCGTGTAGTTAGGAGTAGTTGGGATTTTATTGATGATGGAGAACCATTTGTAAATATTCAATTCAAGTTCCCTTCAATAATTGCATTTGAAAATGATGATGGACATTATGTACTTTATGAAGATCCACTAAACATTAACGACACGGAAACTCTCGATAAACTAAGCAATCTTGCTGACTCACGTACTACTGAAGTCTGGAATTCATATACGGGAAAATTTAGTCCCGCAGAACAGTTATACCTGTGACAAGCCTGTCTGATAAAGTATGTAGTCTAACTGAGTAAGTGGAAAAACTATATAAAAATCAAGGATTAGCGAAATCCAATAATTGACTTTCTAAGTTTTTTGTGCTATTATTAGCTTATTATGAGTATGGAACAACCAAATTTGGAACCTTATGTCAATGAAGAATTACCAAATTTTCACGCCCAAGAAGCAGTATTAGATGATAGAGCTTCAAATATAGGTAATTTTATTGGCAGAGTAAGCCTAGATACAATTAAAATTTTTTCTCTTGCATTTACATCAGAAATGGTAGATAACCACATATTAGGTAATAAATTACCTTTTGTGGCTAGCATGGCAATAGCTGCAGGTATAACATTTTACAATCGAAAATAATAGATTTTTTTAAATATTATGAGTAATGTTAAGACACCTTCTATGCTTGAGGCCTTCGAAGTTAGTGAGGCAGATTTAGTACGACTTGAATATCCTCAGCTTGAAAACGAAGTAATAGTATCCAAGAATGCTATTTCGCCTAATATGGCTGGATTTTTGGAAGCAGAACCAGGATCGGTAGAAGAATATAGTTATGCCAGAAAATTAGCCGTTGGATACCTTGTTCTTACTGGTTCTCAACTTCAAAGAGTAAATCCAGAAGACCGAGAATTCATATCGGAACACTTCTCTGTTAGTTCATCAGAAATTTATGGTAAACCAGAAGAATCGGAATCTAAGAAGTTAATTGCGAATCAACTTTCTGAATTTAACCAATATTTAGACTCGGGCGAAAATCCATATGCCAGAAAATTAGTAGATTTACTTTCTTCCTACGATATAACTGATGTTGCAACTGACGAATCAGTTTCATTGTTACCAGAAAATTCAGAGATGATTGCTGAGTTTATTGAAGATAAGTTCAAAAACGCTCTTAGTATATTTAACGATATTGATCTTGAACGCAAATACTCTCACGAAGAAATTAAAGAACTTTTTCAGGAAGGCATTAATAGTCTTGCATTATCAGATACTGATTGGTCAGATTGGAAGGTTGAAATAATTAATGGCGGAAATATATCAACTTCCGCCAAGAAGAAGCTAATAAAAATAGGTAAAAACACAGCCTATAAAACCAATCGCCTAAAACCACTTTTTGTACACGAAGTACTTGGCCATGCTCTCTTGTCGGTTAATGGTTCGAAAACAGGAAACGAAAAATTGCAGTATGGAGTGCCAGGAAACCTTGATGTAGAAGAAGGTAAAACAATGTATTTAGAGTCAGTATTCTCTGGTGAAGTGCCACAAAGAATTTTTGACAGATATATGGATACAAATCTAGCGCTTGGTATTGGCGATAATGCTCCTTTAAACAGATATAAACTTCACGAGCTACACACAAACAGATTGATGGCTCGTGCAGTATCAAAAGGCGAAAATCCTGAGTTTGAGACCGTTGCCATATCCGCCTGGAATCACGTTAACAGAATATACAGAGGATCACTTGGAACTGACGTTGTTGGTGTTAATACAAAAGATATAGTCTACTACGATGGTTACGTAAAAATCAGAAAATATGTGAGCCAGCAGATGAAATCTGGAAAATCATTTGAACAAGTTTACAACTATGTGATGGCCGGATGCTTCGACCCAACAAATCAAGTACACGTAGACTATTACGAATCCGTTATGCGAAATTCTAAAAAATAATTAATTCAAATAATCACCACTTAATTGCTAATAATTGTTAAAATGTAATGGTGACTTTAAATAATCCCAAAATTACTCTCATAGGTGGCGGAACCGGGAGCTTTACCCTTCTACAAGAACTTAAAAAATTAACTCCAAATATTTACTCAATCGTAAACATGAGCGACGACGGTGGCTCTACGGGAGTACTTAGGGACGAATTAGGTGCTCTACCGCCAGGTGATATTCGTCAGTGTCTAGTAGCACTTAGTAATACCCCAGAAGCTCGCGATATGTTCAGCTATCGTTTTGGCGGAGACGGTCCACTTAGTGGACACACACTTGGTAACTTAATAATATCCGGACTAGAGCAAAGATACGGAGACTTTGAAGAAGCCCTTAAAGCGGTCAGCTCTATTTTAAACATTACTGGAAAAGTTGTTCCAGTTACACTAGATCAGCACAATCTAGTCATGAAAGACGGCAATGAGAATATTGAAGGACAATACCTGATTGGTAACAGACCAATTAACAATCAAAACGCATCAATTGAAACAAATCCAGAAGTCAGACTGAATCCAGAAGCCGAATCAGCTATCTTAGAAGCCGACATGATAGTCATTGCTCCAGGTAATTTATACGGATCTTTACTCCCCGCGCTATCTGTAGCAGGAATTAAAGATGCCCTAGATTCAACAAAAGCACAAATAGTAATGGTAAGTAATCTAGTTACTAAGCCAGGACAGACTGATAACTGGCACGTAGTAGACTATGTAAATACCATCGAAGATTATATTGGTAAAAATAATGTAGATGTAGTTCTGTATAACAAAGATTTACCTTCTGAAGAACTATTAAAAAAATATGCTACTGAAGGTGAGTTTCCGGTAGATACTGAACCATCAAGGTTTAGTGAAATCTCAGCTAAGTCTATAGTAGAAAATCTAATTGCAAAAAACATCGTAACTCAAGATAAAAATGATAATAGAATCAAGCGGACTCTTATTAGACACAATGCCACCAAGGTATCCAGTCAACTTAAAAAACTATTAGATAATTAATCTCTAAATTACTTTATAATTAGGTTAATGGAAGTTTATATTTACTTATTTATATTTGCAATATCAATAATTTTGGCTTCAATTCCAATTGGCTGGATTACTGGCATGGTAGTAAAGAAGTTAACAATTTCAAATAATGAAATTTCAATAAAAAGCCAAAACACTATTTACACTGAGTACAAGCCACCACTAAATTTAAAACCTGCTGAAATTGCATTCTTGTATGATAGAAGTTTCGGAAAAGAAGAATTACTTGCTACACTTTTTAACCTAGAACAAAGAGGTATGGTTAGTCTTTTTAAAGAAAATCCTGGAATAAGTGATGTTAATTTTCGTATTATCCTAAATACCGAGCCGATGGACAAAAAGCTTGATGAATTTGAACAAGAAATACTACTTTCTATAAAATCATTAAAAAATGATCCTTCTTGGAATAGTTTATCCAGTGATACTAAAATTTGGGACTCTGCTATCGAAAATAAGTTAGAATTTGCACTGGCTGCCAAGGGGCTGTTCCTACTCCCTCCATCTAGATCTGACACAGTTAAAAAATTCCTAATATTTGGCGGAGTGATCTCATTTTTGTTTATGTTTTTAATCACAAGTTTTTCGAATATAACTGTTCTGGAGACCTCATCGACTGATGTTTATAAAGACCTCAAAAATGACGTGGCCATATTTGTGATATTTATATACTGGCTACTTCTAAGTTGTGTATTCGGAATTGCAACATACTACGGTATATCGTCTTATAGAAATGCTTTAGATATTTCTAAAGGTACTCTGCTTTTGAAAAGAATATGGACTCATATTGAAGGATTTAAAGAATACTTAGAGGTAGTTGAACAAGATAGAATTAAGTTCGAAAACGAAACCTTGAAAGAAGATGCCAGACAACACGCCCTTCCCTACGCGGTCGCACTCGGCATGGAAACAAATTGGGAATCACGTTTCAGATAAACCTATAGCATTATTGTCGAATAAATTGTAATATTACCTTAATAATTAAGGATTATAAAAATGGAAGAAAACAATAATAATCAAAACGAAAATAAGGATCAGGAAATTAATTCTTTAACCGAAGATAACAATCAACAACCAATTCTAGATAAATCTAAAATTAAACGCCTAGAGCCAATTGGCGAGCTGAGTGATGAAAGACCCAGTGACTCGCAGGAAGCTATACCTGTTGAGCCGAAAGTATTCGATAGTCAAGAACTAAAAAGCGAGCCCAATCAACCTTCTCTGTCTCAACAACCGTTAGATACAAGCTCAATTTACCCTACTGTGAGCACGGTAATAAGCGCAAAGACATCAATTGCCCAGGAAACCAATAATGACAAACTATCAGACCCAAACACACCTAAAAACCAATCTGCTGGTCAACTCGTACTTCAGTGGTTAACTTATGCATTCTGGGGATGGACTCTTTTAGCGCTTTCTTCTTTGATATTCTCAATTATTTTTAACTTAGTAGCAGATACTGAGACTGGAAGCTTTACTCCTTATGCTATTGCATCTGTACTCGTTCTATTACCTATATCTTATGTGACTGATTACTTCTACTCAAAAAATGAACCATCCAAAAAAACAGGCGTCGCAATGGCGATAATGGTAATTCACGCTGTATTATTTGCCATTTTTGGTATAGGGTATTTAATTTCCGCAGTAATATCTATAATTTCCATGTTTACTAACTCTGGTGAAAATAATGTTGCTCTTGCCTGGTTAATAACCAGTTCGATTATTACAGTTCTTTATGTATTAACTTTTATCAGGACACTAAATCCATCAGTGCTAAGTTTTATACAAAAATATTACAAGTTCGCGATGATTGCAGTATCTGGACTATTTATTATTCTAGGTATTGTTGGACCAATAGCCAACGAAAGAATTACGAAGAATGATCGCCTCATAGAAAATAATTTATACTCTGTAAATACTTCAATTAAAAACTACACTAGTAAAAACGAAAGGTTACCTGCATCTTTAAATGACCTAGACTTAAACGGTGACGCCAAAGTTCTAGTAGAAAAAAATCTAATAGTATATAAACCTGAGTCATCAAATGACCAATACAGTAGTAGATATTCAACCAGCAAAAATGTAAAGTACCAACTTTGCGTCAAATATACAAAAGAAAAGAAAGACAGATACTATAGTAGTTACGATAATACAGATTCCGATGGGTATTCTGATTACCTGAGCTATAGCAACGGTCACCCAGCCGGAGAAGTTTGCTACAAGCTCAAAGATACCGTTTATAACTACTCTGATCGAACCAATTAACTTAAATAAAAGTTGACTTTCTAAGTTTTAATGTATGCCCTGGTAGGTTTTTGTTCTTTCTCGTTATTTAGATATTCGTTAATATCCTTAAAGTTAAATTCGATTATCGCACCACGAATTTTGTCACCCTTTGTTTCTAAGTTCTTTACTATTACTAATTTGTATCCTGTGTTAACTACTTCAGAAACTTCACCTGTTTTTAGTTTAAAAAGTGCTTCAACGGCCTTATTGTTAACTACCTTACTGGTTCTCTCTACGGGAAACCCAAATTCTCCACCATTTACCTTAGTAGTTTCATCATCAGAGTATTTTTTAGCCAACTCTGCGAAATCGGCACCGGCCTTTAGCTCTTCTGAAGCCTTGTTAGCTTCTTGATTTGTCTCAGTGTCAAGTGATGCTAAGACTTTTTGGGCTAACATTTCTTGACGTAGACTTCGCTTGAAGTCATTTAAAGTCCATCCCCAGTAATCAGCCAAAACGTCCTCAAATACGTCTTGGTCACCACCAAGTCGGTTCTGAGTACGAAGTACTGTTATCTGGTCATCAACTTCCTTTTCGCTTACTGTTATACTCTTCTCAGCTGCTAGTTTTTTGATGTAATAATCATTTATCACTTTATTTAAAGCGTCTTGCTTAAACCTCTTAAGCTGCTCGGTATTTTCTGGTTTACTAAAGTCTAATTGGCCTTGGTTTTCGTAATAATGTACGTACCTTCTGAGTTCGAATAAATAATTTTCGTATGCAACAAAACTGTTACCCGATCTAGCTATCGGAAATGGAACAATTTGTGTAACTTTGTAGATGAATGTCGAGGATGACTTAAACCTATAAAGCGCCAATGTGCTATACGTAACGAAGGCTACTAGGGCTACAATTGCCAAAGTTATAGATACGGTAACGATTTTATGCTTAGAATGCTGAAGTGGATAAATGTATTTTCGCGCCGAACCAATTACTTCTTCACGGTGATCTGACAGCGTCTTATTTGTTACCCTATCAACTGATTCACCAGTCTCTAAAGGTGATTTTTTACGGTTTTTAATCTTACTAATTAACTTAGGTTTTCTAATCTTCTTCACAACTCTCCTGTAGTCTTGCCAGCATCGGCTGGATGGACATCATTATCTATCAGTATTTCATTTAATTTCTTATAAATCTTTGCCGGATGATGAATATGGTGGATTGTTAAATCTCCCATGTAAGTTTGTATTAATATTGTACCATAACCAAGTAATGTTGCCTCGAGTCCCTTAACCTCATAGTTCAGGCTCTGAATCTTATTAAGCCCAAGGTCTACAAAGGTTTTATTAAACAAACCTTTTTGGGTAATCTGAATAAATCTCATGTCAGTAACAATAAAGATGCTGTAGTACCAATTTATCCACGAAGGGAAAAATAACAAAAATCCCAGAACAAAACCCATAACTAGACCTCCATAAAACCAACCAAAACCCAGTGCGGGGTTTATTGCAGCCGGTAATATACCTATCAATGGCCCAAAACATCCCAATATCAAGCCTACTCTCATTACAACAGGATGTTTCCTAAACATGAATAAGACTTCTTCATCTTCGAACTGTTCCTTAAAATAATTAGTAGACATAACAGTTATTTTAACTGAAAAATAGTTTATTCATAAATTAGTATTTTTTACTCTTGCTTTAAGTTACACTTCGAAAGTTTTTATTAACTGACTACCAATTCAAAACCCCACAAAAGTGGGGCCTTAAATTGGTATCCCCAAACGGATTCGAACCGCTATCTGCTCCTTAGGACGGAGTTATTCTATCCATTGAACTATGGGGACTAACTGTTTAATTCATCTAGAATCAGAATTATTATATATTATTTTAGACAGATTTACTCTTATGCAAATTTCTGTTACAATTAAATTCTAGTATGATAATTAAAATACTAGGTAAATATAGAAAAACGTTATTCGCCCGAAAGGGCGTTTTTTTATGCCTAGAGAAAGGATATTTATGTCAATTTCACCAAAAATAATTGATGGACTAACCAGCGCGGAGATAATGCAGCAAGGATTAGACTATTATGAAGACAACGAGGTTCATAATGAAGTTTCAAGGTTTACAGGAATAAATATTGATTTGATTGAAAATTTTAAGGGGATAATAAAAGCTTATGAATCTCTCAATAGTGAAATATTAAAAGAAGCACAAACATATGATGCATTGATGGACAGCAACCGCAATCCCGACAAAGTTGCCAGAGCGGCACTTAATGCATCAGGAGTTTACCTATTGGAAAGAAAAAACGAACTGAAAAGCAAATATAAAGAAGTTACAAATGAGGGCACGGTTTTATCATTCAATCTCTCTAGTTATTTAGATTCAAAAACGCCAGAAACGGCTTCTATAATGATAAATGGCTTAAGGTATTGTCTGGAATTTCCAGTGGTTACCAGAAAAGTAAAAAAGAATGTAATTGTTTACAGTGATGGCGAAATTTTTAGGAACTTGTCTATGAAAATATATAATTGCAACAAAGTTAATCTAAGACCAGAACAAATGACCTCCGCCAAACATCCTGACCTACTAGATTGGGTTAATCTAGTTGATAGCCTAGAAAAAACAGCTAAACTCTAGGACTTTTTGTTACGTTTTTCTGACTGTGTATATACGTCATGAACTGATTTATAGCTATAGATTTCGCTTTCGGCAAACCAATGAGCAATTTCTTTTTTTGCTTCCTTAACGTCTCCAGATGCATGAATCAAGTTAGGGATTCCTACTCCAATTCCATTGGCGTACTCAAAGCTCATATGAGCATAATCGCCTCTTATAGTACCTGGTAGTGCAGACTTAGGTTCTGTGGTTCCAACCATTTTTCTTACCAAAGAAACAGATTCAATACCTTCTAAAACCACCGCCACTACTGGCCCTTCTTGCATAAATTCTAACGTTACATCAAAGGCTTCTTGTCCTCTTCTAGAAATCATTTCACCAATTTTCTCATAATGCTGATAATAATGTTCATAATCTGGCTCAAGCATTTTCATCGCAACCATTTTAAGCCCTGCTCGTTCAAATCTAGTTAATATTTCACCGACTATGCCTCGCTTGAGTGCATCAGGTTTTAGTACAATTAGTGTTCGTTCCATTATTTTTCCTTCTTGTTATTTTACTTAATTTTAACAGAGATAAATTAATTATTAAATAGCTGCCCAGTGTCGTACAATAAGCATATGCCAAAGTTTTCTAAAACAAAAACAGATTTCCTAGAATATCTAGAGATCGAACAGAACCGATCACAAAAAACAATTGCCAATTACGATCATTATTTGACTCGACTTATAGATTTTGCCGGAGATATTAATGTTGAAGATATAGATAACGAGTTAGTACGTAAATGGCGCTTATGGTTAAACCGTCTTGGTACTAATACTACTGATGAGCTAATGAAAAGTACTCTTAACTATCACTTAATTGCACTAAGGAGTTTTTTAAAATTTTGTGCAAAACGAGATATTGCCTGTCTTGCTCCAGAAAAGATTGAATTATCTAAGACGGTACGGAAACAAGTTACCTTTTTGAACCCAGAGGAACTACAGAGAATGTTTAACCAACCAAAGATTGATACTATAAATGGCCTTAGAGACCGTGCCATACTAGAATTACTATTTAGTAGCGGATTACGTGTTTCAGAGCTTGTGGGGCTCGACAGAGAGCATATCAACCTTAAAAGGCGAGAGTTCATGGTACGCGGTAAAGGACAAAAAGACAGACCAATCTTTATTAGCGAAAGTGCAGCTGATTGGATACAAAAATACATAGATAAAAGAACAGACTCGGTTAAGCCACTTTTTATCAGATATAGTGGACGAAAAACTGTTGATTTAAGTGGCAACTATCACCGCCTGACCGCTAGAAGCGTCCAAAGACTAGTGGCTCGTTATGCCCTTTTGGCCGGTATCACTAAACATGTTTCGCCCCACACACTCCGACACAGTTACGCAACAGACCTATTAATGAATGGAGCAGATTTACGTTCCGTTCAGGCGATGCTTGGCCATAGTAATATTTCTACCACTCAGATATACACTCATGTTACCGACCCACACCTAAAATCAGTTCACGACAAATATCATAGCAAGCAATAATTTAATCTAAAGATCACAAGTGTTGTAAGGATTAGACACCGCAACCGTAGGTGGTTGTGAAATCGCACTTGGAGTTGCACCCGGAGTTACAGCCAATCTTTTACATACGCCGTCAGTAGTTTCTAGGGCAAATTCAGGATATATTTTGTCTCTATAGGGATTATTTACAGCTGGCACATTAGCTTGAATCCTTCTGAGTACACCAGCAACTCTACCGGTACTGTCTATTTCTCTTTGAGAACCACTAATTCCCACGTTTGCCAATAAATTGTTTTGAGCGGTAATCATGACATCTGAAGGACTATATACAGACCTTAATCTAACTAAAACCCTGTTGCTGGCGCCTCGAATTGCTTCTATTCCTGTTATAGTAGCCCTACATTGTCTTAAGTTACCACTTGCTGGCGGATTGCTACAGGTTGCATTAACTATCTGACCTTTGACGTTGTACGGTGGTAATGGATTAACACTTATAGTGTTCGAGCCTAAGCATGTTGCACCTCTAGTTGGATAAAGTATAAGCTTTTGAGTTTTATTAATAAGATCGTCTCTTCCTCCATCCGGACCAGCACCAGAAAATGTATCGGGCATGATCATTGCAGTCAGAACCGGAGGTCTATTGTCGTTATTCCAGTCTGCGTTGCTAAGTAATTTACCGTCGCATTGGTTAGGGTAGTTCTGTTTACCAGATTTATCCTGCCAATATATGTTAATTCTTGAAAGTCCAGCCGCTTCAACAGGTATAATCATAGACCCCTCTGTACTTAAATCCGAATAAACTAATACACTAGGTGTGTTGTTTAACTTTATACAAGATATTTCAGAAGTATTAGGATCGGAACTATTGAGTCTTGTGGGAGTATCACTACAGTCAGGTATGAATGTAGGATCTGCTATTACTCTGTTAATTCCTGATTCTGCAGCGTAAAACGACTGCGTGTTGAGTTGTTGATCTAAGGCTTGCTGATATTCCTTAGTTGATAAACTAGAAAACCCTACTGCTAAAAGTGTTAACAAAGCCATAACTATCATTGTTACAACTATAGACACTAAGCCTGATTCATCTTTAATAATTGAATTTCTCATATGGAACTTGGATACCTCCTATATACCTCGGTTTTTAAATTTGAAACAGAACAAAATTGCGAACCCACAAACTGCCCCCTGCACTTTACTGGATCTGCGCCACTATATTCAATCAAATCACTTTCGCCAAAAATTGTCTCTATGGTAATGTTTGTCAAATCTTGACCAAGCACATCGACAATATCAAATTTTTTAAGCCTAATATTGTCTGCCAATAATTCTTTTCCAGGTATAGTTACAGTTGAATGTAGATCGACTGGGTTACACCCAACAGCATAGTTATTATCTTGCCAAAGAACACGTCTTAGTTGTTTAGTTGCATTGGAATGACCACCAGAAACTGAATTAGACAATCTCCTGTCCAGGGCATAAGTATATCTCACGTTACCTATGCAATAAGCTGTCCTCGTATAAGATCCAACTCCTGCGGCAACTGTCTGGGGCAAGCTTTGACTAACCAGGCCTGAGGTAAATGATACTTGTTCAGTGACGTTAGCTAAAGTAGCTCGAGTCACTTCTTGAGTTTTAATAGAACTGACACCCTTAGAATACATTCTACCTAACTGCATAGTAGCAATACTTACAATTAAAATCATACTCGTAAAGGCAGTCATTGCCACTAATAGCTCAACTATTGTAAAACCTTGGTCTTTTCTAATTATTTTAGTTATTAACATTTAGGTAATACTCCAGGGTAAGTTGCTCGTTTATACCACCATTAATTTTAAACCACCTTACATGGACTTTAAATAATCCACCGTCGGGGTTGGTTGGAGGCACTATTGCAACGTTATATTGCTGAGAAACTCCTAGACCGATACATTCATTTGGATATGCAAAATTATCTGAATCAATATTAATATTCCAAGTTCCAACTGGTGCTACCGAGAAGTCTCTTGGTAAGCCTGACAAAGGGACCATACAAAAAGGAGTATTGGATGGATTGTCTGCAACACTTCCAAATAATCCTGGTGGGCCATTTTTTTGTAAGTTCTTTAGTGATTCTAGCTGACCTTCAGCAACCTTTAACGCCTCAATTCTCTCTTGTGCTCTAC
>JBGSIS010000032.1:0-44764 GCA_041742395.1 Saccharimonadales bacterium (SeqCode)
AACCTTTGTGCTGAACTACTAGCTAATGGAGCTGCAGTTGCAAACTGAGCATACCTACCACCTGATGCACTAGCATCACTAGCAATAACTACTTCACTAGACTTAGTAGATGTTTCTGCTTCTAGGTTGGTGGTGGCGGCAAATGATCTAAATAGGAATATACTTCCAACTACTCCAAACACTAATACAAATATATAAAGAGGTTTCTTCTTCAGGAATACCAGAATACCATTATTACTACTATTAGATTTCTTCTTTACTACTTTACTCTTACTCCTAACAGGAGCCTTTTTAGTTGTCTTAGTTGTTCTGGTTGCCATACCTTAGCCTTTTTGTGTTAATATTTTGACCATATAATACGCTTAGTTTAAAGCATAAGCAATAGGGACGTATATGCTATACTAAACTAAGTAAAAGCATAAAATACAAAAAACATGGATAAATTAGGACATAATGACGAAAAACAAGTAAAGTCAATAAAAGGCTTTTTGATGCCTGGTTGGAATGAAGTAATACTTTTTTTTGTGTTTTCACTGGCATTTATTCTACTTATAAACGCTTCTGTAATATGGGAAGTTCTTAACAACTATTCCGGAATAAACGTTACAGAATCATCAGGTGCTATCAGGATACAGTTTGACACATTTTATGAAGAGTACTTTGCGTCTAAGTTTTTAGCTAGAGTTGCAGTATTTGTTTTTTGGGGAATGGTGGGGTCGGTTACATATATGTTAGTTTGGGCAATCTGGCACTTCTATTTAAGAATTAAGGAAGATATTGATGAGAGTAAATACGAAAACAACAAAAAATCATCAAGTTTTTGGCAATCTAGAATGTCGCAACATATGTTAGTTTTTTTCAGTACAACCGCGGGTATTCTATATTTATTGGTAGCTTTTTATCTATATCCAACTGTTTTTGCCCTAAGCAAGCTGACCTTATATAATCTAAGTGATTTTCTCTACTACCAATACATAATTTTGGCGATATTAATTAGCATGATTTACCTATACTTACTAACAAGGCTTTGGCGAGCAATAAAATACGTTGATGAACTTTATTTCGTTGGTTTAGACGAATAACCTAAACAAACTTTTAAAATTGATTTAGAATAGTTATAAATGCTTGAGTTTTTTATTACATTGCTAATCATTGGAATATTACTGGTATTATCCGAATTCCTACTAAGGGAAAAGTTAATTCACGGTGAAATTGCTAGGAAGTTTGTACATATATCAACAGGATTATTTATTGCAACTTGGGCATTTTATCTCACAGTTGGAGAGATACAGCTTATTAGTATATTGCTACTACTCGGTGTGTTAATTTCTCAGAAACTTAAAATATTTAAATCAATAAGAGGAGTTGATCGAAAAACGTGGGGAGAAGTACTATTTGCGATTTCTGTAGGTATTACTATAACAATTGCTCCTAGTGCTTGGATTTATGCTATTGCAATACTGCATATGAGCCTTGCAGACGGTATGGCGGCTGTAGTTGGCGCGGCTCATGGGACATCAACAAAATATAAAGTTTTTGGCTACAGTAAAAGTTTAGTTGGATCCGGAACTTTTTACTTGTGCTCGACGTTCATATTACTAATATGGATTATGTTTGGAATTAGCGAATGGCAAGGATATTACTTTATGTTGTTCTTCTGGGTGCCTTTTCTAACTACATTTACCGAAAATATTGCTGTAAAAGGCATAGACAATGTTGCGGTTCCGTTTATTGTTATAGCGGTATTCGATCTATTTAATAGAGTTTATGCTTGACTAATTTTTGACTGAAGAGCAGCATTAACTCTTTTGTTGCCATGAGCACGTAGGGCATAAATAATCACAGCTATATCAACAAGTTCTTGAATTGCTGCACCTTGAACGGCCTTAAATCTTCCAGTAGAGAACGCTAACATAAGAGCAACACTAATAACTATTCCAATCATAATTGCTTGTCTTGCGATTGTAAAAGTTTGTTTAGCTATACCGACAGCCGTAGCAACAATAGATATATTGTCTTGCATTATAACGACGTCTGCTGATTCACTTGCTGCTGTAGATCCTCTAGCACCTAAAGCTATTCCAACATCTGATGCCGTTAGTACAGGAGCATCATTTACGCCGTCACCTACAAAAGCTACAGGCTTATACTTAACATTTTCAATAGCATTAATTTTATCAGCTGGCAGACAGTTTGCTTCAACTTGTTCTATACCAACTTTTTCGGCAATCATATTAGCTGTCTTTTGGTTATCACCGGTTACCATTAAAGTATGTTTAATGCCAAATCTCTTTAATGCCGAGATCATCGTTTTGCTGTCGTCTCTCACCTTGTCAATGAAAGTTATATAACCAGCCAATTTACCATTAATTGATAGGTATGTGGCAGTCTGGGCGACTTTATCTACACTTACTTTGCTTGGAATACTTACGCTATTATCTTCTAGCATGCTTAGTCTACCGAGTAAAATAGTCTTACCATTAACACTTCCTTCAAGACCATTGCCAGCAATTTCTGATATTTTTTTAGACTTAAGTTGCTTGATCCTATTTTCTGCAATATACGTAGTAATTGACTTTGAAAGAATGTGGGTTGAGCTTGAAGATAAAGCGCCGGCGTAAAGTAATATATCTTCTTTTGAAAAATCGTCAAAAGTAACTACTTTGTCAATTTCTGGAATGCCCTGAGTAAGTGTACCAGTTTTATCAAATGCTACTGTTTCTACTTCAGCTAACTTTTCTAGGCTAGTCCCACTTTTAACTATAATTCCGTGTTTTGCTGAACGACTCATACCTGAAACTAGTGCAATTGGAGCACCAAGAAGAAGAGGGCAAGGAGTTGCAACTACAATAACTTCCAAAAACCTTACGGGATCTCCTGACACTATCCAAGCAGTTCCGGCAATCATAAAAGCGATTACTGTAAAAGGAATGCTATATCTATCTGCAAGTCTAACAAAAGGTGACTGGCTGTTTGCAGCCGATTGAACAAGCTTTACTATCTGTTGATATTGACTATCCTCGGCGTTGTTAGTTGCCTTAATTGTGATTTTACCATCGGAGTTTACTGAACCACTTAAAATGCTATCACCTACACTTTTATCTACTGGTAAACTTTCTCCTGTTAAACTTGACTCATCAAAACTAGTTGAACCCTCAATTATATTTCCATCTACTGGGGCAACTTCTCCGGGTAAAATTACTACTTTGTCGCCAATGACTACTTCTGATGCTTTAACATCTAAAAGTTTATTTCCTCTAAGCAAATGCGCTTTAGTAGGTTTGTTCTTTAATAGGGAAGTTAGCTCAGTTTTGGCGCGACCTGCTGCATAGTCTTCTAAGGCTTCTCCTCCAGTAAGCATCAAAACAATAACAATACCCGCCCAATACTCTCCTAGAGCAACTGAAGTTACGATTGCAGTTATAGCTAGTAAATCTACCCCAAACATTCCTGACCTGATAGTTTGTATCATTCCCCAGACTAAAGGTAGAGAAGCTAAAATTGAGTATGTTCCAAGTAGCCAGTGAGCTGCAGTATCATATCCCGCTAAATCCAATATTAAGCTGACAATAAAAACCACTATTACTGAACTTAGAGCTTTGTAATCCTTTATAAAATTCTTAACTTTCCTGAACATCAGACCTCCACAATTATATTATTCTAATCTTGATATTATTATAACAGATATAATCTGGTATAATATCTTCGTTGCACTTTTTGCGGGTGTCGTATAACGGTTAATATATAAGTTTTCCAAACTTGTGATGGCGGTTCGATTCCGCCCACCCGCACCAAATTAAAGCTATGTACCTAGAATCTATAGATACCGTTGTTGCGACTGATATACATGGGCATTATGAGAAATTTGGTGAATTAAAAGTTAGATATCCTGACGTAAGAATAATATTAAATGGCGACCTTGTTGATGGTGAAAATACTAAACAATTACTTGAAGATGTAGGTCAATCAGATAATGTTTTTATTGGTACTGGTAATCACGAAATAATTACAAGAGCTGTCACCCAAGAGCGAGACGATGATTTAAGAGATATTTGGCAGAATCGCTGGCGCCATAACGACTCTAGATATAACAGATATGAACATATGACACTACGGAGTTACAGCATTGATGAAAAACTTTCAAATAGATTAGCAGCCGAAAAACTCAGAGACAAAATGGAACGTCTAGGACATCTTTCGTTACTAAATTGTGCAAGCATGTACTTTGAGACTGATGAATTTATTGTAATTCACGGTGGATTAACAGAAGAAAATTGGGAAGTACAGAAAAAACAACTCGATAAAGATTGCATCCAAATGAGCTTAAATAATTATTGTGCCCCAGAACAAATTATGGATCACAATTTTTCTCTAAGCACTTCAACTTCAAACACTGTAACAGACAAAATTCTTATAACCGGACATGCTCATCTACAAAATAGCGTCGAAAGAGTAACTAATGAAGGTAAGAGAGTAAGGTTGGCTAGTAAATTAGCTCTAGGGGCGCCTTTATATGTTTGGCAAAGTTGGGATAAAAAGGTTGTCAGTATTTAGCCTTATGGTATTATATGATTCTATGCCCCGGTAGCTCAACTGGATAGAGCAGGTGGGTTCTAACCATCAGGTTGGGGGTTCGAGTCCCTCCCGGGGTACCAAATTAAAAAGTCGACAAAAATAGTCGACTTTTTTATATTTTACTAGGTTTTACAGATATTAGATTCTAGTAGTCGTTTGTTTAAATCAATTAAATCATTAGGCGAATCATGAGTACCCCAAGAAATCGATCTGTTAAGTAATTTTTGTTGGTTTTCGTCTGATAGGTTAAGAAAATCAATATCAATATCTAAGCTAGGTCTAAATAATATTTTGCCAACTGATCGAAAAAAATATTGGCAATAGTTAGTAGAATCAGTACCATACTCAACTTCCCTAATGTAAACGGCAGTAGGGTCAAAGCTATCATGGTTAGCTGGATATTCGGCGCCTATTTTGTAAGAGTATGACTTATCGGCAGATTCAGAGAAGTACGAGAATGTAGTATGTTTGTTTTCATTTGAGACATCATAACTATTGCTAAAAACAGCACATATCAACCCGCTTGTAACGGTATCTGTGATTAGCGACCTCGCGTCATTAATTAAGTTCAACTTCTCGGGATTTATCATTAATTAGATATACTACAATTATATTAGTTAACAATCAAATTATTGAAATTATTAGTATTGTGATGTATAATCACCCCTGTTTGGCGGGCTTAGCTCAGTTGGTTAGAGCGCCGGGTTGTGGTTCCGGAGGTCGTGGGTTCGATCCCCATAGTTCGCCCCAAATATTGACTTTTTAGTAATTATAATTAATAATCTACTTATTCGAGGGCTTTTTGGCCCTATTTTTATTTTTAATGCCTAGAAAGTTTATATGAACAAAATTAAGCTACTGATTTTTACGCTAACTCTATCTATATTTGGATTGTTGTCAATTAATTCAGTTAAAGCAAGAGCTGAGGTTATTAATTCAGCACCAGCTGCGCAGGTTTCTTTTACTTTTGATGACGCTACTTCAGGAACTTTCACCAAGGCCGCTCCAGCATTAGCTCAATATGGATTTTCGGGTACAAGTTATGTTACGACTAGTTGCGTTGGAATGAAAACGATTCCGAATAACTGCGCTGCAGACAGTGGTGTCCCATATATGACATGGGCTCAGCTTACACAATTACAGAATAGTTATGGTTGGGAGATTGGTTCGCATACTGTTTCGCATCCTTTACTTAGTACTGTAAGTACAACTAAATTAAGACAAGAATTAGTAAACAGTAAAACTGTACTTACTAATAAAGGCTTTAAAGTTAACTCTATTGCAACACCTTACGGTGATTATAACGATGTAGTGTTAGCAGAAATCGCAAAAAATTACACATCCCATCGTGGTTTTGCTGATACCGGATACAATACTTGGCCACACAACAATTACCTGTTAAGGGTTCAGCAGGTTCAATACGGCGTAAGTGTAGACACGATTAAGAGTTACATAGATCAAGCTCAAGCAACAAATACTTGGTTAATACTGGTATTTCACGATATTAGCGATAATCCAAGTAACCTTACTGACGATTATCAATATTCTACTTCTGATTTAACTGCCATAGCAGCCTACGTTAAGTCAAAAAATATTAAAGTAAATAATATTACGAATGGCATGTTATCGGCTAGCGAAGTAGACAATAAGTTAGCAGATCCAGTAAGTGGTAGTACTATTGGCAACGGATGGACTACAGACCTTGCTACTAACGTAAAAGTAGATACCACTAAGAAAGGTGCGTTCTCAAATCCAACAAATTCAGTTAAAGTGATTTCTTCTACTGCTACTAATGTTCACTTATATTCGCCAACTATAAGCATAAATTCAAATTCTACCTATGCGGTTAGGGCTTATTCTAATGTTCAAAGCAAAAATGGTGGCGATTTAGGTGTCTATATTGATGAATACGATACTAATGGTAATTGGATAAGCGGGCAATACAAACAGACTGTTTCAGCATGGCATGTAAATGAGATTTCATTTGCTTATTTTGCATCATCATCTAAAGTTGTGAAAGCTAGACTACAACTGATAGTAACTAAGTCTAGTGGCACAGTAGTGTATCTAGATAATATTCAGTGGATAGAAACTACTGCTGGACCAGCACCTGAACCGGATCCTATAATGCCTAATCTAATTGATAACGGGAATTTCGATAACGGCTTCATTGGATGGTCGACTGACAACTCGTCAAACATTAATTTGGCAACTTTTAATGGTAGTAATGCTGTCCAGTTAAACAGTAATACTGTAAGCAATTCACACTTATTTTCTTCGAAGATAAACGTTTCGAGCCTCAAGGCTTATACTATTTCAGCTCAAATTGATGTACTATCGACTACTCAGATTGGTTTTTATATAGATGAATACGATACTAATGGTAATTGGATAAGCGGACAGTATTTATATACGAAGTCAGACAGCGTAAGTGGATTGGTTATCTTTAGCTATAAACCTTCGTCGGTCAACGTGGCAAGTTCATCCTTACAAATAATTGTTCCAATAGGCAATAATACTCAAGCTTACATAGATAACATAAGCTGGACAGAAAACAAATAATACAATAAAAAGTATTTACAAACACTCTCTATTATAGTAGAGTAGTATCGTACAAGCGTTGAGGGTCGTTTTGGCCCTCTATTTTTTTGGGCAATTCGATCTTCTCCATAACTAATCAAGAAGGAGAAACGGAATGTACGAAGGCGGTAAAGGAGCAGGTGCAGTTGTAGCCGGTAGCGTTATTTTACCTAACACTGGCGGTAATCAAGCACTAACTGCAATTGCAGTTACCAGCATTGCTGTAGGAGCAATTATTGTTATCACAACACTAGTTCGCTTTGTAGCAAACAGAGCTCGTTAAGAGCTTAAAAAATAACAAACGGAGGGTAGCATCATTTTTGGTGCTACTTTTTGTTTTTAAAGGTGGTAATCATGAAATATATTAAACCCAAGCTATTAATACCTTTTGGTCTTATAATATTTGGTTTTGCTATATTTATGTTTTCCAGCAGAAATCAGCAAACAGTTAATTTTCCGATTACTAGTGATATCGTAAAAGATAATACTAGTGCTCAAGAAATAAAAAACATAAATAACGAAAACCTTGCATTGCAACTATCTGTTCCAGTTGGACTACAAATAGGTTCAATTGGATTAGATTTGCCAGTTCAAAAAGGTTATTACAATAAAAACACCCAGCAATGGAATATATCCACTAACTCTACTTTTTGGTCAGTAATGACTTCTAAGCCAAATAATATAGAAGGAGTCACATTTATATATGGCCACAATAGAAGTTCGCTGTTTTCTAATTTGGGCGAAATGAAAGAGGGTAGCATCGCTACTATCATTACTGAAGACGGCAAAGTTCATAATTACAGATTGAAGTATAATTTCACTACAAATCCTGAAGATAGCTCAATTTTAAACTACCAAGGTCCGCCAATTTTAGCTTTACAAACTTGTAGTGGCGCTACATTTCAAAATAGGACTATTTACGTCTTTGAGTATATAGGTAACCAAAATGCTTAGGGATATTTTATTCTATAGTTTTGCTGTTATTGCCATTGTTAATACCATTCACTTTGGTCTTTATATAGCTGGTGCAAACATTTACGACATTAAACAGTCAAGAAGTAAGAAAAAACCTAAATTTAAAAAGAATTTTCCCAGACCTTTAGTTACAGTAATAGTTCCAGCGCATAATGAAGAGTCAGGAATAATAAAAACCCTAGAATCAATTAGAAAGAGTACCTACAGAAAGCTACAGATTTTAGTGGTTGATGATGCTTCAACCGATAATACTAGAAAGCTAGTCTGGAAATATATAAAAGATCACCCCAAATTGGATATTCATTTACTTAGAAAGCAAAAGAATGTCGGTAAAGGTGAAGCCATTAACCACTCACTTAGAACAATGACAAAAGGCGAATTATTTATGACAATAGATGCTGATTCTGAAATAGGAAAGAGATCAATTAATAATGCAGTGAAGCACTTTGATAATCCGAATGTAATTGGTTTAGCTGCTAATGTTCAAGTTAAAGACGATGGAACTATGCTTAGTCTTCTTCAGAAGTTTGAACATATGATTGGCTATAGATCTAAAAAATTCTATACAATTTCAAACAGTGAGTTCATTGTTGGTGGTGTTGCATCAACGTATAGAACCGACATAGTTAGAAAAGTTGGATACTATGACACCGACACACTAACCGAAGATATTGGATTAAGTCTTAAGCTAGCAAACTATTATGGTAATGTTGAAAGTAGATTGATTTATGCTTCAGATGTTTTGGCAATGACTGAAGGAGTTCAAACATACAAAGCTTTATTTAGACAGAGGTATCGCTGGAAAATGGGTATGCTACAAAACATGACTAAACACGGTAGATTAGTTGCCAACAATGACCCAATTTATAGTCGTATGTTAACAATGTATAGACTGCCGGTAGCATTCTTTGGAGAGGTTGCTTTATTAATTGAGCCGATACTGCTTATATATATCATTTACCTTAGTGCTATAACCTTGAATCCGGTTTCGTTATTGAGTGCCTATATGGCGATTACTTTGTATATACTCTGGACAATATGGCCTGACGAGCATTTGGCTGTCAAAGAAAAATTTAGGCTAAGTTTATATTCTCCATTTATGTACTTTATTTTTTATGTCATGAATGCTGTTCAGGTTGTTGCAGTAGTAAGATGTATTAAGAATAATAAACAAGTTCTTAGAAAGGTTCAGACTAGCGGTACTTGGGTGTCACCTGAAAGAGCTAAAGCAGCTTCTTAATAATTACATTTCGTGGATTACGTTTATTTTGGCGCCGATTTCATTTAGTCGGTTAGCTATATCTTCATAACCTCGATTAATTGTGTAGACATTTCTGAGCATGCTTGTGCCTTTTGCTGCTAGCATTCCAATCAATAGTAGGCTAGCTGGTCTAAGAGCAGGTGGACATACTACATCTGCGGGCGTAAATTTAGTCGGGCCGTTTATATAGATTCTATGTGGATCGGCAAGTTCTACATTCATACCAATTTTAGTCATTTCTGTGTAGTATATTGCTCTGTTTTCAAACATCCAGTCGTGAATCAAAGTTCTGCCTTTAGCGGTGCCGCAAATTGGCACAAAGTAGGGGATACAGTCTGGATTGATCCCCGGCCACAAGTTAGGATGTATTTTATCAATAGGGGCAGTTAATGTCCCGTTATGCTTCTCAATCTTTAAATCAACCAAGTCGATCGAGCCGTTATCAGATTTATATCTGCTACTAGTTTGGTAGTTAAGACCCATCTTTTTGAGTTTAAGAAGCTCTAGCGCAATCCAATCTATAGGCACTCGTCTAATAGTTAATTTTGAGTTAGTAGTTATTGCCGCAGAAATAAAGAACATAGCTTCAATTGGATCTTCGGTTGGGGCAAAAGTTATATTCTTTTTAATGTAAGGAACGCCATGAACTTCTATATTTGACGCTTTTAAGTCTTTGGTTTTTACTCCTAACTTATTCAAAAAGAGACATAAATCTTGAACCATATAATCAGCGCTTGCTGCCTGAATTGTAGTGACGCCTTTTGTTTTAGCTGCTGCCATTAGGATGTTATTTGTAACGGTGTTGCCAGATTCGTAAAGCACTACTGTTTCGGAAGGTGCTTTTTTATTAACTGTTACTTTATAGAATCCGGTGTGAGCGACTACATTTAAGCCGAATTCTTCCAGTGCAAAAAGGTGCGGAGTAACCGTACGAGTTCCAAGCTTGCATCCACCGGCATAAGGTATTTTGAAGTCGTTAAACTCATGCATGAGTGGACCAAGTAGCATTAATACGCTTCTAGTTTTTCGAGCAGCCGAGGAATTTATTTTAGATAAGTCTAGTTTTTCTGGTCGGCGTATTTCTAAATCGTTATTTGAAGACCATCTAATTTTTACCCCAATACTTTCAAGAACTTCAATAATTCGATTTACTTCCTCAATTCTTGGAAAAGACTTGAACCTAGTAACTCCGTGATTAAGTAAACTAGCACAAAGCAGTGCAACAGCTGCGTTTTTGCTTCTTTTTAGTGTTATCGAGCCACTTAATTCGTGTCCACCTTCAATCCTAAGATTAATGCCACTTTCACCAATCGATATAAGCTGCTTGTTAAGGACATCACTAATTCTGCCGAGTGTTTCCAAACTAAGATTTTGTTTGCCGTGTTCCATTCTATTAACTGCAGATTGACTAGTTCCCAGTCTTCTGGCAAATTCCGCTTGAGTTAGGCCTCTTTCTTGTCTAATCTGGTAAATAAGATTACCGATTTTTTCATTAGTAGTCGACATGTGCCTAAGATTATACCTCAAGAGATATTAAACACAAGTAATTTTTTTAAAGATAATCAGCTGTTAGAATAGTATTATGATATAGCTTTCTTTTTGACCAAATAACAGTGACCACAACTTTAATAGATAGGTGTAAGTATGGAAGAATCAATAATCTCAAATATAATTAAAGCAGAAGAAATAAGACAACGAGAGGGTCTAGAATTAATTCCTAGTGAAAACTACGTAAGTCGACCAGTTTTGGATGCACTGGGTAGTGTAATGACTAATAAGTACTCAGAAGGATATCCAGGTAAGCGTTACTACGGAGGTCAGGAAAATACAGACCAAATAGAACAGATTGCCATTGATCGTGCAAAACAATTATTTAATGCAGATCATGCTAATGTTCAACCACATTCTGGTGCTCCAGCTAACATTGCAGTTTATCAAGCTTGGTTAAATCCTGGAGATACAGTGATGGCTATGAGATTAGACCACGGTGGTCACTTAACTCATGGGCATCCGATTACGGGTAGTGCTAAGCTTTATAACTTCGTAAGGTATGGAATTAAAGATATCGAGACTGGTGAAATCGATTATGAAGAAATGCATAGTGTTGCCAAGAAAGAAAAACCTAAAATTATTTTAGCTGGATTTTCCGGCTATCCTAGAAACCTGGATTATGAAAAGTTTGCCCAGATTGCTAAGGACGTAGACGCAGTTTTAATGGCTGATATGGCTCATATTGCAGGTCTAATTGCCGGAAAAGTATTACCTAACCCATTTGATTATGGGTTTCATATAATTACCACCACGACTCATAAAACATTAAGAGGTCCAAGAGGTGGGTTGATATTAACTAATGGAGTTGTGTCTAATCCACTAAAAGCGCCTGAAAAAACCGTAGCTAACTTACCCACTCTAATTGATAGAGAAGTATTTCCAGGTATGCAGGGCGGTCCTCACATGAATAATATTGCAGCTAAAGCGGTTGCTTTTGGTGAGGCCTTACAGCCAGAGTTTCAGGATTATGCAAAACAAGTTGTCGTCAATGCAAAAAGATTAGCAGAAGAATTGATGAATAACGGGTTTAAGCTTGTGACAAACGGTACCGACAATCACCTTATTCAAATAGATATGGTTACGAGTTTTGGTATTGATGGTAGAGAAGCTCAAGAAGTTCTGGATAAAATAGGGCTAACCGCCAACTGCAATGCTATACCTGACGACAATTTACCACCATTTAGACCAAGTGGACTCCGTCTTGGAACACCGGCCATTACGACCAGAGGATTTATGGAAAACGACATGCAGAAGGTCGCAAATTGGATTAAATTAGCAATTACAAATAAAGATGACTCCAAAAAACTAAAGCAGTTAAAAAACGAAGTTAAGGAATTTGCTGCAGACTTTCCTTTGCCTAGTGATAAATAATTATATAATCTCAGGTTCTTGCTTGAGATTAATTCCAGTTAGCTCTTTAACGCTGATAAGTATCTTATTTCTAAAATCAATTAAATCTTGAGTTGATTTTGCGTTTTCATTTACAAGCACTAATGCTTGATTTTTCCACAATGACATACCTGTTTCTGGGTCTTTGTAGCCTTTAGGAAAACCAGCTTTTTCGATTAACCAGGCTGCAGACAACTTAACTTCTCCATTTTCAAGTCGCCAGTGAGGTATGTTACCGAATCTTTTTACTAGCGTGTTTCCTAGCTCTTGATCTACAATTGGATTTTGAAAAAATGATCCATTATTGGCAGTAATTTTTGGGTTAGGTAATTTTGAGTTTCTTATTTCAATAACCGCTTTTCTGATATTATCGGCGTTATACTCAACTAGATCATTGTCTTTAAAATAGCTTTCGATTGCTGAATAGAATGGCGGCATAGGATTGATTCTACTAAGTCGCAGCGTAATGGACGATATTATATATCTGTCCTTATCTTTTGTTTTAAAAATACTAGTACGGTATCCTAGCTCCAAGTCGCTAGACATAAATGTAATGAACTCTAGATTGTTAATGTCATATGCTTCGACAGTCATTAGTACATCTGAAATTTCTCTACCGTAAGCACCTACGTTTTGAACTGGAGTTGCTCCCACAGTTCCAGGAATTAGTGATAGTTGCTCAATTCCAGATAGACCCATATCTACGGTTTTTTCAACTATATAATCCCAGTTTTCTCCAGCCCCAATTGTCACGTAAACATTATCGTCATCGTTTTCTGTAATTTCAAAACCGGGAAGTCTATTAACTATGATTAACCCATCATAGCCGCTGTCGCTCCAAATTACGTTACTGCCATCACCAATCACTTTAATAGATAATTGTTTTTCACGCGCCCAATTAACAGCATCTTTTAGTTCATCTTTATTCTCAATTATACATTGAAACTTTCCAATTCCACCTAGACGCATAGTAGATAATCCAGATAAAGGCACATTTTCTAAAATATACATTATTGCTATTATAACTCGCTTTCGCTTGCATAGGTAAAAATATAGAGTTAACATTTATATAGTGAGAGAAAAAAATAACTCAGACCAGCCATACGAATTACTAGGTAATGAATTAAAGAAGCTTAGGGATAGACGCCATGAAAGCTTAATTGAGGTGTCGGGTGCCGTAGAGATAGAAGGTGATGAGCTTGCCAATTTTGAAAATGGAATCTTTAGACCCAGTGAAGACATCCTTGCCCTACTAATTAGCTACTTTAATGTAAGAGAGTCGGAGTCAAATAAACTCTGGAAGTTAGCCGGTTATGAATATTCTACTAACGAGCTGAATCCAGATGGTGATGACATGCAGCTACAAAGTCAGCCCGTTATAATTCTGCCAATGGATGCACGAGTTGTATATACTGACCAAGTCCATGTTGTAATTAATAACTACGGAGTTGTAATTAATTTCATGCAAGGTGGCAGTAATAACATTCAGCCTTTAGCAGTCTCAAGAGTTGGGATGAGCAAAGACCATGCTTATAGCTTATTAGAAGTATTAAAAAACACTTTAGAAGAATCATCCAAACCAAAAGAAATAAAACAGTTACCCAATAATACTAGCTCCTCAAAAAAACCTCTAAACAAGAAAAAGAAGGAGAAAGAAGCGTAAGTGGCAGAAAATATAAATCCAGAGAATGGCTATGATAATGAATCAAAGTTAAAAAAAGGTGCAATATTTATAGGAAAAGTAGCTGCAGCAACAGCTGTGGTTTGCTTAACTGCAACTCCTTTTGTGTACCATTGGGCCGACAGAATTGGCGAAACTGTAGACCCCGTTCGCGGAAGTCTTGAAGATGTTAACCAAACTGTTGGTGAAGGTGTGCCTGTATTAGGAACTAAAATTGATGGACTCACCAGAGAAGTCGGAGACCTAACTCCAGATAAAACAACTACTACAACTAGTCCTGAGGGCTAGTATTTGGTTAACCTAAAGGTGTCGACAGTGATAATAAATCCTGTTAAAATAACTATCTGTTATGCACCGGTAGCTCAGTGGATTAGAGCATCTGTCTTCGGAACAGAGGGTCGGGGGTTCGAATCCCTCCCGGTGTACCATATCGCTTATGTTAAAAACTCTATGTCAGTTCAGGGAGTTTTTTGTTTTGCTCATGCTTGCATTAAAAGCTATGAGGGTTAGAATTATTCCATGGCTAGACAAACTATAGTGAGCGAGTCGACTCTCAATGCGTGCTACGGAGAGTTATTTATGTATGATGTAGTTCAGGCTGGTTGGGAACAGGAGCAAAATGGCTTTACACCCAACGCTGAACACTTACTCACACATCTAGTAAAAGATGGTTTTAGAAAAGATTTTTCTGACCAAGAGCTCGTACTAAGTAGCATTGCTCCAGATAATCTTATGTATGCACTACGAATAGCAAGATGGGCGGGTTCTATATCGCCAAAGAAATTAGTTACACCTGTGTATGACTTCATGTCAATTGACGGTAATACCTCTCCTAATTATGGCACCGATGCTAATCGAGCACTTGCATCACACAGGGCAGCAACTGATACTCTAGCAGATTTAATCCACGATGAATCACATGCTTCTACAACAGAAGTTGCAAAATCTGAACGAATAAATAAGGCACTTAGGTGTAGTAGATTTCTGGTGGCATCATGTGAGTTCCACCTAGAAGATTTTGAGTTTGATTTACGTGAATCTTTTGAAAATAGACTTTCGCATTTACGTGAGCGCTTTGGCATACCCACACTGTAGTATTGTTCTAACATCTTGCATAATGCTGTACCAAATTCTAATGCTTGTTAATATTCGTTTACTGTAGGATAATTTTTATCAATGACTACCTTTCAAGAACGATTCGAAACTTTCGGACCTGAAAATCGCTATCCTGGTGCTAGCGAGCATGATCTTGGAGGATTATTGACTCCAAAAGAGATTATTGATTTTAAGAACGAAGTTGCAGAAGAAACAAAACTTATACGGTTAGCTAGTTGGATTGTAACAGATACTCTTCTAGAGATTTATGAGGAAGATGAAGCAGGTTACAACGACCCAAATGTTAGTTATGCTTCTAGTGCGCCACGAGAATTATCTGGACAAGTAGCACAAGCTTCCTTGTTGGGAGCAGACTGGTGCTTAGGAATAATTAAAGCTTGTAAACTGCCTAGGGATGAGTGGCCAACTAGTACTGTATACCCAAGCGCCTTAGCAATTTGGCTTGAAGCTATGGATAAAGCACGAAACGAAGATTCAGATACAACCCTAGCATAACAGTAACTGGGTTCTAATCTGGACGAGTATACCGTATTTTATTTCGAATTACTTGTTTGTAGTAAGTTGTATATTTGTCTTTCATTATTGCTCATGGTTTGAAAAGTATTATCAGGGGAGTAAACTGATAATATATAAGGAGAAGATACATGAGTACAGATATTGGAAACGGTATGGTTAATAAATACGAAGCTTTTTTATCGGTAGAACCCGGTACAGAAGAAAAAGAAAGGTATCAAAAGGAAGCAGAATTTTTGGCATTCTATGATCACTTGCAATTTTTGGGACAATTTAAAGAAGTTGCTCCTGATTTAGTCAAAGGTCGAACAACGATTTCTATTCCAGCATTCTTTGCTCTTGATAGACACGAGACCAATCCAGTTAATGAAGCCGCTCTTAATTTGCTTCCAACATATTCATTTCAATCAGCATATGGCGATACTACTGAAACATTAGTTGACGTTTCAGGTTTGAGCCAATCGTTAGCTCAGCCAGAGACTGTATTGCAAGCAGCTAGAAAGGGTAAGGCCGTAAAATTTGTCGTAGCCAACACTTTAGGTTTACTTAACCCTGAATATAGAGAAACATTCAGCTTTATTAACAATCCATTTCCAAATCATATTGATGATAATAAAAGACGATTGTATGATATTAGAAGTTTTGTTCGCGGTATTAATCAAGATCTCAATGAGCATGTCGTCGGTGAAGTAAGTGACATTGCTACTATGGTAGATGAAAAAGGATATTCTGACTTCCTAGATTATTTAATTGACGCAAAACAAGTATCATCAGAAAGAGTTGCTACGATTTTCGCCCACGATGCACCTGTCGTTGAGTAGCTATTAGTTTAATTATTTTTATCGTTATGTAGTATTCCTGACGATAAATAATAGAAGTCACTACCAGGCTAAATGATATACTTTACATATGCATGAATTAGATCAAGTTATAGGGGACTATCTAAGCTTTTTAGATGATATATTGAGCCGTGTAGTTAACGAAGGCTTTGAATTATCAGACTTCGTTCAAATAGATCATATTTGTTATAGAACTACATCGCGTGAAAATTACGAAGAAAAGAAATTTGAATTAACAAGTATCGCAAAACTTTTAGGCGAAACCATGATAAATAATCGCCCTATTTCAACGTTTCGCTTGGACGATCCAATTATCCATGCTCCTTGGCGTATTGATGCAATTGAACTTCCAGCTCCAAAACCAAACAGTAATTATCAGGAAGGTTTAGAGCATGCTGAGTTTGTACTTTATGATGATTTTCCTTCGTTTTTAAAAAAGTATGAAGGTAAGCCTTTTGAACTGCGTGCAGCGGAAAGGGGCATTAATCCAGAGATTGGCTTACAGCTCGGTGAACTATCGGTTAAATTTCACTTATTGAGTTTACCGACAGTTTTATATCTTGAGCACAAACTAGGAATAGAAGATATAAGTGACTGAGAATAGTTAAGGTCAAAAATTAGCAAAAACCAGAAATCAGCCTTTAATTGTCTGATATATACCGATTGCCGATTCATTAATTAAAAATCCCCCAGCAGCACTAAGAGCTGATCTTGTAAGAGTTGGATCTATTCCAATAAATTCAGAAGCTGCATGAATTATTCCCGTAGAGATTGATAATGCAACTATATTATTAGCACTATTGACAGCAAATTTACCTAGAGCCTTAAATCTTTCGGCTTTTTGTTGTTCTATTAATTCAGGAAAAACAGGCCCAACAGGAGCAATATTTCGATCATCAATAAACTCTTCTCTAGAACTTCCAAATAACATATAAATTATAGTAACACAAAAAACATAAAAAGTCAATAATGTAACTTAGAGCTTATAAAAGTAGTATTGAAATAAAGCACCAAATTATTTTATCTGCTAGGAACTAAGAATTCTCCAGGCTGAACTATGATGTGACCCTGGCCACTAAAAGCCATTTGAAAACTTTCTCCACTTCCCATACCGATTAGTGATTTTGCCTTGAAGCTACTCTTGATCGATACACTTAATCCAGCAGACCATGCAATAATACTGTTCACATCTGAACATACGCCATCGCCGTTAACTGGAATAACAATTGGCGTTCCCAAACTGGTTATTGCAATCGATCCATTACCTTTAAGGTTCGTATTAAATAATCCTCCAGCCGCAAATCCCATAACGCCGCCTTTTATTACACCTATATCCCAGTCAATCCCATCCGTAAATGCCAATACATTCCTAGATGCGATAGTTAGCTCATCGTTTTCTAATTCAATGATATGTACTAACTGAGCATTATTGGCAAGATAAACGTCGCCTTGCCCAGAAATCTTCATTAGCGGTAAACTTTCTCCAGTAACTGCCGTTTTTGCTAGTCTACCAATTCCAGCGCCTTTGTGATCAAAGTCTACAGTTCCCTTGTATGCAACCATAGATCCTTGAGTTGCATAAACAGTGCCATTTAGATTTACTAATAAAGCATAATCATTCTGCTGAACAAAAACTTTTTGTTCGCTAGAAGTATTCTCGATATTGTTGAATATATTACCCTTCATTTTGCCCCCTATTTTTATACGCTTAATTATACAGAATAATTAATTATCAAAAAGTATAGACAAATAATCAAATATATGCTAAAATAATACACTATGAATGAAAATAATTTAGAAAAATACTTTGAAACCCTTGATCAGAAGGTAAAATTAGAAGGTTTAATTGCTCAGAGTTCCGAGGATTTGCGTCCGACGATAGAAGGTGCGATAGCATCTGCAAACAGCAGTTTAGCTGAATATGAATCGGACAGTGCATTAGGATTAGAAATTGCAAAATACGGCGAGACGGTCGAAAGCGACTTAAGAGTAATTGAAGAATTGCAGTCATCTGTGGAAATGGGTCTATTGCCAGCTGAAGTTGTAGAAGAAAAAAAGGACTAAATACTTGGTGATAGTCGAAAAGCTACAGCACTACGATATTTTAGAGAATTAAAACTTCTTCAATCTACAGGAATAACTGATGCTATAGAACCTGAAGTAAGAACAGAAACTGCTCAACCGCAACCCGCAGAACAAGTTGAGGTCTCAGAAAAAGAAAAAGTACATCCTAAAATTGATATTACTATTCGTGGTGACGGAGTTCAGATTGGCCAAAAAGGTAGATTTGTACAATTTTCGAAGACTTACGGTAGTGAACTTAAAAGAGACTACAGCGAAGAACGTAAAGCAATTTTAAAAGTTCTGGTAGCTAATGCCGGAGAAGAAGTCACGGTTCAAGATCTTTGGAAACAAGCTTTTGGAGACGCAGAACTTGATAAAAATGTTACGGCTCAGTTTAAATCTTGGGCAGAAAAGAACCTAACTTACAACAGAAAACCAATAGTAATTCATAATGGTTCCAGGAGATATTCTGCTTACTCAATACCTAATCCAAATGTTTCAATTAAAGAGATTGCAGTAACAGCACCAAAGATTCATAAAAAAGAAGCTGAAGAAGGATCACAGATTGTTGGCGATCATAAAATACAATCCAGCGAAACTCAGGTGCAAAGTGAAGTTACTGAACATTCTGATGAAAAAGAAATACTTCCAAGTGTTGAATTTCCCCTTAGCCATGCTGAATCGATTATTATTGCTGAGTTCTTGAATGTAAGAAGCAAAGCACTTGAAGCTTGTGGTATACCCTCATTTGATGATGAAGCAGTAAAGGGTCTTTATGTTAAAGATAAGATATATAAAGTCGGTCAGGAATTAAATTATAAATATGGTGGTGATTTGATTACTGCTCGTGAAGAAATAATTAAAAGAGTAAACGAATATTTTGAAGACGGAGAAGTTGTTTTAGCTGATATTGAAAACATGTCATCCAAAGACTTTAGAATTGAACTCTTCCAGTACCTTTTTGATCTAGACTCTGAACAGCGAGAAATGTTACTTAGTGTAGTCGCTGCTGCAACTCCAGATATTGTAGTTACACTCGATGGAGGCTCATTTAACAGAGGCATGCAGATTGTAAGGGCTGAAGCTAGTTTTGTAGGCGCCGATGGATTTAGACTTGACTCAAACACTAATTCAGCTCAGTCACAAGAACAAGAAAAAGAACAAGATACTGAAGAAGTGCAGCAACATTTAGTCGATGATAAGTTATTAACTGATCAAGCTGAAGTCACAGAATTACCTAGTGGAGAAGAAACACTTTTAGAAGATGAATCTGATAGTGTTCAGTTAGTTGAATCAGAATCACCTGAAATAACATCTGAAGAGTGGGAAGAGAAATTTAACGAAGATGTAACAAAAGCGTTAGAATCTTTGATTGAAGATGGTCTTTTGCTTGCAGATACTCAAACAATAACTTTAGATTTATTTAACAAGAAGTCAAAGTCACGAAAACACGGTACTAAAACAGGATTAAAGAGGGCAGTAACGTTAGGAATTATCAGTTACGGACAAACAGAATTCTCACTAAGGGAAACAGTATCTATGGTTATCCAAAACTCACACAAGTCAATCTTATCTGCTCCAAAGAAAAGTCGAAAACGTACCAGAGCAGATGAATTAATTGATGAAAAAATTTCAGATATTCAAGAAAAACTCAGAAAAGAAGGATAAATAGTTAGTCGTTATGACTATAGTTGAAAAACTAGAGAAACTTGAGTCTCATAATAGTTCTGTGTCTAGGTTTGAGAAAGTTAGACTTCAGTTTGTTAGTAGCGTGGAGAGTTTTTCAAATGTTTTATCAAGTATAGAAATAGTTGATAAACTTCCTGAAGTAATTATTTATGACAAAACAGTAGTTATTTCATACGTTAATGGACAAGATTACTTTGACTATGAGCTTGGAATTACTATTGATGGATTAACATTAAATTTCTGTAAGTATAAGAATACGAACAGGCATTTAGTCACAGGAGAAGAAGGTAAGTATATTGAAGAATCACATGAGTTATATTTGTCTGCCTCAGAAATAGTAAGAACATACCAAGACGAAGTTTCAATAGAATAGTTATTTTAAGCCTACTCTAAGTCTTTAGGAATAATCTTGTAATGTCACTAACTTAAATGAAAGGGAGTACATGACAATAAGACAAAGTTTTTTAACGGCGGGGGCATTTACTGCTGTAGGATTGGCTAGTCTAGGTATTGTAGCTAGTGTAAGTGCTGACTCGTCAAATTCTGATAATTTATCAAGTAAAATCGCACAGAAGTTTAACCTAAATCAAGAAGAGGTGCAAAAAGTGTTCGATGAGCATAAGGGAGAAATGCATCAAGAACACCAAGCTAAAATCAGCACCAAATTAGATGATTACGTTTCAAGTGGAAAAATAACTGCTAACCAAAAAACGTTGATTATTAACAAATTAGATGAAATGCATAAACAACGTGAAGACAATAAAGAGTCACTCAAAAATCTAACCCAGGAAGAGCGTAAGCTTAAAATGGAAGAAAAGAAGACTGAACTTGAATCATGGGCAGAACAGAATGGCATAAATATAGAACTACTTAAAGATATAAAGCCAAAAGGTCGTAATGGTCACGGTCCGAGAATGTAACATATATAGAAAAATATTTGAGTTTAAAACCGTCTTTTAACAAGGGCGGTTTTAAATTTATTATACTTTTCAGCAAACTCTAAGCATTAACTTATATTCTGTTATTGTCATTAACAAAAGGGGTATAGATGACACGCGGCCAAACACTTGTAGTAATCTCAGCGATAGCGACGATGAGTTTGGTTAGTTTAACTTATGTTGGTTTGAGTAAGGTCGAACAGGGCAGTAGTTTTACTAGCAATAAGCAAGTAAATTGATTAATCAAAACGAAGTGCATTTGTTATGCTGCCCAGCATAAGTTGAGTACCTTAAGTTTTAAGAGAATAAAAAACCGCCATTTGCGAGAGGCGGTTTTTTATTTCTCAGTTAATTATCAGGTGGTAAAATATAGAATGTATATATGAGAATACTTATTGTTGAAGACGAAAAAAAATTAGCAGATATATTAAAGAAAGGTCTCGAACAAGAATCTTTTGCAGTTGATGCTGTTTATGATGGCGATGATGGATTAGCATATGCAACCACAGAAGATTACGACCTAATTATCTTGGACAGGATGCTTCCAGGAGATATAGATGGCATAGGAATATTAAGAGAATTAAGACAGATGTCAATACTAACCCCAGTAATATTCTTAACAGCCAAAGATAAAACCTCAGATAAAATAGATGGTCTAAACTTAGGTGCTGATGACTACCTTGTAAAGCCATTTTCATTTGATGAGCTAGTAGCCAGAGTAAAAGCACTACTTAGAAGGCCGTCTAAAGGGCTACCTACAATTTTGAAGCACGGTGACCTAACTCTTGATTCGGTAAATTATTCAGTTGTAAGAGACGGCAAAAATATAGAATTAAGTCGAAAAGAGTTTTCTTTGTTGGAATACTTAATGAGAAATGCCGGTAGACCCCTCTCAAAAGACATGATAATACAGCACGTATGGGATTTCGATGCCGACATTCTTCCAAATACAGTTGAGGTTTACATTGGATACTTAAGAAATAAAATAGACAAACCTTTCAAAAACGAATACATTAAGACAAAGCGTGGTTATGGATATGTTTTTGGATCATAGACAATGAATATCAAAAAAGCTACTATTCGGCTGACAGCCCTATATACGTTAGTGCTTCTGCTGATAAGTAGTTTTTTTAGTGCAAGTTTATATAGAGTTTCACAACAAGAAATCAATTCTAGTTTCAAGAGACAGGCAGACGTAATAAAACAGACACCACAACTGCGCTACCTGGCCAACGATGAAAAATTCATACGAGCATGGGATGAAGCATATAATACTGCTAACAAAAAATTATTACTTAGTATTTTTACAATGAATGCTTTTGTTCTAGTTATGGGAGGATTACTAAGCTACTTGTTTGCTAAACGTACACTTGACCCAATAGAGAAATCGCATAATTCACAAAAAAGTTTTACTGCAGACGCATCACATGAACTCAGAACTCCAATAAGTGTAATGAAATCAGAGATAGAAGTGGCCTTAAGAGATAAAAATTTAAATTTAATTGAATCAAAGGAAGTTCTAAATAGTAATCTCGAAGAAGTTAATAGATTGACTGCCATGATTGAAGCTCTGCTGAATTTATCGCGACTGGAAGCAGAGGAAGTGATTAGAATTAAGAATATTAGTATTAAAAATTCAATAGACTTGTCAGTCAAAAGTTTTTCAAAAATATCTAAGGACAAAAAAATAATTATTAAAACAGACTTACAAGCACTTAATGCTAAGAGTAATGAAGATTATTTAACTCAGGTTTTTTCAATTTTAATAGACAATGCTATTAAATATAGCCCAAATAATTCAAACATAAATATAGTTTCAAATTTTGAGAATAATAAGATAGTAATTAAGTTTATGGATGAAGGCAAGGGAATACCTGATAAAGAAAAAGAAAAGATTTTTAATCGATTTTATAGAGGTGATTCTTCAAGATCTAAATCAAATGTAGATGGCTTAGGACTCGGATTGTCACTTGCAAAACAAATACTATCAAAAATGAATTCTGAAATATCAGTTACTAAAAACAACCCTAAAGGTTCAATCTTTATAATAAAATTACCTAAATCTTAGTAGGTGAATCGTCAAGACTATTAATAATATTCTCAATAAATGGACCTAATATAGGCACTTCATTGAACATATTTAGTATAGATATAATAATACCAACTATTAGAGTACCAGCTAGAAATATACCTAGACCGTAAAAAAGACCTCTTAAAAAAGTAAACCATAGAACTTTAGCTCTAACATCGCTGTTTGCAAGATATGTAGACTCTAATAGTTTACCTATTGCTTCGTATTCTAGTTTTTTTGATAATGGGAGTTTTTTCTTGGTCATTGTCTTTACAAACATTAAGTAATTAGTTAAACTATTAAGATGAATAATACAATTAATAATAAATCACGTATAATATCTGCTTTTGCGGACGATACACGTATAGATATTCTAAACCTAATTATTAAATTTCCAAACATTTGTGTAAGTAGTATAGCTAATGAGTTGAGCCTATCACCTTCTGCTATATCTCAGCAATGCAAGTTACTTGAACTTTCAGGAGTAGTTATTCGGTTACGTCAAGGTCAGAAAATATGCTATAAAATTAATAAAGTTAATCCGACGGTAGAAAAATTAATTGAAATTATCAAGGAGGAAGAATAATGAAAAACGTAACAATTTATACTACGCCAACATGCGGTTTTTGTCATATGGCTAAGAATTGGATGAAAGAAAAAAGTATAAAATATACAGAAATAGACGTTAGTGTTAATTCTGAAGCTGCACAAGAAATGGTAACAAAATCAGGTCAAATGGGCGTTCCGGTCATTGATGTCGACGGAGATATTACAATTGGATTTGATAGACCAAAACTAGAACATATTCTTTTGTAATTTATTGCTTCTAAAAACAAATAGTTCTGAGGCTATTATTGAGAGTAAAGCTCCTAAAAGTGTATACCATAGTTTGTTCCAGGAATTATCATAGTATCCACCAAGACTAATCAAAAATAGTGGAAATGTTATTAAGAAGAACGAATTGTAAGTGTATGATCTTAGAATAATCCATCTAGTAAAGGCCAGTGCAATAATAATTCCAACTAGATATAACCAAAAAGGCGTTTTAGAGTTAATTAGTATATTTGCAGCAACAATTGCTCCCATTGCTGCGGCAACTCTAGACATTATTTTCAATCTGGTTTGGTTTTTGCCAGGTAACATAGCAATTATTACTGTGAATGCTGTGATTATTAAACTACTATTTTGTGTTATTGCGGAAATAGCACCAATGATAACAACTATAACTCCTCGTGCTAAACCATTTCTTATATAAGGAGATTGCCAAGTCAGACTAGAACTGAATTTATTTTTAAGTTCTTCAAATTTGGGTATTTCTATTTCATTTTTTATGGGTCTTAAAATTGCAATGAATCCCAAAGCGTATGACCAAAGAACTCCACACCCTGCAAAGAACAATGATTCCCAAAATCCCTGACCCGCTAAACTGTTATTAAGTAAAAATAGAACATATAATATCATTCCAATGTTTACTGGAAGACTAACTATTGGTCCAGCTGCAAATGACATACTGGAAATTAATGACCAAGCAATTAAACCAATTGAAACTAGAATTATAGAATCAGAGAATACCCAAACTGTTGATACTGCAAGTCCAACAAAAATCATCACCCAAATTGAATACCCAAATTTTTTGTGATTATTTTCAACACCTACATAACTAGCGCTAGTAAAAGCTGCACATAGAAAACCAACTCTCCATAGTTCGTTATCTTTAAAATAATATGCTCCAGCTAAGAACGGGATGCAGGCAAATATGAGACGGATAATTCCTCGTATTTCAATTATCGGTCCTTTGTAAGTTTTTTCTGATTCTATCTTTTGTTTAATCTTTTTGAGTTTTTCAGAATTCATTTTTTGAGATTTTTTATTTCTTTCTCGAGACTATCAATCTTTTCATATAATTCATTATCTTTAGGTAAAAACTTATTTGCCAAGAAACCAGTCAATACACCAAACAAACCAACACCAACTAACATTACGACCATTCCTATTAACCTGCCAAGATTAGTTGTAGGATACTTATCTCCATAACCTACGGTTGTGATTGTTACGTAAACCCACCAGATTGCGTCAGATGCTGTTTCGATATTTGAAGCTGGATTATTTTGTTCAGCGTAAAGTACAGCAATGCTTCCAAACTCTAAAAGCAGTAATATTATAAAGAATACCAAATAAAGTGCAGCTGAAGCGGTGTTCTTGAATATTCCTTGAGAAATTAATCTTACCCCCCCTTTACGAACTTCTTTGAATACTTTAATAATTCTTAATAGTCTAAGTATTTTAAACTGAGGCAAAGGTATGCTTGCTAGCAAATCTGCAAATCCAAGTCCTTTAAAAAAATACTCACGCTTTGACTTCGCTCTATGTAAGTTTCTTATAAAGTCTACTAAGAATATAAAACTAATCAGCGTATCTATAGTACCTATGACGTATAAAATTGGCTTAGCATCAAAAACAAAATAAAGAATAATGTTAAATATAGAAAGTAATGATACTAAGACTACAAATATATCGTATGGTGTGAATTTTGTAGTTTGATTATTTGAAACGGACATTAACTAGATTTTATCAGACGGAGATATATTTATATAATTTTTAGATTTATTGTATAATTACCTCAATATGCTCGAAAGTTTAACCTGGGCCGCTGTAATAGGCTTTACAATTGACTGGATTATTAGGATCGGATTTATTATTTATATTCCGAGAAAAAGAAATCCAAATTCTGCAATTTCATGGTTATTAGTATTATTCTTGTTACCAGGTTTAGGACTGTTGCTGTTTCTAGTAATTGGAAATCCACGTCTTTCTAAAAACCGTAGAAAGATGCAGCAAAAGGCTAATAAATTAATCGAACAGGTAACTGCAAAAGAAAAGAACGAACTTAAAGGTTTGCCTGCAGAGCAGCGATATAGGGCAACTTCACTAGCCGAACTTAGTAAGTCGTTAACTAAATTGCCTGCAAGGGATGGTAATAGTGTAGAGATTCAGCCTGAGTACGACGAATCAATAAAGGACTTAGTAAAAGAGGTCAAAAAAGCCAAAGAATTTATCCATATTGAGTATTTCATTATTGCCTTAGATAAAACAACTATGCCACTTTTTGATGCTATGAAAGAAGCAGTGGAGAGAGGCGTTAAAGTTCGTTTACTAGTAGATGGAATGGGCTACAGGGCATATCCAAGAAGAAAAGAAATGAAGAAATTGCTTACGGAGATAGGTGTTGAATGGTATGAAATGTTACCTATCAGACTTAGGCCAAGTTTATATAATCGTCCAGACCTCAGAAACCACCGAAAGATAGTAGTAATTGATGACAAATTAGCATACATTGGTTCTCTTAATATGATTGATAGGACTTACCACCGAAAAGACGAAATTAAATACGATGAGCTCGTTGCAAAGTTATCTGGTCCTGTGGTCAGACAAGCTTCAGCAATATTTGCTAGTGACTGGTACTTTGAAACAGGAGAGTTGCTCCAAAAAATTGTTAATCCAAAATATCGCAAATTACCCAAGAAGACCGGAAATGTTGTAGCTCAAATTGTACCAAGTGGCTCAGGTTTCGAAAATTCAAATAATTCAAGATTATTTGTTGCTCTCATGTATAAAGCTAAGGAAAGAATTGTTATTACTAATCCTTATTTTGTACCAGACGAAGCTATGCTTGAAGCAGTCACCACAGCTGCATTAAGAGGCGTAGATGTTAGTATTATTAATTCTATGGCCATGGATCAATGGATGGTAGGTCACGCTCAGCGTTCTTTTTATGATCAGTTAATGAGAGCAGGCGTAAAAATATATCTATATAAATACCCTAAGCTACTTCATTCAAAACATATAACTATTGATGATGATATTGCTGTAGTTGGTTCTAGTAATATGGATATCAGGTCTTTCCAACTGAACCAAGAGTGTGTTGTGATTGCTTATGATAAAAAGGTAGTTAGTAGTATCAAAAGGGTTCAGGCTAAAAATATTTCAAGCTCGGACCTTATAGATATAAATGAATGGGATAGACGAAGTACATTCAATAAGTTCCTAGACAGCCTAGCTAGACTTACATCAGCTTTGCAATAATCTTGCAGGTTTATCGTTTTATGAATCTGTTGTAATAATTGATTCCTGATGCTAATGCTATTCCGGAAGCAAGTGAGATTATTGCGGTGGCGTTCATACCTGTTGCCGCAAGTTTATCGCTACTGGATGTAGTAGTTGGAATAATCTCAATATTCTTTAATGCACTAAATTCACTAGTAGACCCAAAACCAGATGGAGTTGAATTACTAAGAGCAGTAGTTGTTGATGATAAAACTTTACCATTGAGATCTACGGCAGTAGCTAAATTAACAACCTCAGTTTGGCCAGATCCGTTTTTTACATTCATGCTTCCTAAATATAACTGACCTTCTCCATAATTAGTCGGATCAGCGGTGTCGTTTGCAAAAAGCTCTACTCGATATTCGTCATTGACAGTACTGCCTGAAGTATCTAAGTCAAAATTAATTTCTAAATTAGTTCCTTGCTGCTTTACTGAATTAATCACAGGAAAGTTAATTAGATTGTTTGCTCCAGTATCAGTATCTCCAGGGTCATTAAGTGTTGGGTCTGAGTTTCTTAACGTGAAGTTGTCTAAATCAAGTTCTAATAAGTCAATTCCTAGTGCAGTTAGACTAAGAGGATAAGAACCTTCAGGTGTATTTCCGAATATTCGATTACCCAATATTGAAACATCGGTTGAGTTATAAAGAATACTACCTCCTTGTTCTGCGGACATGACTGCTACTCCCGGACCATTGTTATAAGCGATAAGATTTGATTCTTCTGGTAATGTGCCTCCAATTAAAACACTAGCCATACTACCGTTTATTGGAGGTAACCCAATACCTCCTAGTTGAGGGCTGCCTGGAATTGGGTCTCCTTTCCAGTCTGGTCCAATTATATTTCCTTGGATTCTAAGATTATCTACATTGTCTGGAAATATTCCAAACGAGTTATTACCAGAAATTACGTTAGTTGCTCCAACTTCTGAACCACCAATTACATGACCTGAGCTATTATCGATTGACATAGCACCAGTACCGCCGTATGTGCTATTTGGAATAACTGTTTCACCGTCAGCTCCAAGACCAATATAATTACCTTGGACTACCCAATTATTGTCGTCTACATTAGGGCTTGCGCCTCCTCCATCATTTCCAGATATTATATTTCTGTCTTCTGGGTCAAGTCCGCCTATAGTTGCACTTGGACCAAGTTGTAATCCCTGGTCACCGTTTCCTTGGTCAGTAAGTCCTGTTGGGTCAGTACCAATATAATTTCCCTGAACTACTAAACCCGATCCTCCGCCGTTACCACCAATGCCCCTAAAATCAAATCTATTAATTACTAGTCCACGTATTTCTACGTTAGTTGCTGATACATCAATAGTAAATGCATCTTGATTAGCTCCCGCGTTAGTCCCATCTAGTTCAATAAGCAAGGTCCCGTTAAGTGGTTCTGGTGATACAGCAGTATTGGGTTGTGAACCGGGCTGAGAATAACCATCAATAATCACTGTTTCAATTATTGAAGGTAAACCTGATACAGGCTGTATTGTTCTAACGCCTGCTCCAGGTATATTAAATTCTATTGTATTACTGCCCGGTGTATTATTTGCCTCTTCAATTGCTGCTCGTAAGGTACAATTACCAAGACCATCATCGCAGATTGAGTCAGATATATTTGTATCACTTCCGTCAAGAACTGAATCTACTGTTATGCCATCGCTAAAGTTGGAATCTGCTGCATCTACTTTAGTGGGAGGAGTACTGCATGATGCAAGTAACACTAATCCTGCTATAGCTAATCCGGTAATTCTATTTCTATTATTAAAAATTTCTCTATTTATTTCCATTTTTTCCCCTTAACTAACTTATGGTTATTCTATCATAAATTGTAATTTAGTTTATAATTAGTTATAAATAATGGGAGAAAATAATTTATGACTAGTCAACAAAACTCTAATAAAAATCAAAGATCTTGGTTGGTAGCTTTATTGTTATCAATATTCTTAGGTCAGCTTGGCATCGATAGGTTTTACTTGGGATATATTGGTACAGGTATATTGAAACTAGTGACACTGGGTGGTTGTGGTATTTGGTGGCTAATCGATGTAATCTTGATTGTTACAAATCAATTGAATGATGTTGACGGAAAACCCCTTTCTAAAGAAGGACTCTAGATTCATTATCCGGAAATATGGCATACATTGGTTTCCCGGGTAATCTTTTTCTATACCCAGATTTAGCAGAAATAATATTTTTATTTGCCGCAAAGTTAATCCAAGGGTCCATCCACATTTTTTGGTATCGGACTAAGTAATGTCCAGAAGAGTATATGCTCGATCTCCTGATTAATACTATTGTTCCTTCTCGGTAATTTATGTTTATTGATCTTGGTTTTATATGTTTTAAATTGTACGATTTTCCGCTAGTATTTAGTGCATAAACAAGGTCTTTTACCCAGAATCTATTGCTTAATGACTGATCTTTACCAAGCATTTCGGTTGCTTTTTTATAGCTAACTTCCATCACAAATGCAAAACAAGCAATGCCACATCCAAAATCAAACTCCTGAGTAATACTTTCTTTCATGAAAACAATTGTAGAATTTATATTTATATAAACAAGTTGGGTTTACAAATACAAAACTTTCTCTAGTATTTTAAGATTATTTTTATTTTGTTGTCGCAGTAGCGGGGAGTTCAATTATCCCTAGAGAATTTGAGACTTTTCTTTCAATTGGCTCATCTGATGGTCGATTATTTACTAACTTTCCATTAAGAACCATTCCGGAACTACCGCCTCCATCTAGATTAATTGCACAAGTTGCACCCAGTCTCTTAATGACTTGGGTAAGGTCAAATAAGCTTAATCCCGAAACATTATTTTGTCTGCCTTCAACTACAATCCACCACATTACTTTTCTATCAGCACTAAGTGCTACAGCTGTCCTTGGGTGCGGGTTGCTGCAGGTATGTTCGACTGCACCGCATCCTGGATCACCTGGCTTCTGACTCCATTGAAAACTAGGAGTCAATAGTTCGTCGTAGCTACTTACAAGCGAGGTATAGACTTTTGGGTCTACTTGTCGTGCGGAAAAAGAATCATCTATGAAGCAATCTCTTGTTTTTGAGCAAGCAATAAATGTTGTGTCTGCTTTATCGATAGTGAATGGCCAGGTATTTCCAGCTCCGATGGCTAACCCGTTAGTAATATAGTTATTGTCTTTATAGAAAAAGTCGCCATTTATTGCAGCAATAGATCCTGTCATTTTTGCAAATTCTGAAGGTGTTTTCTCTCTTTCAGATATTTGAGAGGCCCTAAAGCTAACTCTCGGATTGTTTAAGTCTGCTCTTAAAACATGAATTCTTTTACCTGGAATAGTGTTATCCATCCAGTAGGTTAGTGCACCTGAATTACCTACTTTTACACACGGAGGAGAAGTACTGGTTGTGCTATTTTTTGAGTTGGTTTCTGATGTCGTGCATTTAGCGGCGGTATTTGTTGTAGCTGCAAAGCTACTAACAAAAAAGAAGGAACCAATTCCTGCAACGATTAACACAGGAAAGAAAAACTTCGGGATTCGTCTTTTATTTTTTATTTTTCCAGATTTATTTCTATTTATCATATAATTTAAAGTTTATTAATATAATACTAACAACCAGAGTTAACTAAAACAAGTAGAGTAAATAAAAGTTGCTTATCTAATCAATTCTGATCAATATGTTGCCAACTTTTTTACCTGTTTCTACGTACTCAAATGCTTTTGGAATATCTTTCATAGAATATTGTTTTTCTATAAGTGGAACAAAAGTGCCATCTTCTAAATGCTTTTTGATAATATTTGCTTCTTTTTTTCTAGTTTTAGGTAAAGGGAACTTTATATTGCGTTTAGTAAATATTTTTTGAATGGGATTAATTAATGATAGTATTGGGTTTTCGCCTTTATGACCTAACTCACTAGACATATATAATCCTCCAGGATTTAATATTTTCCGAGCCTCTTTAAATCTACTTTTACCTACAGAATCAAAATATACATCGCATTTACTTGCTTCATCTGTAATATCTTGTTTTTCCCAATCTATAACTTTATCTGCACCTAGCTTTTTTACAGTTTCTTTTTGCTTAGTGGTGCTGCTTGCTTCGACGTAATGTCCATGTGCTTTCAATAGCTGAACAGCAGCAGATCCAATAGCTCCAGTAGCTCCGTTAACGAATACTTTAGAACCTTTCGGAATTTTATAAATATAAAATAGTGCGTAGTGCGCGCCCTCTAACGACACTGCTGCTTGCTTGAGTGATATATTACCTGGAACGGTTTCAATCATTTTACTTTCATCGATGGCTTTATACTCAGCATACCCACTAAAGTTTTGGTCATCAAAACCAAATACCTTGTCGCCCGGTTTGAAATGCTTAACTTGACTACCGATAGCTTCAACAATACCTGAAAATTCACAACCCACAGAAATATACTTTGGCTTAATTATTCCAGTAAAAAAACGAGTCGCAAATGGTTTTCCCCTTAAGAAACCTGCATCAGTTCTATTTACAGACGAAAAATAAACTTTAACTAATACATCACTGTCTTTAATATTTGGCTTATTAATTTCTTCTATTGAGATTATAGAAGGGGGTCCATAAGTTTTGTTGACTGCTGCTTTCATATTTTTAATCATAACAATAAATTACACTAAATTCTTTATCGAGTATTTTTTTAATTTGTCACGAATAAATAATTATTGCTTCTATTTGGTTGGTCAATCATGAGTGTTTTGTACGTACTTGTTTATAATTATTTAGATATTAAAGCGTAATTGGAAAAAATATTTCGCATATTGATTGGTTCCTTGTTAAATCTTTTCGAAGTCTATAAAATACAATCAGTAAAAGAGTAAAAAAGGAGTTCAAGATGTTAGATATGTTTGCAACAACGTTCCTAGGCTATACGATAACAGCAATTTGGTATGTATTTATCTTATTCTTATTTATATTAGTAGCCATTTGGCCGGCTATGATTGCCAAGAATAAAGGACATAGTTTTATACTATATTTTTTGATTAGTATTCCTTTTTGGTGGATAACATTCTTTATTGTACTTTTCTTAAAAGATAAGTCAGTATCGTCTACTAAGTCAGATTCTTCTGTTTCATCAACTTCACAAGAATAAAAACAGAGATAAATATTTAGGATTGACCTTCTGCCTTAGCAAAAAGTTGATAAAGTTCTTCTGATGTTGTGGGTGCTACTGTGGTTGAGGCTGGATCTACTTCATATTCACGTTCACCAAGATTTTGGATTGCTACTGTCATAGTACACATAACTACACCAGCTTCATTTCGAGCAAATTCCTTACTAATCATTTCACTTTTATTTGGAAGTTCAGTTATAGATACTATATAGCGAAAATATCCTTGAGGATATCTTTCAGATATTTCTTCAGCTCGCACTTCTGGAATACCTATTATTGAGACATTGTTAGTTTTTGTAGCCAATAACTGAGATGCTTTCATATCAAAAGATTCAGCTAAATCTAATGATTCTGGTGAAGCTAGTTTAAGTTGTACTGATCGCATTAGACCCATAGTTACTCCCATGTCGTTGAATAAGAAATATAGTACTATTATTTCTAATTGTCAATATGAAACAATTTACTACGTAGTAACTATTTTTTTCCTATATGTCCAAGATGAGTGTCTTTGAAGTCGCTTGTAAACTTAAGGCCGTATCCTAATAATCTATCTAAACCAATATGGGCAAACCATATTAAGCTAAAGCCGATAATTATCCTAGTATCGGTTACATAACCAATTAAAAAAAGCATCGGTGGGAAGATCATACTGTGTCCTAGATTATAGACATATGCACCTACTTTAGAGTTAAAGAGGTAACCAATCATAAAAAAATCAAACACAAATAAAAGTAGCCCAAAGACTATTAGATTAAAATCTAAAAATAAGTATAAATATAAGCTAGAAACAAATATTACTCCAGACTCAATACGCTGATAAATAATACTTTGCTTCATTAAATAACTATAACAAATAAACAGAGACTCTATCGATTTTTACTTGTATAGACGAATTTTTTTATTTAATTACTTTTTAAGTATCAGGAGGAGTAACCCTTGTATTATCAAATCATTGTTATTCTTCATTGCTTTAATGAGATTATACCGCATTAAATGATAGGTTTTTCGGAGAGTATCAAATGATTATATGTTTTTAAATATTAATACTCATCATGAAGACCTTTACTTGGAATAATTCCTGCAGATTTTAATAATGGATCTATTGCTTTTTTGGCTTTGGCAGGAAAAAATCTTCGATACACATATCTAGGTGTTGATAATGGGGTGTCGTGTGACATTCTAGATAGGTCGTAAAAAGGTTTATAAAGACTAGTAGGTAAAGAATGTTGCTGTGCTCGGCCTACATTCTCAAGTAAATACCTCGATAAGTTATCCTGATCTCTAAGTATTCCCCTACTAAGAGTTAGGGCGAGATGAGTCTGCAAAGGTACTGTAATCGCAGTGATGTTACTAGTTCCTGTACCAATTATAGGAGCCATCACGTCGGGATGTAACTGTTCCGAGAATTTTTTATCTATACTTCTTAGCCACCAGTCTGAACCATGTTTCCAAATACTTACAGATTTATTATCAAATGCAATATTATCGACTGGAAATGACCCAGTGTCAGTAGTATTGGATAATCCTATCACATCAATATCTCTTGCTTGCCCAGAGTGGTCGTATAATGGCTTTTGACTGCGTGTATGATATTCAATCTCGGGATCATGAGCTATTAACCCAAAAAGAACTGACCTACCCAATGAACCAACTATCCTAATATCAGGATTTTGTCTTTGAATAGTATCTAATTGCTCTTGCAATGAATCTGGGTTATGAATTTTTTGCTGGTAGCGCATTAAAAACATTATATAATAAAAAGCAAAAATAATCAATTACATGAATCATGCTAGTTTTGAACAAATATTACTTTTATGGAAATTGTTTAAGTATAGCTGATGTTGGAGGGCCATCGTGGATTCTACTGCAAACTGATATTCGTATTTCAATAATGGTAGCGGCAGGATGAAACTCTTATCTCCTCGTCATCGACAATATAAACTAAGCGGTGTTCGTCATTTATTCGTCGAGACCATGCACCCGATAGATCGCCTTTTAGGGGTTCTGGCTTACCGATGCCTGATAGTGGATCTCGCTGGCAATCTTTTAAGAGTTGATTGAGTTTTTTTAACAGCTGTTTATCGTGCCCTTGCCAATAGAGATATTCTTCCCAGGCTTGTGGTGTGAAGGTAAGTCTTCGACTCACAGTACTACTCCTCGATCAATTCGTGAGCCTCAACATTTCCAGAGCGAGCGTTTTCCATTGACTTTAACAAACGGCGAGCATTTACCGGACTCCGTAGCAGATATTCTGTTTCGGAGTAGGAGTTAAAAGTATTAAGAGGTATGACCACTACAGAGACATTGTCGCCTCGTGTTACGACTAATGGCTCTTGGTCTTGGTCGATTTCGTCAATATAACGTTTTATATCTTTACGAAACTTTGAGATTGATGCTATCTTCATTTGTACTACTCCTTGTACATAATATTGTACATAAATTACTAATTGATGTCAACAAGGATGTATAAAACGATACAATCAGAAAGCTTTAGGAAGATAATTTAGCATAAGCGTACTGGAGGTCCATCGTGGAATCAATTGGAACTAAACTACAATGAGTTAATCCTTAACATGGTCCGTTCATATTGTATGAAATGTCTTTAATCTTATAGGTATATTTATCTATTGAATACATGTTAAATAAGCTTCCACATCCAGCAACCGAATCGCTTTCTTCTGGTACATGAAACTCCCAGCTTGTACTCTTGTATTGAAGTTTGATAGCTTCAAAGTTTGCGGAATATACGTAGTTATATTTTTTCTCAGCAAACTCCTTAGCTTTTTGTGAAGCTATCTCCTTATCACCATAAGGAAGATTGGGGCTATTGTTTGACTTGATCATTAGGGCCGCCCCGAACACTACAAGCAGAATTACAACAAATATAGCTATTCGCTTCTTCATATACTTATAATAACAAAAATCAGAGGCAAGGTACCTCTGATTTAAGCATATACGTTATTAGAGGACCATAGTGGAGGTTATTGAAACTAAGCTACCGATCATGTCGTGCAGCAATAGCAAATTCCACAAAGTACTTTTCTAATGTCTGGTCAACGTTATCAGTTGTTATAGACTCTGCGAACAATTCTCGTGCATATAGCAGTTCTTTAAGTCCTGGTTTCTTCTCTTTAGCCCAGAGGCTAGCAGTTTCATCTATTAAATCCAGGCCACGCTTAAAAGCTGCTTGGCTTCTCTGGGTGTTACCCTGGCGTTTTGCACTAAGCGCTCGTCCAACCTCAGAACCAATATTACCCATTTGATTAAAAATATCCATCTCAGCCCATTTCGTTGCGTCGAATATGTGCTTACTCACTAACTTTCTTTCGTACTAAAGAAATAATTTGCATCTTAACTTCAGGATCTAAAATGTCTTTTGAAGCATTACCCTGTGTGGGCCGAATATTGATCATTGAGTCAAACTCGATAAAATCGTCTGTTTCATAATCATCAGGATGTAGATTAATCCCCCATAGATCTTTTTGCTTGGATCCTTTTTCGAGTAAATATGCCTCGCCGTCAGCGTGCATGCCCATGTCTACAATAAGGATCTGGTTGGCTAAATCGACATCAGCTTTAACTAGATTACCGTACATTTTCTCAGCCATTCTCGCTAGCTCAGCAATAGTAATTGTATCTACAACTTTCATTTTATTAGTATAACAAAAACTGATACAGATTACCTATGGTTTAAACATAAGCGTATTGGAGGGCCACCGTAGGCGCTATTGCAACTAAACTTCTAAGTCAGGGTCATCTATCGATTCGTCGATAACGGTTCGCAATTCTCCGCTAAAGACTAAATTCCTAATTCTTTCTCGTCTTTCATCAGTTTCTCTCAATGCCTGATCCTCTGGATCTTCAGGGTATAATTTTACTTTTCCCCTTAATTCGTCGAGTGAATCGTGCCAATCTTGTGGTATTTGATGTGGGAGGTTTGACATATTCTAAGTATAACAAATACGACTCGTAGATCGTTTAAGCATAAGCGTATTGGAGGTCCACCGTGGAGCTTATCGCAACTATTCTACAATATCTAGTCCAGGATGAGTTACTTCTACAGTGATATGGACTACTGCCCCCATACTCTCAGCAAGTCTAATTGTTCTTCCTAGATTTGGTGCCATAGTATCGGTATAGTCATCTGAAACTGTACCACCAATTCCAAGACGGTCGGCAATATTTATGACCTGAGACTTCGCATCTTCTAATGTTACTGTACCAATAACTTCCTTCGGCTCAGGAGCTGTGGCCTTTGGTTTTATTACTTGGTACCTAGATGCTCCACGCATGATAACTCTTAGTAATTCGTTTGGCTCATGGCTGCTTCTGCCGAAACTTAAGGACCCGTGTCCTGTCCTGATTGATTCGCTATTCCAAGTTGATAGTCGGTCGCCAGCTTCCATGACCCTATCGACTACAGATTGTATTTCTCTTTCTTCTGGACTAAGTGACTCTAGTTTTCGTTCTTTTCCGCTCATATGTACCTCTTATTGACTTATTTTACTGCTTAGTTTTACATATGCAAGCATGAGCAAAAAAGACTTCCGAAGAAGTCTTACATAGTTCTTATGCTTGGAGGGCCATCGTAGATGCTATCGCAACTATTATTAAGGCTTCGAATCAAGAATTATGCGTCCAGTAAAGCCACCTCGTTCCTCGGCCTTACTAGCTTGTACGGCAATGATCTCATCCTCTGAAAATCCAAGTGCTTCTTGAATAGCGCCTACGACCTCTCTCACATCAGCAATTTCTTCTTTTTGATGGTCAGCGTCAATTGCCTCACTAAGTTCGGTTGCTTCTTCAATTAACTTCGCCATTAGAAAACGTACATATTCTCCTTGAGAAGCTATATGTGTTACAGCAACTTTCCCTTCACCATCAATAATCCCAGGTATTTTGTCTCTTACCAACTTTGGATATTGATTTTCAATTGCTAGGTCAGTTTCGGTGTGAGTATGTTTCATATTTATGATTATATCAAAAACAGAGGCATTTTACCTCTGTTTAAGCATAAGCATATTGGAGGGCCAGGAGGGACTCGAACCCTCGACACCCTGCTTAAGAGGCAGGTGCTCTAACCAGCTGAGCTACTGGCCCATGTTTTAATAACTTAAAACAGAGGTCAATTTTAGCAGATATCCACAGTAATGTAAATATTAACGAAAAACATTCTCTAAGCTTAAATTAAGGAATATAATAGACTTATAAAGTAATAATCGGAGGATAAAATTATGTTTGCACAAGCAGACCTTTATAGCGATAGTTATTATACGACGGCACCAACTGCTGCGGAGAGTACAGGAATAATGGCGTTTTTTGCAGCTTACTTGCTGTTTATAATTGCTATTTACATTGTTGTAGCAATTGCAATGTGGAAAATTTTCGAAAAAGCAGGCGAAAAGGGATGGAAAGCACTAATTCCACTTTATAATTACTGGACACTATGTGAAATAGTTGGCAAGCCGGGTTGGTGGTCACTATCATTCCTACTGTCAGTAATTCCATTTATCGGTTGGATTGCACCGCTTATAGTGGCAATTCTAGTTAGCCTAGAATTAGGCAAGGCATTTGGCAAAGATACAGTATGGAGTATCTTGTTACTTGTTATATTCTCACTAGTAGGCTATTTAATGTTAGGATTTGGAAGTGACAAATTCGATAAGTCGAAATTATCAACTCCAAACGGAAGCGGCGGCGCTAGCGAAAGCTAACACCAGTTAATGTCAAAAATAGCAGTCGAGATCATTTCTCTTAGTACACCTAGAGGACGACTGCTATTTTTTATTATCCTGACATCTATCATATTCATCACTCCTTATAGATACTTATCTGGTTTATCTTTATGGCAGAGAATAGGCTGGGACTGGGCTCCATCGATAGGATTAACCAGAGCGTATCACTTGCTGATTCATGGTAATCTCACTGGTGCATGGCATAGAAATCCGTTAATTTATTTGATTATATCTATCGGAACCGTAATTTTGTTCATAGATGTATATAAGCTTTTATCTGGTAAAAACCGAAAAAACGCCAAAACAACTGATACAATTAGTTAGATGAAATTATTAAACGGTGCAGATTTAGTTGACTATATAAAGGAACGGCAGGCAAAGCAAGTACGTGCTCTCAAACAAGCTAACGGTTTGTCACCAAAATTGGCAATTATCAGAACTAATCCCGAGCCTGTTGTTGATAGCTACATGAAGCTAAAACAAAATTACGGCAAAGACATTGATATAGAAGTAGAAGTTTTTAATATTAGTCAAAATGAGGCAATAGATAAAATTAGTAAGTTGAATAATGATGATTCGTATCACGGAATAATTGTTCAGATACCATTACCAGACACATCTCAAACAGATGAAATTCTAAATTCTGTAGCTTTAAATAAAGACGTTGATGGTTTGGCTGAAAACTCAAAATTCGATCCAGCAACACCCATGGCCATCAACTGGCTATTGGCTGGGTATAATGTAGAACTAAGAGGAAAGAACATTGTTATTGTCGGTCATGGAAGACTAGTAGGTAAGCCATTAGCTAAAATATGGGAAACCTCAGACTTAAATGTAAAAATTGCAGATAAAAATACAGATAACCTAAAAGAACTGACATTGAGTGCTGATATTTTAGTTTGTGCCACTGGCAGACCAGGGTTGATAACTCGGGATATGGTTAGCGAAAAAGCTGTGGTAGTAGATGCCGGCGTGGCGACAGATAGTAATGGGTTGGTTGGTGATGTTTCTTTGGAAGTACGCAGTATGCCTAATATTAAGATTACGCCAGAAAAAGGTGGAGTTGGCCCCCTAACTGTAAGTGCGCTTTTTGATAACGTAATTAGGTCAGCTCGCGAGTTCTAGAAATGTTTGATTTTGAAAAGGAAATCCTAGATGCTGGAACGCTAGAGATTACAGATAGGGAGGTCACTTTTGCAGGCGGTGACAAGGCAAATAACCACCTCAATTTGGATAAACTTGAAAAATACCCAGAACTTTTACACAAAGTTACAGAGCAAATGGCTTATTTGATACTTGCACACAATTGTAACGTTGAGTTCTTAGCACCAATACCTTCAGGAGGAGATATTCTGGCAGATATGATTGCTGGACACCTAAATAGAGAAGGAGTAGACGATATTCCAGTTGTTAAGTTTGAAAAAATAGATAACGGAATGTTTTCAATCAAGGATGAGATGGCCGAAAGTATAACTGAAGGTGTAGTTATAGATGATGCCAGTACTAGGCTAAGTAGTTTGGAAAGATTTATTCAAACACCCGAACTTAGCGGTAAAAATCTATCATTTTGTGCTATTTGGCGCCGAGGAAACCCAGAAATAGAATTAGAAATTCCTATTCAGAAATACTGGGTCGTTGAGAAGCAAATACCGTTTTTCATAACAAAAGATTCAGAGTTTTCTGAGTTTACTAGGTCAAAAAAATGAAAATAGGAGTTTTTGATTCAGGAGTGGGTGGTCTTTCAGTTGCCAACAAGATAATGGAACAACTGCCAGAGCACGAAGTAGTTTTTGTGAATGATAAAGACAATATGCCATATGGAAATAAAACCAAAGAACTACTAATGGAATTAGTGGTTCCAAAACTTAACAAGTTAATCAATGACGGTTGTGAAGTTATCGTTATTGCCTGCAATACAGTAACAACGAATATAGTTAACGAGTTAAGAAAAGAAATCAAAGTACCCATAGTAGCTGTTGAGCCGATGGTAAAGACAGCAACTGAGATCACAAAAACTGGTAATTTTACAATTTGCGCTACACCGTCAACCTTAAAAAGTCCTAGATATCAGAAACTCTTAAAAGAATTTGCAAGTAATAACATAGTATTTCAACCGGACTGCAGTAAGTGGTCTTTTATGATTGAAAGTGATCAAATTGACAAAAAAGAAATTAAGAAAATTATCGAAGAGTCTAAGATGAATAACTCGGATGTGATTGTATTAGCCTGTACCCATTATCATTGGATAGAGGATATGATTAAAGAACTTGCAAGTAATGAAGTTACTGTCATACAACCAGAGCAACCTCTAGTAGATCAACTTAAGCGAGTGATTTCACAGCTGACTTAAACTGTTCTCCACGATCTTTATAGTTCATAAACATACCAAAACTAGCACAACCAGTAGATAATAATACTACGTCACCGTCATCTGTTACTTGTAACGCATTTTCAACTATTTCTTTCATGCTATCTCCTCCGGGTTGATAATTCGTATACCCAACTTTATCCAGACTTTGTCTAATATTTTCAGCAGTATCTCCAATTAAAAGAACTTCTTTTACATTGTTATCTTTTACAGTTTTTGCTAATTCATCAAAGTCAGCACCCTTGTCGGAACCACCTAGGACTACAACTTTAGGTTCTAAAAAAGCTTCTATGGCTACTATTGCTGTTTCGGGTGTGGTGCCAAATGAATCATCATAAAACTTTATTCCATGAAAACTTCTGACTAATTCCAGGCGATGCTCCATGCCTTTGAAATCCTTTATAACGGAATGAATTGCCTCAGGATTTTGTACTACTTGCCAAGTTGCAGTAACTGCGGCACAAACATTCTGCCAGTTGTGTTTGCCGAGTAGTGCAATGTCATTAACATCGCAAATACTTGTTTTATCTATGACTATTTTGTTATTTAATACTACTGCACCAGGTTCGTCGAAGTACGGAATTAATTGTCCTTCGGATGCCGAAGCTATACTCTCGGAGTTTTCATTGTCTGCGTAATAAATTGCTGTGTCATCTTCAGTTTGGTTAATGAAAAGCTGTTGCTTTGCAGCAATATATTCCTCTAAGTCTTCATGCCAGTCCATGTGCTCTGGAACAACCATTAGACACACGGCAATTTTTGGAGAATATTTAATATCAATTAATTGGAAGTTTGCAAGTTCTAATACGACCCAGTCTTCTGGACTAATATTTTTGTTTAGTAGATCTAGGGGTGGTATTCCAATATTGCCACCGAGATGAACAGTTTTACCTGACTTTTCAAGCATTTCGGTAATTAAAGTTGAAGTAGTACCTTTTCCCTTTGTGCCGGTTACTCCAATAATATTTTTTGTAGGACAAACTCGGAAGAACTCATTAGTGTTAGAAGTTACTTTACTTAGAATATCTGGAGAGTTTGGATTAGCTTTGATTATTTGTTTAGGATGAATTATGGGTGCGGCCCTGACAATAATGTCAAATTGATCAAGATTACTTAAAAAATCCTCACCAAGTTTTGAGTCGCAGCTTTCTGGAATTAGTGTATCTTCACGACTATCACAGATAGTAATTTCGCTGGTCAAATTATTCCAGTATTGGTATGCAGAGATACCTTGAGACCCATATCCTAATATGGCAACTTTCATTGGCTTATTAGCCACTAACTTTTTTGTTAACTAATTCAGCAACTTGCCTGGGTGTCATATCGGCTTTTAGAATTACAGCATCAACTCCAAGTTCTTTTACTTGAGGAGGAATTTCTTGCTCACCCATATTTGTTAAGATAACAACCTTGATGGATTTACCCCAATCTTTTTTGCGAAGTTCTTCAAGCATTTTGTCGCCAGTCATTTCCGGCATCATTAAGTCCAGTAGTATTATGTCTGGTCGCATTTGTTCACAAAGTTGCAGTCCTACTGCTCCATTTTCAGCTGTCTCAACTTCAAAACCTTCAGACTCGAACTTAATTCGATACATCTGAGATATTGCTTGGTCATCTTCTATTATTGCTACTTTTGTCGCCATACTAATATATTACGTTATTAATTAAAACAAATACAACATTAACTATTAGTTGAATTGTCTGGAGACATAACTTCGTTAATAATTTCAACTAGTTGGTTGTTAGATATATTGGCTTTTACTATATATCTTTCAAATTTTAGGTTCTCAATTCCATCTGGAGCTTCTGATTCGCTAATGTTGGTCAGGAATATAGCTTTAATATCTTTACCCCAGCTAGAATTTCTCATATTTTCCAATATTTTGTCCCCAGACATGTGTGGCAACATCAAATCAAGCAGGGCCAGGTCGGGCAGGGTTTGCTTAATTAGTTCCAAGCCAGCACTACCGTCGTAGGCTACTAGGCACTCATATCCAGCCAAGTTTAACCTTGTCTGATAAATTTCAGCTAACATTATATCGTCTTCGACCAAGACTATTCTTGCCATTTGATATATTGTCTCAGATATTAAAACTAAAGTTAAGCGTTTTAACTTAAAGCTTCTTTTACGATTGATACTACTTGCGAAGGGGTATGGTGTGCTTTAACGATATAACGGTCAACATTCAGAAATCTAAGGTTGTGAGGTGCTTCATCTTTGCTAATGTTAGTCAGGACAATTACTCGAGGCAAACTACCCCATTCTGTTGACCTAATTTGTTCAAGCATTTTGTCGCCAGACATTTCAGGCATTTTTAGATCAAGAAGAATTAACTGTGGACAAAACTGCTCAATAAGTTCAGATCCTTCAACTCCATTATGGGCTACACTCACTTCGTATCCCTCAAGTTCTAGCTTCATTTTATACATATTACATATAGGTATGTCGTCTTCAATAATGGCAATTTTAGTTTTATGGTTCATCTGATAATTATACTAACAAACTATTAATTAATTTCTAGACTTACTAGCGGTGTCAGATCGTCGGGGTTAATTATAAATACCATGAATAGTTTTCTGTTTGATGCGCTTAATCTGGATAATAGATTTGGTTTTACTAAAATAGCGTTTTTATTTAACAGGATTTCTTGTATTTTGCCGGAAATGCCACCTGTGTCAAGAATACCGTTGTAGTAATCATTATATTTGGGATCGTACCAGATTGATTCTATGGGTTTTTGTTGTCTATTCAGTACATTTACTTTGATTTTTTTACCATTATATTTCTCGTTAAGGTTAAGTTTCATATCCTCTAACTGATATTTACTATTTTCGTTAAGTTGTTTGGCTTGAACCTTTTTAATGTGTGCATCTACACTTGCTCTAGCGATTTGGTTTTGTAGATCTTCTGGGACACTTGATGGGTTAAGGTAACTACCCCTACTAATAGCGTCTAGGCCGCTTACAGTTTCATTTTCAGAGCGTACGGCTTCTTCGCTAGCATACTCTGCACTCGATCGTATTATAAGTGCATCTTTAAACTGTTCTACCAATTCTTTTCCACTATTATCACTATTATTTGTCATTAAAGTTATTTTAACAAAAGACAGACATATTTACTTCTTTGATTATCTAAACATAAGTAATATAATAGAACATAATTCCGTGTAAAATTCAGGTAGGATATGGAGCGGGTGAGAAAAATAATAACCAAAGATTCATTGAATAAGTTAAGGTACTTGTCTCTTGTAGCTGGTATTGCTTTAGTCGCTTTAGTTATTTTAAATAATGTTGACAATGGCAATAAGCAAAAGCTCGAAGCGGCAGGAGGCGACGATCAACCGTATAGTATCTATATTGTCGCTGGACAAAGTAACGCAGAAGGGTCAAATTCATTTCTATCAGATATGCCTTCGGGACAAGAATTGGGAACTCACCCTGTAGATGATGATGCTAATCCAGACGATAATGCTCAGATATGGTGGGACGGAACAGATGGGGTGGGAATAGAAGATGACCCAAATGGATTTGTTAAGGTTCTTCAAAGTGGTGGCACATATGTTGCGGCGGGTTGGATTAAATCAAACAATACTGCTGACCCGTCTAAAGAAGGGTTAATAAATTTCAAGGATCTTGATCAGCCTCCGCCAGTCGGACAGATGAAGGGACAATTTGGTTCAGAAATTGGAATAGCGAGAGAACTATACAATCAAGGAAAGCGAAAGATTATATTCTTAAAGGTCACCTACGGTTTTCAGGCATTAGCAAACACAACAACTCCACCAAATATTGGCACGCCTTTCGTACCTTATGACTGGCATCCTGATAGTCCTGGACAAAGATCATACTATCACTTGAAAGAGAACTACGCTCTGCTTACAAACTACCTAAATAATAATAATATGAAATATACTGTAGATGGGTTTTTCTGGCTTCAAGGGGAAACCGATTCTCTGGATACTGATTGGACTAATCAGTACGAAGCTAATTTTGATTATTTGGTTAATAGAGTAAAAGAAGACATGCATCTTCATCCTAGCGCTCATTTTGTTGCTCGTAAATTTAACTTGAGAGTTTGCACTGATAACGGCTACCCAGCGGTCGGTAACTATTGCGGCGCTGCTTATGCTCTTGATATAGATGGAGCAACTCCTCTGAATATATTAAATTCACTAACAA
>JBGSIS010000033.1:0-23229 GCA_041742395.1 Saccharimonadales bacterium (SeqCode)
TATAATTAGCTACACTAATTGGAGGATGAATAACTATAGATTGCCTATTATAATACAGTTTAACCCTTTTCTGCACGTTACTTGAATTAGCAATAATTGTTGAAATATTATTTTTTATGATACGTTGATCGATAAATGTAAATATAATCTGATATGTTTTTAGTAAAAATTTTTCTAAGTTTTTACGTGAATCGAGAGAATAGTATTTTAAATCATAAAGCAATCTGTTGGGGGTGTGACAATACCAAATAATTTTCTTATTGCGCTTAGCGGCATAAATTGCGGACACTCCACATAGAATATACGTATCATATTTAAGTCGTCTTCCGTTTATATAGAATCTTAAAGGTGATTCTATGAGAAAACTAAAAGTTTTACTCCATCTATATGTGAAATTACCAAGGTCTATTACTCGACCGTTAATGGGTAACCAATTTTGAATATCTGAGCTAAAACCTGATGTGACAATATCAGCGCCTAATTCGTTGGCTAGTAAAATTATAGATTTTTCCCCACCACCTTTGTCTCTTAACATATCATAATAGACAGCAACTTTAGGTTTATTTTTAGCATTATTAGTTTCTATTATTTTTTTAAGAAGATCTACTGAAAGCCGCTCTGCGCTTTTCCGTGAGTAAATTCCTTTTATAACAGAATTGCCATTGACTGCCATTCCCGTCCGAAATGAGTCATTTGATATTAACATTAATATCGCTTCAGCAAGTATTTTTGGTGATTTAGGCTTAACTAACATCCCGTCATGTAAGTTGTTAATTAGCGTACTTAACGCACCTATATCGGCAGCGATGACTGGCGTATTACAAGCCCATGCCTCGAGAAGTACAGTGGGAAAAGCGTCATTTGCAGTCGTTGGATAAATAATCATTAATGAGGCAGACTTGATGAGATTATATTTTTTGTCGCCCTCGACAGTTCCATGAAAATGTACATTTTTACTTAAGTTCAACTTTCTAGTAAGATTCATATAATCACTTATAGAATCTCCATTGCCAATTATTTCCAGCTCAATTTGAGGATCTGAAATTGTAATTGTTTTCATTGCATAGATAATTTCTTGCAGGCCCTTCCAGGAATGAGTCTTATCAAGGCTACCGACAAACATCAACCTTTTAGTTTTACGTCTTACATTGTCATTAGGGATTACATTAATGTCGATTGAATTATGTATAACAGTGGTTTTATGTTTATACTTATCAGGAATAACGTCCTTAACGTATTGGGAAACCGCAACAATTGATGTAGCTCTTGCGTATACTTTAGTTTGTAGTATCGTGTAAATATTTGCTAGGATCTTGAAAGTAAGAGACCCGTCTTTTTTAAGAGTGGCTGAATGAGTTGTTAAGACTGTCGGTACTTGTTTTGACGCGAAAATTGCCATATCTGCAATACCGGGAACTGGCGTGTGAGCATTTATAATATCAGGTTTCTCATCAATAATTATTTTTCGTATTTGAAAGTACCAAAAAGGATTAAGAGGGGTGTTCGAAAATTTAAACCATGCAGCTAGCCTTATTACTCTCATTCCCTCAACATTAATCTCATCTCTTTTACTGCTTTCGTGATTAGAAGTTAATATAAAAACATCATATCCAGCATATCTGAGACTTTTTGCAATATTTAGCGCATAATTTTCAAGTCCACCCACCTTAGGATAGAAATAGGGTGTTACAATCATTATTTTCATGCGATATATACCTCAACCTGACGGTTAACTAATATATTCCAGTCATATTTATCGTTAACGGTTTCGGTATTATTTAAAAGTTTACTTTTAAATAATTTATCTATAGCTTTTGCAAAATTATATGTACCGATTTCTATTGTTAGAACATTTTTGCTTTCATTTATAAGATCTTTTACAGCATTTGCTTTTGCATTAGTGGTAATTACTGGCGTATTACATGCAAGCGATTCAATAGCAACTATACCGAAGCCTTCGCGTATGCTTGGCAACGCAAAGACTTTCGATGACTTCATTTGTGCGTAAATCTCATTGCTTTCTTTAAGGGGTTTAGCAAGCTTGATGTTTTGCTGTAATTTAAGTTGTTCTATCAAGGACCGAAGGCGTTCTTTCTCTGGCCCGTGACCAATAATAAGACATGAGATTTTCTTATTCTTTTTTGCTAATATACTGATTGCTTTTATGAGTACATCTATATTCTTATCTTTGACGAGCCGTCCCACATAAAGCACGTCTACTTTATTTTTGTTTGGTTTAATTTTTTTTATTTCATCAAAATCAACACCAGGTGTTATTAAAGTTAAGCCTTTTTTCCTGTTATGATATTTTTTTAAATTTTTAATAGTAAGAGGTGAAGATACGGAAATTTTATAAGGCAACTTAGTACTAATTTTCTCTATATAGTACGCAATAATCCCAAGCTTACCCATGTAGCTTATCCAGTCTTGTTTGCTTAAAGCTTCGTGCCAAGTACCGTACATTTTCTTTCGTCTTAGTATGCAAACAATTCGTATGCTATATAAAGGGAAAAAGGGCATATGGTCGACGTCAATTACGTCAAATTTCTCTTTAAACATTTTAAAACAGGCAATACCGAAAAATATACCTTGCTTAATACTTCGACGATCCCCGCTGTACATGTCGTACTTTTTTGAAATTGCATGCAACGTAAGTCCATCTTGCGAAATTATTTTGTCTGGCGACTTCCACCAGTGCATTGTATATATGTGTACATCATGACCTTGCTTTGCAATTCTTGTACTTAACTCATAAAGGCGTTTTTCTTTACCGCCTTTATTGTATGGGTATATCGAGTCCGAAACGTAAGCTATCTTCACGCAGTCTCTTCCTCTGGAAGGATAACAGAACTAGTTTCAATGATTGGTGGCTTCCAGCGAAGGTTTTTAATAAACATTTTCATAATTCTTGTACCATCATGAATTGGGCGCAGACTTGAATCACCTGCACGCTGCGTATAGCTTATAGGAACAGAAGTTATGCGATGACCAAGACGCGCCATCTTTGTAATCATTTCCATTTCAATGGCAAAACCTTCAGAAATTAAGTGGGGATGTAGTTCGTCAATCGCTTTCTTTTTCCAGGCAAAGTAACCCGTCAATACGTCAGTTACGTTCGCTCTATAAATCTGACGAACTAGGTGGGTAAACATCCAGTTACCAAAACGATTAAACATTGTCATGGAATCGCCATGAATTTTACCACCTAGACGAGAACCTATGACTACATCGCAAAAGTCATGGTGTAGTGGTTCAATTAGTCGAAAAATTTCTTTTGGATCATAGGTATCATCACCGTCCAGCATTACAACATAATCGTATTCGTCTGAAATATGCTGAAAGCCTTTTCTTATTGCATTACCTTTACCTTTTTTCTTTTCACTAAGGACTATAGCGCCGGCTTTTTTAGCAGCCTTCGCCGTATTGTCTGTAGAATTATTGTCAATAACAAATACCTGCACAATAAAACCATAACGATCAAGTTTAAAGTGCGGAAATTTTTGAATTACTTTAACGATACCTTTTTCTTCGTTATAGCAGGGAATGACTACAGCAATTTTCTCGGTTTTCAGTTTATACATTCGGAGCCTCCGAATCTTCCACCCAATAATGAATAGATTGTTCTTGATCAGTAGGTACGTCTTCTCCGAATTTAATTCCTTGATAGTAAATAGTTACAACTATTTTAGCCCTAGGACCTTTAGCCGTTATAGTAATTGGGACTTCTACATTCTTATACTGATCATGCGTCAGCTGTATTTCACCTGATGCTCGATCAAGTAATTCTTCCGTTTCGTCTTCATTCATGACACCAACAACATACTTATAGTCAGTATCTCTATACTCTAAGTTCCGTACGGTAAATTTAACTACTTGTGTCTCGTCAGGCTTATATGTTTTAGGCAAGTTAGTATGATCGGTGAAATAGAGTTCTGTAAGTCGTTCTGGCCTTGGGATAAGTTTCCAGGCATAGAGTTGATCATATATTGCTTGTCTCTGTGAAATACCCAATATAACAAGAATTAGGGCACAAAAAGCAATAACTACAATCTTAATCGTATTGGCGTTATTTGTACGTCGTTTATCTGTCATTACGTTATTACAGGCTTCCTTTATGCACTAAAAGTATTTTATTTCCACTCACCCAGTTAAAAATAGAGGACTTGTTATCTGTTATTATACTATTTTCTGTGATGGTTTGTAAATGTTGCAACATAACATTTATCTATAGACTGAAATCAATCCAATTAATAACAATTTACCAAGCATATTTGCAAAGATATTTAGGATAAGGTTGCGGCGAACGGCATAAAGAATACTTAGTAAAACGCCAAATATAACACCAAGAATCAGCGATAGAGGCATGTCTGGACCCATGAAACTAAATCCAAATAGTAGAGAAGCGATAGCAATCGAAGATTTCCTACCAACTTCCATAATTGCATTAGCCTGAACCAGACCTCGGAAGTACGCTTCTTCTATCACTGCGAAAAGAATAAACATAAATAATGTCAGTGAATTTGAATCAATATCAAAAGAGAAGTAAGTTTGAAGTGCTTCATACTGCCATTGCCCAATAACAATCATAATAATTAATAGAGATTGAAAGGCAATAATGGAGCCTAATGTTATGCGTTTTTTCGGAGCATCAATCGTAAATAGATAGCGGTAGGTAAGTGATAGTAATAAGAGCAGGGAGTAGAAGATTACTGTTCGAAGGAAAAGGTCTTGCTGCGGAACAGAAAGATTAAATAAGTGAATGATCGGTAATATTGCAATTGAGATTGAAAGCTTCCTGAGGTTTTCGTATTTTATAGCAACGAATGTCAAAATAGCCAAAGTAACAGCATTCACATAAGTACCCAGTAGTGGATTGTTATATATAGCCACTAGGGATAGGACCGGAGCTAATGTTATTAACCCGGCTAATAAGTATTTACTACGATCTGAATTAAATTCCTTAGTTGCACCATTTATTAGTGGCTTAATCTTAGCTGTTTTGTTCTTAGCGACTACAACACCCCGTTGAAAAAATTGACCAATAAGTGACGCTGATTTATTTAATGGTTTTTCTGATGGACTTATCTTTGTAGCATTAGTTTCTTCTGCTGCTGTATTTTCATTGCTGATCTCTGGCTGTTTTGTTGATTGCTCTGGTTCTGAATTCTTTTCTGATTTATTTGATTCAGTATTATTGTCGCCTGATTTTTTCTTTGGCTTCTTACTATTTTTAGAAGGATTATTATTATCTGAATTTTTCGAATTATCAGGTTTTGGCTTAGGCTCTGGTTTTGCATTTTCATTTGATTCAATAGCGCTGACAATATCGCGTGAATTATCACTAGATTGTTTAACTAACGACATCGCATTAGTAAAACCAGTGCTCCAATCACTAGCTTGTTTTCGGCCAAAGAAAGGTAGAGTAATATTCATCGTTATTGTCCCGCCTGTTGTTTATAGGCAGCAAATATAAGTAAGCCAACTAGTAGGAGTATCAATGGAGCAAGTAGATATAACGGACGACGTTTTTCTTTAGGCTGATCAGCAAAGATTAGTTCTATTGTAATAAGTAGGGATATTAAAAGAACCGTATTGATAATAAGAGCAATACGCTGCACTCCAGCCGAAGAAACCACCGTCTGTAAAAACATACTATTATTATATCATTTGTTGAATAATAAGCTAGTTTATTATATCCTGTATTGCTTATGATTAAATTATGTGTTCAAACAACTTTTTATCTGTTTTATATCTGTTACGCTGTTCGAATACAGTACCATACCGCTTACAGTTAAATAATGTATTCAATGTATTGTAAAGGTTTTTGGCCAAATATACCTCCAACGAAAAAAGCTAATGAAGGATGATAGAAAAACATATAAAATACTGAGTCCTATAATCCATCATTAGCTTCATTTACAGCTAGTTATTTAGAGTAGAGTTAATGACTGCCAGTAGCCCAGGCTAAGATAGGCTTACTATAAGCCCGCAAGGTTGGCATATGGATGCCAGTTGGCAAGTTCTGCAGGGGATAGGCTCATAGCCTTGTCTACGGCATTCTTGATAGTATCTTGGGAGAAGGTTACTTGTTGGCCAATAGCTAACCTCGGGAAGCCTGCATCGCTAATTATAAAGGTCTCTGCAGCGATACGTTGAGCACCAGATAACTCTAGATTGGCGCTCTTAGCGTAGTCACTGATAGCACTACGGGCAAACAGACAATAGGCATCGCCAGCCTGGGCAACAAATGTGTAAGATTTAGCGATTGGTTTATCCTGTTTATCTTCAACCGGGGGTGTAACAGTGTTGTCTGTTGGTGGAGTAGGTTCTACCTTGACACCTACGATTGCTGACACATCGGAGTTATTAATAACCACTACTTGTCCAATTTCTAGATAGGGTGATCCAGCGTCATAGGCTAGTTTAGCTGCAGATTTTTCTACTTGTGCATCAGATAAACTTATCTTATTTAGAGCTGCATATTGTCTTACAGCGTCACGGGCAAGTGCCGTATATGAAGATCCGGGTTGAGCAGTAAATTCAAAATTCTTAGGGGTGTTATTTGTTTTGTCTGATTCAGGTTCAGTGTCCGTTTTAGGTGGTTCTTTAGAGTTATCTTTGTTATCTTGCGTCTTAGTATCTTCATCTACTACTGCAGTATTTGAGCCATTATTAGTAGCAGCATTATCACTTGGCCCATATTCACGAATTAAGGTTGCAAGAATAACTCCCGTTAGTACGATACCAAGAGAAATTGCTATAACTTGTTGTGCTCTGTGAGAAAAGCTCACTACTCCTTAAACCTCGTTCTCCCACCGCGCTCGCATTTAATTACTACTACTATATCACCAAACGGTGGTTTTAGCAAAGCATAACCCCTATAATTAATATAATTTAAGCTGATTAGATTAGTAACAATGTGGCGACAGAGATAAACTTGGTCACTAAAGAAAAATCTCTTACAGTACTCATGACTGGCAAATTAACATTAGCATTGATACAATATATCCCATGATTGACGACTTTAAAGCCCCTGGCAAAAATAGCATGGGCAATCAAAACAATAATAAAAATTTCGACCCCAACACTACTGAAGATATCGATAGCAACCTAACCGATTACAGTACTAGTGAATTTAGTATAAGTAATCAAGACATTGAGGTTAAAAGCGAGCCACAAAGTAGTGAATCTATAGATAAACCCACGAAAGACTTCTCGCCGCCACCTGAAAAACCCAAAAAGAAGTTTTTTAAAATTCCTAAACTTACAAAAAAACAATGGTTAGTAGCCGGTGCAGTTGCAGTATTATTAATAGCATCAACCGGATTTTTAATTTGGAAGATCGTAAACAAACCTGAACCTAAAGAAGTAGTAAAAATTGAAGAACCAAAACCAGAACCTGAAAAACCTAAAGAGTATATTTCTAAACTAACTGGAGCAAAAGTATCCGAACCAGAATCAAATCTTCCAGTTACGGCAATCATGGTAGAAAATAGCCCAGACGCTAGACCTCAATCAGGCATTAGAGATGCTGGAGTCGTTTATGAAGCTGTAGCTGAAGGCGGTATTACTAGATTTTTAACTCTTTTCCAAGAAGCGCAACCTGGATACATAGGACCAATAAGGAGTGTCAGGCCATATTACTTAGATTGGTTAGTACCGTTTGATGCACCAGTTGCTCACGTTGGCGGTAGCGGCGAAGCACTAGCTCAAATTAGAGCCGAAAACATTAAAGATCTCGACTATGGAGCTAACAGCGCTTACTACCAGAGAATTAGTACTAGGTATGCCCCCCACAATGTCTATACCAGTAGAGCTAAACTACTAGAATTACATAACACCAAAGGCTGGAACAAAAGCGAGTTTACGGGCTGGGAAAGAAAAGCCGAAGCTCCATCGGCTGCTGCTAACGCTAAAAGTATTAGCTTGAATATCTCTAGTTTCTTATACAATCCAATTTTTTCTTACGACGCAGCATCAAACTCCTACATTAGAAGTCAAGCAGGCAAGCCTCACGTCGACGAAAAAACTAATTTACCAATTTCGCCTAAAACTGTAATCGCAATTGTTATGCCCAAGAGTATTCATCCAGATGGCGTCCATACTGTGTATGGAACATCAGGTTCAGGAAAGGCGTTTGTCTTCCAAGACGGCATTGCAACTCCGGGAACATGGGAAAAGGCAGATCGTAAGACTCAAATACAATTTAAAGGTGCTGACGGCAAACCTATACCTATAAACATAGGTAACGTCTGGATTAGCGTAGTCGGCCTAGAAAGCTCCGTTAGTTACGGCCCATAATGGTAAAACAGGGTGGATAACTTCAAGGCGCTAAAAAGCAAACTCACAGACAAGCTTATTACTATCCTTATCGTTACAAACACCGTGTTTGTACTTCTAAGTTGGTGGGTATTTGAATTTGATGTAATAAAAAGTGATCTAATTTCCTTGGCAGCAGTCATAGTGCCATTAATTGCTACCTCAATTTTTATTGGCATAAAGTATACAAATTATGCAATGAAGCCATTTGAATATGTCAGACAAGCCATCGTTCATGTAGCTCCAGGTAGTTCGGCACAACCCGCACCACAGCTAGAGAAGGTTAAACTTGGTAGGGAACTAGTAACTTCACTGGTTATGTTGGTTTATCAATATGCTAGCCAACAGCCTAAAGAAACAGAAGAGACAGATCATAGACGGGCTGTTATTCAAGCCGCAAATGTCGTCAGTCATATGCCACTTCCTTTATTTGTATTTAATAAAGATCAAATAGTAACCAATGCCAGTGATATTGGTATTGAGTACTGTAAAATTGAAAGTTCAAACCTTTTTGGAAAACCACTTTACGACAGTATAAATATGGAGTTTTCCACCCCAGAGACTCTTGAGAAATGGCTTATTGAATGTCAGAGCAATAAAGTAACCGACAATAAATACTGGGAGCGAGTGCGACTTGTTTTACCTGACGATAATAAAACAGTCCGACAGTGCGATATCGCTGCCTACTATAATCGCGATAACCCTAGTGGAACAGAGTTTATAGTTACGCTATTTGACAGGACTGAGCAGTATGAAGAAGATGACAAACAAATGAGTTTCGTAGCTTTAGCAGTACATGAACTAAGAACACCGCTAACTATACTTCGGGGATATATTGAAGTACTTCAAGAAGAACTAGATGCTAAAGAAAACCAAGAAATTTATGGTTACGTTAGCAAAATGGAAGCATCAGCCAGTCAATTAACTGCCTTCGTGAATAACATACTTAACGTATCTAGAATTGAATCTAATCAAATGACTATGGAACTTCATGAAGAAAACTGGCCAGAAACTCTAAAATCATCTTGCGAAAACGCCGAAATGCGCGCTAAAGCACACGGCAAAGAAATTGAGTATCAAATACCCGAAGATTTACCTACAGTCGGTATAGATAAAATCAGCATCTATGAAGTAGTTAATAATCTTCTAGAAAATGCTATTAAATATAGCGGACAGAGTAAACAAATAATTATCAGCACCAGACTAAACGAAGACGGGATGATTGAAACTTCCGTTCAAGACTTTGGACTAGGTATTCCGAGCAACGTATTACCTTATCTTTTCGATAAGTTTTATCGCAATCACAGAACTAAGGGCGAAGTCGGTGGAACAGGACTTGGACTATTTCTATGTAAATCAATCGTTGATGCTCACGGCGGACAAATCAGCGCGAAGTCCAAGGAAAACGAAGGCAGTACTTTTACATTTACTATCAGTCCATACTCCGAACTTGCCGATGAGCTTAAAAACGGCAATAATAGTGAGATAACCAGAACAGCACATGGATGGATCAAGAACCATTCCATTTATAGGAGATAATATGGACCAAGAAAAGCCAAAAAAGAAAATTCTGTGCATCGAAGACGAACACTTCATTAGTGAACTTTATACCAGGGCACTAGTAAAATCAGGCTACGAAGTAACTAACTCTGTTGACGGTAAAGATGGCCTAGACCAAGCACTCACAAATCAATACGATATTATTCTATTAGACATAATGATTCCTACTATCACTGGTATTGAAATACTTAAGAAGCTCAGGGACCCCAACCACACTAACCCTATTAAAGCCAAGATCGTAATTACAACTAACCTAGAACAAGGTGTTAGTGGACGTGAAGAAATAGAGAAACAAGCTGACGGTTATGTCATTAAAGCCGAGATTACTCCCAAGCAACTAGTAGAATTTGTTGACCAATTAAAATAATAAAAGTACTTGTGTTTTGGTATACTGCGAGACTATAATTTCTATTACAAGTTGTGTGAGTACTTTTGCTTTAAAAGGCAGATTTTCACTTGCAGACTCCATTTTTAAATAGCAATCACACCTCGGTCCCTGTGCGCTGACATATCAAACAACTAGTTTCCTGTACACGAAAGCCTTTATGAACGGTAAATAGTTTTCTACCAGGCAACTCCTTATCAAAATCCGTTCGCTGATTAATAACTAATTCAGCGGCTTTGCCGATTTAGGGGAAAATTGATATGTCATACATAAATCAAAACGTTCAAGTTGATGCTTTCTACTTTTTAAACAGTTGGGGTAGAATAAAAACCTTTCCGAAACAAATAGACTTAAATAATCAAAAGTATATTTTTAATGACGGTCTTCAATACTTAGTAAAGACCGGTCAAAGATTAATTAATATTTTCGAAATGTCCGATGGTGACAAAACCTATCGTCTAAAACTGGAAGATAACCAGTGGACATTAATAGGCACTAAGTAAAAATTTCAAAATTCGTATATAAGTTCGGGACTATTATTTTTAGGTGAGTTCACATTACTGCTCACCTCGTACATTTTCAACCCACCATCTTCATAAGGCTGCAGAAATGGCTCAATGTCTTCCTTTAAGTCTAATGATGGCTCTAACCAAGAAGCTTCGTCTTCTCGGTGTAATATGACTGGCATCCTGTTATGCACACTAGCCATTTCCTTATTTGGCTCAGTAGTAATAATAGAGTATGTCTTCCATTCTAAGCCTTCAACGTCTTTCCAGGACTCCCAGACACCAGCGAAAGAGAATAAATCTTGCTGTTTAGGATGTATGTAAAAGGGATGTTTTACCTCTTTAGAGTCTTCTTTAACTCTTTTCCACTCGTAAAAACCATCAGCCGGTATTAGACAACGTTTCTTTTTTATGACACTACGCCACATTGGTTTTTCAAAAAGAGTTTCAGAACGGGCATTAATAAGCTTATAGCCAATCTTAGGATCTTTAGCCCAAAAGGGAATTAACCCCCATTTCATCAATTCAAGTTTTGTTTCTCCTTCTTGATTCACAACCACTGGCATGAACTGCCCAGGAGCAACATTGTAGTTATCTCTAAGCTCCTCCTTAATTGGCTGAGCATCGAATCTGTCTACTAGAGTCTTAGCTTTCTGATGAAGGGTATATCGTCCACACATAGATATATTTTATCAGGCTAGTCTAATTGGGGCATTTCTTGAAGATCTGCAATCTCAATTAATACCTGTAAGGCAATAGCAGCCCCCATTCCTAGCATTATTCTTTCATTGCGAGCTGTGTCCGTATCAACTAGATTCGTATTCACCACTTCATAAATTAATCTGGTTAGTCCAGGATGAGTGCTTCGCATAACAGACACTTCTTTAAGCATTTCATCACGACCACGACCTTCTCTCAATCCCAATATCTTTGCTTCGTAAGCTTTTGCAGCCTTTGCTACATCTTCAGCATCTAGCTGCTCCAGTTCAAACTTCATACTCATACATATTTAATAACATAAAACAACTAATTTATCAAGGAGATCACTATGAGACAGAAAATTAACGAAGAAGTAAGCGTAGTTATGGCTTACTCTGCAAAACATAAAAAAGTTAAACCATACATCTTAGACTGGAAGAATAAAGTCTATTACCTAGACAACATTGGTTATTGCCACTCATATATGGAAGGTAGAGAACGCCAGCATATCTTTGAGTTGGTAGACAGAGAACAAACCCTTCACTTTAGACTCAGACTAGATTCAAGCAATCTTCACTGGACACTGGAGACCATTCATGATGGACTTGCAGATTAACGACGACCAGCCACTAGTAATGCATATAGACCTAAATAGTTGCTATGCAATTATTGAACAACAAGCTAACCCACTAATTAGAAATAAGCCAGTAGGCGTTGCAGCTTATGATTCGCCGGGTGGTTTTATCATAGCTTCGTCTTATGAAGCTAAAAGATTGGGCATTAAACTAATGCGAATCAGGGAAGCTAAAGCTATATGTAGGGATCTAATAATCCTAACTCCAGACCCCGAGAAGTACTTTGATGCTCATAGAAGATTTAGGGAGGTTTTGGAACGATATACTAACGAAGTAACACCAAAGTCTATTGACGAGTTTCAGGTAGACTTTAAGGGTTCTAGAGCTGTTTCTGACGGGAAGAGCTTAGTAGATATTGGATATAAGATTAAAAGAGATATCAAGCAGTCTTTAGGTGAATATGTGACGGTCAACATTGGCATAGCGCCTAATAGGTTCTTAGCTAAAGTCGCAGCTGGTATGGATAAGCCGGATGGTATGGATTTAGTTTATGGCCAAGACATACTTAATCTTTATGGACAACTAGACTTACTAGACTTACCTGGAATTAATTATCGATATAAAGCTCGCCTTAATATGGCAGGCATATTTACGCCACTGGATTTTCTAGAAGCACCAATGCATAAACTGAAGAAGCAAGTCTTCAAGAGCATAGTCGGATATTACTGGTATCTAAGGCTTAGAGGCTATGAAGTAGATTCAGTTAAGTTCAAAACTAAAAGCTTTGGTAATGACTACTCGGTAGGTGATAAAACTTCAGACCCCGAAAAAGTGGCTAAGTTAATAATGAAGCTAAGCGAAAAGACAGGCAGGCGACTAAGAAAGCATAATTACCAAGCCCAGGGAATTTTCTTAGGCTTGGGTTTTGAAAACAGAACCTGGTGGGGAAAAAGTAGGAGAACAAAGTCTCTACTTTATTCAACTCAGGATATTTACTTAAGTCTCATGAGACTATTCAGACAAGTAGAGATACCCGCCAGAGTAACCCATATAAACATCTCGGTGTTTAATGTAGTCAAAGCCAACCCGATTCAGTTAGGACTATTTGATGGCACTAGACTAGATACCAACTCACTTGCTAGAGCTTCAGACGTTATTAATGATAGATACGGAGAATATACAGTCGTTCCAGCCAGCATGGCTAATATGCAAGACACAATCATAAAAAGGGTTCCGTTTGGAAGCGTTAGGGACTTATAATGACAACTTATGGGGGTAATCTTTAGCCATTTTAAACCTGTTAGGCATAAGGCTTAAAAGATAGTGCATACATTAAAGAAGGAAGTTCTAACAACAATAGGTCTTTCTTAACTTACTGTATGCTACACCATGCCAAGAAACAGTTAACCTTTACTGAGGTCACCGCAGGGCCAGAAGTATTTCCTGCGGCATCCTTGGCTACTACTTCATATCTGTATGTTTTACCAGAACTTAAACTTTTATCATCGAACGAAGTCCTGTCGGTTACTCCAAGTGTAGATCCATCTCTGGTGATAGCATATTCAGTTACAGCGATGTTATCTTGAGAAGCTTGCCAAAATAGGCGCAAGTTATAGCGGGCGCGAGTCCAGTCAGCTACAAGGACCCTGCTTATTCCAGAAGGAGCAGTTGGTGCTTCGGCATCGGAACCGGGTTGCTGAGGTGTAGTTGTCGGTGTATTCTGAACGTTCACTTCGATACTCTTCTCAACAGTTTGATTTGATCCATAGCGCAACACTGCCTTAAAAATATGTTTACCATTCGGTACAGAGGTTATATCGTAAGGGGCGCAAGCGGTGCCGCTATCGTCAAACAAACAAATCGGGGCAGTTTTCTGGGAGTTGACTAGTTTATTATCGAGGTAGAAGTCTACTCCAGCAAGATTTGGAGCATCAGCTGGTATAGCCTCCAGGATTACGGACCCTGCAACTGTTTGACCATTTGTCAGCCCTTTGAGGGTTAGGCTCGCTGTCGGGTTGGCTGGCGGAACCACTGGCGGTTCTGTTTCAGGAGGTGTCGGTGTAGGTGCCGGAGCTGGAGCTGTAGGAGTAGTTACAACTGAACCACTTCTCGAACCACTGCGATCAGGAATTTTTGAAGTTACACCGCTGTTGTCTGCGAAAATATTGCCTTCAACTGCAACATCCATGTTTTCTCCACTAACCCTAATTGGACCATATTGTGCGTACCCTTTACTTGCTAAGCCTGCAAAGGTATTATTTCGAACAAGTACACCCTTGTGCTTTGGCATACCAAGGGCTACTTTGTCATTTAAGGCAACCGAGTAGGCACCACCAGAAAAGCGATTATTCTCGATTGTGTAGTTTGAGATTTGAGAAAATTCATTTTGAATCATAAGATTAGAGGCCATATCATAGTTACCCCCAGGACGACTATCGGCAATAAATGTATTGTTTCTAATTGTCACGTTTGATCCTCCCATTGATTGCATACCATCTACATGTTTTTCACGGCCTAGGGTATCAAAAGTACGTGAATTATTAAAAAAGTAATTATTCTCTACCAAAGTGTTTTTATGTAGCTTTGCACCATCAGGATAGCTAGATATTCGGCTATTTCTTAATGTATAACCATCTTCCGCATAAACGCCTTGATCGTAGCCATCTACAATATCACCATCTTTATACTGACCTATTATTTCAATACGATCCATTACAAGTCCGGTTTTTCCTCTAGTAGCGAAAATAGCTGTTGGAGCTGTACCAAGAACACGTACATTTTTAATAGTTACGTTATTCGCATCTACTTTAATACCTCCTTTTACTTCTAGATTTTCAATAACTGCACCATCTTGACTAACAGTAATACCGTTCGATGGTGTAAGGAAAATGCCTGGAGTTGGCCCTGCTGAATTATAATATTTAGCCCATTGGTTTGGTGGCTCGACGGTTGCCGCGTTCGATATGAACACCAACGCCGAGCCTATAAATGCGAATACAATTGCAAATACAAAAAAAGAAGTCTTTCTAGATATTTTTGTAATAGACTTTGCCGGATTAGATTTTTTTGTTGTTTTTTTATTACGAACCATTGCTGGTTTTTTTGTTGAAGTTTTAGTCATATTATTATTTTTTCATTCTTTATTTTGATTTAAACGTTACTTTTATAACTATAAAATAGTCTACTAATGTACTCGTGTCAATAATGATTATGTTTTACTTTAGATTTGGAACCGAAAAAACTAGTCTACTTTATAGATACATTACCAATAAAAAAGAACTTTCTGTAAAAGAAAATCCTTTTTGGTGACCTCAAGGGGAATCGAACCCCTATTACCAGGATGAGAACCTGGTGTCCTAACCGTTAGACGATGAGGCCAAAACTACAAACGACTAAAAAATAGTATCACAACAGATTAAAATCGTCCATTTCAGGCTAGCTTAAACATAAGCAATTAGGTTATAATTCAATACAGAATGCAATCTGTTTCTGATCGGTGGTATATTCGCTATAGTCGTATTTCTTTGGCTTTAGCTGTTGCTTTGGCGATAACCGTAATCATTGGTCAGATATTCCCAGATGTCATAATTGAAGGTCAACGCCAAGCTCTGTCATTTCTTGCCCTTGGACTAGCCATAGTGCAAATACTGTACATCACTATTATTTTCAATAGAGCAGCGAAGTCAGGGAACATATGGCAGTCATCGTTTATTCTGTACTTATTGCAAACAATAACAGCTATTAGCTTGATTCATACATCTGGTGAGTTTGGTTCTGCATATATGACTCTCTGGGTAATAATTGCCCTTATAAGTGGTATGTTCGGTGTATATGCAATTGTAGGGATGTGTTTTGTTATTACACTTTACTTTATTTTGGCAACGACTGGGGCAGACGGAATACCTACCTTTGACACACCAAGTTTAGTAGGCCTAGTCGGAACTTACATTCTTGGATTCTTAAGCTATCTAATATTTAAAAAATACTATGATCTTAAAACAAATTCACAAATAACAAAGCTGTCTGGGGCACTAAAGAACAAGCAATTACAGTCAGAAATATTAGTACAATCAATTACCGATGGCGTGGTAGTTACCGACAACGAGGGGAGTATAACCGTAATGAACTCCTCAGCCTCAAAACTAACCGGATGGCAAACCGATGAATCTCAGGGAATTAATGTACACAATGTCGTAACATTCAAAAATGAGCAAGACGAAATAATTCCAAACACTAACAACCCATTTGACTTAGTAATTACCTCTAAAAAACCAATTAGTAACACCTACAAACTCGAAGCCAGAGATAAAACAATTAGGTCAGTTTCATGTGTAGTCTCACCAATCGTGGCAGATAAATCAAATGACATTGTCGGTACGGTTGCTGTTATGAGAGACGTTAGTACGGAAAAAGCCGAGGAACAAAGAAGGGCCGACTTTATTAGTACCGCATCTCATGAGATGCGTACTCCTGTTGCTGCCATAGAAGGCTATCTGGCGTTAGCGCTCAATGACAAGGTCAGCAAGGTTGACGACAAGGCCAGGAGCTATCTAGAAAAAGCCCACTCCAGTACTCAACATTTAGGTAAACTTTTTCAGGATTTACTCACAAGTGCTAAAGCTGAAGATGGACGATTAGTAAGTCGTCCATCAGTTATGGATATGGGTTTATACCTAGAGCAAGTTGCTGATTCACTAAGATTTTCTGCAGAGAAAAAGGGACTATTTGTGGAATATACAATCGGCACGTCATCAGGAGCAGCTAATAAAGTTCTGACTCCACTTTATTATGCCTACGCGGATCCAGATAGAGTCAGAGAAGTAATTACCAATATTTTTGATAATGCTGTTAAGTACACCGACTCTGGCAAAATTTCTATCGGATTAACCGGAAACGATGATGTCGTGCAGTTTTTTGTTAAAGATACCGGACCTGGAATATCAAAAGAAGATATTCCTCATTTATTCCAAAAGTTTTACCGTGTCGACAATACTAACACCCGTACAGTTGGAGGCACTGGACTAGGATTGTTCATTTGCAAGAAAATTATAGAAATTTACAATGGCAGAATATGGGTTGAAAGCGAAGTTGGAAAAGGTAGTACATTCTATATTAATCTACCGAGAATTAGTTCCCAAAAAGCCAGAGATTTGCAAAATAATAATGCTTCATCGTCAACCATTAATCATTCGTAACGCTATATGCAAAACAAACTTCATGATACAATATCAATCAAATAACATAAGCATCATAATAGGGGGCGAAAAGGAATAATATATGGCAAAAATAATGCTCGTCGAGGATGATAATAACCTAAGAGAAATCTATGAAGCTCGTCTAATTGCTGAAGGCTATGAAATTGTTTCAGCTAGAGATGGTGAAGAAGCTTTAGCTATGGCAGTAAAAGAAAAGCCAGATTTGATAATCTCTGACGTTATGATGCCCAAAATCAGTGGATTTGACATGCTTGATATCCTTAGAACTACTCCTGAAACTAAGAATACAAAGATAATAATGATGACCGCCTTATCACAAGCTGAAGATAAAGCTCGTGCTGACAAACTAGGAGCAGACAGATACTTAGTTAAGTCGCAGGTTACTCTCGAAGATGTTGCGTCTGTAGCTAGAGAAGTCATTAGTGGAGCCCCAGAAGCTGCATCAACTACACCACTAGGCAGTATGGCGACTCCCCAACCAGCAGCCGCTGCGCCTGCTACTCCAGTTACGGCACCTGCAAGCCCAACTAATACTACACAACCAACAGACACTCAAACTGTAGCTATACCGGCAGCTCCTGTTGCTCCATCAAGCACAATAGTCAGTGACGAAAAAAATCTAAGTCAAAATAGCTCTGATGAATCAAAAAATATTGAAGATCAAATCAATCAATTCGTTGCTCAGGCAATACCGCAGCCAGACCCAGCGACTCCTCAACCAGTGGCAACCGCACCAGCTACTCCAGTTGCACCAACTACTGTGGCACCAACTGGCCTACCAAGCGTTCCTGTAGAAAATATCGAGGTAGTACAACCACCCAGCGACCCGACCAACGCAGCTACAGATAATGCTGCTAAGTTAGCAGATGCAGTTAACGGCATTCTGCAGCAAAACTCTGCGCCCACAACACAAAGCTCAGCAACTCCTCAAACAGCAGACCCAGCGACTCCTCAACCAGTGGCAACCGCACCAGCTACTCCAGTTGCACCAACTACTGTGGCACCTACAAGCCCACCAACAAAGGTTGAAGAAAATAATAATCCAGTCCTTAATCAAGATACTCAATCAATACCAAAAAAAGTCATCAATCCTATTAATGACTTAGACTCTAAAGGACCAGATTTAAACGCCTTGCTTGAAAAAGAACAACAAGCCCAACAACAAAGCCCACTTGAATCACCTAGCTCATCTGAGCCTTCAGCTGAGCTGTCTGCGGTATCTAACGAAGAAACTGAACTTAGTTTACCTAATAATCCATCTACACCACCCGCAGAACCAGTCAGCAGTATAAATATTTCAGAAGATGGAACAATAATTTCGAGCTCCACAGACTCAGCGACAGTTAGTTCAATAAATCCCGATGTAAGTACTACTCCAACAGACAACACCGCCCAAATCATCACTCCAGTTGCTCAGCAACAACTTCCAGACCAAGAGCCAGAAAAAGAAAAACCACAATTCCAACCAATGCCAACAGACCCTTCTGTAGAAACGGTTGAACCTATGTCAGCCGACCCTAATCATCCGAATAACATCGCATTATAGTAAAATAGCAAAGTGCGTCTAAATAAATATATCTCAGAAAATACTTCATATTCCCGTAGAAAAGCGGATCATCTTATTAGTATTGGCTCAGTAACTATAAACAACAAACCTGCAACTTTAGGTCAAGAAGTTAATGACCAAGACCAAGTCTTTATTGACGATAAAATCGTTAGACCTATCCATAGTAAAACAGCAATACTTATTCTCAATAAACCAGTCGGCTATGTTTGCTCCCGAAACGGACAAGGAAGCAAGACGGTATATGATATTCTTCCACTTGAATTTAGAAATTATAATTATATAGGCCGACTTGATAAAGATTCGTCAGGACTAATTTTACTAACAAATTCCGGCCAATTAGTTAATGAGTTATCCCATCCTTCTAATCAAAAACTTAAAACGTATAATGTAATGCTCGATAAACCGCTTAATCAAAATGTCATCAATACTCTCAATAGGGGAGTAAAACTAGCCGATGGTACTAGTAAAATACAAGTCACTCCCCTGTACTCTAATGGTAAAAACATAGAAGTAACCATGATTGAAGGACGCAACCGTCAAATCAGAAGAACTTTTGAATCACTAGGTTTTAAGGTGGTAAAGTTACACCGAATCAAATTTGCAGATTATATACTAGGTAATTTAAAACCCGGGGCATACATTTTGAAATGATATTAAACTATTGTCAATATTCATCACCTCTGTTAGAATTATATAAATGAGCAGGACAAAAATACCAATTGTAGCCATCGTCGGAAGAGCAAACGTCGGAAAATCAAGTTTGTTCAACTCTGTTATTGGCAGACGAGAAGCTATTGTTGCCGATGAAGCAGGAACCACTAGAGATTCTCTCTGGGCAAAGGCAAATTACTTCGATAACGATTTCTGGTTAGTTGATACCGCCGGAATGAAAGACGCCGAAGACGATTTTGAATTCACCATTCAAGAACAAATTATTCAAGCAGCTGATAGTGCCGATGTAATCTGGGTAGTCATTGAATCCCAAACCATTATTACTGAAGAGGACCGCAGGGTAGCTAAAATGGCCCTCAAAACCAAAAAACCAGTAATTCTAGTTGTAAATAAAATAGACAAAAATCGTAAAGCTCAAATCACCGACTTTCAAAAATTAGGAGTTAAGGACATAGTCCTAACAAGTACATCCCAAAACAGGGGCATCGATGACTTACTAGATAAACTAGTAAAACTTATTCCAAAGAAAAGTTTCAAAAAATCTCCCGACATCATAAAAGTTGCATTAATTGGTAGACCAAATGTAGGTAAATCGTATCTATTCAACAGCTTGGCAAAAAAACAGCAAGCAATCGTAGCCGACAAAGCTGGTACAACGCGAGACGTTAATCGTACTTCAGTAATGTATAACCAAAAAGAAATTATACTGTTAGATACCGCTGGAATCAGAAGAAATGGCAAAATAGAAAGAGGCGTCGAGAGATTTAGTGTAATTAGATCTCTTGGAGCAATAGAAGAAGCTGATGTATGTCTTTTACTGATGGATGCTAGCGAACTTAATGTGGCACTTGATCAAAAACTAGCCGGGGCAATTAAAGAAGCCGGCAAGGGACTTATCCTTGTCATAAGCAAATGGGACACCATAGAAGACAAAACACCTTTTACGAGGGACCAACTAGCCGCACAAATAAAACAGAACTATGACTTTGTGCCGTGGGCTTCACTAATAATTACTAGCGCAGTAACTGGGCAAAACGTAACGAAACTATACGAAGTTATTGAATCAATAGACTTAGGTAGAAGTAAATTAATTAAAACCGCTGATCTTAATCGTTGGCTAAAATATACTATTGAAAAACACCCTCCAGCCGGCCTTAAGAATAGAGTCCCTAAACTAAACTATATGATTCAGGAAAAAGAAAATCCAACCAATTTCAAGATATATGGATCTCATACAAAGTTCCTGCACTGGTCATATAAGAGGTTCATGGAACGCGAGCTTAGACAGGAATTTGGGTTTGAAGGAACATCAATCAAATTCTGGTTTTTCGAAAAGCACGAAACCCACAAACACGGTAAAAGCCCCACCAAAGACTAGACACCGTCAATTATTACCTATAACCTAATATACAAACATGGCGTTATTTCAAAAAAAACCTCAATTTTCTAAAACCGCACCTCTTTACACTTTTGGACTTGAACAGTCATTCTTGATTGTAGGTCTTGGTAACCCCGGTAAGGAATATGAACTTACCAGACATAATGCTGGCTACTTGTGTGCCGAATATCTAGGGAAATCGTTGGATCTAGGCAATTTCATTGAAAAAAAAGATTTAAATTGTCAATTAGCTACTGGCAATGCATCCGGAAAAAGAATAATTGTTATTAAGCCGACTACTTTCATGAATCTGAGCGGAGAATCACTGGTTAAAGTAATGAATTTTTATAAATTAACTATCGATAATATTATAGTAATCCACGATGAGCTAGATATTGATTTCGGCAGTATACGAACCAAGTCCGGTGGAGGTTCAGCAGGGCATAATGGTATTAAATCCATAATTCAGCATGTCGGCGAAGATTTTAATAGAATAAGAATCGGTATAAAAAACGACAATCTTTCAAAAATAGATAGCGCAGATTTTGTACTGCAAAAATTCAGCAAAGACGAACAAGCCAAACTAGAACTTATGAAAAGAGAAGTTGCCGCCCTAACTACAGAATACATTTACGGTGGATCATTCACTGAAGAGACTAGAAGCTACATCTAATATTTGACTATTTGCCCCCATTAGAACTATTCTTCTTAAAGTAGATTAATAGTAAAAATGACAAAAAAAGATAACAAACAAAAACCAGTCCAAAAAAAGACAACTGATATAAAACAGCCAAATTTTTTTGAGAAAAAGCTAGACTATATCAAAAATAATAAACTCAAAATTAGTTTGGTTATTTGGTACGCTTTTTGCTGGTCATGGGTACTATTTACAGATACGCTAGACTTAGCTGGCAACCCAACGCAAGGTTTTATTATTGCTACAATAGTACTAATATTTAACGTCATAATATCGACATATATAATCCTTAGAGCTTTTAAATTCGTAGGCTATCTGTTTGATACTAGAAGTAAGTTAACGGCCTCAGTTTTTGCTTGGCCAGTTTTTAGTCTGGCCGATTTTTTAGTTGCCTGGATACCTGCGTTTATTTGGATAGGACCCCAAGGAAGAGCCGACAGTGTACTACCACTTTCAACCCCGACACTAGCTGCAATCAATACACCATTTGGTTTTAGTAGTAGAATTATTGGTTTCTTTGGGTTGGCTGGACTAATTTGGCTAACAATTTATTTTCTAATTAACAAAGACCTTAGGAAACTAGCCATTTGGCCAATTGCTGTTCTTGGGGCAATATCTCTTGTTGGTTGGTATGCCTGGAAAGACACAAGTGGATCAAAGTTTAATGCGACAGTAGTTAGCGAAAAACTAGATGACAGAGTATCCACAGTTACTGAAAACAATACAGAACTAGTTGTCTTTCCCGAATACGGTCTGGATGAAATTGATGACAATAACTTTTCTGAGAGAATAGATCCTTCAGAAACAAATAAAAAAATATTCTTCTTAGGCTCTACTCAAATTAATCCTAATGACAAAGTCGGCCACTTGAACAGGTTACTTTATGGGGATACACAAAATGGAATCACAATCGAACAAGACAAATACAGATTAATACCTGGTGGAGAAGATTTACCATACCTGGTCAGAACTGGACTTAGAGCCACCAATCAAAAATCTACCCTAGACTACTTTAGCTATGCTAAGGGCACACTAAAGGGGCAGTCACAACTAGAACCATTTGAGACACAAAACAACACTTTAGTTGGTGCAGCTGTCTGTTCGAGCATAATTTCACCATCAGACTACCGTGAATTTGCCGATACTGGCGCTACTGTATTTACTAATTCTGCATCACTAACAATTTTCAAAGGTTCGCCACTATTTGCTTGGCAGCAAAAATCTTTGGCAAAATTCATGGCCGTAGCAAATAGTCGGTACTTTCTGCAGTCCGCAAATAGTGCAAGAGCATTTATCCTAGATAACAACGGCAAAACGGTTGCCCAAACTTCTGATAAAAAAACATTAACTGAGAATATACAAAACAACTCCGACAAAACTATGTTCACTAAATTTGGTGACTTTTTTGTATTCTTCGGTTTAATTATTATTCTTTTAATTACTTTCAAAAAGTCTAACCTGTGGAAAAAGTTTGACAACTTTATCAGGAAAACATAAGCTTCATACATATTTAAAAAAATAAAAAGGTAAAACTATGGCAACCAAAAAAACCAACAACAAATCAAAAAGCACTAAAAAATCACCCAGTAGACTAGACAAGGTAATAAAGAAACTTAACCTGGCCAGGCCTAGGAATCAGTTTATTGTAGCTTTTC
>JBGSIS010000034.1:0-30252 GCA_041742395.1 Saccharimonadales bacterium (SeqCode)
AAAATTCTAGGGCGTTTTTATTGATATTTTCTTCAGAAAAATACCATTCGTATATAGGACTTCGGTATTCAATGTCGTTAATTATTATTTTTGTAGTACCTGTAATTATATCAAGAGCGTATTCTAATCCTTCATTCTGAGCATAACTTGAAATATTTACTAATGCACTAACGGATGGTTCTAACTCTGCATTTTCTAAAGCTATTTCTGTCCAAGGCTTATAGCTAGAATATTTCTCTTTTGTGAACAACCAATTAGTTTTATATATTTCTACAGGACTTAAGTTCCAATATTCAAGTGACAGAATTTGTGGCAAAAGTTCGTCTAGTAAAACTAAGTTATTTTCTTTAAGGGCAATTACAACTCGTGATATTTTGTAAATTGAATCAATTATTTTGGTGTCAATTATGTTTTCGCGTTTTTCATAAGAAACCGGGATATTTTTCTGGTTAAGAAATGGTACTAAAGATTCAAGTATTTTATGTTTTGGCGATATTATACTTATCTGGTCTGCACCAACACCTTCTTCTATCAATGATGCTACCTTTTCACATATCCAGCCCATCTCATTTGCTTCCGAATCAAACTCGTTTCGATTTATAATTGCATTAACAGGTAAATCATCGCTAGCTGCCACAATATCTTTGGTCACATTTTCGATTTTTGAGTGTAACCTATCTTCAATCTGATCTGCTATGTTGTGGGCAGTAAAGATAATATCGTGATGAGATCGGTAATTTTTTTCTAGACTGATTATCTCGACGTCATTAAAACTATCCACAAAAGAGAGCATATTATTAATATTCGCGCCTTGGAATGCAAAAATACCTTGATCGTCATCACCTACGGCCATAATATTTGGGCGACCTTCATTAACTGGATTATCAGCTATAAGCGTCATTAGCTTGAATTGTGCCGCATTTGTATCTTGAAATTCGTCTAATAGAATATACAGATATTTCTCTTGTAGATTATATTTAAGCTCCGGATTATTCTGTAAAGTCTCAATAGTTCTCAAGATCATATCATTAAAATCGTATTCGTTATTTTCCGACAGTTTCTGTTGGTATAATTCGTATATCTCGGCTACATGAAATATTCTTTGATTCTTTTCGATATCATCAAATTCCCATGTATTTACCGAATTCTTCCTCAGCCATTTATTCTTCCAGGCGGTTAGAGGTTTAGTCGAATCTTCTAACTCTGCAATACTAATAGCGTCTAATAGTTCCCTGTTTGCAATATCCACTAAATCTCCATCGATTGAAGATAAGACATCACATACCAAAGCAAACAGTTTGATTGATTCTGATGCCTTTCGTGGGAGTGCTTTGACTTCTGTAAAGATAGTTTGTAGTTTTTCGTTCACCATTTTTATCTGAGAAATATTATATATTGCAATATCTTTAAGATTTTGAGGAGTAATATTTGCTTGTTTGGAGTCAGAGATTATCGATATTAGACTATTTATGTAGTAGTCACCTTTTAGAGGATTATCAAAGTCTAGATCATCTAGGATTTGCGTCATTATTTCTGATTGGCGTATGTCGTCAATCGGTCTTTCCATTCTGGAGTCTTGACCGTTACTAAGATCAATATTTTTAAAAAATTCAGGGTTATTAAGTATTATGTCGCTAGCAAAGCTATGATAGGTGTTTATTTGTACATCGTAAGCAGCATCTTCAATTATTGCCCTTAACCTATCTTGCATGTTACGAGCAGCTGCATCAGTAAATGTCAGACACAAGATGCTCTGAGGCAGTGTGTCGGTCTTATTTAGTATATTAGCAACTCTAACACTTAAAAGCTCTGTTTTGCCTGTTCCAGGACCAGCTAGCACTAAAAGCGGGCCATCAATACAGTCAACTGCAGATTTTTGCTCGCTGTTTAGTTTTTTATATCGTTTATTAAACTCACTATCTACCACTTTAATAGTTTATTTTATATTCCAAAATAATGATAATTGGAATAGCTTTAATCGACTATCTTATCTCTAGTTCTTACAATATAAAGTATTGCCGCCAATATAAAGAAGGATGACCCATATAAGAATAAACTTCCATACAATTGCACCCTAATTCCTTCGCCTGCAGGTTCTAGGTAGAAGTATTTAAATAGAGCTAAAGAATACGCTGCTAGACAGAAGCCTGCAGTTGCAAAAATTGCTGCTCTAGAAATTAATGCTGAAATAATAATTGGAACAGAGTATAAAATTACCGATGAACTAGCCATTCCCCTCTCTAAATAAACAGTATAACTAGCGACAAAGATATCAAGGACAATTAGAACCATCAAAATAACTTTATAGTATTTATCATTTTGTGTTTGATATCTTGATGCGTACCAAGCAGCCGTGCTGATAAACATCATCACCACTACCAATGTCCATCGCTGTAGTGTCTGCTCGTAGGCAATTAATCTCCATGAATCGTATAGCATAATCGTAATAGCAAAGATTAGCACATATAAGAAATGGGCTCTTGCTACCCGAATAGTTCTAGATCTTAGGTGACTAAATTTTTGTTTTTTTATTTTCATAGTTCTTAGTTATAAACTATATAAGCATGAGTTCTTTGTCAATGGTTATTACCTAAAAAGTTATTGACTCTATCTGCAACTTGTTTTGGATCGACGATGTTATTTAAGAAAATTGATTGGTTGTTATACAACTTGTCGCTATTTATAATCAGGGTTCCATAGTTATTTTTGACGCCCATGGCTGACTGTTTTACTGAAATTGATGTTATATTCCGCGCATTATAAATATCTTCCCTAAGTTTACCGAAAATTGTTTTTTGGATAATAATGGAGTCTTTAGTTAAAAAGTACTTGTACCTTTTATCTTCTTTCCATGACATGTATACACCAAAAGAAGTGGCTGCAATTACTAAAATACGGGCAATGTTCACTAGTTTAGATAGATCAAGTGGAACTATATTATCCATTGCTTTCATTAATTGTGAAGTGAATATAAGTAGAATCAATCCTACTACACTGACTGTAATTATTTGAAACTTAGTATTATATTTGCTGGTTTTAATTTCTTCGCGCATTAGATTATTGTATCATTCTGACACTTAAACGAGTAGTATGTACGCTTTAAGGCTGAAACACTCCACCAAAAACTTGCCAGGCAAGTGCACTCTTTGCCACAAGACTTAGAATAATATATATTTTCTCACCGTATAGATAATCTTGCCATTTACCAATTTTCTTGTACTGAAGATACATATTTATTGCAAAACAGTTAAAGAAAACAAAAATACTGAAATAAATGCCGTATACAAAACCGGGTACTCCATAAAGACTATATGAATTTGCCGCCCAAACATACATTCCAAAGGCAATCCAAGGAATAACTCCAGCTATACAGCCAATTATGTAGCTAAGCCAGCTAACTTGCTTTTTACCACTATTGACTACTTCCATCACTAGACCCATAAGATTCATAATTGCAACAAGGCCAAATAGCATGGTTAATGATGCTAGGTCATTCATTCCGCTTAATAAGGCTATTGCCACCATCATCGTGCTTGCGCTAATGCTATATTCTATCCAACGAGCTTTATTTATTCCCTTTTCAAGGTCACTAACGTATTTTTTTCGATATGTAGTTATTATGATTGCGTGAGCGATGGCTGACATAAACAAGAAACTAGCCACTAACCAGGCAAAATTTATACTGGCAATAGTTGATTGACCTGGAACTAGTGTCTGTAATTCCTCGCTATAGGTTAAATAATTTAGGGTAATATCGTAGCTTTTGCTAGTGCCCATCATAGCCACAAGACTTACCATGGCTATGCCTTGAATTGCATGCAGCCACATGGCTACTGTATTAAGTTTTAAAATAGATTTTATAGATGTTTTTTTACTCATATAATAAATTATAGAGCATAAACGTTAAATACCATTAGATTATTTATTATAAATTATCTTAGTATCTGATAAAGAGTTGCCGCTAAGTGATTTTAATTCCCATGTTGAAGATTTAAGTATAGAAGTATTCCAGCTCCAATTTACTGTCGAGTTAGTTATTAATTTATATGGTAAAAATTTATTTTTACCGTTTATTTGTTTTAACATGATACTGCACAGTTGTCCATTTGTTGTTTGACAGCCGGCACTTATTGTAGAAGAGTTAGTGTACTGGCTTTCGGATTTTTGATTACCAGTATGTAATAAGGATGGCTTAGGTGAATTGGGATTAATCAGCTTTGCGTAAGTAATTGCTTGGTATCCATCAAGCAGACCGTGGCCAAAATTGTCATTAAAAATATTACTTTCCATTCCAATAGTTTTAAATGAGTTAGCAACAATAATTGAAGTAATTACTTCAACACTAAGATCTGTATTATGTGATTTTACAAGTCCAGCCAGACTGGCAACTAATGGGCTTGAAAATGATGTACCATAAAGATTGCTTTTGTAAGCTGAAGTTTGATTTCCACTAGCCCAAGACGTGCTTTCAATATTTCCCTCTCCTGGAGCAACAATGTCGAGCTCAGATCCAAAGCTACTAAAACTTGATTTTTGATTGTTTTGATCGACCGAACCAACAGCTATTACATTGTTATACCTTGCTGGATAGGTGATAGTTCCTTGATCAATATATTCACAGATTCCGTCAGTTGGTGAATCCCCACAGTTGCCTGCTGCAGCTACGATTATTACATTATTTTCACTAGCATAGTTTAATGCGTTTTTCATTGCATCATCGCTGTAAGCACTACCTAGACTCATATTTATTACGTCAGCACCATTGTCCACAGCATAATATATAGCACTAATTATGTCGCTAGTATAACCTATGCCATCATCGTTCATTACCTGAAGAGGCATGATTTTATTTGTATATCCAATAGAGGCTATCCCGATGTTATTATTTGATTCCGCGCCAACCAGTCCAGATACTTCTGTGCCGTGTGCTGCTCCATTACCTTGCGGATTATTGCTACCGGCATTCGGTAAATTATCTACATAGTAAAAATCCCATCCCTTCCAGTCGTCAACGTAGCCATTACTGTCATCATCACAGTTATTTGATCTTTTAGGTTCAGGAGTGCCAGTCCAACAATTATCGTTTTCATTAGTATTGCCACTTTCTTGTTCGTTTACTGCCCATTTATTAGTCAAGTCTTCATGATCTAAGGCAAATCCACTATCGATAACTGCAACTGTACTGGTATTTGTCGAGTTTGCTTCAGCCCATGTCTCTGCTGTCTTTATTTTGTTTAGATGCCAAGAGTTTGCGCTTAGTGGATCATTCATTGTTAAGATTCTATATTCGATTTCTTTATTAACTAATTTAGAAATTTCTTGTTGTCTGGGTGATAAATTAACTTGACTTATATTTTCTGGAGTTGATCTTAAGCTATTACTGTTTTTTTGGTTATCGGAATTATCTGAATCGCTTACTAAAATATCTGAACTGACAAAGTTTTTTGATTCTTCGATAGGATTTTCGGTTGTTTTTGTTGGTTTATTTCCATGAAAAAAATATATTGGTAATAACAATATGAGAAGTAGAAGAATTTTTATTTTTTTTATTTTTGTTTGCATTATTTGTTTTTTAAATGCTAGATATATTATCACTTAGAATAACGAAATTTACAATATCTTTAAAAATGAACGTAAATACATCTTTACAAAATCTTAACCACTATATAGGCATAATTATATTTGAATCTGTAATTATGCAGATTAATTAAAAGGAGGTGTACATGACAAAATCAAATATAATTAAATCTACTCTTATAGGTCTAGCAATGACCATGAGCTTGGTAGCTATTGCTGCTTTGCCAACTTCAAAAGCTGAAGCATATGGTAATAAGTATGGTTATTCTCAAAAATCCAAAGAAACAATAGTTGATATAGTCTTAAGAAACGATGGAGAGTTTGACGTTTTGCAAGCTGCAGTTGTTCGTGCAGGACTAGTTGATGCCCTAAGTGGCAGCAATCAACTAACTGTGTTTGCTCCTACTGATAAAGCATTTGTTAAAACTTTGGGCGTTGCAAATGAGGCAGCTGCAGTAAATGCTGTTAACACAATGGACAAAACGCAGCTTACTAACATATTGCTGTACCACGTAACTCCTGGTAGACGAGGTGCAATTTCGGTAGTCTCATCTAGGTCTTACCCAACTTTGCTTGGCCAGAATCTAACTAGACATGAAGTATTTAAAGCAGGAATTAAGTCAGTTAACACACCAGCTAGCAATGGTCTAGTACATGTAATTAACTCAGTTCTTATTCCTTAATTACTTTATTAGTAGTAAATAAAAAACACCTCATTATGAGGTGTTTTTTTAAATAAGAAATATTATTAAAGACCTAGAAGTTGTCGCTTTTTTGCGTCAAATTCTTCTTGAGTAAGAATTCCATCATTTTTAAGTTGCCCTAGTTTTTGTAGCTCTATATACACATCGTCTTGTGAAGATGCTGGAGCAGCTTGTTGTTGTGGTGCCTGTTCAGCTTCTTTAGATGCCCACTTGTTTGCTTGTCTTCTACTTACATTGTTTGAAACGTGAGTTGCTGTTCCTGCAACTACTGCAGTTCTTGCTACTCCTCTAAGTAATCCTGGCATTATATGTCCTCCCTAATTTAGTTTAATTCTGCTGTTGCTTCTGGATGAATTCTTCCCTCAGCAAGTAAAACACCGTTTGCATTAATAATCGCTTCTTTTAGTGGCTTTGCCCATAGATGTTCGATGACTAGAAGTCCAGCTGAACAATTCTTTTCTATAAGATCGGCAACTTCTTTAATGTCGTCCTCGCCTACAATTGAATCTCCAGTTTTATAATGTTGAACAAACTCTACCGCATATTCGTCACCAAGATCAGCAACACTAATTACCGAAACATTATCTTCATCGTCGCGCATGACTAGCGCTAAATCAATTAAGCTTATTATTCCTTTATCAATAGATTCACTTAAAGCTTTTAGAATGCTTCCATCAAATTTGTTTCCTTCAAATCCTACAATTATGTAGTCAATTGGTCCTCTCATTTATACCTCCTTATTACACCTTAATTATAGCACCAATATAAATAATTTATTGAGAACAGTTTTATTTATTTTCGTCGTTAATTCTTTTTAACATCACTCCACTGGCAATTTCTAGAGGACCGTAAAAAAGTCCAAATACTCCAAATACCCATATAAGAGAAGCTGCTGCCACGGCTGGATTTTCGGCAACGACTACACCAATTAGAAAAGAAAGAACTCCTGTAATTCCCACCATCCAACGATATCCTGCTGAATCTTCCTTATCCATGAATGCAATTGAAATATTCACTATTGCAATAACAATTAAGTTTACAGCTACCAAAAGACCGATCAGTTTAAGAGTTAGTCCGCTTCCGGCTTTGTAGAATAAATACGCAGCTGTTCCGGCCTGTAAAATACCAAGCAGTATTCTACCTGCAAATGATATGCCACCTTTAGAAATTGCTATGAATCCTGTTACTATGTCGCTTATTCCAAATACTAAAAGTAAAGATGCAAACAGCATCGCAACAATGAATATTGAATAATATGGCCAAACTAACATCATAATTCCAAATACTATGGCTGCAATGCCTCTTACGATATTCACCCACCACAAGTTTGATATTTCTTTCATGACTGACTCCTAAGTTATAACTTTAAAGTACAACTAAATACTTCATGTGTCAAACATTGTAATTGACATTCTACTAAAAAAGCGCATAGTAATAAATGTAGGTAATAATAACAAGGAGAGTCATATGGCAAAAAATACTAATCCAAGTGATGTTAGTGGATGGGTAGGCTGGGTATACTTTGGTGGTTTAATGATGATTTTAGCAGGAATGCTTCAATCGATTGAAGGTCTTGTAGCGTTGTTTAAGGACGACCTCTACTTAGTTGGCGAAAAGAATGTTTGGATTCTTAACGTTACAACATGGGGCTGGGTCCATTTAATTGCAGGTGTAATTATTCTAATGGGAGGTCTTGCTGTACTTTCGGGTAAAATGTGGGGTCGTGTTGTTGGAATAATTCTCGGTCTATTTGCGGCAGTCGCGAACTTTGCATTTATTCCAGTTTATCCAATATGGTCAATTGTCATGGTAACTATCAGCGTATTAGTTATTTATGCACTTGTTGCTCATGGTGCAGAAGCAAAAGATAAATTAGAGTAAGTAAACATATTCTAATAAAAATAGCCCTTGATTACAGGGCTATTTTTATTAGTGAGTTAAATATACTAGTTTTCGCCACGGGACTTGATCATTAGTCCGCCTAGTGTTATTAGTTCAGGCTTATTTGAGTCTAGCGATTCTGCTGCTTTAGATATTAGAATGTTTGGTACCATTGACCTAAAGCTACCAATAACAATTCCAGGGTAATCTGAGTCTAAAAATGTTCCCTGGGTCCATGGTAAAGAGTCAATAATAAGGTTTCTCTCTTCTTGAAGATCGTAAGGTGGGTCAATATGAGCGATTATTACTTTTTTAGGGATAATTTCACCTGTATGTTGACCGACGTCTTCAATTTCTTCATTAGTTATTCCAAGTACTTTAGTTACAACATTTTCATTTGCTTGTTTGCCAAGAAGTTTTGTTATTTTTGATTTGTTAGCACGTATTTCATCTTGACTATGGATATAAAGTTTATCAAGTTCGATGTTAGTCAGAACATCTAACTTTGCACTTTTTTTTGGTAATCTAAAGCCACTAGCTAGTTTATTTTGCTTTAGAACATTGTAATTATTGTTCAGCCAAACATTACATTCACTAACTTCTCTGAAAAATCTTAAAGAGTTGCCACCGTAAAATCTTTTTTCCATAAAAACAATAATAAAAAAATATCGCTAATAATGCAAAATTATATAGTTGTAATTTTTATTAGTTCGGCAAGGTTTGAGTCAAGACTACTAATTAATGGTTGAGGAGCTTTTCTGTTTATTAGTACTTTTATAATTGATTGATAGAACCATATTTGATCGTCTCGACTTTTTGTTTTGAATATTTGCCATAAAATATCGCCTTTTGTTTTATAGTCACTAATTGTTGATCTAAGGTTATGTATTTTATCAGATGCGCTTACAATTATTGCTTCATCACAAGCGGAGTTATTCAAATGGTTTATGTAGTCATTGGAAACTTCATGCCAGTCAGATAATTTTGGGTTTTTTGTAACATCAATAACTATTTCGGTAACTTTCTTGCCAAAATCTTTTATCATAATTTCTTTGCTATATATTTTTGTGTCCACATCTTCAAGGATGTCGTGCAGTAAGCAGGCTATTAAAATATCTTCATTATTGGTTACTTGTGAGGATATCAGCATTACACTAAAAGGATGAACTATATATGGTAAATCAGTACCTTTGCGATGTTGGTTTTGTTTTTCGTGGCAGTAAGCTGCAACCTCAATTGCTTTATTTAGCCTATCTGTAAAACTTATCATCTATTTTTGATGTTCTTCTTTGTCTAGTGCTGATTCAGCAGCTTTCTCATCAGCAATATCTTGAGCTGATTTATTTTTACTCTTTTTATAGTATTGAACTCCAAAATAAACTAAAGCAATCCATACTGCCAAGCCTAGTATAAAAATAAACACTGGTCCGAAACCCATATCATCTCCTTATTTATAACTACTAGTATATATTAAGTTAAAGGTTTTTAGTGTTTGTAAATCAGTCTGATTGTTTATTATTTTCAGATAAAGTATAACGTTTATCTTTGTAGAATCTATTGGCTAGTCTAATAATCAAAAATAAACCTATCATTATAAGGACATCGTCTGTTAAGCCAATTGGACCTAGGATAAACTCTGGGACTAGGTCAAGGGGTGATAATACCCAGACAATCAGGAGAGGCGTCATTGCTAAAAATGCTCTAGATACAATACTCCTATTAGGATCTTCAATGTATCTTAAGCAAGATTTTATTATTCCAGCCTGAGCAGCTTTTTTGTAATTCCCGATCATAGGTTAATTATATTATTATTTGATATTCTTTGACAAAACTAAGTAACAGCTCTTGCAAATGTGATATTTGACAACCTTATTGTCGTCATCGGGTGGACTTAAAAGTATTGCTCCATAATCACTAAGCTCTTTACTGCACATGTCACATTTTGGATTTATCGCCATAGCATTATTATACGACAAGTAAAATATATTTGACGTGTATAATTAAACAATGGTCAAGTTAGTTGGAATATTAAATATTACACCAGACAGTTTTAGTGATGGTGGCGTTAACAATAGTTTTGAAATGGCAATTTCTAGTGCTGATCAAATGTATAAAGACGGTGCCAGTATTATTGACATTGGCGCAGAGAGCACAAGACCTGGGGCTACTCCTTTAGAGTTCGTTGAAGAAATAGGAAGACTTGAAGAAATAATAAATCACGGGGTTGCTAATAAATGGAATATATCGCTTGACTCTTATCACCCGGAAACCATTAATTGGGCAAGTAAAAAGCTTGGAAATTTTATAATTAACGATGTAACTGGATTCAGTAACCCAGGAATGATAGAACAGGCAGTAATATCGCAAAACAGAGTGATTGTAAGTCATTTACCTAAACAGAGTGAATCTATACAAGAAGCCCATAAAGAAAAGCCAATTGATAGTGTTGAACAAGTAGAGGAAGAGTTAAATGACAAAATTGATGAACTTTTAGTAAGGGGCGTTAGACAAGACAATATAATAGCTGATCCAGGAATTGGATTTGGTAAAACTCCTGAAGTTAATTGGCAACTTTTAGAATTTGCAAAACTGTTTCCTGAATATGAAGTAATGATTGGTTACTCCAGAAAGCGATTCTTAGGTGAAAATAGAATGGATACTAGCGTAAACCTTGAAGCCGGCAGGATTGCATTAAAATGTGGCGCAGCCTATCTGAGGGTGCATGATGTAGCTGCTCATGAATCATTAATTAGTTGCTAATCTGTTCAGGAGACCAGTTATTGAACTTAAATCCTGGAACTATTTCGTCTGGTTTGGAATTTGCTCTTAGCATCATTGAAAGCCTTGTAGTAGTTTGTAGGTTTACTACACTATGCTCGGGTCTTATTTCATTATCTGAATCAATTAAGTCTGTAGCTCTAAGTAAAGTTAAATCTCCAGGAGTTACTTGGTAGTCGATATCTTCATTATTATGTCTTACAGACAAGTCACAAATACCGTCCAAGCTAATGATGGCAATTAGTCCTATAAATCTAGTGTTGTCTCTATGTCGACTTAGGCCAATTTCTTTATTATCGTATAGATGTAGCGTAAGCTCATCAGCTGTCCAGCCATATAGGGTTGGAAAGAATTTATTGAGTCCCCTAATAAAGCCCTCAGTTCGTTGGTATAAACTTTTAGTAAGTGGAAGATTTTCGAGAAGAGTATTATCTGCATTATGTAACTTCAATGCAAAAGTATCATGATTTTGGATAATTTCTAAACCTCTTTTGTTTGTATATACTTCGTGAGCGTTTAGCCACTCTACTTTATTTGGGCTGCTTATCTCTTCATTGACTTTAATGAGTTCATCTTCGGCTACGAAATCTCGAATGATCTCTACTCCAATTGCGTTTTCATTTGATAAGTTAACATACTCCATTACCGTAACTACTGTTCCTGAAATACTGGGCTAGAATTATCTAGATCATTATTAATAGAATCAGAATTTATATCTATGCTTCCAGTGCCACAATCATATGACGTTCCATTTACGAAATGTTCGCCAGGTCCATATTGATCGCAAATTTTTCTAGATTCGTTGACTGCCCAAAAGCCTAGTCCAAGAAATGCCATGAAAAAAAGAACAAAAACAACAATGTTAACTATTGAAATAACGATTCCTGCAATGGAAAGCCCATTCTTATAACCAGCTTTCTTGCTTTTTGAATGACCAATAATACCAAGTACTAATCCTACTAATGGAAGCAAAAATGCAAAGACTAGCGATAAAATACCTAAGGTTTGTCCAGGATCAACTGGCTTTATGGATGAATTTACTGGAGTATTGGTATTTGTAGCTTCAGGCTGTTGAATTGGGTTTGAAGGTGCTTGATTAGTATTATCCGGTTGGCTATTCGAACTGTCATTGCTAGGTATTTGCGAATTATTATTTTCGTTACTTATTGGCTTTAAATCATCTGTTTTGTCTATTGAACCTGGGCTGGTCCCATCGTTTGCTTCGCTATGATTTATGTCTTCAGAATTAGAACTTACTGTTTTTAAGTCGTCTTTTTCACCATTAGAATTATTATCTTCCATACTTTACCCCTATTTATAACTATATGTATATAATAATTGCTTATGAATAAATAACAAAATCTAGATTAATATTTACTGACATACATAAGTTACATTTTTTACCTTATGAGTACCTTCTCCTAAGTCATTACAGACATCAAAAGAACTATTTCCTGACCCAAAAAGAACATAAACTAATACTATCCATAATATGCTGAAAGTAATGGAAAGTATTATTGCTAGTATTGCATTACTGTTTATATTACCTAGACTCTTACTTTTCTGTCTTGCTTTTATGCCAAAATACAGCCCAAAAGGCGGTAGAATAAAAGAAAATAATAGTGCCTTATTTGTTATTTTTTCTTCTAAGTCTATTTCTGGGACATTAATCACTTCAGGTTGCTGCTTAACTGAAAATAAAATAGGTGTTTCTTCTTTAGTAGTTGTGTTTTGTTGTTGTTTGAATGTGCTTGGATTTGACTGTTGGTTGCTAAGTTCAGTTTTATTGGAATTCAGCGGATTGGGCATTTTTTCAACACTATCTATTAAGGCGTTTGGTTGGCTTGTTACCTGAGTAATCGGTTGGGTGGTTTGATTAAGATTGTCTACACTCTCATTGTTGTATAATTTAGGAGTAATTATATTGGGCTGATAATTATTATATTGTGGGTCTTGTTCATTCGGTTTCATGATCTATATTTATACTAATGCTTTATTGAGATTTATTCAAAGTCGGTTTGTCGGATTTATGCTTCATATTTTCTTGATTATATTGTTCTATTGCATCACCCATACTAGTAAAATGAGGAATATTTGAAAATGTATAAGATAGTCTATGAGATTTATTGACGGTTTTTCTAATTGGTCCTTTCATTCTTGCAATTGCAAAAGTAACATTTCTCGCTTTAAGGTCTCTAATGAGATTTAATAACATATCTCCTGCCGTAGAATCTAGTTCTGTTATAGTTTCAGCGTCCCATAAGAACCATTTTATATCTTCCCTTTCGTTTATTAGTCTATAGACAGTGTCTTTAAAAAAGTTTGCATTTACAAAATATAATGGAGCGTCAAATCTAAAAATAATCATTCCTTCAACTGGTTTTGTTTTTGGCGGTCGACTCATATCTCTTAAAGAGCCATCCTCAGCTTGGCCTAACACAGCAAATTTTGGAATTGCACTTCTTCTTACTAGATTCATTACTGCTAGAAGCACTGCCAATATTAATCCCTGAAATATTCCTAATATAGTTACACCGACTAATGTGATTATTGCCAGAATTGCTTCCGATTCCCATGCATGGGATATAGACCTTAGTTCTTTGAAATTAAACAGCTTTAGTACTGCCATTATTACAATAATTGCTAATGCTGCTAGTGGTAGGTAATTTAGAATTGGCGCTAAAAATAATAATACAATTCCGATTGTAGCAGCTCCAAATAATTGCGATACTTGAGATTTTGCTCGACTCTCTCTATTTATTGCTGTTCTAGCGCCACTTGCTGCAACTGGCATACCACCAAAAATTCCAGAACTAACGTTTGCAATTCCAAGTCCAAAAAACTCTTGTGGTGCTTCTATGTCGTGATCTTTTCGATTTGCGAATGATCTAGCAGTTGCAATGGTATTTGCATAACTTACAAGAGCAATCATCAGAGCTGGTACGACTAAGCTTTGAAAATCAATCACAGTAATTGTCGGCCAGTTAGGCATCGGTAATCCAGTAGGTACATCTCCGATTACAGCAATCCCTTTATCTTGGAGATTAAATGCCGCAGAAATAATTATTGCTAAAAATAAAATTACCAAAGCAGTGGGAATTTTTGATACGTATTTTTGCAATAATATAGCGATCGCTAAGAAGAACAAACTCAACATAAATGTTGGCCAACTAATAAAATTTAGATGAGAAATTATATACCATATTGTAGTAAAGAAATTTCCTTGAGGCGGAACAATTATTCCAAAAAGCTTGGGAGCCTGGGAGGCTATTACTGCTAAGGCTAATCCAGCCATATAGCCGAGTAATATAGGTCTTGATATTAATTCAGCAAGCACACCTAGTCTAGCAAAAACAGCAATTAGACAAACTAGGCCTATTAGAATAGCTAGAACAGAAACTAAAGAAATATATCTCTCAAGATTGCTATTTGCTAGGGGGATTATAGTTGATGCAGTTAATGCGGCCATCGCTGCATCGGGTCCTACAATTGCTAACCGTGAAGTTGTGAACAATGCAAATACAAGCATCGATACCAGAGCAGTATATAATCCAATTGATAATGGTAATCCAGCTAATTGTGCATAGGCCATAGCTTGGGGTACAGCAACTGCTGCTACGGTTACGCCTGCAATGACATCACTTCTCAGCCAAGATCGACGGTAGTTTTTAAGCGTACTAAAAATCGGAACAGATATTTTTATATTTCCAAGCATGAGTAGTATTATGACATGACATTTAGTTATATTTAATCTTAATTGTATTATTAATCAATGGAGTCAAGACAATTATTTCTAAATACCAAGTCACAGACTAATGGAGAGTGTGTTATTTATGTGGTCAGTAGAGATATTCGTGTTCGCGATAATCACGGCTTAGTAATTGCCCAAAAGTCTGCAATCAAGTCCAAACTACCCTTGCTAGTAATCTTTAACTTACTTAGTAGTTCTGGCTTTCGCTCAAAAGAACACTATGAGTTTTTACTAAAAGGTCTTGATAGTTTTAATCGTTCTTGTGAAGAATCAAATTTTACTTTTATAATGATCCAAGCTTCTGACTCAAATGATTTAGTAGATGAAATTAAAAAATTCCATCCAAAAGAAGTTATCTTTGACTTTAACCCTTTAAGAGGCCCTCGTAAGCTTCAAAACAATTTTGCAAAAAACATTAGTTGTAGAGTAAGCCTAGTCGATAATCATAATATTATTCCAGCTTGGGTTGCTAGTGACAAAGAAGAATTTGCTGCATATACATTCAGACCAAAAATATATAAGCACTTGGAAAAATGGCTTATTGAACCGGAACAAGCTGTAGTTCATCCTTATTCATCCAATATCGAAGGTAACTTTAAACTTACAAATGCATTAGTGCATACCAGGCATCTCAAATCATCAGGAATTAATATTGGCATAAACGCCGGCGAACAGGCTGCCCATGAGCAACTTAATGAATTTATAAACAATAACCTTACTAGTTACTCACTTAATAGAAATAATCCAGAGCTACAAGCTCAAAGTAATCTTAGTCCGTACTTACACTACGGCTTTATATCTTCGCTTAGAATTGCTTTGGAGATAATTAGTATAGTGGATGATCCCTCTTCATTATTTGGACGAAACAAAGTTACTGAAGAGAATGGTTACTCTGACATTATGGTAAGTGCGGCGTCTTTTTTAGAAGAATTAATCGTCAGAAAAGAGTTATCTGAAAATTATTGTTTATACAATCACAACTACGATAATTTTAATGGAGCAAAACCGTGGGCTCGCGAAAGTTTAGATGACCATAAAAAAGACCAAAAAGAATTTGTATATACTACCGATGAATTAGAAAATAGTAAGACACACGATCCAGCATGGAATGCAGCTCAAAATCAAATGACAACCGTTGGCAAAATGCATGGTTATATGAGAATGTACTGGGCTAAAAAAATTCTTGAATGGAGTCAGTCTCCAGAAGAAGCTATTAAAACCGCAATATATCTAAATGATAAATATTCAATTGATGGCGGTGATCCAAATGGTTACACTGGAATTATGTGGTCTATTTGTGGAATTCACGATAGACCTTGGTTTGAAAGACCAGTTTTCGGAAAGATTCGATACATGAACTATGCTGGATTAAAAAGAAAGTTCAACGTTCAAAAATACGAAGACGAGTGGAATATTTTGAAATTAGACTTCTAAGAATGTTTTGAAGCTATATATTGTGTAATTATTGCAGATCCAACCGATAAAGGAATAACAAAACTAACTAGACTCCACAGACTGAAACTTTCTTTATACCAGGCGAACATCAGAATCACTAAATAGGTTACATAAAGTAGGTAAATCGATGTTCCAATTAAACCATTGGGCAGATAACTTCCCCTTACCTGTATAAACCATTTAGACTTTTTATTTTTTCTAGACATATATTTAATTATTTACTATATTCTAACACAATAATGATAAATTTACTTTATTGTAACAATTCGGATTAAGCATTATATTTATAGTATATAAAAAGGAGAATGTTATGGGTGTTGGAGAAATATTAGTTGGTATATTTGCCATATTAGTCGGAGGACTTTTTGCGTTTCAGGGTGGAAATTTAATTAGAATACTGTTTCCGATTGTAGGTTTTTTTGTAGGATTTTCATCTGGAGCCGGTTTGGTTACAGCAATAACAGGAGATGGATTTTTAAGTACGTTATTTAGTTGGATAGTTGGATTCTTTGTTGCAATTCTATTTGCGCTTTTAGCATACTTCTTCTATTCCTTTGCGGTAGTATTGGCGTTTGCTGGATTAGGTTTTTCTTTGGCTGCAGCTATCTTAAGTGTATTTAATATGGATTGGAGCTGGTTAGTTGTTATTGCAGGTACGGCACTAGGTGCAGTATTTGCTTTATTTGCAATTTTTGGCAGTCTACCAATGATGTTACTAGTAGTTGCCTCATCATTCTTTGGATCTTCGATGATAATATACGGACTACTACTTGTATTCAATGGTGCAAGCTTCGGTGACTTTTCAAATGGTGTAGTTTATCAGACAATCAGAAACAACGTTGGTCTTTACGTTCTATGGCTAACAATTGGAATTTCTTCTAGTATTACTCAGGTCAGAATATTGGGAGAACAAATGAAAATGGCGCAAGAGTACTGGGATTCATCTGCTACTTACGACGAATTATTCCTAATTGATGCAGAAAAGCCAAAGAAAACTTCAAAAAAGAAATAGTATTCGTTAACTAGTAGTTTTCTTTTTAAATAATATTGTTGCTACAGGCACCGATATTATAAGAATAATTAAACTCCAAAATATTGCTAACCAACCATGGTTTCCTATTGGGGTACCAAGCATTAATGCTCTTACGGCTTCAATTACTTGTGTTATTGGCTGGTTCTCAGCAAATACCTGCAGATATTCATTCATACCATCAGTTGGCACAAAGGCGCTACTGGCAAATGTCAGAGGAAATATAATAATAAAGGACAGCCATTGTACTCCTTCGACGCTTTTTGCTAGAACTCCCATTATCGCCATAAGCCATGAGAAAGCTAAAGTAAACAGTATTAATATTCCTGCTATAGCCAACCAGTCGACAAAACTGGCGCTACTTCTAAAGCCAAGTAAAAGGCCAACTAAAATCATAACAACTGTTGAAATTGTATTTCTGAATAGGTCTGACACAACATGACCATTCAATACCGCTATGTTACTCATAGGCAGTGATCTGAACCTATCAACAATACCTTTTTGAAGATCGTTAGTGATAGCTAAGGCTGTGGTTGTGGATCCAAATGCTACAGTTTGAACAATTATTCCAGCCATCAGAAAACTCAAGTATGTGACACCTTCTGGTAGTGCTAATGATATAGCCCCGCCAAAAACGGCAGAAAATAATACAAGGAACATAATAGGCTGGAAAAACGCACCTAGTAACTGGTCTGTGTTTCTAATTATGTGGGTTGAGCTTCGCTTAATCATAACTAGAGAATCTGTTATTGATTGAAAAAATCTGGGTTTTTTATCAAATTCTAATACGGTTGCCATCTATTCCTCCTCCTGGGTAGTTTTCTTTTGTTTACCTGTTACAGTTAAAAATACGTCATCAAGCGTTGGTTTGTGAATATTCATAGACATAATATTAATCTTGCTGGACTCAAGATTGTCTAGAGCACGTCTTACGTCTTTGTTTGTATTTTGCATAATTATACTTAATGACAGTTCTTTATCGTCTTTATTAACGACATCTTTACCGAGAACTTTTTCGGCTTTTTTGTATGCGTTTGTATTTGCGAATACAAGTTCTAGCCTGTCTTTGCCGACCTTACTTTTTAATTCACTTGCAGTTCCTTCTGCTATAACTTTTCCGCCGTCAATAACAACTATCTTGTCGGCAAGTTGGTCAGCCTCTTCAAGATACTGTGTAGTAAGTAGAATAGTTGTTCCTTTGTCCACCAACCCTTTGATTATTCCCCACATTGTTTGTCTAGATCTAGGGTCAAGACCAGTTGTTGGCTCATCAAGAAAAATTACAGGTGGTACAGCAATTAGGCTAACAGCTAAATCCAGTCTTCTTCTCATACCGCCTGAGTACGTTTTGGCTGGTCTGTTAGCTGCTTCAACTAGGTCAAACTCTTCTAGTAGTTCTTCCGCTCTTTCTTTGGCGCTATTCTTAGTTAGTCGGTATAAGCGTCCCATCATTATTAAGTTCTCTCTTCCAGTAAGAAGTTCGTCAACTGCCGCTGACTGACCTGTGAGTCCGATAGACTTCCTGACCATATCAGGGCTCTCTTTAACATCATATCCCTCGACCTTAACACTCCCACGGTCATAGTTTAATAGGGTACTTAAAATTCTGACAGTAGTAGTCTTACCTGCCCCATTTGGCCCGAGTAATGCTAACATAGAGCCTCTCTCGACTTTGATATCTATTCCTTTTAGTACTTGATTGTCTCCGTAAGATTTTTTTAGATTCTTTGCTTCAACTGCATACTTTGATTTCATTTAATATCCTTTTTATAAGTAACTATACTAACTATAGCAACTAATGTATAAATATAAAATTAGTAATGCGTTATTACTGTTGTTCCAATGCCAGCCCAGTCATAAACCCATTTTGCATCGTTATTTCGCAGTCCAACGCAACCATGTGAAGTATTAACGTTTCCGAAAACACTATCAGGTCTCCAGTAGTTACCATGAATTGCGTAATCTTGGTAAAAGTAGTTTACGTATTCTACATTAGGTTGTATATATTTTGATCCGTCTGCATTTAGACCTCTCATTGTTTGAACACGTATTTTGGACTTAATTTTATATTCCCCTACTACGGTTGGTGTGGCTGGGGCGCCTGCGGAAACTAAGAATTCATTAACCAGTTCACCACCCGCATATGCATAAAGCCTTTTATTTGTTAGATCTATCTGCAACCACTTATCGTAATTACCAGCTTTAATGGTAGAGCGCTCGCTATAGGAAACTGGTACATTAATTATTGTATCTTTCTTGGTATCTAAAGCGTTCTTTATATTATTTACAACATCTTCTTTACCTTGAATATTAATTCCATCTTCGCCTTGAACTAGCTCTTTAATACTGCCGTCTGGCTGTTCATAAATCACTCTAGGTCTCGGTGGCTTAACATAAGGAGTTATTACGCCTTCAATAAAACTATTGATTTTTATAGGATCGAATTGAATGGAACCCTCGTTAGTCGATTCCGGGCTAATAGTTATCCAACTTGCTCTTTGGTTACTTGTCGTATATATTGTTTTATCGTTTAGCTTTAGAGTGATATTAGTTTTTATAATTTGTTCTACATAGCCTTTAAGAGGTTCGAGCTGCTTTGATGTAATTTTTGGTGTTGTTGATACTTCTTCGATTGCAAGAGATAAAGGCGTAGCCTTACTGGCAGATTCTTTGACTCTGTTTATTGGATCATTTAATGAAACATCTATTTGATTAATTTCAGATTGAATCGTGATTTGTCCATTATCGATGGTTAGTGCTGCATTTTGGCCAGCTTGTTTAACTATTTTCTTTGCCTGAATATAGTTATTGATTTTATCTTCATCAAGCGAGGATAAAAATAAATAATTATTCTTTTTCCAGAAAGTTAATTTATTTATGGGACTGTCACTCTGCTTATTAAATATCTGATTAGCGCTTTCTTTATGATCTAGGCTTATTCCTAGATCATTTAGATTAAGATCTTCTTTTTTATCCTTGTCGACAATTACGATTCTAAACTCATTTGCTTTATCTTTTGTATAATTTGCAATCTTTTCTTTTGACCATAATGAAACATTAGTGTCAGCTAGGTAGGTATTTGGCAGCGCATGCGTTTCAAAATACATCAAACTACCCATCACTAAACAGCTGACAAATACAAGCGCTAATCCAAAGAACGCTGGGTTTATGTGTCTAATTTTTTCAAGAAATGATTTTTGACTTTTTATTTCGGTTTCGGTTGGATTTTTATCTACCTGGGAGCCACTTCCATGAGAATGACCATGACCAAAAGGGGCCAAAGAAATTTTGCCTATAGTACTATAGATCTGGTTAAGTCTATCGATATTATCGGATTGGTCTAACTGAACAACCGATAATTGATTTTCTGTATTATTATCCATCACCTTGTATCACTCATTCTAATGAGAGACGTTAAATAATTACATTAATAATACTACTTATGCTAATTAAATGCTATTCAGCTAAGTGAGCATGGTCGTTGTAGACCCATAGTCGCCAACAGGGCTCTTGTTCGAAGCCGCCTTCATAAGTTAGGGCAGTTAAGCCAGTATTCTCAGTATGGGCAACTTTTTGAAACTGAGAAAAGGTTTCCGGAGAAATTGACTCACCCATTAGCACTAATGCAACAATTGTTCTTAAAAAATAGCCGTGGGTTACAGCTACTATTTCCCTTTCCTGCAGACCATGCAGGTAATCTAGGGCATTTTTTGCACGATCAAGTAATTCGCTATAGTTTTCACCGTCTTCAACTTTTTGACCGCGGTTAGTGATGCTTTCCTCCCATAAACGCCATTTCTTGACTGATTCTTGGTCAGTGTGGGGCTTGCCATTAATGGATGTTGGTTTAATTCTTTCTACAAATATATCCGAAAATTCTATTTCCTTGCCAGTTAGTTTCGAGATTTTTTCTGCTGTTTGGCGTGCTCTGTTAAGAGGACTTGAGACTAGTTTATCGAAGGATAGTTTTGAAATTCTCTTTGCAATGTAGTCTGCTTGCTCTTTGCCTCTCTCACTAAGATTTGTTTCAGTTGATTGAAAGACGGGTGATATATTGTCTTCACTCTGCCCGTGACGAACAAAATATACTACCTTTTCTGCTTTTTCAACTGTACTCTGTAACACCATTTAATTGTATCATTTCAGGCTCGTTTCTGAGAAATGATCATACCGTAGTAGTTTAATAACATTTTTCTTACTTTTATTCTGGATTAAACGCTATATTAAATTACTGATTATTAAGTCTTACACTCATACCAATACCTCCAAAATCTTTGCTTACAAAAACTGGAATGTTGTCTGTACTAATTGATTCATCAAATTCGTAACCCAAATCTTTAAAATTTATTAGTTCTCTGACGTCTTTTATTCTGTTAGTAATTAACCAATTTGCAAATGCTCCTCTTGCAATTTTAGCGTGAACTACTACAAAAGTAGCATTTCCGGTTTTCTTGTTTATGGTCAAAAACTTTGGAGTAACAATTCTATTTTTGTTTATAAATTTAGTTATAGTCTTACTGTACTCTTCAGCTGCTAGGTTGATAATTATCTCACTAGTACTGATAGTTTCTACGATTGAGCTTCCCCAAAAATCGTAAAGATTATTATAATTATCGAATATAAGTTTATATCCCATTTCTAGTCTGTAAGGTTTAATACTGTCATAGGGTCTAAGAATTCCATATAGACCAGAAAGGATTCGAAGGTGTACATTTGCAAATTCCTTGTCTTTATTGGACCACTTATTTGCCTGTAAGCCACTATATATATCGCCGATAAATGATTCTACTGCTGGTGTATTATGTTCAGTTAATGAAGTCCATGAGCGAATAATCTCTAATGTATTTATGGCAATTTTATCGGAAACTTTCATTAATTTCATTATTTGGTGTTTGTCTAGTTTTTTGAGTTGATTGTTGAGAATTTTAGCTTTATCTATAAGTAGCGGAGTCTGCGGTTCATCTCCAGAAAGTGATTGTGGAAATTTCATGGACTTAGAGGAATGAATAAGTATTATCATTTTACTATGATACATAATCACAGCAGTTCAAGATAGGTAACAATCATATATAATTTAATGTATAAGTAGGTTAACTATATTAAACTAAACCAGTAGTCTGACCATCTATAAATAATCAAAATGAAAATCAAAGTATAAGTACCGGCTATTAGTTCAACCTTGTGGCTCAAGATATTGTTGAGGTTTTTTCCAAAATCTATGTACTTATTTTTAATACAATACGCGGTTACTAGCCATAATAATGCAAAAGTGACAAGCCATACTAATAAGCAGTACAAGCAAAGCTTACCTATATTGAAGACACCTTCATAAAATAGCCAGACACAAAATATAGCCCCAATGGTTATTCCACTCAGAAGAGTCCTCCACCAATTTTTACTTAATTTGTATGCACCGGCTAGTAAGGTTGCAGATGCTGTAAATACAGCCGTAAATCCAAAAATACCGATAAAAGAATTTGGAAAACCTAGAGCACTAGCTTGGTCACTTGAAATTACAGGAGAACAAGCAACTATTGGACTTATACTACAGCTGGCAACCCTTCCAGGTTCTAGTAAAAGCTCTATTTTCTCAATTGATAATATGACTGCGGCACTGATTCCTATAGCTGAAAGTGCCGACATCCATTTAGCTAAAATAATTATGTCTTTTTGAGGGTACTTTTTTTGAAGTGCTATAGTTACTAAAACTAGAGCGAGTGCGCAGATATAAACGAACCCTACATTATTCCTTACAATAAAAATAGACAAAAACAAATATATTACCGCTAATATTAAAAAATTATTGTTTAATTTATTTAACATAAAGGTAATTATACTTTAAAATTGAACTTTATAAATCAATTTAGTAACAAGGTGAACAATTTGAGAATAAGAATCAACTACTATAATGGTGAGTCACCTACTTTAACGTCGTCAAACCAAAATGATCCTAGTGTTGTGTAATTCTGTAATGCTCCTTGCAATGCTCCGAATTCAAAGAAACCAATTTGGGAAACATCAGGAATAGAGTGAGTTGTTTGTTGAAGAATACTTCCAGTTGTATTTCTGACTGTCAATATTGATTGGTTTTGAGTTGTGTTAACTTGCATATCTATTTCGTACCAAGTATCAGGTTGGTATTGGTAGCTACCACCAACAGTGGACCAGTCTCCTGCGTTTTGCCATTGAAGGTTACGTCCTGAAGTGAAGCGTAGGTAAGTTAAACCTTGCCCACTGTACGTAGATCGAAAAGTAGCTAATGCAGGGTACCCACTTGCTATACCCATACTTGAATCAAATTGCCACCATAGTTTTGTATGTATAGTTGGTTTTGGATTATTAATATAGTAATGATAGAAACTGCCTCCACCAGTATTTCTTCCAACTGATTGCAGACTAAATTTTGCTGATTTTGTCCCACTTACTTTGCGTGAAGTATCAAATGCAGGTAACACATTACTATTTGGTGCACCAGTGTATGAGTTCTGGTCATTGACGTAAAACCCTGCTACTGGAATTGATGAATTAATTTGCGCAAAACTGTTAGTAGCATTTAGAAGAGTTCCATTATTAGCTGTTTGGCCACGACCTTCGAAGTCTTCATTAAGTATATTAGCTTGAATAGGTGAAGGAGGAGGCGTGGGAGTACCAGTAACAGTTGGATCGTATGCATATACTGTTGCCCAATCAATCTGTACATTTCCAGTTGCTGACGATGCTGGTTGACAATTAGTGAAACAAGTCTCTGTTTGGATTCTCCAATTCATTTTCTTATTGGGTAGCCGGGTTGTAGACCTACCAATTTCTTGATCATCTAGTAAATAGCGAATATATGTGGGCGTTCTTTCAATTGTTGCTGTATGCCACTGCGTAAAATTTTGACTTGAACATAAGCTATCTTGATGTCTAACTCCGTTATTTATATCTGCCACGGTAGCGTCTTGATAGTGAGTAAAAGCACATATTCTTTCATTGAGATTTCCTTCAGGAAAATCTATTTCTCCATCTTCTGGCCATTTTTCGGTTTCTGGCCAAAGTAGCCAAGCTGTTTTAAATCCAGCTACTGGATCAGCTTTAAATCTAACACTATATCTACCATAGGTCATTGAAGAAGGGTTATATCTTAATTCTGGCCATCCACCATTAGCACTAGGATTATAAGCAGGTGTTCCAGGTAAAAGAGGAGTTAGTGTTGCAACTAATGGAGTAGGCACTCCGTTAATTGTTTCAGTCCTTAGGCGTTTATTCAAAACTCCATCACGTACGCTAACTACTTTAGAAGCATAATATCGAGAGTTGCTCCCTTCTATGTTGGCAGATGTATCATTTGAACCATCAGGGTAAACTCCCCATTTTGCATTATATGATGTTCCTGGAAATCCTCCCTCAGAAACGTTAGTTGTAAAGTCTTCAGTAAATATTTGTTTCCAGGAAGGTAAATCGCCAGTTGGCATAGCTTGCCCAGACGGAGATTGATTACTACCAAATTTAATTGAGTATCCTCCTGATGCACTAGTGTCTGCTTCTTTGGCTGCTCCACTAAGCAATGCATTTTCAGATTCTAATGAAACCCAGTTCTGTGCGGCAAAAGAAAGACTCAAAAATATTAAACCTGTAAACCCAAAAACTAGCCCTACAAATACTAGCTTACTTCTCTTTCTAAACCACTCATAAAAAATATTCAGATATTTTTTTAACCACATTACGTATAACTATAACAATTTGTTTAATAGACAACAACAAAACATATGCATTTAAATATCATCAAAATATATTATTTAATAATTCTTATAATATTGACGTGATATACAGCAGAAGATAAACATATCCATAAATTATTTATCCTATACTTCTATTCTCTTCTGAGTGCATCTATTGCGTTTATTCGTTGTGCTCTTCTAGCGGGCAAAAGTACAACTAAAAGACCAATAAACGCCATGAATATTAGAGTTCCTAATATTAATATTGGTGGGTTTGAGAATAACTCAAAGCTATCACTAACTCCTCTTCTTGCAGCCATTACATTCATCAGTAAGTTAACAATTCTACCTATGACATAAGCACCAATAATTCCAATTAATGATCCGGCGATTGAAAGCATTAAAGCTTCAATTATAAATATTCGCTTTATATCAACTGATCTTGCACCCAGGGCTATCATTAATCCTATTTCTTTAGTTCTTTCTATCAAAGATATTGTAAGCGTATTAAACATACCAAGTATGGCAATAATCATCCCTATGCCACCAAATCCAACTAGTATTAAGTTTAAAAATCTAAATACTCTATTAATATCTTCAAGCGTATCTACAGGAGAAGAGGTCTCTAGACCAATACTTTCAATTTGAGATCTAATCTTAGGAACACTATCGACATTATTTGCTCCTACTTTCAATTGAGTTAGATTCCCAACTCCTAAGTCTTTAAATATATTTGAAGGAATAAAAATTTCTGCTCCACTTCCCGAATTAATCACTCCGATAACTTTAAATGTTTCATTGTAAGTTTCTTTAGAATCTATAATATTTGAAAGCGGTACCGTTACTTCAACTGTTTTATCAATGATGTCTCCTGGATTTTTTGCAAGACCTACAGATTCAAGTGCTGATAAATTTATAACTGCTACTTTTTCTGATTGCTTATCTTCTATTAACTTTCCTGTAACTAAATTTAAATTTGTTAGTTTCTCGTAGCCATCATCTATACCATAAACTATGCTATCCGATTCGCTATTACTTATTTTGAAACCTCCAGGAAAATAATATGCTTTACCGATGTCTTCAACATTAGGTATCTCAGAAATTCTTTTTGTATTTATATCATCTATTTTTATAATTTTAGAATTTGGAGTAGATACATCTATAGTTTTAATAGATTGACTGCCAATAACCTCGTTTGTTACTAGATTTTGAAGCCCTAGTCCGAATGATAGTAAAAAGTAAATTGCACCAATTCCAACGGCGATTCCTAATGTTGTTAAAGTAGTTCTCAGTCTTTTACTAAGAAGATTTTTATTAGCAATATAAAAAACTAATCTTGGACTCATAGAAGCAGATTTATTTTTACTACTCATTGCTGTCTTTCTTTAGCATAGAAGAAATCCTGTCTTGTGTTTCTTTTAGCATTGCTTTTACGGTTTTTCCTATCTCGTTTTTACCAATTTGATTTACGTTACCATCATGAATTTCTAATAAATTGGAAGCAATAGACAGATACTCCATATTATGAGTAACCAGGATTATAGTCTTTTTATTTTCTTTATTTAGTTGCTTCAGTAAGTCAATTATCATATCACCGTTTTTACTATCCAAATTACCTGTCGGCTCATCTGCGACTATAACTGGCGGATCGGCAATAATTGCCCTAGCCATGGCAATTCTTTGTTGCTCTCCTCCTGATAGTAAAATTGGATATTTTTTTGAGTAAGATTCCATATTAATTCTTTTAAGAGCTTCTATAGCTTTCTCGTTTGCCTTTTGTTTTGTGTAGCCCATAAAAAATAGTGGTAGTGAAACATTATCAATTACGTTCAAGCTTTTAACCCAATAATTTGACTGGTATACAATTCCAAGTTCTTTAGCTCGAAAATATGCTAATTCATTTTTAGTATATTCGTATAGATTTTGACCTTTATACTGTAATTGTCCGGTAGTAGGCGGCTGAAGCCCTGACAGCATGTTTAACAAACTCGACTTTCCACTTCCAGAAGCACCATAAATAATAGTAATTTCTAATTCGGGAATGGTGATGTTTGTTTTATTAACTGCATTTATATTAGTATCTTGACCACTATTAAATGACAAGCTCATATTTTTCGCCATAAATAGATTATTACTCATTTAGAAACCGAAAATACCTTTCAGAGTATTAAATACTATCGTAATTGCACTATCGGATGCTCTTCCTATAATTGCTGTTTGAATTTCTCCGTTACCCTCATTGTTTGCGCTGTCTTTAGAAATTGGCATAACCGAATAAACACGAGATGTCGGTAAATCCGAAATAATTACTATGTGTTCTGTTGTAGGCTGAGTATCTTCGGCAGACTTACTGTTAAACGTTACAGCTCCTGACCCCTCTGAATAGGCAACTTGGCTTGTTGATGGCTCATCGGTTCGCCACGAAACAACTATTTGCCCTCTAGCATCACTTCCCGTTCCTCTGATTGAAGATTCTACTACTATATCACTAACTTTTGGAGGTCTGGTGTCTAATGCAGTTCTAAACGTTTGTCTATCGGAAGTAGCGGTATTTCCAGATACATCTCGACTGCTGGCAACTAAACTATACTCGCTATCGTCTTGAAGGTTTTTAATGATTACTTCGTGGGATGATGTAAGTTTTGAATCTTGAATTTCAATTGGAGATCCGTTGACTATAGAGTATATAACTTGACTTGAGCTTGGTACATTTGTGTCCCAGGTCACCTTTTGCGTACTTGTAGGTTCACCTTCAATAGGCTGGAATCTCAAGTTTGAGATTCTTGGTTTTTCAGGAGTTGTAAATGAAATAATATTACCTTTATATTCTGAACCTTCTTGGTCAATCGTGCTTATCATATAATAGTACTTAGAGCCATCCGTTAACTGATCCAAATCTACTTGATATCTAGATTCTTCACTAGATGTATTTATAGTTCTAAGACCGCCAAACGACTCACTTGTTCCAAAGTAAAGGTTTGCTTTCGTTGCACCTTTAGTAGTAAATGAGACTGTTGCACTAGATAATGTTATGTTTGTTATTTCTACTTCCTTAATAGATGGAGCTGGGGCAGTCGTGAAAGTTTGTTCTTGACTAGTGCCAGTATTCCCATCCTCGTCTGTCCATTTAGCTTTAAGATAATAAGTAGTTCCAGGAGAGAGGTTATCTAGGCTAATTTCGTGGGCATTTGTCTGCGTTGAATTACCTATTTCTGAAGGACTATACTGTCCACTTTGAGTTCCTATTGATATTTTAGAATCGCTATTTCTGTCAGTAGTCCATTTTACGGTTGCTCTTTTTGTCGTAATATTTGATACGCTAGGTCCACTTGTTATCGTTGCAGGACTAGTAAATTTACCAGTAGGATATTCACTTACTGTGGACCCTACAGCTCCACAATTATTCGTGTTATCACATGCTGAAACATTGTAATAGTATGTTTGTTGAGATAGGCTTGCATCAATATATGTCGTACTCGAGCTTGATCCTACCTGAGAAAAGTTGACATTATCCGTTGATCTAAATACTTTGTAACTAGAAATTCCTCCCCCGATATAACTAGGAGTTTCCCAAGTTAAAGCAAGACGCCAATTACTTGTATTCTTTATAGATACATCAACGATGTCTGTGTTTAGAGGTAGACCTGGAGATGGTGTGTTTGCACTAAATACAGTTGAAGCATAATTAGAATAATTAATGTTACTTGACTCATCTCTAGCTACTACATAAAGTGTATTATTTCCTGGTTGGGTAGCATATGCTCCAACAGTAAGTTCAGTAGACCCTGCACCGGTGTAAACGCAAGTCGTTTCAGAAGGTAATACATTAACTGTATAACAATATGTAATATTATTCTGATCTCCTACGAATGTTGAAGGTGTATCCCAGTTAAATCCAAATGAATTAATAGAATTAAATGGAGGGTTGACTATGAGATTATTAGGCTCACTTGGTGCACCGCTAGTATTAATTTTCAAAGTTGCATTGGTATAGGTTGTTGTATAGTTACCCGCTTGGTCCCAAGTTCTAAAGTAAACTGTATTTATGCCTTCTATTAAGTTTAAGAAATCTGGGGTGTTAATAGTGTTATAAGCTCCATCGTTTGTGAGTAAGTCGGTTATATCTCCTGTTCCTGAATGAGAATCTCCATACCAAGTTCCACTTGGACCGATTCTGTACTGTAATCCTGCAACACCTGAATTATCGTCTGATGGTGCACCACCACCTGAAGTCGGCCAGGTCATTTCCACTTCTTTTGTGTTTATAAATCCAGAAGGTGCACTAATAAATCCTGGATTGTTTGGTGGAGAATTATCAAACCTAAAAGCAAATTGCTCTGAACTCGTAGTTACATTGCCTGCGTTATCAATAGCTCTAATAGATAAGTAATAAGTATCATTGGAACTACTTAGCGGTGTATTTACATATCCAGGAGTAGCCAAGTCGACTGAACTTCCGTTTACTATAAATTGACAGTTACCTCCAGTATTTACTGGTGATGTTCCTAATAGACCCTTAGTCGATATTGGATCTGCTAATTGATCGGTCCCTAAATATAAACAGTAACCCAAAATTCCAGACTCATTATCGTCACCAGAATCCCAAGTGAAGTAGGGGGAAGAACCATTGGTCCAGTCATTCTGATTAAAGCTACTACCTCCATTAGATTTAAAAGCTTGTATGTTTGTAGGATTTGCATTCGGGTCGATACTATCAGATGTTGCTTCTGCGTTTATTCCGTCTAATGATACTTGTTGATTGCCGTCACTGTCGAGTATTGCTTGCCATTTCATTCCACTAAAAGTTACAGGAAAAGTATCAAAATTATTTGTTATAACTGCCTTTGTATTTGATTCGGTAAGATTCTGAGATTCAGCCCAATCTATACCATCCCAATATAGCCAAGTTGTGCCGTTATCATTAGAAATTCTATATTGAACAGATCCTCCGTTTAATGTAGCAGTATCGTCAAATGTATCCCAATGCCAAACTCCGTTTTGTCTTACGCTATTAACAGGATTAATCACTTGAGGCTCGGTATTATAAGGACTTGTCGTAAAACTCGGTCGAACAATATTACTTAGCCTTACCTCATCTATTAATCCATTAAACCTTGACCTAGGCCTACCCTGTTCTCTTCCTCCATAACCAGCACCTATGTACAAATCAGAAGAACTTGAATTAACAGATACAGACTTAGACTGAGTACCAACTAGGGAGCCATTGATATACAAACTTATAGAAGAACCATTATATGTAGCCGATACATGTCTCCAGTCTGTATTAAAAGAATTAGTTGAAGACTCAACAAATGCATTATCTCCATAAGTCCAGATTGTAGAATCTAAGTTTGCCGAATTCCCCAATCCTGCATA